>NZ_JAVWHO010000081.1:0-2443 GCF_036639995.1 Vagococcus sp. | reverse complement strand
CCTCACTCCTTTTCTTTTGCTAAGGCATCAGCCACTTTTGCTAGAGCATCTGTTTTAAATTGTCCATTTTCATTTTTCATGTTCCACGCTTCTTGATACGTGTCACCACTTGTTGTTATTGTTTCTTCTTTAATCATAATCGTCATTTTACTTCCATCATATGAATAATAATGAAATTCATTTTGGTCTTGTTGGTTGTCTTCTTCCTTTAGTAAAGAACCATCTAATTTAACACCGGTAAAAAGACTTGGCGAGCTTTTTTCTGGTTCAATCTTTTTTGTATAGTAGTAATAATCATCGCCGCCATCAATCCATTCATCATTGTTGCGATTTAATAACTCGATTTGACCAGATACACCTTCTTTTTTGATATTAGCTGGTAATTGAACATCCGTTTTTGAAACAACTTCTGGAAATACCATCACACGAACAAATAAATTAGTGTTCCCTGTATTTTTAACTTTGACATCTTTTGTTACTTCTTTTCCCATCTCAGGCGCCACATCAGAATCAAAAGTTTCCTCTATTCGACCTTCCAAGTGAGCGACTGTAAAATTATTCGTTGCAACATCAGATTTCCGATTATTTGCTGCATTTACAGCAACGATACCTATCGTAAAAATCACTACCAGACCCGCAAGAAAAAAACCTTTTCCTTTGAGAGACAGAGTTAGTTTACAACTTTTAGTTTTTTTTCGATTCACTTTTTTACTCATCATGTTCTCCCTTCAGTTTATTCTTCAAATTTTGGATCAGCTTTGTACATATCAATTAAAGCTTGATTTGTTGTCCATTTCTCTAAAGACCCTTCGTTCGCTCGAATTCCATATGCATTGACATCGATTTTATATAACATATTTTTACTAGGATTAACTAAGTTTTCTTTCAGCATCTTAACAGACTCCATCACACTTACTTCCGATTGCTTATTCCCCTCTAAAACCTGAGAATAATAAAAGAAACCATTCTCATACACCCAATACGGTACTTGAGCTGGTGGTGGCGTTGGTTGTTCTTTGATTGTTGGCGAATAAGTAATTTCAAAAGGTTTTAGTAATTTAGGACGAGTTGCGTCCTCTTTATACTTTGTTTGGTAATTAATTTCTGATTGATTAATTACGTAAAAATTACCTTTTTTAAACTGGTCTGGATAAACAGCTCCTACTTTCCATGTTTCAGCCTTGTCCTTGATTGCTAAATCACTTCCACCTTGAGTTGTCTTTTTTTCAAGCATTCCTGTTTTATCATCTATCTTAAAATTAGCAGCTGATTCAATGAATTGAACTCTGACAATAGCTGGATATTTGGACATATTTCTAACATCAACTTTTTTAGTAATCTCTTTTCCCAAATCAAAAACACTATCTTGTTCATAATCTTCGATAATTTTCACTTCAAGAGTTCCTACTTCAGATTGCATGTGATTTTTTACCCAACTAGAAAAACTTGACCACGCAAACGTAGAACCAATCACTAAGATGAGGACAAATCCCGTCCCAAATGCTGCAAACAAAGGTTTATTCTCCTTTAAAACTTGTTTAACGGCTTTTGATGAAGACATTTTCTTAGTGAGGGGCTGTTTTAGTTTATTTTTCTTTTTCATTGTTCTCCTCCTATAAAATAAATTGATTAATTTCATAAAAGGGCTGTCAGATAGCTCACTCTTATGAAATTAATCAAGATAACTTGATTAATTCCTTTGTTCTTTTCTTTCCTTTATAAAGACTTTAACTGCCAATATGATTAACAGAAAACCAACAGCAATACCTAATAATAAAAACGCCAATTCTTCGCCAGTCTTAGGTAAAATGCCTGCTAACCCAGGTTTTTTTACTTTTGGATCTGGCTCTTTAATCGGTACCCCATCTCTTGTTGCTGTAAATATCAAAACAAACTCAGCAGAGTTTGAGGCAACCCATTTAGATGGATCCACGTCTTCTGGAACTTCGAATTCTGCAGTAAGGGTTGCAGCTTCTCCAGTTTTAAATGTTTTTATCTTAATTGGGTCTTTCTTATTTCGAACTTTTTTTAATCCAGAAAAGTCTAACGAGCCTTCATATATTTTTTTGTCATCAACTTTAAACTTCACCTGAACGACTTCTAAAAGGTTTTCTTTTCCTTTGATGATTGGCTTATGTTTATCATAATCCATCTTCATATCAATCGTAATTGGTGTTGAATTAGTTTCAGAGTAATTACCAATAGAAATAGTTCTTTTAAACTTCGAACCTGGTCGTAAGTTTTTAATATCAAACAGGTAATTTCCGTCATGCTCTACTTCAAAACCTTTATCATCACCTATCACAACTCCAGAAGGAAGATTGCCATTGGCAGCAAATGCAGGTTTATTAAAAAAGCATAATACCACCAATAACAATATTGAAATTAGGCACACACGAGGTAGCTTAGATTTCATTCTCATCTTCCCTTCTATATGTTGTTA
>NZ_JAVWHO010000080.1:0-2838 GCF_036639995.1 Vagococcus sp. | reverse complement strand
ACTTTCATTAAACGCAAACCGTTTAATGTCACTAAAAGTGTAGCTCCCATGTCAGCTAAAATGGCAATCCATAATGTTAACCAACCAGGAATAATGAGCAACACTGCAAGTAACTTAATAATCAAAGAAAAGGTGATGTTTTGTTTAATTATTTTCAGTGTTTTTCGACTTAGCTTAATTAAAAAAGGAAGTTTTCGTAAATCGTCCCCCATTAGTGCGACATCTGCTGTTTCTAAAGCAGTATCTTCGCCAGCTCCTCCCATAGCAATTCCCACTGTTGCGGAAGCTAGAGCAGGTGCGTCGTTAATGCCATCTCCAATCATCGCAACATTCTCATAAGATTGTTTTAAAGACTTAATATAATCTAATTTATCCTCAGGCATTAGCTCGCCCTTAATTGTTGTCACGCCAACTTGTTGACCAATGGCGTTAGCTGTTTGAGTATTATCACCAGTTAGCATAATAGTTTGTTTTATTCCTAATTGATGCAAGTTTTCAATAATAGCGGCACTGGAACCTCTCACTTTATCAGCAACGGCAATGATAGCTAGAATTTCTTTAGCATCACCAAAAAGCATGACGGTCTTACCTTCGTTTTGATAGCGCTGATATGATGCCATTAATGGAGAAGAGTCAATAGCTAAAGTATGAAAGAGTTTGGGACTACCGACAAAGTATGTTGTCCCTTCATAATCGCCTTTAATCCCTTTTCCTGTTATGGAATAAAAATTAGTGATAGTCACAGCATGTTTGTCTAGGTTTCTTTCTTTAGCTTCATTGATAATAGCAGAGGCTAAAGGATGTTGAGATAAAGATTCTAGAGCGGAAATGATTGTTAAATAGTGCTCTTCTTCAGCTGAATTATTGGTAATAAAATCAGTCACAACGGGTTTACCTTCAGTTAATGTTCCTGTTTTATCAAAAGCAATGGCTTTTAATCCTCCGATTTCTTCAAGGTAGATGCCACCTTTGATTAAGACCCCGTTTTTAGCGGCATTTCCAATGGCTGAAACAATAGAAACAGGTGTTGAGATAACTAGGGAACAGGGACATCCGACAACTAATAGAGAAAGCCCTTGGTAAAGCCAAGTATTCCAATCTTCACCTAAAAATAGCGGAGGAAAAACCATAGTTAATCCAGCAATTGCAATAATGGTTGGTGTGTAAAATTTAGCGAACTTATCGACAAAAGATTGAGAAGGTGCTTTTTCACCTTGGGCTTCTTCCACCAAATGAATAATTTTTGCAATGGTTGTGTCAGTTACCTTTTTAGTAACGTGAACTTCTAAAGCGCCTTCTCCGTTTAGCGTACCTGCAAAAACATCATCACTGACAGTTTTTTCAATTGGGACAGATTCGCCAGTAATAGCTGCTTGATTGATGGCAGAGTGTCCTTTAACGATTACGCCATCCATGGCTAACTTTTGACCAGGTTTGACAATCATGATGTCATCAATTTGAATATCAGAGACAGGAAGTACGAGCTCTTGTCCATTTCTTCTAATAAGGGCTTCTTTAGGAGCGATATCCATTAAAGAGCGAATAGATTGCCTTGCTTTTTCCATCGAGTATCTTTCTAGGGCTTCGCTAATCGCAAAAAGTAATACAACAACGGCTCCTTCTGCCCATTGCCCAATGAGAGAGGCTCCAATAATAGCAATAGTCATTAATGTTTCCATAGAAAAATTGAGTTTAAGAAGGTCTTTAAACCCTTCAATAAAAAGGCTAACCCCGCCGATTAGAATGGCTGAGAGATAAAAGATAGTTGCAAGCGAGCTGTTTTCTCCCTGCTGAATTTGAAAAGAAAAGGCAATAAGGATTAGAATGACAGCTATTATCAGTCGAAGATGTCGTTTAATGAAGGAATCTGATGAATTTCTCGTTACTACGGGTTCATCAATTGATTGGAGTTGTAAATTATCAAATGCTCCGGCTGCCTCAAGTTCTTCTAGTGTGGCCCGACCTTCAACTGTGATTTTTCCTGCACCAAAATTAAGGTTAGTACCGGTGACACCAGGAATATGTTGAACATTTTTTTCAAATTTAGCCGCACAATTGGTACAGCTTAACCCCTGGATTCGATAAGTTGTTTTCTCACTCATGATTAGCATCTTCTTTCACTTTGATTCCAGTTTCAATTAAATGAATAACGGTTGAATTGCTGATGTAATAATAAACAAGTTTCCCAATTTTTTTACTATCAACAAGTTTCATTTTTTTTAGTGTCTGTAAGTGGTGTGACGTATTTGCAACAGTAGCATCAATAATGTTGGCAATATCGCAAACACATAAATCATTTCTTGATCCTAGTGCGTACAAAATTTTTAGTCTATTTTCATCAGCTAAGACCTTGAATAGCAAACTAACGTCTAAGGTGTTAGTTTTTGTTAGCTTAGCTTTTGCTTGTTCAATTCTGTCTTCATGAAGACAAGTTATTTCGCAAATATCATTTGTCATTTTTTGATTCTCCTATACATTCAAGTAGTTATTTGAATAAAGTGTATCATTTTAGAAATCGACATTCAAGTGGATATTTGAATGAATAAATCCTTATCTAATACGGGAAGAAGAGACGTGTAACGAAATGTAGCAAAGTTTTTAGCTGTGTTTTGCTATGTAACTATAAAGTAGAGACGCTTTTTTGTATAATTATTTTAAGGAGTGATAGTGATGGAAATTGGTGAGGTTGTTAAGAAAAAGCGATTAGAATTTAAAATGACACAAGAAGAGTTGGCTCAAACATTATTTGTTAGTCGTCCGTTAATTTCAAAATGGGAAAATGGAAAAAGTTATCCTGATTTAGATCAATTAATTCAGTTAAGTGATCTGTTTGATATT
>NZ_JAVWHO010000079.1:0-3765 GCF_036639995.1 Vagococcus sp. | reverse complement strand
GATAATGGCCAATCTGGTATTTCTAAATACAAGCTCATAGACATTCTTCCTTTTTGATTTAGTAAACTTAGTATAGCAAAAAAGAGATAGCTAATCGCTACTTATCTCAGCTAAAGGCCCAGTAATTTTAAATGTTGTCCCTTCATTAATGATACTTGCTACTTCTATCTTCAAATCCTCATGACATTCTAAAATTTTTGATACAATGGATAGACCCAAACCACTCCCTCCTGTCGTTGCAGTTCTTGAGACGTCTGCTTTATAGAAACGCTCAAATATTCGATTTTTTTGTTCCTCAGTCATTCCAACACCTGTATCTTTAATCAATACTACAAACTCTTTTTCATCAATAGTTAAAGAGATAACTATTTCATCTTTTGGTTCACTAAAACGAATAGCATTGCTTATTAAATTTTGCCAAACTTGATACATTAATTCTTCATTGCCATAGTAATAACAAGGAACAGTTAAAAGACGTGTGCGTATGTCTTTTTCATCTAATTGAACCTTAAAAACTGAGAGTTGTCGTTCTAGTTGACTACTTAAAGAAAACACCTTTTTTTTAATTTTTCTATTCTCTTCAAGAGTCGCCAATTTCAATAAGCTATCACTTAATACTGAAAGTCGCATAGACTCTGCTTGAATATTTTTTAAATAATGCTGCCGTTTCTCTTTATTTTCATTTTCTTTTATCGCTAACTGAGTAAAGCCAATAATTGATGTAAGAGGAGATCTGATTTCGTGAGACACATCTGAAATAAACCCTTGTTTCAGCTCTTCCATCTCTTTTAATTGACCAGATGTTTTTTCTAATTGTTTTAAAAAATCGTCCCAATCATCATCAATAAATCGAAAAAACTTTCCTGTATCATTAGTGTTAACATCAAAATTCCCTTGGCTCATATTTTTCAACATTTTTTTCATTGCCATAAATAACGTTTTTTCACTGACAAACAACCGTCCAATAACAGACGTTATAAGAAATCCAATAACTGTCACAACACCTTGCTTTAACCACCAAGAAAGTGACATATTTAAAAGAGCTAAACTCTGATTTACTGACCAATAAGAAAAAATAAAACAACCGATAGCGATTATAAATGTTGATATGTGAATAACTAGCTTTATTATTTTTCTTTTCAACAGACTACCTCCAATCGGTAACCTGTTCCACGAACTGTTTTTATTTCTATCGTAGCATGAGCCTTTTGTAGTTTTTCTCTAATGCGTTTAATATGAACATCTACTGTTCGCTCGTCTCCTTCATAATCATATCCCCAAATTTTAGTGATCAACTCTTCTCTTGTTACTACTTTATTTGGTTTATTAGCTAGATAGCTGAGTAGATGGAATTCTTTAGGAGCAAGTTCAATCATTTTATTATGACATCTAACATATTGCTCTTCCGCCAATAACGTTAAATTACCAAGAGAAATTCTCATATTTTGATTAATTTGGTATCTTTTAAGCAATGTTTGGATTCGAATAACCAATTCTTCAATCAAAAAAGGCTTGACCAAGTAATCATCTGCACCCAAATTGAACCCTTTTACTTTATCTCGTATCTCACCTCGAGCTGTCAGAAACAAAACAGGAATATCTAGAAAATGTTTAACCTTCTCTGTTAGCTCAAAGCCATCCATCTCAGGCATCATAATATCAACCACCACGATATCAACTAACACTTTTTCTATGATATTTAGTGCCTCTATACCATTTTCAGCAGAATAAACTTCAAAATGCTCATTTTCTAGAGCTATTGTCATGAATTCTAAAATTCTTTTATCATCATCTACAATTAATACCCTGTTCAACTTCTCCACCACCTATTAATTTGTTAACTGCTGCATTGAAAATTCACGATACATCTTATGATTTTCTAGTAATTCTTGATGCGTTCCAATTCCTGTGATTTCTCCATGATCTAAAAAAATTATCTTATCGGCATTAACAACTGTGGATAACCTGTGTGCAATAACTAATGTTGTTCGATTTTCCATTAAATTTTGTAAACCTTCCTGAACAACTTTTTCTGAGTGACTATCTAAGCTTGCTGTTGCTTCATCTAATAATAAAATATCAGGATTTCTTAAAAAAGCTCTCGCTATTGCTATTCTTTGTCTTTCTCCACCTGATAGCAAAGAACCTTTTTCTCCAACTAATGAGTGATACCCTTCAGGCAAACGGTCAATAATTTCTTTTCCACATGCAAGCTCCATGACACTATCTAACTCTTTTTCTGTCACTTCTCTTTCTAACCCAAACGTTAAATTATCTCTAATCGATCCTGATAACATCATGCTTTCTTGTTGAACGTAACCTATCTTTCTTCGCCACTCTTTTAACGAAAATTCTGTGATATCTTTTTTTCCATACTTTATTTTACCAGATTTAGGTTGATAAAAAGATTCAATTAAAGAAAACAATGTACTCTTTCCACTACCACTAGGCCCAACAAAAGCTACTGTTTGATTTTGTTGGGCATAAAAATTAATTTGTTGAAGTAACACTGTTTCTTTATTGTAAGAAAAATCGACTTTCTCAAAACTTATAGAACCGTCATTAACATTTACGGATTCTCCTGTGGTTAGATCCTCTATAGGTTCATCTAATAACTTAATAATCCTCTCTGTTGCACCATTTACCTTTTGCAACGAAGTAAAAAACGTTCCAAAAGCAATTATTGGACTAACCACTTGAAACAAATATAAAATAAAAGCAATCAAGGTCCCTGCAGACAGCGTTCCTTGAGAAACACGATAACCTCCATAAGCAACAATCCCCATAATAATCCCCATAACAACAATCGACATAATAGGATTTAATGTTGCAATTATTTTAGCTTCTCTTTTCCCAAATTCAAATAATTTATTAATCCCATTTTCCATCTCTTTCTCAGCTTTTTCTTCACCATTAGATACTTTTACTAAAGGTAAAGCTGATAGAATTTGACCAAAATCTGCTGAAAATAATGCTGTTTCTTCTTGCGTTTTCTTTGAGATACTAAATATTTTTTTACCTAATGGAACAATAGCGATTGCTACTATCGGAATAGCTAAAAAAATAATTAGAGTCATTTTCCAGTCCATATAAAATAAAATGACGGTTGCACAACTCAATGTAACCACGCCTGAAATAAATGTTGGAATATTCTCACTGACAAAATCTTTAATTAAGTTAGTATCATTGATTGTTCGACTAACTAATTCTCCAGGCCTTTCAACTTGAAAATATGAAACTGGAAAATAAATACTTTGATGTGCCAATTTCATCCGAATTTCTTTTACCATAAAATGCCCCGTGTATACTAATAAATAGATTGCAATACAATTAAATAGCGCTTGACCTACAAAAAGAGCTATAACTAATACACCTTCTTGTAAAGAGATACCCGAAAAGGATTTATCTACCATTTTTTGAATAATCATTGGAACAGCTAAACTAACTAGAGAGGCTAAAACACTTGCCATTGCAGAAATCATCAGCCAACTCTTTTTAGGTTTAGTTAATCGAATCAACTCCTTTAACCCTGTTTTATTATTTTTTTCTTTCATCTGTCTCACCTTCACTTTCTTTAATGCCTAAACTATAAATGAGTTATATGAACAACAGATGAACGACCTGAAAAGTATGAGTAAAATTGAGGTTCTCTTTTATCCTCTGACCATATAAAAAGAGGCTAATTTTTTATCAGCCCCTAACATTTAAATTTTTATTCTATTTATTAGCTACCTTCACTTGATAAGACAAACTGACCGGACTTAC
>NZ_JAVWHO010000078.1:0-4762 GCF_036639995.1 Vagococcus sp. | reverse complement strand
ACCAAGATCGCCAAGGTGGTTACACACGTATCCTTAAAAAAGGACAACGTCGCGGTGACGCTGCACCAATGGTAATTATTGAATTAGTTTAATAAATTTGTTTGATATATGTTGCATCACTTTATAGATGATTCTTTTAGAGTGTTATGATGTTGGAAAATTTATTTTTTCCGAGTCTAGCTCGGTGCTGTCCTCTGATTTGTGTCAGAGGGCATGCGCTCATCATATAAAGTGCTTTTTTTATACCGTGAATTAAATGCGCTTTAATTGTTATTTATCTGAATATGAGATAGGATAAACGTGGATTTATCGTGTCACAAAAATGTTTCCTTGTATTTTTAAAGAGATTTAAGAATAGAATGAAACATTTTTTTAAAATAAACGTAATGAGGGAAGAGGCTTTATGGAGACTCCTTTAATTGAATTAAAAAATATAACATTTAAATATAACAGTGAAGAAACTAAAAATGCATTAAGTGATGTGTCATTAAACATCTATCCTGGAGAATGGGTTGCTTTAATTGGACATAATGGTTCTGGTAAATCAACCTTAGCAAAGACTATCAATGGATTAATTGCCCCAAATAGTGGGGATATTTTTGTTAAGGGTGAACAAATAACAGAAAGTACGATTTGGGATATTCGACGAATGATTGGAATGGTCTTTCAAAATCCTGACAATCAATTTGTCGGTTCAACGGTTGAAGATGATGTTGCCTTTGGTTTAGAAAATCAAGGTGTACCTCGTGAAGATATGCTAGTCCGAGTTCAGGATGCTTTAGAAAAAGTTCGCATGTCTGAGTTTGCCACAAAAGAACCTGCGAGACTTTCTGGCGGTCAAAAGCAACGTGTTGCAATTGCTGGTGTGATTGCTCTTCGTCCTGATGTTATTATCCTAGATGAAGCGACATCTATGTTAGATCCTCAAGGACGAGAAGAAGTAATTGAAACCATTCGTAAAATTAAAGAAGATTCCAATTTGACTGTTATTTCGATTACACATGATATTGATGAGGCAGCTCATGCGAATCGTGTATTAGTAATGCGTGAGGGAGAAATCATTCAAGAAGGAACGCCTGCAGCTATTTTTTCAAGAGGCGAGGAGCTAATTGAATTAGGGCTGGATATTCCTTTTCCTGAAAAATTAAAAGCCGCATTGAGTGACCGTGGTATTGATGTACCTGCGTCTTATTTAACAGAGGAAGGAATGGTTGAGTGGTTATGGACATCCGGTTTGAACAAGTAGATTTTACTTACCAACCTAATAGCCCCTTTGAGCAGCGGGTATTATTTGATATTAATTTAGAGATTCCTTCTAATAGCTATACAGCGATTGTTGGACATACTGGAAGTGGTAAATCTACTTTACTACAACACTTGAATGCGTTACTTAAACCAACTAAAGGTACGGTGACTATCGGGGACAGAGTGATTAAACCTGATACGGATAATAAAAATTTAAAACCTATTCGAAAAAAAGTTGGTATCGTGTTTCAGTTTCCTGAGTCTCAACTGTTTGAAGAGACTGTTGCATTAGATATTGCTTTTGGTCCTAAAAACTTTGGGGTATCTGAAGAAGAGAGTTTGAAGTTAGCTAAAGAAATGTTAACTTTAGTGGGCTTAGATGAGTCTCTTATGGAAAAATCGCCTTTTGATTTGTCAGGTGGACAAATGAGACGTGTGGCGATTGCTGGGGTACTTGCAATGGAGCCAGAAGTGGTTATTTTAGACGAACCAACTGCAGGACTTGATCCTCGTGGACGCAAAGATATGATGGATATGTTCTATCGTTTACATAAAGAAAAAGGAATCAATATTATTTTAGTAACACATTTAATGGATGATGTTGCAGAGTATGCGGATTATATGGTGGTTCTTGAAAAGGGCAAAATTCATAAAAAGGGTCATCCACGTGACATATTCTCAGATGTGACCTGGTTAAAAGAAAAGCAATTAGGTGTGCCAACTGCAACAAACTTTGCTTTTGAGTTAATGGAAAAAGGTTATAAGTTTTCACAATTACCATTAACGGCAGAAGAGTTAGCAGATGAATTAGCAAAAGACTTGAAAGCAGGTGATTCAGATGATGAATAAACTGATTTTAGGTCGTTATATTCCTGGTGATTCATTTGTTCATAATTTGGATCCTCGGGCGAAACTTGTGGCTAGTTTTTATTTTATTGGGATTATCTTTATGTGTAATAACTTTCAATCCTTTGGTGTGATGTTTGCTTTTACAATTTTTGCTATATTATTATCGAAAATTAATTTGAATTTCTTCATTAAAGGAGTAAAGCCATTAATTTGGTTGATTCTTTTTACGGTTATCTTGCAAGTCTTGTTTTCTCAAGGTGGAGAAGTGTATTTCAAGTGGGGAATCTTTACGATTAGTGAATTTGGTCTTAAAAACGGGGCGTATATCTTTATTCGTTTTGTGTTGATTATTTTTATGTCAACGCTCTTAACGTTAACGACACCGCCGCTTTCTTTGGCAGATGCGATTGAATATTTACTGAGACCTTTAAAAGCAATCAAATTTCCAGCTCATGAAATTTCATTAATGCTATCAATTGCGTTACGTTTTGTGCCAACATTGATGGATGAGACAGAAAAGATTATGAATGCGCAACGTGCGCGTGGTGTGGATTTTGGTGAAGGTAATTTGATGCAGAAAATGAAGGCGATTGTGCCTCTTTTAATTCCACTATTTGTTAGCAGTTTTAACCGAGCGGAAGACTTGGCAATTGCGATGGAAGCAAGAGGATATCAAGGTGGCGACGGCCGAACTAAGTACCGTGTGCTACATTGGCAAAAGAATGATACATTTGTTGTCATTGGTTTTGCTTTGTTAACAGTTTTATTAGTCTTTGTTCGTGCTTAAAAAATAGATACAAGAGGTTGGTACATTTTCTTTTTAGAAAGTGTCCTAACCTCTTTTTAGAGAAAAGAGGAGACGCAGATGCCACGTTATAAGGCAGTGATTAGCTATGACGGAACCAACTATGCGGGATTTCAAATTCAAAATAATGCACATACGGTTCAAGAAGAAATTGAAAATACGTTGAGAAGATTAAATGGTGGTAAATCAATTACTATTCATCCATCTGGGCGAACAGATTCAGGGGTCCATGCAAAAGGGCAAGTGATTCATTTTGATTATCCTCATGAACGTGAGGCAGAAAAATTTCGTTTTGCGTTAGACACACAAACTGCAGATGATATTTGTTTTGTGTCAATGGAGCAAGTAGAAGATACATTCCATGCACGTTATTTAGCCAAAGAAAAGATTTACCACTATTATGTGGATACAGGACAATCAAGAGACCCTTTTAAACGCTTGTATTCAGCCCATTACCGATTCGATTTGGATTTAGATGTAATGAGGCAGGCGGCTAAATATATTGAAGGAGAGCATGATTTTAGCGTGTTCTGTGCGACTGGTAGTTCAGTTGAAGACAAAACAAGAAACGTTTATGAGGTTCGAATTGAAGAAACGGGTGATTCAGGGTTACTTTTTATTTTTAGAGGTAACGGCTTTCTTTATAAGATGGTACGGATGCTTGTTGGTACGTTACTAAAAATAGGTAATGAACAATTACCGACTGATGCGATAAAAATAGCTTTAGAGAACCAAGACAAGAAAATGACAGGGCCAACTGCCCATCCTGAAGGGCTTTTCTTGATGAATGTATCTTATGAATAATTTCAAAAAAAATGAAAAAAAGTAGTGATTTTGATTGACATATCAATGAAATCACGCTAATATGATAAATGGTATTGTTTGACCACAACATGGTGAGCCCCGGAAACTTATTATGTAATGCCAAACATTAAGAACATAAATTGGAGGAAGAAACCCATGCGTACAACATATATGGCCAAAAATGGCGAAATCGAACGTAAATGGTATGTAGTAGACGCGACAGATATTCCTTTAGGTCGTCTATCTACTGTAGTAGCATCTATCTTACGTGGAAAAAATAAACCAACATTCACACCACATGTAGACACTGGTGATTACGTAATCGTAATCAACGCTGACAAAATTAAATTAACAGGTAAAAAAGACACTGACAAGATTTATTACCGTCATAGTCAATACCCAGGTGGTTTAAAATCAACAACTGCTGGTGAAATGCGTGATAAAAATTCACGTCGTTTGATTGAAACTTCAATCAAAGGTATGCTACCAAAAAATACTTTAGGACGTAAACAAGGTTCTAAATTATTCGTATACGGTGAAGCAGAACACAAACATGAAGCGCAACAACCAGAAGTACTAGATATCACTAACTTAATTTAAGGAGGGAATTTCATTGGCTAAAGTACAATATTTAGGCACAGGCCGTCGTAAAAAATCTGTAGCTCGCGTACGCTTAGTACCAGGTACAGGTAAAGTAATCATGAACAACAAAGACATTGAAGAATATATTCCACATGCTGATTTACGTGAAGTAATCATGCAACCACTAGTATTAACAGAAACTAAAGGCGCATATGACGTATTAGTTAACGTTAACGGTGGAGGATACGCAGGACAAGCTGGGGCAACTCGCCACGGTATTTCTCGCGCTCTTTTACAAGTAGATCCAGATTTCCGTCCAGCTCTTAAACGTGCAGGATTGTTAACTCGTGACGCTCGTATGGTTGAACGTAAAAAACCAGGTCTTAAAAAAGCTCGTAAAGCTAGTCAGTTTTCAAAACGTTAATTCGTTTTTATACAGAATTTCAAGGCATCTTCCATTTGGAGGGTGTCTTTTTT
>NZ_JAVWHO010000077.1:0-5072 GCF_036639995.1 Vagococcus sp. | reverse complement strand
AAAGGAGTCAAGCTTTTAATTTTTACTCTACATAATGAAAAGTAAAATGAGGGAATCAATTTACTTAACGAATAACTAGTTCTGTTTCAGCATCAAAGAAATGTGCTTTATTTAAGTTAAAGGCAAGTTCAATACGTTCACCAGGAGTGTAAGTTGAACGAGCATCTACTTTGGAAATGAATTCAGTGTTTCCAGTACGTGTATAAAGCATTGTTTCAGCACCAAGAAGTTCAGAAACAACCACTTCAGAGTCAACAATACTACTTGGAGAAGCGTCTTTAACAATTGGTTCACTATGAATATCTTCAGGACGAATACCAAAGATTAAGTTTTTGCCAACATAGCCTTTTTCTTTTAAGACTTTGAATTTTCCTTCAGGGATTTGTAAGTTTAAATCAGCTCCGTCAGAGATGTAGCCTTCTTCGTTTAATGAAACATTGAAGACGTTCATAGCAGGTGAGCCAATAAAGCCAGCAACAAACACATTAACAGGTGTGTCATAAACTTCCTTTGGTGTACCAATTTGTTGGATAAAGCCATCTTTCATGATAACAATACGGTCAGCCATAGTCATAGCTTCTGTTTGGTCATGGGTAACATAAATTGTAGTTGTTTCTAAACGACGGTGTAATTTAGCGATTTCAGCACGCATAGCTACACGCAATTTAGCATCTAAGTTTGATAAAGGTTCATCCATTAAGAATACTTTAGCATCACGGACAATAGCACGACCTAAAGCCACACGTTGTCTTTGACCACCTGATAAAGCCGCTGGTTTACGTTGTAAGTATTCAGTTAAGCCTAAAATATCAGCTGCATTTTCCACACGTTTTTTGATTTCAGCTTTGTCATATTTACGAAGTTTTAGACCAAATGCCATATTATCGTAAACTGTCATGTGTGGGTAAAGTGCGTAGTTTTGGAATACCATAGCGATGTCACGGTCTTTAGGTGCTACGTCATTAACCATGCGATCACCAATCCATAATTCGCCTTCTGAAATATCTTCAAGACCAGCAACCATACGTAATGTTGTTGATTTACCACATCCAGAGGGACCAACAAAAACGATGAATTCTTTGTCTTCAATATGTAAGTTAAAGTCTGTTACTGAATAATTTGGGTTACCATCATATTTTTTATGTATATGTTTTAATGCAATTTCTACCATGTTGAATTTCCTTCTTTCACTTCATTTATTATCTAGAGTATAATAGAAAATGTAATACGCTTACAATGTGAAAGGTGACCAATTATTTGTGTCAAAGTGACGAAAAGAAAACGAAGGGGAGTTTAGAATGAAAATAGCACTAATTGCTCATGATAAAAAAAAGAAAGATATTATTAAAATTACCAAGGAATACGAAGCTATTTTAGCTAAACATGAATTGTTTGCAACAGGAACAACGGGAACTAAAATTATGGAGGCAACAAAATTAGCAGTGCATTGCTTTAAATCAGGTCCACTTGGTGGGGATCAACAAATTGGAGCTAAAGTATCAGAAGGAAAAATGGATATGATTATTTTCCTAAGAGATCCACTAACTGCTCAACCTCATGAGCCTGATGTTAACGCGCTGATTCGTCTGAGTGACGTCTATGAAGTGCCTCTTGCAACAAACAAAAGTACGGCTATTTTATTATTTAAAGAGCTCGAAAATTTGGCGAAAAATTGACTTAGATAGTCTTTATTGTTAATTTAAAAAAATGTGATATAGTCTTAGTGTAAAATAAAAAAACAGAGTAGGAAATAAAGCGTCAAGTGCCAATGAGATGGGATGTAGCTTATTGGACGAAAAGTGCTAGTGGAGCACTTGCGACATTATTTTCGCATTCGCTGCATAATGGATGTAGCAACTCTAAAAGGAGATGCTAGAATGGAAAAAAAAGGTTTTACAGCTAGGACAATAGCGATCATGGGAGTGTTAATGGCTCTTAGAATCATTTTGTCGCAATTTTTATCAATTACAACGGGATTTATAAAGATAAGTTTTTTCTTTATCCCAGTAGCTATTATGGCTATTTTATTTGGGCCAATGATAGCAGGAACAGCCAATGCGTTGTGTGATTTTATTGGTGCCATGTTATTTCCGGCGGGGGGAGCTTATTTCCCAGGATTTACATTAACTGCCTTTTTAGCAGGAGTGATTTATAGTAGCTTCTATCATAAAAAGAAGTTAACACTTAAACGCATTATTTTGGTGAATGTCATTGTGACGTTTGCTTTGAGTTTGCCACTTAATACACTATGGCTTTATATGATGCAAGGAAATGCGGTGTTTGGTTTCTTGCCAACGCGAATTATTACATCTGCCGTTATGTGCGTAGTTCAAGTGGTTGTAACCTATTCAATGGTTAATATTAGAGAGTTCCAAAGACAAATCGTTAAATTTGAAGCATAATAAAAAACAGAGGCCGACATCAAGTCGTTCTCTGTTTTTCTTCTGTTATGCCTGTTGTTTAGTTGCAGCGATAGAAACTTCTCTAATCGTTACTTGTTGCGGCATTTCGTAGATAAAGCTAATTGTTTCAGCAATTTTTTCAGGATCTAAAGTAACGCCGCCCATACTATCTTTCCATGATACATAGTCATTAAGGGATTTTTCGCTAGTGACATGAGTTAATAACTCTGTTTCAGCAGCTCCTGGTGATACAAGAGACACGCGGACATTTGAGTCAGCGACTTCTTGACGAATCGTTTCAGTTAATCCGTGTACGCCAAATTTACTTGCGCAATAAGCAGCATGATCAGCAAATGCTTTGAATCCAGCAATGGAAGAGATATTAATAATGGTTCCGTGTTCTCTTTTTACCATATCATCTAACACTATCTTCATGCCATTTAAGACACCTAAAACATTTGTATCAAGCATAGTTGACCATTCTTTTTCGTCTTGTTTCATGATATTTCCTAAAAGCATAACACCTGCATTATTAACAAGTAAGTCAGTTGGGCCGTAGACAGCCTCCGCTTTTCTAATAGCAGTTTTTAATTCTTCCATATTAGAAACATCAGCTTTTTCCACCATAACATTTTCAAAATTTAATGGTAATTCTTTTACTTTGTCAACACGACGGGCGATTAAGAGTAATGGATAACCCTTTTTATTAAATAGTTGAGCTGTTTTTGCTCCAAATCCTGAACTTGCACCAGTGATGACGATTAACGGTTTGTTTGACATTTTTTTAACACATCCTTATTATTTATAGAAGCTATATAGAGAATAATCCTTGGAGTTAACTCCAAGTCAAGAGAAAAGGTGAAAAAAATGTATTCAATTAGTGACGTAGCAAAAATTACAAAAATTTCAACAGATACTCTTAGGTATTATGATAAGATTGGTTTACTTCCTTTTGTGAAAAGGAATGACTCTGGTTACCGTGTTTTTAGTGAGACAGATTTAAAATATTTGGAAGTTATTCAATGTTTAAAACTTTCAGATGTTCCTGTTAAAGAAATTGGTCAATTTGTTGAATGGACAATGTCAGGTGATGAAACGTTAACGTTGAGGAAGCAATTTTTTACTGAAAAAGAGCAAGAGCTAGAACAAAAAATTGCTGAGCTTGAAACAATGTTGTCTTTTTTAAAGTGGAAAAAATGGTACTATGAAGCAGCGTGTGAGGCAGGTACAGAAGCCATCCATTTTATAGAAGGATCAAAAATGTTAGACCCTGAAGTGTTGGCGTCATACAACAAAAGGCAAAAGGATAAAAAAAGACGTGTAAGTCAAACGCCGCATCACTATAAAGATTAATATTAAATTAATGGAGGCTTTTATTATGAAAAAATATGACTATTTAATTTTTGATTTAGATAATACATTACTTGACTTTAGTAAATCGGAATATAATGCGCTGCAAAGTTTATTTGCTAAATATGGTGTTGTTTTTAATGAAGAAACTTTTGAGCAATATAAAAAAATTAACCATCAGTTATGGAGCAAATTAGAAGAAGGACGAATAAAAAAAGAAACCGTATTAGAGTCAAGATTTGCTCAGTTTTTTGCAACACAAGGCGTTCAAGTAGACGGTGCTAAAGCCGATGATGAGTATCGCCAATTTTTAGAAAATCGCAATGATTTAATGGATGGAGCAATTGAATTATTAGAATTTCTAACAGAGGAAGGTTATACCATTTACGCAGGGACAAATGGTGTCGGAAGAACGCAGAGAAAACGGTTAGAAAATGCGAATATGACAGGTTTTTTTAAAGAATTATATATATCAGAAGAAATAGGCTTTGAAAAACCAGACGTTAGGTTTTTTGAAACAATATTTTCAAAAGAGGGGATAAAAGAACTTAACAGTGTTCTTATGATCGGAGATAGCTTAAGTTCTGACATTAGAGGTGCCAACAGAGTGGGAATAGATACTATTTGGCTAAACAATTCTTTTATAAAATCCATTGAAGACCAAACAATGTACGAGTGTGTTAATTTAAATGAGATGAAAGACTTATTTAAACATTTATAATTTATAATGATTATTACGTCAAAAAAGAGTATAATGATATATATAGAAAAAGGGAGTGTTGCTTAGTGAGACAACTTTTTATGAAAAGAAAGGTATCTAATCCAAGCGAAACATTCACTGTAACAAACCGTAATGAAGAAGATGTGTACGGTGTATCAGTAGACTCAATTGACAATGAACTGTTTATAACAATACACAATCCTGTACATGAACAGGTAGCCGTTGTTACAAATAATCGTTCTGAGGAATTTTTTCGGTTTACTGTTGAGGTGGATAATGAAAAAGTTTTTACGATTGAAAAAAGATTATCTCCCGTTGCATCAAATTACGTTGTTACTGGTGATAAGTTGAATCTAGATGATGACTTTTTTGATATGTCCTTTAATATCATGTTAGGTTATCGTAAGGTGGCTAAATTAAGAAATCGATGGACAACTAGAGGAGACTCCTATGAAATAACTGTTTTTGAAGATGAAAATGAACCAGCTATTATAGGGTTAGTTTCAATTCTAGATTTTATTAAAAATAATGAAGAAAAAAAAAGCAATGTTATTTAGAATGTTTCGCTAAAAAAAAGATTAGGACGTAAGTCCTAATCT
>NZ_JAVWHO010000076.1:0-5389 GCF_036639995.1 Vagococcus sp. | reverse complement strand
TGTAAAAAATCAGCGACAATTTTGCCTGAACCAATAATACCTAACTTCATTTTTTCCCTTCTTTCCTTATTTCAAATGTGAGACAGCTTCATTTAATAACTCTATTTGCAACAATGTTTCTTCATTTTTCACTAGTTTCGGCGCATCATGTGCTAGTGTTTCATATAATCTTTGATAAAATAAACTATAATCGCCCACCTCTGATATTACTTTTTCTTCGTGATAAACGCCCTTTTTATCATAGTAAATTAACGTGCCATAATGCTCTTTTAAATCTATTCCAAAATCATTATTTGTCGGCATGTAGAATTGTTTTAAATGTTCTTCCTGACGGTCTTTTGTCTCTTTAATGAAATAACCATTTTTACCATAAACAACAAAACTTGGTCTAGTTTTTGCTCTGAAATAACTTGATTTTACTGAGACTTTCAAATTAGTATCATAAAATAAATCCAAATCAAAATAATCATTCATTCGACCTTTTCCTAATAATTGACGGACATCAAATTGATAATCATCTGGTTTTCCAAAGTAGGATATTACTTGGTCCAATGTATGACACGCATGAGTATAAACAAAGCTATTTGGTTTTGAATACGCTAAAGTCTTTTTAGGAACTTCTGGTCTAAAATAATCAAAGTGCATCTCCACTTCAAATAAATCCCCTAATTTACCTTCCTCAATCACTTTTTGAACAGTTAAAAAATCTGAATCAAACCGACGATTTTGAAAACACTGAATCATCAAGCCTTTTTTCTCAGCTAAATCAAATAATTCCTTTGCCTCTTCAACTGTTTCGCTGAACGGTTTTTCCACTAAAACATGCTTACCATGAGTTAAGGCTTCTTTTGCTAATTCATAGTGTGTATGAGGTGGAGTTGATAGTACCACTAAATCAATTGCATCGTCTTCATAAACATCTCTTGTCTCATTTACATACTCCACACCTTCAATTTTTTCCCATTTTGACTCACTTTTTGAAACAATCTTTTTTATTACTAATCCTGGTACTTTTTGGGCAAATGGTATGTGATAACGATTGGCACTCTTCCCATTTCCAATATAGGCTATATTTATCATTGAAATACCTCCATTAACTTATTTGACTCTAGTTAAACATAAGGGTTTAATAGAGTAAATAACCTGGCTTTCTTTTAACATTTCATTCTATAATTTATTAAAAAGACAATTTTTTTGGAATAATATTCCACGACAAGTAAAGGAGAAAAATGATGGACATTATACTTGCTTTAAACAAACAAGAAAATTTTAATGACACTGAAAAATTTATTGCTGATTATATGTTGAAACAACCACAAGATATCTTAGAAAAATCTGTGCAAGAAATTGCCAATGCTACCTTTTCTTCCACTTCAAGCATTGTACGACTATGTCGCAAAATCGGCTTAAAAGGGTTCAGCGACTTTAAAATACAACTATCTGCCCAGCTTCAAATAAAACCTACTGATATATTAACAGTGAATCCTAACTTTCCTTTTTCAGAAAATGATACTTATGAAGATGTCTCAAAAAAAATAAAGGGACTCTACATAGATTCTGTCAATCAAACAGCCACGCTTTATACTAACGACCTACTAGAACAAGCCGTCATTTACTTATTGAGCGCAAGAAATATTGGGATTTTTGCTTATGGTGATACAACCGTTGCTGCCTTAAATTTTCAAAACAAAATGATGAAGATTGGTTATAATATTCAGATGGCTAACTTGCCAGGAGAAAATCGTCATTTGGCGACAAATTTTAGTGAAAAAGATTGTGCGATTTTAGTTTCCTATAGCGGTGAAAGTAAAAATAATTACCGAATCGCTCAACTTTTAAAAGAAAATCAGACAAAATTAATTGTAGTTACCGCTTATCCAAATTCCCATATTGGAAAAATGGCAGATTGTTTACTACCTATTGCTGTGAGTGAGAGCCAAACCATTAAACTATCCACTTTTTCTTCGCAAATCGGATTGGATTATGTTTTAAACTCTCTTTTTTCTTGTCTTTATGTTGCTAACTATGAGACCAACCAAGAGAAACGACTCGCATCAGAAGAATTATTCTTACATGATCGCTTTTTATAAACAAAAAAACAATTGACATACATACTGTCGGTATGTAATGATAAGTTATCGCATATTATTTTATGTGTTGGAGGTGATGATCATCGCTAGAAACAAACATCCAGAAGAAACAAAACGAAAAATTTTAGCCGTTGCTGAGAAACTTTTTCTAGAAAAAGGCTATGACGGGACAACCATTCAAGACATAATTGATGGATTGGACGGGATGACTAAGGGAGTTATTTATCATCATTTTGACTCAAAATTAGCCATTTTAAATGCTGTCATGGAGGAAAATGATTCACAAAAAAGTTTAAGCGACTGGCATGGCAAAACCGGCTTAGAAAAAATTCAAAATTCGGTTAAAGAAGCCTTTAAAAGTTATAGAAAACAAGAAATCGGCTATTCAGCTGGGGTCACTTTAAAAAGCCCTCGTATTCTAGGTGAGCAATACTTGATGACTTTTGAAACTATTGTTCCTGAGCTTGAAAAAGTCGTTAAAGAAGGCGTAGCAGATGGATCAATCGTAACAGATTCACCAAAAGAAGTGGCTGAGTTGTTAATGCTAACTCTTAATCTGTGGATTGGGATTCAAATCACTACGTTGCCAGAAGAGGAGCTTCACCGAAAAGTTCGTTTTGTCAAAAAAACCTTTGATGGCTTAGGTATCCCTGTAATTGATGCAGAATTAGTGGAAATTGCAGATGAATTAATAACTTATCTTAAAAAAAATAGTTAATCTATTTTTTTTAGAATCATACATACCATTAGTATGTATTTTATTTTTAGCTAATACATACTACTGGTATGTTAAAAAGAAAGAAGGAGAACAAATGATTGAAGTAACAGCGATTGAAAAAAACTATGGTTTAAAACACGTGTTAAAAGGTATTAATTTTGAAGTAAAAAAAGGAGAAATCTATGTCTTACTAGGAAAAAACGGGGCTGGAAAATCAACACTCTTTAAAATTCTCTCTGGTTTAACTCATCCCACAACTGGTTGTGTGACGCTTTTTCAACATCCTTTATCAGATTTAACCAAGCAAAAAATAGGTGTCAGCATTAACCAACCTGTTTTTTATGAGCATTTATCAGCAACTGAAAATTTAAGTATTCACTGTGACTACATGTCCTACCCTCTTACAAAAGAAAGACTTACAACTGTTTTAGCTCTTGTTGGTTTACAGCTAGAAAATGAAACACCTGTAAAAAATTATTCACTTGGCATGAGACAGCGACTGGTTATTGCACGATGTTTAATTCATGAACCTGAGCTTTTAATCATTGATGAACCCTTAAACGGCCTAGATCCAAAAGGTATTCGCCAAATTCGTGAATTGATTCAAACTATTGCAGCTTCTGGGATAACAATCTTAATGTCCAGTCATATTTTGTCTGAAGTTCAAGCTGTAGCAACAAAAATTGGTGTCATTTATAACGGTCAACTTGTTTTTGAAGGTTTTAAATCTGATTTAGTAACACATTACGGGACCAAATTAGAAGATTTTCTTATTAATAAAATGGAGGGTGAATTAAATGAAACTTATTAAATTAGAAATAAAAAAAATAAATCTAATGCCTTATCTATTAACGGCCCTTTTCATGCCTTTTGTCAGCTTAATCTTTATGTATTTTATGGCCTTTATCCCAAAAATTGATACCTCAAATGCTTCAGCGATAGAATTTTCTTCTCATTCTTTTATTTACACCCTTGGCTTAATGATAAATATTGCGGGTTTTGTTTGCTTGGGCACGACTCTCATAGGTAAACTCGTTATTTCTGCTTATGATGATAAAAATTGCTATCTCACTTTAAGCTATCCGGTGGCAAGAAAAAAAGTGCTGCGCGCTAAACTACAGACTGGTTTATTAGTAAGTAGCGTTGGCATTATATTAAGCGGTATTTTTTCAAGCCTTTTATTTTTCATCTCTGAATCCATTTTTCAGATTGTGGATGAACCTGTATTGTTTAATGATGTTGTTAACTTTACACCTCTAATCATTGTTGCGGTCTTTCTCGTCGTTAGTATTATCACTATTTCTTTAAGTATTGGTTGGTGGAAAAATTCAATACCGTTAACAATCGTTTCAGGTATTCTTATCTACTCTGTTTCAAGTAATTTATTAAGTGCAGGACTTCCACTACTCCTAATTTTCACTTGTTTTTTATCCCTTATTACGTTTATTACTTTGTTTTTCTTAGTCAAAAAAGTCAATGGCTTAGAGGTATAAGAGATGAAAAATAAAAATACGTTTCTTCTGATTAGTAGCCAATTGTTTTCCATTCTTGGCACGACACTCATTCAGTTTTTAATCAGTCTATATGTCCTTGATTTAACTAAATCTCCAGGATTATTTAGTATAAGTTTAGCAAGTTCTATGATTGGGCGTTTAGTTAGTCTTCCATTTTGCGGAGTCATCATCGACCGATTATCAAAGAAAAAATTAATGATACTGATGGATTGTGCTTATTTTTTAACAACACTTACCTTTGTATTAGTCAATCGATACACAGAATCCGTCATCACTATCTGTCTCTTTGTTTTTCTATTAGGTATAATATCTGCCTTTGAAACCCCAACCAGTCAAGCTAGCCTCTCACTTCTTTATGACGAAGAACATATTCCAAAAATGACTGGTATCACAACGTCCATTGGTATGTTAGGAAATTTGGTTGGTCCTGTTTTAGCTGGTATTATCTATCAATTTAATCAGCTGTATTTTTTACTTATTATCTGTTCAGCACTTTTTCTAGTGGCAATCTTTTGTGAGTTACAACTTACTATTCCATATTCAAAAGTAGCAAACGATACCTCCATTTTGACCATTATAAAAAATGATTACAGAGAAACAATTGATTATCTCAAACAAAAACAAATCATTTTATCCATCTGTTTGCTGGCATTTTTACTTAATTTTATTATTGCTTCCTTTATTCAAGTTATTGTGCCATCTATTACTAGAATAAATTTAGGAATCACCAATCAAGAATTTGGTATCATGAACGGTTTATTTGCTTTAGGCGGATTACTTGGTGCTTTATGCTATAGTTTATTTTCAAAAAAAATAGCAAGACATCTTCGCCTGCTTTTTAATATTATTTCAATTTGTTTCATTCTTTTAGGCGTAACAGTTTCCTTAACAAAAAGTGAGAATTTAATTTTTGGGTCAATTGTGATGATTATTTTTACAGTGCTTTTTTTAACTGCAATGATTTCAGTTCATTTGCTCTCTTCCATTCAACTGATGATTGAAAAAGAATACGTTGGTCGGATTATCTCACTTATTTTAATACTCTCAACTCTTGCCACACCACTAGG
>NZ_JAVWHO010000075.1:0-7122 GCF_036639995.1 Vagococcus sp. | reverse complement strand
TGTCTAAAGGTTCTTCCACATGACCAATTTGACTTAATAACGATTCATCTAACTCACTACCAATACGATTCCAAATAGTTCTTTTTACCTCGTTAGATAATTGTACAGAATCTATTCCTACCATTGTTATACCTCGTAAAATGAAGGGTAATACAGTCGTTGAGAAGCTAATGCCACTAGCATTCCCACATAAGGCAATCCCTCCTGCATAGTTGATTTGTGGTAAGATAGCCGCCACACTCTCCCCACCAATCGTATCAATCACATAATCATACTCTTGTCGTTGTAGCGGTTTAATTTTTTCTGGCATAAATTCTTCTAAACCGAGCACTTCAGTTGCCCCAATTAATTTTAAGTAGTCTTCGTTTTTCTTACGAGACAATGCCGTAATAGTCTCATATCCCAAACTTTTAAGCATGGCAATTGCTATACTTCCAACACCACCTGTTGCCCCTGTCACTAAAATACGAGCTGATTTGTCAGCCATACCGATTTTTTCTAATTGACTAATCGCTTGTAGTGCGGTGATACCTGCTGTTCCAATGGTTGCAGCTTCCCTGTCACTAACAGTTTCAGGTAATTTTACGACCCACTCATTAGGAACGCGAACTATTTCACTAAAGCCACCTGTATGACTCACACCAAGACCATTACCAGTTACAACCACTCGGTCCCCTTTTTTCAAAATTAAATCCGTGGTTTCAATGACTTCTCCAATCACATCAATCCCTGGAATCATGGGATAGCTACGAATAACTCCCCCATTTTTTATCGTACCTAAAGCATCTTTATAATTAACACCTGAATAATTTGCTTTAATGATAGTACCACCTTCACCTAAATCCGGTAAGGTACATTCTTTTAAGGTTGCTTCGACTTTCCCCTCAACTTCTTCTACAACTAGTGCTCTAAATGCTTGATTTATCATTATTTTATCCTCATTTCCTAGTGATTAATCTCACTATCATTATAACTCTTTTTTTAATAACTTTCTCACCTAAATTCGATTGAATTCCCTTTAATTATCTTGTATAATTTCAATCGTTAGTAAACTATTTGTTTAATAATATTAAACTTTTGTGCTTTGAAGTTTAGTCATTATAAACTTTGAAACGAGGAAACCCATGAATATCGGTCAAAAAATTAAAAATTTACGCATACAAAAAGATTTAACACAAGAAGAGCTTGGGGAAAGAACAGATTTAAGTAAGGGATACATCTCTCAACTGGAACGAAATTTAAGCTCTCCTTCCATGGAGACTTTTTTCTCAATTCTTGAAGTTTTGGGCATTTCACCTAAAGATTTTTTTGATGAGAAAGAACAAGTTCAACAAGTAGTTTATAAATGTGACGATTACACTGTTTATTATGAGGAAGAAAAAGGATACGAAATCAACTGGTTAGTCTCTGACTCTAATGAACAAGACATGGAACCAATTATTCTTTCTCTCGATAAAGAGGGTGAATACAAAGAATTCGAACCTTCTTTATCTGACACGTTTGCTTATGTTTTAGAGGGAAGTGTCTGTATTGAGATTGGGATGGATCGCTACTATGCTAGTCAAGGTGAGAGTATTTACTATCACGCATTAAAGAAACATCAAATAAAAAATAACTATCATGAAACAAGTCGTTTACTACTTGTAGCGACAAATTCATATCTATAAAAAGGGGTGGCACCAATGAGCAACACAATTATTCGTTTTGATGATGTGGTCAAAGAATTTGACGACAATGTGGTTTTAAAAAATGTCAGTTTTGAGATTGAACAAGGGAAATTTTATACCCTACTCGGTCCTTCAGGATGTGGAAAAACAACTATTTTAAGGTTAATCGCCGGCTTTTCTGAACCAACAAGTGGAACTATTTATTTTGATGGAAAAAAAATCAACCAATTACCAGCAAATAAACGAAAAGTGAACACTGTTTTTCAAGATTACGCACTTTTCCCCCACATGGATGTTTTTGAAAACGTCGCATTTGGCTTAAAAATTAAAAAACTTGATAAAAAAACGATTGAAACCAAAGTCAAAGATGCTCTACGAATGGTGCAACTCTCAGGATTTGAAGAACGTAAAATTAGTGAAATGTCAGGCGGACAACGACAACGTGTTGCAATTGCTCGCGCCTTAGTTAACGAACCAGATATTTTACTATTAGATGAGCCCTTATCAGCTCTTGATTTAAAACTTAGAACAGCCATGCAATCTGAGTTACGTGACTTACAAAAACGCTTAGGCATTACCTTTATTTTTGTGACTCATGACCAAGAAGAAGCACTTGCTATGAGTGATGAAATATTCGTATTAAATGCAGGCATTATCGAGCAAAGTGGTACTCCAGGAGATATTTATGATGAACCAATCAACCGTTTTGTTGCTAATTTTATCGGTGAAAGTAACATTGTTGACGCGACCATGTTAGAGGATAATCTTGTCAAATTTGTTGGAAAAACCTTTGAATGTGTAGATAGCGGTATGCGAAAAAATGAACCCGTTGAAATTATGATACGTCCCGAAGATTTAAATATTGTACCGATTGAAAAAGGAAAACTTGTCGCAACTGTTGATACAATCCTTTTTAGAGGGGTTCATTATGAAATTTTCTGTATCGATAAAGAAGGCAATGAATGGACGGTTCATTCAACAAGACGAAGCAAAGAGGGACAAGAAGTTGGTCTCTATTTTGAACCAGAAGACATTCACGTGATGCGTTTTGGGGAATCAGAGGAAGACTTTGACGCTAGACTTGAAAGCTATGATGAAGATTAAGGAGGAGGAACATGACTGTTAATAAAAAGCTTTATACCATTCCTTATGTTTTTTGGCTACTCCTTTTTGTCATTGCACCTGTCTTACTGATTTTTTATCAATCTTTTTTTGATGCAAGCGGCGCGTTTACTTTAGCCAATTACAAACAGTACCTAACAACTGGTACCTATTTAAAAATGACATTTAATTCGGTCTTTTATGCCTTTTTAATTACTTTTTTTACCTTACTTATTAGTTACCCAACAGCTTATTTTTTAAATAATACCAAACACAAACAATTATGGCTCATGCTTATTATCTTACCTACTTGGATTAATTTACTATTAAAGGCTTACGCCTTTATTGGGATTTTCAGCATTCACGGTAATATTAATACTTTTTTAGAAACAATTGGCATTGGCTCTAAGCAGATTCTATTTACTGATTTTAGCTTCATCTTTGTGGCTACTTATATCGAGATTCCTTTTATGATTATGCCAATTTTTAATGCATTAGAGGAAATTAACCCTTCACTCATCTCAGCAAGTCGTGATTTAGGGGCAAATGGATTTGAAACTTTTAGACGAGTCATTTTCCCACTTTCTCTAAACGGGGTTAAAAGTGGCGTCCAAGCGGTTTTCATTCCTTCATTAAGTCTCTTTATGCTAACTCGTTTAATTGGTGGAAATCGCGTAATAACCCTTGGTACAGCTATCGAGCAGCATTTTTTAGTCACTCAAAACTGGGGCATGGGCTCAACTATTGGCGTGATTTTAATCATCACTATGTTTATCATCATGCTCCTAACAGCTGAAAAGAAAAAAGGAGGTAAAAAGAGAAAATGACAAACAAAAAATTTAAATGGTCTCATCTTTATTTAGTTTTGATTTTTATCCTTCTTTATATTCCTATTTTTTATCTCATTTATTACTCCTTTAATCAAGGCGGTAGTATGACGAAATTTACAGGATTTACCTTAGAACATTACCAAGCAGTTTTTGAAGATACGCGTCTTATTGGCATTGTTGTTAATACTTTTTTACTAGCCTTCTTATCTGCCTTAATCGCAACAATTATCGGCACATTAGGGGCAATGGGCATTCACTATACCAAACAGCGAGGCATAAAAAATATCGTCCTTAGTTTAAACAATGTGTTGCTGGTTTCACCTGACGTCATTATTGGGGCAAGTTTTTTAATTTTATTTACTTCTCTAGGTACGTGGTTTGGTTTCAAATTAGGTTTTATGTCCGTACTCCTTTCTCATATTGCCTTTAGTATTCCCATAGTTGTTTTAATGGTGTTACCAAAAATCCAAGAGATGAATGACTCATTGATTGATGCGGCAAGAGATTTAGGTGCTAATAACTTTCAAGTGTTGCGCCAAGTTATTTTACCTTATATCACACCAGGAATTATTGCTGGTTATTTCATGGCATTTACCTACTCACTCGATGATTTTGCCGTGACTTTCTTTGTCACAGGTAATGGCTTTAGCACACTCTCAGTTGAAATCTACTCAAGAGCCAGACAAGGTATCAGCTTAGAAATTAACGCACTCAGCACCTTACTATTTCTATTTTCATTAATTTTAGTGCTAGGGTACTACTTTATTAGTAAAGACAACATCCCGAAAAAACATCGAAAAAAAGTGACTCGTTAGAAAGGAGACTATCATGAAAAAATTGAATTCATTGCTAATTGGTATTCTTGTGATTATCCTCTGCCTAACTTTCACCGCCTTTCGTCTTGAGAAAAAATCAGGCGCAGCTGGCTCTGAAATAGTCACTATCTACAACTGGGGAGATTACATTGACCCAAGTTTACTTAAAGAATTTGAAAAAGAATATGGCTATAAAGTTATTTATGAAACATTTGACTCCAATGAAGCCATGATTACCAAAATCCAACAAGGTGGGACTGCCTACGATATCGCTATCCCTAGTGAGTACATGATTCAAAAAATGATGAAACAAGACTTGCTATTAAAGCTTGATCATTCAAAAATTAAAGGCTTAGAAAACATTGATCCTCGCTTTTTAGACATTGATTTTGATGCCAGTAACCAGTACTCTGTCCCTTACTTTTGGGGAACCCTGGGTATTATTTACAACGATAAATTTATTAAAGAAAAAGACATGCAGCATTGGGATGATTTATGGCGACCTGACCTAAAGAATAACGTCATGCTGATAGATGGCGCTCGTGAAGTCATGGGACTTGCACTAAACAGTGATGGTAACTCACTTAACAGCAAGAAAGAGTCTGAACTAATTAAAGCCTCAGCAAAACTAACGAACCTCACTGGAAATGTCAAAGCCATTGTAGCAGATGAAATAAAGATGTATATGATTAATGAAGAAAGTGCGGCTGCTGTCTCATTTTCAGGAGAAGCAAGCGAGATGTTAGATAAAAATGAACACTTACATTATGTTATTCCTGAAGAAGGCTCTAATTTGTGGTTTGATAATATTGTCATTCCTAAAACAGCTAAAAATACCAAAGGAGCCTATGATTTTATCAACTTCATGTTAAAACCTGAAAATGCAGCTAAAAACGCTGAATACATTGGTTACTCAACACCTAATAAAAAAGCGATAGACCTATTACCAAAAGATATTACAGAAGACGAACAGTTTTATCCAGATGAAGAGACAATGAAAAATTTAGAGGTTTACGAAGATTTAGGGTCTAACTATTTAGAAGTCTATAATGACCGCTTTTTAGAATTTAAAATGTATCGAAATTAAACATGATATAAAAGCTACGATAATTATTAAAATATCGTGGTTTTTTTTTATTAAAAACAATCATTTTAAAAGCATAATAGATTTAAATCTTAATTTTTTCATGTATAATTAATGCAACTATATTTTTTTAGCGAGGAGATGACGCAAATGGAAATCATCGAAAAAGCACCAGCAAAAATAAACCTCGGCTTAGATGTTTTATATAAACGAGATGATGGTTATCATGAGTTAGAGATGATTATGGCTAGCATTGATTTAGCTGACCGACTAACTTTTACCCCGATTAAGGACGAAAAAATCATCATCGAAACTAATAGCGGCTTTTTGCCAACAGATCGAAAAAATAATATTTTCCAAGCCATAGAAGCCATGAAGAAACACTACCAATTCAAAGGAGGCGCTCACGTCACACTCCAAAAAAATATTCCCGTAGCTGCTGGACTTGGCGGTGGTAGTAGTGACGCAGCAGCTACCTTTAGAGGAATCAATCGTCTCTATAATTTACAAGCAGATTTTGAGGATTTAAAACAATTATCCATTCCTATTGGCACCGATATTCCTTTTTGTATGGAAGGAAAAACAGCCCTTGTCACAGGTCTAGGTGAGATTGTTACCCCTTTATCTCAGGCACTACCACAATGTTGGGTCGTACTCGTTAAACCAAGAGTAAGCGTCTCAACACCACGTGTTTTTTCTAAAATCGACGTTGATGAATTAGGTCATCCTAATATTACCGCCTTAAAAAATGCCATCGAAAATCAAGACTACAATGAATTAACACAACATCTAGGTAACTCACTAGAAACTTATACCTCGGCAAAGTTTCCAGTTGTCCAATTAATCAAAGAAAAAATGCTCCAGTTTGGTGCAGATGCTGCGGTTATGAGTGGTAGTGGGCCGACCGTCATTGCTTTATGCGATAAACATTCACGAGCACTACATGTGGCAAATTCATTAAAAGGATTTTGCCAAGAGGTATATATTGTAAGAACATTAAATAAATAAAGCGATTTACTCGCTTTATTGGTCTAGATATATTAAAATAAAGTGGTTTCATTTGTTTGAACCAATAAATACTAGCCGAGTTTATTGATTCAGACTGGCTATTTTATCCCAAAGTGGTCAAAGAAAGAGACTGACAGTTTTGTCAGCCTCTTTTTTGTGTTCAACAAGATTAAATTTAGAGTTATTTAAATGGAATACTTAATTCTTCAGTATGAAAAACGGTCATGTCTTCATTAATAACGGATAAAAAGATACTTTTATCCTTAGGAAGAGCATAGAAAGCTCCAACTTTTATTGTTTCGTTTGGTTTAATTTCTTTACTCATATTATCGATTGCGGTTTTATACTCTGAGCCATCTAAATCTTTTTTAGGAAGAACTTGTTGGTAGAGAGCTTCATCAGATTTTTCTTTATCCGAAAATTTAAGATAGGCATTCCAAATTGAATCAGGTGTTATTGATTCTTTTGAAAGGTTCTTAATATTCGCATAAACATACCAACTGTCATTTCCATCAATATCTTTTTTCAGTTCTGCACTTAAAAAAGTTAGTTCAAACGTGGGTGATTTTAGCACACGTTTGCTAGAATCATAGGAGGATTCACTGTCTTTAACTACT
>NZ_JAVWHO010000074.1:0-7297 GCF_036639995.1 Vagococcus sp. | reverse complement strand
TGTTGCTGATTTTATTGCACCTAAAAGAAAAGAGGTAAAGTCATGAAAAGAGTAGCAATTAATTTTATTATTTTTCTGTTTGCAGATTTAGGCACATTCTTTGTTAAACACTTATTATCAATAGACGGTGGAGTTGTTCGGATTATTGGTTTGGTTGTTTTAGTCTTAGCTATTGCTTATCTAGTCCTCGAAAAACGAATGAATTTACCAAGTATTTATGGTAGAAGTCAATCTGGTGGCTCTAATGCTAACGGTGCAGCAGTTCTCGGTGTTGCCTGTGGACTTGTTGTAATCGGAACTACGCAATTGGTTATCGGTTTAGTAATTGGTTTAGTGATTATTTTGTTAGTCAATAAATTGGTTGCTACGACAGCTCAATAATTAGGATAAAGGACTGGATGGTGATATTCAGTCTTTTTTTATTTTCTTATTAAATTTTGAATAAAATAGGTATTAAAAGGGGGCGGGAGATTGGAAGAAAAAAAGAGACAACATAGTCCAATAAAAGTGGGATGTAGTATTGTGTTTGTGACGATTCATTTAATTATTTTACTATTAATTCTAACGATGTGTCGTGTGCCTAAAAGGGACTATGAGCCTTACTTGACCGCTGGAGAGCAGTATTATCAAGAAATTTTAGGCGTCTCACCAACTATTGCTTCTGGTAAATATTATGCTGATGAAGGTGGAGGTTTTTCAATAACTGTCACATTTTCACCAGAGCAAATGAAGAACCCGCTAGTTAAACAATTTACAAAAAACCAAAGTGAGTTATCATTTAGAGGAACATCAACTGAATCCAACATAGTGGGTATCTCTGAAGAAGCAACTAAAAATTTAGAAGCAGCTAATAGTTTCCATGAGTTTAATCGACCTGTTTCAAAAATGCTAGATGACTTACTGAAGAATGATAATCCTGATTCAGAGCTTTCCAAATCCTTAGAAGAAAGGGAAATTTTCATGTGTTCAACGGATTTATCTTTTTGGAAAAAGGTTTTTAATAATTATGAAAGATTGAAAGACAAACCGTTTGAAGAGAGATTTGCTTGGCTGAAAGACCAAACGGATGATAAAACCTTCTTTTTTTTGAGTACGGAAATTGCTGGTAGTGAGTTTTTATTTGAAACATTGAAGGAGGATGCGTTTCCTGTCGATGTTTTTCCAGTGGGGACCATTTTTAAAATGAAAGGTATCCTAGACAACAAGCACATTTTGTATCAATCAGATGAAAATTATCAGTTAGTTGAAAGTAAAAATGATTATCCTGTGACATACTAAAAAATCCCTGACCTATTTTCTCCATTAAGAAAATGAGTCAGGGACTATTTTTTATTTTATGCCATTAAATTGATACTCAAGAACGGCACTACCCATCGCACGAGCAGCGATCAATAAGCACTCTTCATCAATTTGGAACTTAGGGTGATGATGTGGGAAAGCTTCTTCGCCTTCTTTTGTTGCACCAATATAGAAGAATGAACTTGGTTTAACTTTTGCATAATAAGCGAAATCTTCAGATGGTGTTTGTGGTTCGCAGCGGAAGACTTCTGTCACGTTCTCAATCTTAGCTTTTTTAAAAGCTTTAGCAGCCATTTGTGTCAACTCAGCGTCATTCATTAACACGGGATAGTCACTTGTGTAATCTAAATCATAGGTTAAACCAAATGCTTGGCAGATACCATCCAATAATTGCTTGAACTGTGCTTCAACAATGGCCAAGTTACTTTCACGCATTACGCGAACGTCCCCAGCTAAAAAAACAGAATCTTTAATAACATTTGGAATACCCGCACCATCAAAGGAACCGATAGTTACAGTCACAGTGTCAGCAGGATTAATACGTCGACTAACGATAGTTTGAACAGCTGTGATAAATTGTGCAGCTGCTACAATTGTATCGTTAGCTTCTTGAGGTGCTGCGCCGTGTCCACCTTTTCCTTGAAGTTTCAGTTTAAATGTTGAGCGACCTGTTTGAATCGCACCTTCTCGGTAACCAATTTTACCTAATGCCATGTTTGTCATGACGTGTGCACCTAATACATGATCGATACCATCAAGACAGCCTGCTTCAATCATACCAAGTGCGCCACCTGGTGGAATCTCTTCAGCTGGTTGGTGAAGGACGCGAATACTTCCAGGAATTTCTGCTTTTAATTCAATTAATGTATCGGCTAAAATCATCATGTAAGCTGTGTGACCATCATGTCCGCAAGCATGCATGACACCTGGTGTTTGTGAGGCAAAAGAAAATGGCGTGTCCTCTTGAATTGGTAGTGCATCAAAATCAGCACGGATGGCTAAATTAGCACCAGGCAAGCCGCCAGTAATGTCAACGGTAATACCGTAACCATCACCAACGTTTGTTTTGACAACGCAATCTTTTCCTTCATAAAAATCAGCTATAAATTTGGCTGTTTTTTCTTCTTTAAAAGATAACTCAGGATATTGGTGCATATAACGGCGTAACTCGATAATTTCTGATTCTCTTTCTTTTAATCGTTGCTGTAATTTTTGTTGAACATTTTTCATTGAACTCATGTGATTTCCTTCTTTCTATAAGTTTATGCTTTAGTTAAAATAACTTCTTCAACTTCAGCAGAATTGTTTTTTGAGATGTATTGACGAGATTTGCGGTAAGCTGATAACCAACTATACATAGTTAAAATAGATAACACAGCTAGTACTGTCCAAGCAGAAGAGTATGAGCCAGTAGCATCAAAGGTTGCGGCCACTGACAATGAACCAATAGACAAGCCAATTTGAGTGGCACTGCTGACATAACCATAAACATCACCATATTTTTCAGGACCATAAATAGCAGAAGTAACTAATGGCGGAATCACAGTTCCAATGGCATTCCCTAAACCAAAAACAACTGCCATAGCATAAGCAAAAACGATATTTTGTCCAAATAAGATACAAACAAAGGCAAGAGCAAAGTTAGTACAACCAAATAAAATGCTGACCTTAATGCCCCATTTGTCATTAATCCAACCTAAAAGCAATTTACCACCTACACCAATGAGTGAGTATAAAGAGATGATAGAAGCTGAGATAGCAGGACCGTGTAATTCTTCTAAGGCAGGTGGAAATTGACCTAACGCCCCACTATTGATGATACCGTTACAAATCATCCCGATAATTAGGATGATAAAGAAACTTTTCTTAAAGGAATCTTTTGTTGGAATTGTTAATTGTTCTTTAGCAACCGTTTTTCCTTTTACCTCGACTTCATCTGCGCCATAAGGGTTTAAATTCATGTCGCTTGGTTGTTTTTTTATAACAAATAAAGAAACAGGCAAACAGACAACTAAAATAATTGCGGCAAAAATAAAGTAAGTTGTTCGCCATCCAAAATGAGTGAGCCACATTGTAACGAGGGGACTAAAAATAAATCCTCCCACACCAATTCCAGCCATGGCAATACTCATTGCCAATCCACGTTTTTTCTGGAACCAATTAGTGATAATGATACTAACAGGAATAATTGCAGCGTTTAAATAACTAATACCAATTACAAATGAAATAGCATAATGTTGATACACATTTTGTACTAAACCATAGGAAGCATAAGCAAGTGCAAAAACAATAATACTGATACTTTGCATTTTTTTGATGTTTCCTTTAGCTAACTTTTTAGTAACTAAAGGTGCTAAGAAAATCCCCATAATCTGCAAAATAGTGTTACTAAAAGTAAAAGCTCCCCGACTGATTCCCATCTCTGTTGTGAAGGGAATTAAAAACTTGTTTGCCATTGACATGACACTTGGCACCATTGTTGTCGTTATTAAGACACAGCCTAAGACAACCCACCAACCATAAAACATTTTTTCTTTTTTCATGACATACCATCCTTAATTAGTTTTGATTATTACGTCTTTCACATGTATAATTGTAATCGCATTCACGTTTTTGATAAATACGATTATTTCTTAAAAGAAGTAAGAATGTTAATTTATTATTATGCCTAATAATTTATGTCACTACTTTCGAACGATAATTAAAGATAAGGGGATTTTTAATGAAAAGTATGAGTTATTCATTGTCTAATATAGACGAAACAATCTTAGGCAATAAATATTTAACAGAAACAACAATCTATTTTGTGATTCAAGGATTATTGACTGTTGAGTTAAACAATCAACACTACGAGATAAGTGAAGGGAACTTTCTTGTAGGAAATCTAAATGACCGTATTGAAATCAGCACGCACAACTTAAGTGAGGTAACTGGTTTTATTTTAACAATTGATAATTTGTTTTTTACATCAGTGTACCCACAGTTTCTATCAACCAGATTTATTTGCTACTCAGAGGGTGTTGAAATAGGTAAACAAGAAAGTTATTTAGAAATTAGAAAGCATTTATGTGAGTTGATTTTAACGCATTATAGTACTAAGCCAATTAAAGAGTTAATCATTTCAATGTCGCTTAATCAGATAATATTGTGGTTAGTTCAGTATTTTAAGCAAGCTAATTCAAGCGAGCAACAAATTCAACATGAACTAATTTTAGAGGTTCTTGATTATTTAGATGACCACTATTTTTATATGATTACATTAGAGGATGTGTCGAAAGAATTTTATGTGACAACGTCTGGCTTATCAAAATTATTTAAAGATGTGACAGGAACTCATTTTTCAACTTATTTAAATGAATTAAGAGTATCAAGTAGTTTAAATGATTTGATTTTTTCAGGGCTTAGTATGGATGAAATCGCCCTTAGAAATGGGTTTGGTAGTAGTAAAACTTACAGAGAACACTTTAAAAAAATTCACGGTGAATCTCCTGGAAGTTACCGTAAAAAAAGAAAAACAGCCATTGAAAAACAAGAAAAAGAAGAAAGTGTGGCGCAATCAGATAGTTTAAATAGATACGATGTTTTAAATTCTTTGTATACCTATACGTGCTTACCAAGTGATAAAGTGACGAAGGTCACAAATGTAGTTCAACATAGAAAAGTTAATATTTTGAATCAAACACCTTCTAATATGTCTCATCCAAAGATTATTATTCAAGTGGGTTCATTGAATGAATTGCTAGATTATGGAACTTTTAAAGAACTTGAACGAATCCAAAAAGATATTGGAATTGATTATATCGGTGTTCAATCACTTTATGATGATTTATCAAGCTCGTATCGAATAGACAATGGGCAACATTTACCAATCTTTTCAATGTTTGGCAAATTTGATGAGTTGCTAGATTATTTAAATAAAGAAGAGATTGGTATTTTTTTCAATCAATCACTAGCGACCTTTAATCAGATGACGGAGCTTCAAAGAAAAGAGAACTTAACGTTTATTCAACATTTAGTGAATAAGCTAAGAATAACGAATTTAAAAAAATGGCGAGTGAATTATACGTTTGATTCAGGGCACCTTTTAAATGACACACAGACATTTGAATATTTATATGAAAAATTAAATGAGATATTACCAAATGTTCAAACAGGTGTTACTTTACCGATTGATTATCCAAACGATGATTTCGCTTCAGTTCAAGTAAAAAAAGTATTTTTAGAAAAGATATTGCCAAAATGTCATTTCACGTCTATCTTGTCTGAACCAAATCAAATTTATAATGATTACGAAAATGAGATTACAGATGTGGAAAAATTTCAAGAATACACTTACCGAAAAGTGGTTAAAATTGAAAAATTACTGGCAGAGTGGCAATTGTCATTACCTATTGTGGTGTTAGAGTGGAATACATTAACTGGGAAAGATCAATTTATTGGAGGAAATTTTTTTAGAGGAGCTATTATTTTTCAAGAGCTATTAAAAATAACCATGCACGCTGAATCTTGCGGTTTTTGGATTAATGCGGGACTGTATGAAAAATATCTACGAATCCAACCGATGAAATACGATGGTTTAGAGTTATTTCATAATTATAGTGGGTGTCGTCCAGTGTTCTTTATTTTACAATTTTTTAAACGTTTAGAGGGCAACGTTTTATCTCTTGGCAGTGACTATCTATTAATAGAAAAGGGCGGGCATTATCAGCTGGTTTTATGGAATACTAATTATTTTTTACCTAATTTAAGTATTGAAGCAACATTTTTGGAAAGTTTGTCGATTGCTTATCACATTGATACACAAATAATAGTCCCTAATTATTACCAAGTGAAACAATTTGAATTAAATCGTGAGTCAGGTGCATTATTTTTTAATTATGCTGATTTTGATAGTAAGGTGCCACTTGATTTTGAAGCACATCATTACTTAGCGCAATCTACTCAACCTCGAATGAAGGTTTTTGATATGGATGTTTCAAAACGATTTGAGTTAGATACAACAATTAGCAGTAATGGTATTTTATTATTTGAAATTACGCCTATTTATCATTAGAAAAAAATAGAGGTACATCTATTAAAAAAGATGTCCTCTATTTTTGTATTATCTTAATACATCAGGCATTAAAGTTTTGAAAAACTCAACGGTAGTGTTATCAATATCTGTCACAGGGTTAAATTCTACGACATCAATGGCGACCACGTTAAATGATTCGTGAAGTTCTCTAAAAATGTGTTGTGTTTCTTGAAGGGTTAAACCATCAGGCACATTTGTTGTGACACCAGGTGCGATAGATGGGTCGGCAGAATCAATGTCATAGGAAATATGCAAGTTGCTAACTTTTTTATCCTTTAAGTAGCTGATGGAGTCGTTCATGACTTGTTCAATGCCAAGTGTGCGAACATCATCTGCTGTATAGTGTTTAATTTCAAGATCGTCTAAGACAGCTTGTTCTTCAGGTTCAACGTCTCTAAGACCGATGTAAATAATATTTTCTGGTAAAAGATATTTAGTACGCGGCGTAAAATCAACTAGACCTTTGTCACCTAAACCAATTAATGCAGCAACTGGCATTCCGTGAACATTACCACTGTTTGTTATTTCATGGGTATTAATGTCAGCATGGGCATCTACCCAAATAACACCAAGATTATGATGTTGTTCAAGAGAGTGAGCCACACTTGCTAAAGCAATTGAATGATCCCCACCAATTAAAATTTCTTTTTGTTTTGTTTCATCATCTAAATAAACTTGGTAAATTTCTTTCAAGTGGTTCACAATGTCTTCGTAGTATTTCATATTATCTCTACTAGTATCTTCAGGGGATGTGATCGTTACGATGTTCTTATCAACTTTAGGTAAAGCGTTTTCATTTCTTAATACTTCAATACCAGTTTCAATTTCTGGATTGTCTGCACCATGGAACATATTCGATGTAATAACTCTCATTTCTTTTTTCCTCCTAACATAATTAAAAGACAAATCAATTATATCACAGTT
>NZ_JAVWHO010000073.1:4188-7638 GCF_036639995.1 Vagococcus sp. | reverse complement strand
CTTTAAAAGAAGTATAAACCGTGTGGCAACCACACAGTCAAGTTATTTAAAAATGCTCTAATCGATGGGCATAATCAAGGTATAAGGCAGTAAATTTAGTATCGCTTTTTATTTGCCACGGCTTTGGTTTTCCGCAAAAATGCAAGATAGCCGTATGTTCCATTAACCAATGTAAATCATATTTACCAACACTTTTAGTTAAGTAACTCAAGTATTTTCTAGCATCATAATTCCAAATTTCATCAGGTATTTCTTTAATATAGTGCCCGTAAAGATGATTCAAAACATCTTGATCTGGAAGAAGTAAGTAACTAGCATATTTTTCAATGGTTTCTTGAATATCCTGAATGTTAACTCTCTCTCTAGCTTCATCCAAATCAATCACCATTACACCAGAATTATAATAATGATGATCTGTGTTTAAACGAATGTTATTAATACCTGTTGTGATATTGGTCACACCTGTATGAGTTGCTGCTGCGAGTAGATTTCCCTCTAACTCAACGTTCCATAAAGGTAAAAGTGAATTAATAACTAGGATATCTGGATCTAAATAAATAACTCGTTTTACATGCTCTGGCAAAATATTGCCACAAAGTAATCTAAAATACATTTCTTTTGGGTATCTTTCAACGGTTGGCGCTTCCTCAAAAAAGTCATCTTTCATTTTAATGGCTTCAAAAGACCAACCAAATTTTGTAATCAATTTATTCAGAATCGCTATTTTTTTGGTTGAAATTTTTTCATGAATCAACCAAATTTTAACGTTCTCTCTACGATGGTGGACATATAGTGAATAGAGCATGACTTTTAACGGTTGAATATAATTTTCATCAATAGTCACAAGAATTTCGATTTCATTTTTCATGGAAATGCTCCTTTTTGTTTTTTCATTTAACTGACTGATTTATTCATTTTCCTTACGAAACACTCACATGCTTTTGAACTATTTTTTCCTTAAACTCGGGAGATTTTTTCCCTAAAAAATAAGTGTAGCTTAAACTGGAGATACCATATAATGCCCATACATACCAACTTGTTTTTTCTGTGTCATACACGCGGTAAACACTGAATATGTCTTTGATAATTTCATCTAATATCTCTTTTGAGGATCCTGATACTGTGATAGCTTTATGAAATAAGAAACTTTCCATTAATAACTGAAAAACAAAAATAAGCAGCCAACCGAATAAGTAGTGAGTCCCTCCACTTGATTGAACTACTTTTCGGTAAATAGGGACTTCCCTTCCCTCTTGATCAGTAAAATAGGAGACCACTCGTTTTTCTTGAATCACTTTACTATGATTAGCTTGATAATAACCAATTGCTAGACTAACTACTGTAATAATACCTAGCCATAAAACATAAATTCCTTGATTAAAATTCATTTGCTTTAGAAATTGAAACAAAGAAAATAAAGGAATAAATAAAAAGTTTAATCTTCTTACATCAGAAAAATTATATTGCTCTTTAATAAAATAAATAATGACACCTATAATTAATATATCTTGACCCACCATGACTAATCTCCCATTTCTTCACGTAAAATCCCATATTTTACTGAATCATAATACTCACCTTGCCAATACCTCACCTTTCGAATGACGCCCTCTTTTAGCATACCAGCGTGCTCCCCAACTTTTTGCATACCAATATTACCTGACCATGTCGTAAAGCTAAGATGAGGCAACTGAGGGTATTCATCAAACATTTCTTTTAACCACAATTTAAGAACTAGGCTTTCAATCCCGTTTCCCCATAAATCTGCATTATAAATGACCATACCTACTTCTAGCCACTGATTCAACGGAGCATCCTCCCAATAAGCAGTCACAAGGCCAATCATTTGCTTATCACAAATGATCAATCGATAGTTTGGCTGGTTCACAATTTTCTCTCCCCAGCCTTTTAAAAAAGTTTCTCTATCTAAAACAGGATTTTCAAAATAAGGCCCATCATATGCCATCCATTTTAAATCCGCTTTCGGCCCATAACTTATTGCCCATAATTCGTCTAAATCTGATAATTGTACTTTATTTAACTCTATATTTACCATAACACACCTCAAGATGTCTTTTTTATCATTATAACATCAAATAAAGACTATTGAACGTATCTGAGTAAACGTTCAATAGTCTTTTTAATTCATTTGTTTCATCATTTCTTGTTCAAGCTGAAGCAAATACTGTTTTCTCTCGATTCCACCACCATAGCCACCTAACTCACCACTTATTTTAATCACCCGATGACAAGGAATAACAATCGCTAACTGATTGGCTCCATTGGCATTTCCAACGGCTCTAACCTTACTTTCATTGCCTAATCTTTGTGCGATATCTTTATATGACAAGGTTTGACCTGGAGGAATCGTTTCTAATATGTGCCAAACTTCTTTTTGAAAGTCAGTACCTTTTGTAAAAAGTGGCAGATTAAATCGACTCAGTTTCTTGTCAAAATAGAGCATTAACTGTTTTTCAACTTCTTGGTTAATCTTGTTTTTCCCTGGAATAATCCGAAAATTTTGGCTGATTCTTAAGCGTTCGATTTCTCTTTCCAAACCTCTTCTATCTGAAAATTCAAGTAAGTATAAATAATTATCATCTGATAAACTCAGCATTTGTCCAATCGGAGTTGAGATAAAGTAAGCATTCAATAAGTTTACTTCTGTTTTTTTTGCTGGATTTCCCATGATTTTTGTAAAAGCATCATTAAATCCACTAGCTGATTCATATCCAGAAGCTAATTGTTGATCAATCACCTTGCTCCCGTTAGCAATTTCTTTAAACGCCATTCCCATTCGTCTTGATCTGGCATACTGAACAAATGTCATTCCGTAAATGGTTTTAAATTTCCTTCTTGCTGTAGCTGAATGTAGTCCCAATTCTTGAAAATCTTTTTCTTGCCAACGTTTTTCAGGATTTTTTTCCACAGCATCAACTAATTTTTTTATTTCAGTTGGTATTTCATGTGGATAAGATAAAGGATGACAGATTTTACACGGCCTAAATCCTGCCAATAAAGCTTCTTCTGCCGTTAGATAAAAATGACAATTTTCATACTTTGGTTTTCTAGCAGTACATGTGGGGTGACAAAATATGCCTGTTGTTTTGATACCAGCGAAAAAAATACCATCATATGCAGAATCTTTTGCCACAAGTGCTTTGTAGTATTCTTGTTTTTTTTGTGTTGAGAGTCTCACCAACATAACCTCCTATCGCTACTTTTGATATTTACATTATAGAGAGGACACAAAGAAAATTCTTTCGAAAAATGAACAACTATATTTTAGTTTCTAGCAGTATGTTTTCTTTTTGGCTATTTTTTATAAGTAATGACTTTCCATACTTAAAAAATTAGGTGTTTTTGCTTTTATTTCTTGAGTAAATAGGTTCATTTGTTCATTGTTTGTTGCTTGTATCCAAAAATGAATGACTTTTTCATTTTGATCTC
>NZ_JAVWHO010000073.1:0-4088 GCF_036639995.1 Vagococcus sp. | reverse complement strand
TTTCAGCTTAATACTCAAAATCGACTCTTTCATAACCACCCCTCCTAGCTTTCTTATTACTTTAATTATCAGGTAACCAGTTAAAAATAGGAAGGAATTTTTTAAAATAGAGTGAACAATGACCTTTCTTTTAAAGAGAATTAACTACTTGAATCTTTTTTCTTGAAACTCCTCAAAAAAAATAGTGATAAACTGATAAATCTCAAGCATCTCTTTTTTAGTATTATTAATATTTTTAATTGAAAAAATATCTCGTTTGCTCGTTTCATTTTCCATTTCTTGCCATTCAATATCATCAGACACCATCAATTTGGAAATAATAGCTTTTCCAACTTTTTTCTTAAGCAGCTCAAGTAATAACTCATTATTATTCACATGCATAATAAGCGGATCGAGGCCTTCTTCATGTAAAAACATTTCATTAATAAAACGAATGCCTGAATCTTTTTCTCTCAAAATCCAAAATTTGGCACTTGGAGAGCCCGCAAACACCAGCTCGTCTTCGTAAATTTTTGTTCGTTTGATATTTTTAGCTTCCATTGTTCGTTCTAAAAAGCCAATTTGAGCATAATTATTTTGAATGGCTTCTATCACTTCTTTTGAATTCATCATTTGAATTGAAAAATTCACTAAAGGAAATGTTTCAATCAGTTTTGGCATTATTTCAGGAACTAGATAAATTGCCGTTGTGTTAGAGCAAGCTATCACGCAATCCATTTTAAAATTATCTTTATTGGACACTTGAATAAACGAATCTGTTAAGTCATCTATCACATTTAAAACTTTGGGATACAAAAAGTCCGATTCTTTTGTAGCAATAATCATCTGCTTACCGCTTCTTTCAAATAATTTTACCCCTAAAAAATTTTCTAACTTTTGAATCTGTAGAGACACAGTTGGTTGTGACATAAATAAACGTTTTGCCGCCTCACTAAAATTTCTAGTCTCATAAACAACAATAAATGTTTTTAGCCATTCAAACATAAAAAAAGCCTTCTTTCTATTAAGTTTGTTAATAACACTAATTATAAAAATCAATTTTACAAATAGCAAATTCCGATTTATTATAATAGATATCTATTATTTAAATAATAAAACAACTCAAGTTAGAAGGTTAAAATTATGTCAGAACTACTTATTAATTTTTTAAAGAAAGTTCCTGTTCCAATGTGTGGGTTAATACTAGGATTAGCTTCTCTTGGTAATCTGCTCTTTTCTCTCGGTTATCCTACTCTATCTACTGTTTATAGCGTGTTAGCTTGCGGGCTGATGGTGATAATCTTACTAAAAATTATTTTTACGATGAAACACACCATAAAATCACTCAATGATCCTATTGTTGCTTCTGTTTCTCCCACGTTTACCATGTCTTGGATGGTCATTTGCGTCTTTTTAAATCGACTATTTCCAGGTGCCCCTATTATTCATCTTCTTTGGCTAATCAGTGTTTTTCTTCATTTTATTCTGATGATTTATTTCGTCACTCTTCATATTTTTCCAACTAAAATTGAATTAGAACATGTTTATCCAAGTTGGTTTATCACCTTTGTCGGAATCGGAGTTATCCCAAACACTTCAGCTGCCTTTAATATTGAGCTTGGCCAAATTGTCATTTGGGTAGCACTGTTCTTTTACCTCATTCTACTACCTCTTATTTTAAAACGAGTGTTTGTTCTTAAAAAAATGAAAGAAGCCACATTGCCTCTAATTACTATCATTACAGCTCCTGGTTCACTCTGTTTAGCCGGATATCTATCTGTCGTTGAAGACAAATCGAAATTTTTAATTCTCGCCCTGTTTGTTCTGTCTCAATCACTTTATATCTTAACGTTATGTATCATGTTAAAACTACTAAAACTTCCCTTTTATCCTAGTTATGCCGCATTCACGTTTCCATTAGTTATTTCTGCAACAGCTATTAATCAAACGGAACAATTCTTTACTCATGGGCATGCCCTTTATGTTTTTGATTTCTTCAAACATCTTGAAATTATCATTGCCCTTTGTATAGTAAGTTACGTCTTCGTTATTTACTTAAGATATCTTGTAGATAATATGATAAAGGTTAAGCATCACGTTATTTAAAAAAAGAAAAAACAATTCCGTCGTTGGAATTGTTTTTTTAATTTTTTCTTTGTAATAACGTTGCCGTCACATCAAGTAGTATATCTCTTTCCTGACATGCTGGTAATTTTAAAATACCGGCTATCGCTCGTTCTGTAAAACGTTCTGCAATAGCTTCTGCACGTTCAATACCATCGTTTTCAGCAATTAACGCTTGAACTTCTTTTAACTCATCATCAGTTAAATTTGTTTTCTTTTCTAAATAAGGCACAAAAGCATCGTGATTTTTTTCCATAGCTAGTATTAAAGGTAGCGTATAATAACCATTTTTCATGTCTTCAAACACTGGTTTTTGCATATCAGATTCTGTGGATTTATAATCCAAGACATCATCCATAATTTGAAACGCCATCCCAATATTGTAGCCAATTCGTTTAGCTGTTAACTGGATTCGTTTAGAACAATCAGCAAAATGAGCCCCCTCGTAACACGCAAATTCAAATAATTGGGCTGTTTTCCCTTTAATATGTTGGAAATACTGTTTGACTGTAATTTCTGTGTTGTAACGCAAATTCATTTGATCTAGTTCGCCCACTAAAATACGTTTCATACTGTGCGCATTCATCTCAATTGTTCTAAAACTCTTTGTTGATGTCGATAACAAATGAAAATACACGGTAAAGAGAAAATCCCCAGTATAAACGGCAATGTCTTGACCGTATTGAGCTTGAATAGATGGTAGCGAACGTCTCATTGGTGAATCATCAATAATATCATCATGAATTAATGTAGCCACATGTAAAATTTCAAGAGATGCAGCCATCCGGTGGGCCTTTTTATCTGAAACGTTTTGCCCAAATTTTGAAAACAGCAAAAAATAAGCGGGACGTAATAATTTGCCTCCTGCTTCAAAAAATAATTGCAATGCCTGTGTAATTTCTTTATTTCTTATTTTCACAGATTTCTCCATGACTTTTTTGGTTTCTATCAAATCTTGTTGGATATTCGGGTATTTTTCCCAAAGTGGATGTACTGCCATTATTGGCCTCCTACTAAAATAATCATAGCTTCAATTTAGCCTATAAAAATACGTCTGTCAATTTTAAATCATTGAAAATTTCTACTATAACAGTATAATAAACACTGAATCAAATGTGAAGGGAAGTTTAAGACGTGACGTTTAAAATTTTTGCTGAATTAGTTGAACTAAAAGCTAAAACAGCCAGTATCTTCCCATTTTTAATGGGATTTCTTTATTCATGGTATCACTATAATCAAATTTATTGGGGAAATATGCTTATCTTTTTTATCTCCATGGTTTTATTTAATATGGCTGTTGATATTATGGATAATTACATGGACTATCATAACGCAACTGACGTTCATGATTATAAACACGAAACAAATATAATTGGCCGTGAGCAATTGTCTCTAACCCTTGTTCGAAATATGATGTGGGGCTTTATCATTACGTCTGCCTTAATGGGTGTCTATCTGGCGTCTCAAACAAGTTGGATTATCCTTTGGTTAGGAATGTTTAGCTATGCGATGGGGATTTTTTACTCAGCAGGACCAAAACCATTATCAAGCTTACCAGTTGGTGAAATTACCTCAGGTGTGACGATGGGAATTGTTATTCCATTAATTTGTGTGTATTTAAATATTTACGATATTGTCCCTTTTGATTTACAACTTGTTTCAAGAGTTGGGCTAATGTCACTTCCAGCAGCTTTTTCAATTGCTAACTTAATGCTAGCTAATAATACGTGTGATATGGAAGAAGATATTCTAAATAATCGTCATACGTTGGTTTCTTATATTGGTAAAAAAAGAGCCGTGTCTCTGTTTCGATTTTTAGTTATCGCAACGTTTGTCGCTGCTACTTTAGGTGTCATATGGAAGATTGTTCCACTAACGGTGCTATTAATTTGGGGTATTTTCCCAAAAATATGGAAGAACACACAGTTATATAGTCAAAAACAAATTAAAACTGAAACCTTTCCACTGGCTATTAAAAATTTAGC
>NZ_JAVWHO010000072.1:0-7871 GCF_036639995.1 Vagococcus sp. | reverse complement strand
TTTTGGAGTAACAAAAACTACTTTTCCTTCTTTAAAGTATACATTTGGCTTATCATCTTCATAAACCCAAACTTCTACTTTTGTCCCCATAGAGACTGCCATAGATAAATCTGCTGTTGCAAAAACGAAAGCTTTCCCTTGTGATTCAGTTAGATTTTCTGCATCAAACTCAGCAACAATTAAATCAACTTCTTTTCTATCAAGCATCTCTGACACCTTTTTATTATCATCAAGTGTCACTTTAGGTTCACCAAGCATTTCTTTAACATCTTTTTGAGTATACTGAGAATAATCCGGAACGTAAGCTTCAATAACGTCACCATCAGATTTATAACTTACTTCCTTGTCCCCATCTGGATCATTTGGATTAGGAGTGAATTTTTTTAAATTAACTTTTTCTTCCGATTTTTTATCACCTGAGTCTTCTTCTGGCATTAATAAATGACCATCAGAATCTCCAAGTATTTTATCCAATTCTTTACTACTTAAGATATCAGATTCTTTAGGTAGAGCGATAGAAACATCTTTTTGATTTTTCTTAAAATCAATTTTTAAGACCATTTTTTTAAAGCCATACTCTTTTAATTCCGCTTCTTTTGGCTCAACGATAATATCAACTTTCTGTTTACCAGATTTAAGATTTATTTGATGAGTCATAGAAAATTTCTTCATTTCATTCTGATAAGTGGAAATCATTTCTTTAGCTTCTTTATCTTCTTTTTCAGAAGAATCTTTAATTAATTGGATGATATCTTTTTTAGTTAATTTAAGTGTGACCAATTCGTCTTTTTGCTCAAACTTTTCTTTATCTAAAGTAGATAGCCACGCAAATAAGTTTGTATTAAACTTTTTAGGCGAATCAAATAACTCTAACGATTCTTTTAGAGATTCTTTATCTTCTTTTGTTGAGTCCATATCATTAAAATCAATGTATTTTCCTTTGGCTTTTGATTCTCTACTTTTATCAATTTGACTATTTTCTCCTACAAATGCCCCAATTAAATTTACTATAGATGCAGCTGTTTCAGCAGACTGATACATTTTCACTTCTTTTCCAGACTCTGCAACAAGTTTCAAAGGAATCTCTGTACCAGCAACATCAATCGTTGTATCTAAGGAAACTTTGGTTTTATCTTTTTCTGTTTGGCTTTGAATATTACCTTTTGCAGAACTACTCTTAACTTGTGTTTCAAACATTTTTACTAAAGGACTTCCCGAAAACTCTTCATCTTGACTGACAAGTTCTAACTCAGTCAATTTCATTGTAAAGTCATAATTAATGTTACTTGATTTTCCATCTTTTTTTACAAACGAGACAAATTCATTCTTTGGTGTTCTCGCACAACCAACTAAAACCAATACCGTTATAAAAAACATCCCTAACCAAAAAAATTTTTTCTTCATTTCACTCTATCCTTTTTAGTAGTTACTACCTAAGTAAGAACTAATTAATTTTTTATTTTCATATAATTTATCTGTATCCATCGCTATTTTCCATTTATCTTTTTCTTTTGTTAAAGTAATTTTTGTATCAGTTAAATGACCCACTTTTGCATCTTTTAGAACTTTTTCAAAATTATTTACGGCATACTCATTTTCTTTTTCTTGATCAAAATCACCTGTTTTATCATAATATTCAGTTTTAACTTTTAAAATACCTGCTGAAATGGATTCACTATTAATTCCTGTCATTTTAGCATTAATTATAGCAACATCAGATAATCGAGTATCCAATTCAGTTTCAACCTTAAAATGGCTACTTTGTGCTTTTGTATATTGCTCAAATAGTTTATTGATTTGTTCATCACTTGAATTACCTGAAAACATAAAATTTGTAAACTCTTTTGAAAAAGCGTTTTTTATTAGTTCTTTTTCTTTTGTTTTGTCATTTTCAACTAATTTTTCATAATCTTTGTTTTCTTTATTTAGTAATACCTCATCAATATACGCATTCAATGCTTTAATTGGCTCATCTAAGCTTTTCTTAGAGTCTTCAAATTTTTTCAAATCTAAAGGGATTTCTACATCATCATGAGATTTTCCTGTTTTCTCTTCAAAGCTATGACTAGTAAAGAACAGTGAATATTCCGTATCTTTTTTTATATCAAAGAATATTTTTCCGCTTAAACTTTTTTCTGGTGAAAGATCACCATTAATAATTGATTTGTAAATATCTGTTGTAATTAAATCCCCACTTGTCATATCTTTTTCTTTAATTTTTTCATCATTTCCTTTTTCAACTAAATAAAAAGAATCTTCCATAACAATGAATTTGTTATCAGAATTATTTTTTAATTTAACATCTAGTTCAACTGTTTCTTTATCAGAAGAACCGTCAAGTTGAACATAACTTCCATCTTTAACTTCTATAGTGGCTACTTTATTTTTTTGTTCACTACCACTACACGCTGTTAATACAACAGCCAAAATCATTGGTACTACTAACATCTTAATCTTTTTCATTTTTCTTTCCTCCAAATTATTTATTACTTAAAAAAATGACACCATTCCAGTACGTTCCTGTTAAGTTATCACTTTGTAACTCCGAATTGACTTCTTTAGCTACTTCATTAAATGACTTATCATCTAAATCATAGTTTGTTCTAAGTGTTACCTTGTTATCTTTAACTAATCCACTTAGTAATTCTTTTGAAATACGTGTTGGATCAAAAAAGCGATTTTCAACATGATAAAATTCTCGTTCTTTATCTTTATCACTCGCCTTAAAATCAACAAGGTACTCATTTAAGAGATATTCATCATTTTCTTGTAAAACAGTTTTTGATGCACTTCCAGGTATATTCAACAATGAATTTTTTAAAACATCGTTGTCATTATTGGTTGAATCGGCAATATGCCATTCTTTCTCAATTTTTACCTTGTTCCACGCATGAGGTACATTACCTTCTAGCGTACCCGTAACAACGATAGATTCTAATTCTGCTTCATCTGCTAATAGCTTAAACGCCCCCGCATAACTCGAACAAACACCATTTTTATTAATTAAAACCCCGTACGGCGTAAAAGAATCAGAAAAAGCTTTATCTACCTGTTTAAATTGATTTTTTTCAGCATTTTCTAAGGCTTTGTCGTCATATTTTGCTGAATCAATCAAGTACTGATTGATCGCATATTCTTTCTCAAGTTCTGTCATCTCTTTTTTAATAATTTTTTGATTAACTTTCTTCACTTCTTGACGAATAGCTTCTTGCTTTTTAAAATAATCTTTTTGGTTATCTTCATCATATGAAATTAACAATTTATCACCGGTTTTAGATAATTGAATGCTGCGCACACCCAGTATTAGCGGATTTTGATACATTGCTTCTTGAAAATTATCCATTAATTTATCCGTACTAAGACTTTCTGAATAGTTAGAAAGATCAATAACAGTTTGTCCGTTCAACATTTGTTTAGCTAAATACTGTCCCAATTTTTCATGAGCATAGATTGTATCATTAGTTGTCTTTTTAGTCGTTGCTACAGGATAGTCTTTCATCTCAATCGCAACATCTGATTCTTTAATTTCTAAATCCAATATTCCTGCTTTATTTCGTAGTTTGTTTTGACGATCTTCTAAATTTTTTAACTCCGTCTTCCACTGATTTTTATCATATTTCGTTACTTTGGCTATTCCCTTAAACGGTGTGCCATCAACCGTATATGGAATACTAACAATGTTAACTCGTTTAGATGTTAAATCAGATAAATCATCCTTTTCGTATTCTGCCCATACTTCTGATGCTTCTTTTGCTTTTGAGGTATCATAAGTCAACAAACGTTGGGCTAGAGAACCATCTGCCATTGTAATCCACCTGTGAGAAGGTAAAATATTCATCTCTTCAATCGTGGTATTACCTTCTTCATCAAAACTTTTTTTGATTTCTTCGTTCAACGGTATTTTGCCTGCAATAGAATTAAGTTGCATTAAATTACTGACTGCTGTTGTCCCATCTTTATTAACACCAACAACTGCGTATGCCGTATTATCAAGATTTTCTTTTTTAATAGGAGCCGTTCCTTTACCGTATTTCTTTTTATTTTCTTTTGTTTGTCTTTCATATTCAGAGACTTTAAAATTCATGAACTGACCTGTACTGTCAGGAATCCATTGATTTTTTTCAACTTTGGCTTGAACAAATCCTTGTAAAAAGAATCCTTTTTTCTTTGTATAATCATAAGTAATCACATAATAATAGTCAGCATTTTTAATGTTATTCCATTTGAAAACAGGTGTGCCTTCTTTATTTAATTCAAGCGTCATTTTTATTCTTTCTTCAATTGACTGCTTCACATCAATAACTTGTACCTCAGGTTTATCCAGTTTATCTCCGGTTTTTAAATCCACCTTGGTTGCTGCAAAAAGTTGCTTCACCCGCCCCCATTGTTTGTTAGGCTCTTGATAAAAAAGTAATTCACCTGATGTAAAGCCGTAATCTTTTTCGTTAACATCAAGAGTGCCAATACTTCCTAAAGGAACTCTAGGAGGGTTCATTATTATTTTTTTAGCTTTCTTATCATAGTCATAATACGCTCCCACAGGCTGAGTTAATGATGCATCTTGATAAACTTCTACAATTTCTGTCATTTGCTTCATCTTTTTATCTTTTGGATTAAAGTTAATATCAACTGACAATGACTCATCTTGTTTGATTTCTTTTTTCTTATCTTCAAAAACCACTGGCAATTCCTTAACTACTTGTTCTGAAGACATTTTCTTTTCTTTTTTTGAAGTAGATTCTTCTACTTCCCTTTGTTTATCTACTCCACAACCTGTTACTAATAAAGCCATTAACCCAACTACCCATATCTTTTTCATCGTATCCTCCTTTTGAATTGCTTATACTACTAATACTCGCTAACTAAAGAAAGGTTACATTTAAATTTGATTTTTTATAAAGTTAATAAAATCTTCCTCATTCGTATCTTTTCCTTCTATATAATAAACTGTTTTTCCTTTTTGATAAGTAGCATAATAATTATTTTGTTGATCTTTCGCTAATTGAATGGTTACTCCTTTAATTTTACTTTTTTTAGCTTCTCTCAAAAAATCAGGTACAATATTGATCGAGGTATCTTTCTTTATTGTTATATTTTCATAGGATCTTCCCTGTTCCTTGCCACCAAATTTTGGTGATATCACTAGTTCCTTAACATTAACTTCTTCAATACGATAATGATTTTGCATAAAATAAATACCAGGAATAGTTAATAAACAGATAGCTGCAACAATTTTGATAATTCTAGTGTAATTACTTTTTTTCTTAATTGGTTGTTTAGTCGGTATTTCAATAATTTTTTCATCTTCTAATGCTTGTTCCATTAATCTCTTTGTTTGTTCTTTTAAATACTCAGGAGTTTTTATTTTTTCTATTTGATTTTTATAATCATTTGTCATCTTAAAAATTACCTCCCACTTTTTCTCTCAAAACATCTCTTGCTCTTGATAATCTTGTTTTAGTAGCACTTAAGGAAATTTCCAACAAGTCTGCTATTTCTTTCAAAGAATAGCCCTCAAAATAAAATAAATGAATAATTAATCGATCTTTTTCATTCAATTCAAAACATGCCTCAAGTAAATCTTCTAATTCATCATCTTTTTCAATAGCCGGCTCCACAATCAGCTGATTCTCTTCGTATTTAGCTTGATGTTTCTTCCAAGAAGAACCTAGGGCTGAATAACAACAATTCATCGTGACACGGATTAACCAATATTTTAAATGTTCCTTACTTTTTATTTTTCGATAGTTTCTAACAAGTCTCAAAAAAACTTCCTGATAGACATCATCGGCATCTGTTTGTTGTTTCATTTGCGTACAAGCAATCCGATAGACCATATCAGAATATTCCTCTAGCACTTCTTCAATATTCAAATTATTCATACATACCTCTTACATTTTTTTATAAACACTATTCAAACGTAACATTATAGACTTTTAGTGTCAATATCATTTCTAATGAAGAATATTCGACTTTTTCAGTTATTTTTTTAACAATGAGTCTTTTAGTTTACTTTTCACAAAAAAAAGAATCAAAATGAGTAGGTCTCATATTAATTCTTTCTGAATAAGTATTTGAATGTTATAATTTTTTTAAGGAGTTGGTTAGTATGATTGGAAAACGACGAAGAATCATCATCACATTGGTTTATATTATCGCATTTATTATGATTGCTCTTCATTTTCGTAATTCATGGTTATTTGTTCCGTTTTTATTTTTAGGGATTATTTTAGCCAATTCAATTAGAAAATTAATTTTTAACAAATATCGTTAATTTTTTCGAAAAATATGTGGTTAACTAAAACTTGCAGAAAGAGCTTGAAGTTTGTCAATGTCCTCTCTAGTAAAGGCATGTTCAAATAGTATCCCTACTAAGTAGTAAGAAACTAAGAAAAAAGTAATATGAATTATAGTAAACTTAAACCCAAACGATGTAAATTCATAAATTAATACTGGCAGTTTGACAGATGACCATGCACCTAAGAAGAATACGATATAACGTAAACTTGCACCTTTATTGATTAACATTGTTGCAATTGGAAATGCCATATATAACGGTCCAGCTGCCACTGTCGCTAGTACAAGAGAAAAAAATATACCACTTACTCCTGATTTTTCACCCATATATTTTATCAACGTATCACTTTCAATCCATTGATCTAATAATCCGATTAATATAAATACAGGCGGTAACATGATCATCATATCCTTCAAACTTTTCCCTGTAACCTTCATCACATTCATTCCTAAATCAAGTTTATAAATAGATAACATAAAAAATATTATTAGCAAAACGATAAAAAATCTATTCTTTTTTATTTTTTTCAATTTACATCACAACCTTTATAAGTAACCCAAACATCAAACATATAATTAACGTAATTATTGTTCTAAAATAGGTAAATTTATTTCCAAATATTTTCTTTTCCATAGGCAGTATTGTTATACCTACGGCCATTAAAGATGACATTAAAACTGCTATTTGAGGATAGTCTGCCCCATTGCCAAGTAACGTTTTTCCTAGTGGGAAAACAATAAAACTTGGAACTATTGCAATTGAGCCAATGATTATAGCATATATTATTCCCATTACCCCAGAATTTTCACCCATTATTTTAGCAATCATGGGTGGTGTTAATACCGTCAGTACAATACCAACCAAAAGCATAATAGCTAACATATCAGGAAATATATTGATAAACATTTTCCACGATTTAATTAAAGCATTCTTTGTTTTTTCCTGATTCTTTACTAAAGATATAGTTAAAAAAATACCACTTAAACTGTATAAAACAATTCCATTCACCATTTATTTTTCCAACTTGTCATATTCATTTAAAAAGTAATTTAAGTTCTCAAGGTTTGATAGCACACGTACTTTACATTCTTGTAGTATCTCTCTTCCATACTCCGTTATGCCATAATATTTTGTCATTTTTCCTTCATTTTCTTTAAATTCAGATATTATTGCCTCTTCCATTTCTAATTTTTTTAATGTTCGATAAATCATTGCACTGTCAAATTGATTATATGGTATCAATTCCTCACATTTACTCACAAGTTCTCCTCCATAACACTCTTTTTTTGCTAAAAAAAGCAGTAAATAAGAATCAACTTTTCTACCTCTTTTTCTACCCTGGATATTTTTATCGTTATTTTTTTTCATTTTCTATTCTCCTTAATTTTTATATACTGTTTTATACACTTAACTGTTAAAAACAGTATATATTTTTAAAAAATAAATAGCAACCCTTTTGATTTATTTTAAATAAAAAAAGCCCACTGATTTCTCAGTGAGCTCTTATTCATTAATAAAAGATTATTAACGACGGATTTCTTTAATTCTAGCTTTTTTACCGTGTAATGCACGT
>NZ_JAVWHO010000071.1:0-7891 GCF_036639995.1 Vagococcus sp. | reverse complement strand
TACCTCAAGATGCCTTCATGGCTGTTCTGAAAATGGACGAGGACCAACCTAAGAAGTAACAAGGGTTTGTAATCGTATTTCAAATGTTCAATATACTATTTTCCCACATATTTCCCACGAGAGGTTAAACTCGTGGGAATTTTTGTTTTTAAAATGAATTATTTTTAAGCATTTGTTCAAATATATCAACGGTATCTTTCTTCATTTTTTTTGTAACATGCGCATAAGTATCCATAGTGGTAGCAATACGGGAATGTCCTAATCTCGTTTGTATCTCTTTAGGTTTAGCATTGTTCTCTAGTAACATTGTTGCGTGGGTATGTCTAAATGAGTGAAAGTTGAAATCAACTCCGGTGAGTTTTCTAACTTTTTCGACATTATACTTTATTGAATTTGGAGTGACAGGCTGACCATTTTCTTTCGTACATATAAAATTACCATCAAAATAGTTTGATCCATAAAAAAGTTTGTTTTCAAGTTGTCTTTTCTTAGAACTTTTCAAAATTTTAATTATACTATCTCCAAGCATAATTGTTCTATAAGAAGATTTAGTTTTTGGAGTTCCTAAATCATATTTTCCGTTTTCAACCCCTAACATAATTCTTTCTACTGTAAGAGTATTTTCTTCGAAATCTATGTCAGTCCATTTAAGTCCGCATACTTCAGAACGCCTTAATCCAGTTTGAAAAGAAATCATCATTGGCAAATAGAAGGGGTCACTTTTAGGAACTGCGCTAACAAGTTTTTTAAAATCTTCAATGGAAATAATTTTTAAATCTCCACGGTCCTTCCATTCTTTAATATCATATTTAGGAACTTTTACATATCTAGTTGGATCAATACTTAAATATTGATATGGAAATACAGCCATTGTAAAAGCTTTATTTAGAACGCCTTTTATAATTGATAAAGTTTGCTTAGCGTAACCAGCTTCATATTTTTCTGTCAATAAATCTTGTAGTGTACCAGGTTTGATTGCTTTTAATTTATACATACCAATTGATGGGAAGATATGTTTATCTAAAATGTTTCGATAATTTGATTGCGTATTCTTTTTTAGATTAACCATTACATATTTATCAAACCAAAAATTGAAGTAGTCAGTTACTGAAATGTCAGATAAAGCCATAACATCACCAGACGTTTCATATTCTTTAATGGCATCGCGAAGAGTCTGCAATGCTTCATCTTTAGTTTTTCCAGCGTAACGTTCAATTTGTTTTCTGTCTCCACTAATATAAGCGAGATCAATTCGATAATACCAACTTTTCCCTTTTTTTCTAACCGAACCTTGCATATGAATTCGTCCTTTCGAAGTACGGAATATGATAAAAAAATTCACGTATTTAAGTTTATTTTTATGAATATATGGATTTTAATTAAAAGAATACGAATGTATGTTCTTTTTTACTTTTAAAGAAAAGCCCGAAGGCTAGTCTTTTGAAAAAATTATTCAACATCCATTGACCAAGAAGATCCGTATAAAAATACTTCGAATGGTCCGTCTCCATTTATGTTAAAGTAAACTTGACCAGAATAATTTTTCCCAGGAGCAACATCTTCTAGAACAAAATTATTTGAAGCTACTTCACCTTTTGCTCCTGAACCGTCATAAATCGAAAATTCAGCTGCGTTGACTGTATAGCTGTTTGGCGTATTGTTTTTTACCGTAAAGTCAACAACCACAAAATAAGATCCGGTTGGTTTATTATAATCTGGTTCACTTTCAGCCGTATCTTTTTTTACTGCAGTTAAGGTAACCTCTAAGTCTCCAGAAACATCGTCCATATTAAAATAGTTAGTTTGACCAATTTCTAATGGGGCATTGGATTCAAAACTAGATTCAGAAGAATTATTTTCCGCACTAGTAGAATCGATATTTATATCCTTTGAGACTTCACTACTTGAGTCTGTTACTTTGTTATCATTAACTCCACACCCGATTAATAAAATTCCAATAACTCCCACAAAAGCTAAACTTAAGATTTTTTTCATTTTAAATCTCCTTAATATAAATTTTGAACATATATTTTATTCAAAAAATCACTTTGCTTAACTTTTAGCTATAAAACTATTTACAATAGCAATTAATTCTTTTTCGTGGGAAGAAATTTCTAATGGACCTTCTAAATCATAAGTAGATTTGTTTGTATCATTTAGGACAATTTTAATTCTAGTAGTAGTAGAGTATACATATACACGAACTATCCATTTTCTGATATTATCATCTAGTAAAATGTTAAAGTAACTCCGGTTGTCGCGATAAGTTACTCTTTCTAAAGTAACTGAATCTTTTAACATTAGCTTAACAATAGTATAAGCTTCAAGTTCTTCAGCAGTGGTAACAATTCCATCATCTTCAATTTGAATTTCTTCTTTCACTTCAGAAGTATCTTCCTGAATAGAAGTAGAGGTATTTAACGCAGCACTTAGTTTAGCATTAACTTTTTCAGTAATAAACTGATTGAATCCTTTTTTTATAATAGGAGTAAACTTATCAATAGTTGCTTTAGTTTTGAGTCCATCAAATATTTCACTAACAAAATATTTGATAAATTCATCTGAAGGAGAATCAAGTTGTTCATTTAAAAAAGATTTTAAATTGTTCAAATACTTCAGCTCAGAAGCACTACTGGTAATTGTTTCAATATTAAAGTTATCTTTATGGAACTTCGCAATTTCAGGTATTTGATTTTCTTTTAAGTCTGTTAAATTAATTGTTAAAAAAGGAGTAGAATCCATTTTATTTGGTTCATCAAGATCAGTGAAAAATTTATATTCTTCTCCATTTGTTAAAATCCCGAATCTAGAAGTAGTTGTACCAAAGTATCTAAATAGTTGTGAATCATGTTTCGTTAATTTCTCAGTAATAGATTTAGCTTCTACTAAAATTACTGGAATAGCGTCGAGAACAACTGCATAATCAACTTTTTCCCCTTTTTTGATACCTACATCAGCAGTGAATTCTGGTACAAATTCTGTTGGATTAAATACATCATATCCTAGCAATTGAAAAAATGGCATTATTAAAGAAGTTTTAGTTGCTTCTTCAGTTGCAATATTCCCTTTTAAATTAGTGACTCTAGTGCTTAAAATTTTCAAATCTTCTTTGAATTTTGAAATATCCATTATGTCTCCTTTTTAAACTGTATTTTATTAACATGTTTGTGATATAATATATTTGTAATAGTACTATTTGCTCTAACTAGTCCCCACGACAGGTTAGGGCTTTTTTTATATTCAAAATTAGTTTGGAAAAATTATTTTAAGACTGTCTGCAATTCCAAAAACAAATCTACATCCTTTGTGGTCAAAAATTAAACCATGTGCATCTTTATAATAATTAATTGAACTCCACAAATATTTGGGCGTTATTTCAAGGAATTCAGCTATTTCCCAATATTCCGTTAATCCTAGTTTATAACAAGTAATTAGTTCATCAAGAGAAACCAAGTAACGATATCCGTACTGTCTAGCTCGTTTCTCTTGTTGTTGTTTTTCAATTGTATCTAATATTGATAAGTCGCCTACAGAAGTTTCGTAATGGCCTAACTCTTCAGCAATATTGCCTATTATGTTTTCATATGAATTATTTTTATTAATGTAAATGTCTGTGTCAATTATAAAAGCACCATGTTTATTATGCATATCTTTTTTAAAATTGAACTTTAATTCAGAATAGTCATTCATCATTTCTTCTAATCTATTCATTAGACACCTTCTATTTTTTAGATTTCTTAATTAATTCAATATACTTTAAAATATCTTCCATATCTTCTTCTGTTACATCATCATCAATATGTGAAGCTATTAATTTTAGATTGTTATCTTTACTATCAAGTACATTTAAGTCGTTAATTTTTTTTGGAGGTTCTTCATTTTCTAGATATCCTGCTAATTTCATCAAATAATTATAGTCCGTATTATATACTTCAGACAATGTTTTTAGAGTTTCAGGACTAGGTTTAACTTCATTGCCACGTCGACTAACTCCTTTTTCAATGTCAGAAATATATGAATGACTCAATTTATTATTACTTCTTTCTGAAACGCTTCTTAAAGATTCTTTACCTCGTAATGATCTTAAAAATTCGCCTAGTTTGTATGTCATGGTTGTCGCCCCCTAAGTGTATTGTAGTCTATACCTTACAAAAAATAAACGAAAATAATGTAGTACATGGTTGACAAAGTGTAAAACTTGGCGTACAATATGTTTTGTAAGGTAAGAATTACACGAAAGGAAGTGTTTCATATGGTTAATAATTTAAAAAAAATCAGACAAGACAGAGGTTTATCCCAAGTCGAATTATCTAAAAAAGCATTAATTTCACGTCCTTATTTATCAGATATTGAAAATGATGTGAGTGTACCAAGTACTCCTATAGCGTTGAGGTTAGCGAGTTCATTATCATGTACAGTCGAAGATATTTTTTTAAACGAAATGTCGTACATGGTTGACGATATAACTTAAACTAAATTCTACCACCACCAACCCCGAACTAAAAGGCAGGAGAGTACGAAAAGGAGGAAACACACATGAATATTATTGAAGAGTTAACACGAAATGTAATCGAAAAAAAAGAACATCTTAAACTGAAACGGATTGCTGAAATTATCGGTAACAACGTTTTAGAAGGAAATAAAACCGCTAGACTACCATTCACATATGATGAAATTGAAGCTTATACAGATCAATTAGAATCATCAAACATTTTAGTATTAGTTGAAGCAGAAACTACTCGAGTAACACTTGACTGGAGGTTAGCTAATTGAGTTCAAAAGTAATTAGCCCTTTTTTAATAGAAGCATCTGGAAGGAAACATATTCAGCAAACACACCTAGCGAGAGAAACACATCGAGCTAAGAGCACCGTCAACGGTTACTTTAACGGTATTCCGACACCTGTAGAAGCTATGGCGGAACTTGCTGCAGTAATAAATGATTCAGAATTAAGCCAACAGCTAGCGCATGAGAGTTTCGGGACTTTACCGAATTTTAGCTCTGATAAGTACGAAGAATCAGCATTTGCGATGGATGTTTTTCAAAGAAAAGAATCAAACGAACGAAAAGCAATGAAAGATCAAGCAGAGCTGGCTTTAACAAAACTCAATCATAAGTTGACTGAAACTGATAAATCGGTACTTGCTGCTTATGTAAATGAATTTTTAGATGAAATATTAATTGAGTTGAAAATAGTATCTCTTATATCAAGAAAAATTGATATTTCAACTAGTCAATTAATCAATAAAAGAGTTCCATATTGGATTAATGAAGATTATTTAAAAAAATGAAAGGAAGGTCAGATAATATGACAAATTATCTTGTAAAGGAAGCAGCAAAAGAATTGAGATGCGGTGAAAATGTAGTAAGAAATTTAATTAAAGATGGACGGATTCGTGTAATGAAAATGCCAACTCAAATTGTTCCTGATTTTGAACTTGACCGGTTTAGAAAAGAAGTAGTTGCAAGTCAGGAAGATTTATCAAAATATGCTGATTTAAATTTATTTAAAGAAACAAAAGAAAATAATTTAGTAGGGATGGTTAGGTGATGAACGAATTTATCGGTGTAGTTATAGGTGTATTAATTAGCATTTCAGTCATTACTAATTTGCACTTATCTGAAAACAAAGCACATTCGAAAGATGATAGTAAAAAACTTTTAAGTGGGGGTATGATCCATGGAAGAAAAAGTAAAAAATCTAAGAATCAAAATTGATGACTATTTCGGAACTGACGACAAAGAAACAGCTATTTGGTTCTTTTATGGTTTAGGTTTTCCAATAGCATGTGGCGCAATCGTATTTATTGTATCGGTGGTGATATAAATGAAAATTATCAAGGATGAAAAAACGTCTACTGAAATTTATCACACCTGTGAACGATGCGGATTTGACCGAATTAAACATGATCATAAGTTTTGCGGGATTTGTGGATTGCCACAAAAAAAGACCAACCAGGACGGCCATCCCAGTTAGTCGGTTCAGAAAAAATATTGTACTGAAATTATACCACGAAAAGGAGCAAACACACAAATGAATGAAAACAAAGCGAAAATAACTATTGAATTAAATGCTAAAGGCGGACTTAGTGCCGAAATGGAAGGAACTACAGAAGACTTGTTAGCTATGTTAGAACTCGGTATAGGTGAAACCTTGCAAGCTGGTTACTGTTGTGAGGGACATTATGAATTAAGAAAAATTGCTCTTCTAACATCGATTATGGACATGGAGGTAAAAAAATAATGAAAAAAATTAAATTAATCAAACTAACGATTCAAAATTTTAAAGGTTTAACGGATTTAGAACTGGATCTTAACGGTGAGAATATGCAGATATTTGCTGATAACGAAGTAGGTAAAACAACTATTTACGACTCATTTTTATGGGTATTATTCAACAAAGATAGCTTAGGTAAAACGGATTTCCAGTGGAAGCCAACTAACATCAAAGAAGATGAAAACGAAGGTAAACAAACTAAAGTATCTGTTTTATTAAGTGTTGACGGTTCGGAAATCGAATTTTCAAAAACTAGATACGATGCAAAAACTACTAAACGAGGCACAACTGATATTAGCTACACAACCAAAACAAGCTATTCTATTGATGGAATTGAATTGAAAACAGAAAAACAATTCAATGAACGAGTTGCAGAAATCATTGACGAAGCAACATTTAGACGACTTACTAGTGGCAATTATGTCATGGAAGTTATGAAGATGGGTGATAGACGTGCAATGTTGTTCGATTTATTCGGTAATTTATCGGATGAAGAGATTATTAATAGTAAGAAAGAACTCGCTCCACTAATTGGAATTATCGGGAATCATTCAGCTGATGAGGCTACCACTAAAATAAAACAAGAAATTAAAAATTTACAAAAAACGCTTAAAGAAATACCTTCTCAAATTAAAGGGATTCAAAGCATTAAGCCAGATATTGAGGATCTCGATAAAGAAGCATTAACTGCTAGAAAAATGACTGCAGAATCTGATGTTAAGAATGCAGAAGATATTTTAATGTCCATTCGTAACGGCTCTGCAGTATCTGAAATAAGAGCTTCACTACATTTAAAAGTCGCTGAAATAGAAGAGGAAAGAGCAAAGTTTAATGCTCGTCAGAACGTCAAATTAGACGGAATTAGACAAGGTAAAGAAGAGTTAATCAGTAATTATCATGCTGCACAAGATGCGGTTAGAAATGAAGAAACTAGATTGTATGAGCTTAAACAAAATGCAAGCAAAGAACAATATACTTTAGATCAATTAAACAAGGAACTTGATTCCGTTTCAGTGGAATGGAAAACAATTAATAGTGAAGTATTCCCTACATTTGATGAACACCAGCTTACTTGTGAATCATGCGGTCAAGAGTTGCAACCAGATAAAATTAAAGAGCACAAAGCGAATTATAAGGCGAAATTAGAAGCATTCAACATTAAAAAAGCTCAACAATTAGAAGCAAATAACGCTAAAGGGTCTGAATTATTTAAAAATGTTGAACAGCAACAAGAAATTGTCACTGATTTAATGAATCGTGCTGAAGATAATAAAGTATTAGAAAACTTGTTAAATAAGGCTTTTGAAGAAAAGACAAAAGTTTCTGATGTGACTAAGACAATTGAGGAACTTCAAGCAGCGACACCAGATTTTGAAACAACAAAAGATTACGAAAAATTAGTTTCAGAAAAAGAAGCTATTACGATTGAACTTAAAAAGCTTCAAGAATCTGCTGAAATTAAAATGGCAGAGCAAGCAAGTTTTGTAAGTGAACTAAAACAGAAATTGAATACGATCAATGAAGAAATCGCTAAATTTGGTGAAGTTGAACGTCAAGACAACCAAATACAAGCTTTAGCTGATGAAGAAAAGCTTCTTGCAAGTCAAAAAGGAG
>NZ_JAVWHO010000070.1:3232-8096 GCF_036639995.1 Vagococcus sp. | reverse complement strand
TGTTCCAAAAGTATAATCTTTTAATAAATACAGCAAGTCTCTCTGATTAAATCAGGTTACTTGCTGTTTTTTTATTTTCCCATTATCTCTCTAATAATCTCTCTCAATACTGGCACAATATTCTCCTCAAATTCAGGATGATTTCTAAACCAACGAAAATTCAGCGGTGACGAATGAACAATTGGAAAATACTCAGGTAAATATTCTTGATAAGCTAACACCGTTTCCGTTAAATTTTTCTTCATTTTATTTTTTAGATAGTGCTTTTGGGCATAAGCTCCCATCAAAATAATTAACTCAACATCTGGCATCTCCTTTAAAAGATGCGGATGCCATTTATCAGCAAAATCTTTCCTTGGTGGTAAATCGCCTGTTTTAGCTTTTCCTGGAAAGTAAAAATCAAGTGGTAACACCGCAATTTTACCTGAATGATAAAACTCTTCTTCTGTGACACCCATCCACTCTCGTAACCTTTCACCACTTTTATCGCGAAAGACCTCTTCTTTTTCTTGTGTTTTAATGCCAGGTGCTTGCCCAATAATGACAATTTTTGCTTCCTCACTCGCTAAAAAAACGGGATTCCAACCTTTTTCTTGAAACGCCTGATTTTCTGAATCTATCATTATTTGTTCTCTAATCATCTCTATATTCGTCATAACATCACTCTTTTCCTTTGATTGACTGTTATCTTCTCTTTGAGTATAGCACATTCATTATCAACAATATGATAGAATAGAAAGAAACGAAGAAAGGTGATTTGATGAAACAATTTATTACAGAAACACATAAAGAAAAAGCAATTACTTCTTTAGAAAGACTTATTAAAGTGCCATCTTATTTACAAGATAGTGTTGACGGGGCCCCTTTTGGTCAGGACATTCTTGATTCTTTAACAGAGTGTTTGGCTTTATTTAAAGAAGAAGGCTTCTCGACTTTTATTGATCCAGATGGCTATTACGGTTACGCTGAAATTGGCGAAGGGACTGAAACGTTTGGTGTGCTGTGTCATTTAGATGTTGTGCCTGCTGGAGACGTCTCACTTTGGGACACACCTCCTTTTAAAGCTTCTGTTCGAGATGGCGCAATCTATGGTCGTGGAGTTCAAGATGACAAAGGTCCAACCATTGCAGCTCTTTACGCAGTGAAGTCATTACTTGACGCTGGTGTTACGTTAAATAAAAAAATTCGCTTTATTTTTGGAACAGATGAAGAAAATTTATGGCGTTGTATGGAACAATACCATCAAAAAGAACAAGGTATCGACATGGGGATTGCTCCTGATGCCAACTTCCCTGTGATTTACGCAGAAAAAGGACTCCTTCAATCTTATTTAACTGGTGTTGGTAGTTCTGATTTTACCTTTGAAGGTGGCGCAGCACTGAATGTTGTTCCTGATACAGCGACTTATACAGGTGAAAAGGCTGATGCTATTGCTGAGAGTTTAACACAGCTTGGTTACGAGTTTACTCAAGATGGTTCAACAATTAGTGTTAAAGGAAAAGCCATTCACTCTAAAGATGCACCTATTGGTATTAACGCTAATACTCGCTTAGCTGAAGCAATGATACCTCATTACGAACACCCAGCGTTACATTTACTAGGTGGTGTTATCAAAGATGATGCTAATGGGGTTAGTCTTTTAGGGGACGTGAGAGATGAAGCATCTGGGGCACTAACATTTAATGCAGCAACAGTTAGTATTTCTCCTCAAGAAACTAAAATTGGTCTTGATATCCGTATTCCTGTAACAATTGAAAAAGAACAATTAGCTCATGATTTAGCGGAGAAAACAAAAGAATTTGGCTTCGCTTATGAAGAATTTGACTTTTTAGATTCATTATATGTTCCTGTTGATTCTGAACTTGTGACCACTTTATTAGGTGCGTACCGCGACATGACGGGAGACATGCGTGAGCCGATGATTTCTGGTGGCGCAACTTTTGCTAGAACCATGGAAAATTGCGTAGCTTTTGGAGCCATGTTTGAAAAGACAAAAGACACCATGCATCAAGCCAATGAAGTTTGGCAATTAGATGAGATGGAAAAAACAATGGAAATTTACGCCGAAGCAATTTATCGTTTATGTGGCAAAAAATAAAATAACAAAAAAATCACTTCTAAAGTGGTTTTTTTGTTTTAAAAAGATAAGATTTAATCCTGTTAATAATCTATTGACATAGACTCATGAAAAAGATACATTTTAAGTTAGTATTAATAAACACTTAGGAGGTAAAATGAATGAATAGACGTAAAATAATATTAGATTGTGATCCTGGGCACGATGATGCAGTTGCTATTATGATGGCAGGTAGACATCCTTTCATCGATTTACTTGGTATTACTGTCGTTAAAGGCAATCAAACAATTGATAAAACAACTAAAAACGCTTTACATATATGCCAATACTTAGAAATTTTAGTTCCTGTCTTTCAAGGAATGGATCGACCAATGGTGATAGCATCTCCTCCAACTGAAGAGCGTATTCACGGAGAATCTGGTTTAGATGGTCCTGTTTTTGGTCCGTTAAAAAAAGAAGCTAAAGAGCTCCATGCCGTTGGTTTTCTAATCAGTACTTTAATGGCATCTAAAGGGGATATTACGCTTGTTGCTACAGGACCCTTAACTAATATTGCAATGGCTATGAGAATTGAACCTCGCATTATTCCAAAAATAGAAGAAATCATCTTAATGGGTGGCTCTTATCAAATGGGAAATGTAACACCAGCTGCAGAATTCAACATTTTTGCAGACGCTGAAGCTGCTTTTGTTGTTTTTGAAAGTGGTGTAAAAGTAACGATGTGTGGCTTAGATATCACTCGAAAAGTATTATGTACAACGGATATTGTTAAAAGGATGAGCACTCATACTAATCCTGCCTCTAAACTTTTTTCAGATTTAATGTCATTTTTCATAGAAAGTCAAAAAAGAACTTTTGGGTGGGAAGGTGCCCCGCTTCATGACCCTACTACAATCGCTTATTTAATTGATCCTTCTGTTTTAACGTTAAAAGAAGCTCACACAGATATTGAGATTCGCAGTGAACAAAGCTACGGCCGAACTAACTGTGACCTTTTCCATCTAACTGACAAACCTTTTAACTCAAATATTGCGACAGATATTGATGTTGATAAGTTTTGGGATATTGTTGAAAATTGTATTAAAATGTACAGTGACATTAACCTAAATGAATACACTCTTTAAATTTAAAAGCATGTTACTTTATTGATTTTCAACAAGTAACATGCTTTTTATGTTTGCTAAAAGGTTAAAAGTAATTGGTGTAGTTTCTCAACTGTTTGAACAATAACTAAGGGTGACACACTTTCAATTTCCTCTTTTGTTCCGTAACCATAAAGAACAGACACACAAAGGACTCCTACTTCTCTAGCACCTAATACGTCATGCTCTTTGTCTCCTATCATCCAAACGTTATCACTTTTTTCATCAAATGAGACTTCTCTTAAAGCTTCCTTTATCACGGCTCTTTTTGTATTTCTAATGTCACCTTCACCACTACCCACAATCAATGTAAAATAATGAGTATAGTTAACATGTTGCAAAATTTCTTCCACCAAATGTTGTGGTTTTGATGACGCGACTCCTAAAATATAGCCTTTTTCTGATAGTTCTTTTAACATATGCTCAATTCCTTGATATGGTTTACCTTCATACAAACCAACAGGATGATAACGTTCATGATAAAATGTGACAGCTTTTTTTGCTTCTTCTTTTGTTAAATCAAAATATGACATAAACTGCTCCAATAAAGGAGGACCTATAAGCACTCTTAAATCTTCTGAAGTTTGCTCAGGTAATCCCATCTTTTCAATAGCGTAATGGAGCGAGTTTATAATTCCCTCACCTGATTCAATCAAGGTACCATCTAAATCAAATAAAATAATTTTTCTCACTAAATTTTCTCCTCTAGCATTTTTTCAATTGCTCCAAAATAATCACGTTTAGTAACAACCTCTTGATTTTCTCGGTACCATTCCCACGATTCTCTCAAGCCTTCTTTCATGTCTATCGTTTCGCCAATAACTGCTGTTTGATTTGACACATCAAGAATGTATTCGTAATTTGGAAAACTAAAATAACTTGACTGAGGTACATCACTGCTTACTTCAATGAATTCAACAGATTCACCTACTACGTCATAACACATCTCTACCCACTCTTTAATCGTCACTGTGACTTCATTTCCAACGTTATAAATCTTCTCCACAGGTTTAGTTTCGAGTAATTTATCGACCAATTTACAAATATCATTCATATGAATAAATTGAAGAATCATATCACCTGAGCTTGGCAGATAAAATGGACGTTTAGAAGTCGCACAATCAAAAACAAACGCTTCACGGTATGCATTATTATATGGTCCATAAATATAGGCAGGTCTTAAAATATAAGCTTGCGGCACTCTTTTAGCGAGAATTTCTTCTGCCTCGATTTTGTTTGTTCCATAAGATTGCCAATATTTGTTTGCTCCAACTTGTTGTGTTTCTTTAAAAGGTTGGCTCAAAGTTTCTGGATAAACTGCACTTGTACTGATAAAAATATACTCTTTAATCTCGGGTAGAGCATCTAACAGTAAACTCACTTCTTCTCCAGTATAAGAATTAGCATCAATCACCACATCAAATGAGTAATTTGATAAAGTCGCTCCTAAGTTATAACGGTCTGCTTCTATCAATGTAACACCTTTAGGCTGTGGATGGTTATTACGATTTAGAACGTAAACATCTTCTTTCTTTGAGACAAAATATTCAGCTAAGGTTCGGCTAACAAATACCGTTCCACCTGTTATTAGTATTTTTTTCATCACGTTCTCCTTTTACTTTTCATTGTCTTCTATTATAGCCTA
>NZ_JAVWHO010000070.1:0-3132 GCF_036639995.1 Vagococcus sp. | reverse complement strand
GCCACTAAAACCATTGGATTTGAAAACAAACCAGCTTTTAGAGCTGTTTGGCTATCTGATTTAGCTGGTAAGGTTTGGAGCGTTCTACTCCAAATAAGAGTTGAAAAAGCCATTGCAACGCCTAATTCTCCTGATTGACTCATGCCAATTGCTTGACCAATAATCACCGCAATAGCAATTAAAATGCCTCGATAAGTAACGGATGTTAATGTACTACCTGAGAAAATACCTGCATTTGGATCACGTGGTGAACGCTTCATGATCGTTGGTTCTTCCTTTTCCATTCCTAAAGCAATTGCTGGTAATGAATCATTAACTAAATTGATAAATAGTAACTGCAAGGCTGTAAACGGGTTATCCCACCCCATCACTAGAGCAAAGAGAATCGCAATAATCGCGCCTAAGTTTCCAGCAAATAAATAAGAAATAGCCTTTTTGATATTATCAAAAACTTTACGGCCAACTTTTACCGCACTAATGATTGAAGCAAAATTGTCATCTGTCAAAATCATGGCTGACGCATCTTTTGCCACATCCGTTCCTGTGCCCATAGCAATACCAATATCTGCTTGTTTCAACGCCGGTGCATCATTTACCCCGTCACCTGTCATAGCTGATACGTGGCCTTTTTCTTGCCACGCACGAACAATACGGATTTTATTTTCAGGAGAAACACGTGCATACACAGTGATTTTCTCTAATTTTTCTTTTAATTCTACTTCTGATAAAGCATCTAATTCTGTCCCTGTTAATGCCATATCACCCTCTGTTGAAATTCCGATTTCTTTAGCAATCGCAACAGCTGTTGTTTTATGATCTCCTGTAATCATCACCGTTTTAATACCAGCATTTCTTGCGTCCGACACAGCCTGTGCCACTTGTTCCCTTGGAGGGTCAATCATCGCCATTAAACCAACAAAAATCAAATCATCTTCATCATCTAACTCTAACTCACGATTTTCTAGCGGGCGATAAGCAAAAGCCAAAACACGCAGTGCCCGATTAGAGAAAGCTTCATTTTCTTGTTGAATAGTTGCTAGTAAATCCGCAGTCATCGGAATAACTTTGCCATCAATCAACGCTTTACTACTACGAGCTAAAACAATGTCAGGGCCACCTTTTGTTAATAGTAAATGCTCATTATCAACTAAGTGAAGTGTTGACATTAACTTACGGTCTGAATCAAAAGGCAATTCTTGTAGGCGGGGATAACTATCTCGAACCTCTCGGTAAGATTGATTAAGCGATTCACTGTAATCAAGAAAAGCAATTTCTGTTGGGTCACCAATTTTTTCATTATTTTCAGTAATTGCTGCATCATTAGCTAGCAAACTGATAGTCATTAAACGATTCACATCCATTGACCAATTTGCCGGATTGTCTGATATTTCCCCTGTTTGTCTATTTGGTAAATAATGATCAACAACTGTCATTTTATTTTGTGTTAACGTCCCTGTTTTATCCGTACAAACAACACTCGTTGATCCTAACGTTTCGACTGCTGGTAATTGACGAATAATGGCATGTTGACTTGCCATTTGTTTCGTTCCAATAGACAACACAATCGTAACAATTGATTGAAGGGCCTCTGGAATAGCAGCCACTGCTACAGCTACGGCAAACATAAAAGCATTAAGTAAATCCTGAGTCATATCGCCAAACCCACCACTTATCATTAATCGAGCAACTTGAACACCTAAAATAACGACAGATAAAATCAATATTGCAAGACTTAATCTTTTACTAAATGCATCTAGCCCACGCTGCAACGGCGTTTTTTGTTCACTTGTATTTTCTAACAAACCTGCAACTTGGCCGATTTCTGTGTTATTTCCCGTTGCTGTTACAACGAAAATACCACGTCCATAAGTAACAATTGTTCCACTAAAGACCATATTTCCTTGGTCCCCAATTGGAACAACACGTGAAATTGTCTCTAAGTTTTTTTCAACAGGAACAGATTCACCTGTTAACATTCCTTCATCTACTTTAAGTGAACCTGCCTCAATTAAGCGGCCATCAGCTGGAACATAATCACCAGCTTCTAAAAGAACCACATCACCAACAACTAATTCTTTAGCTAAAATAATTGTTTCCTTACCATCACGAATCACTTTCGCATCGGGAGCGGATAAACTTTTTAACGCATCAAGAGAACCTTCTGCTTTTTTGGTCTGAATCACACTTACTACAGAATTAAGTAAAAGAACGGCAAAGATAACAATTGATTCAATATGAGCACCCATTAACATTTGAATCACCGCTACAATAAGTAACACAACCACCATAGCGTCCTTAAATGTTTCTAAAAATAAGACAAAACTAGATTTCTTAGGGGCCTCTTTTAATTGATTAAATCCATTTTCCTCTAATCTTTTTTTAGCTTCGCTTTGCTGAATTCCTTCTGTCTGACTATTCACCCCAGCCAGTGTGTCCTGAATACTTTTTTGATACGTTTTATTTTCCAATCAAATTCCTTCCCTTCTTCTTTTAAAAGTCACCAGAAAAAACAAAAAGAGACTTAAGACAAGTGTTGACTTGTCTTAAGTCTCACCATTTCATCTAATACCAGAAAACAAAATCGTTGACTTACTGTTGGCATTAGCGCAGTTGATACTGCTGGTTACTCCCTCAAGAAATAAAATTGTAAGATGATAATATCAAACTCTTTTAAAGAAAGCAACTAATAAACTCTCCCCTTTTTAAACACTCGTGCTGGTAACTTAAACATGCTACTATATGAATAAAAGGAGATGTTACTATGAAATTAATAGAGTACAGTGATAGCTATAAAACAAACATTAATAATTACTTCTTGACTGAGGAAATGACTTATTATACTGGTATTCCAAAAGACTGTATTGCAATATCCAAAGAGAAGCCTTCCTTTCATTCTATTTTAGCTTTCTCTGATAATAATGAACTAGTTACTTTTTTTGTTCTAGACGAAGGTGAAGACAAAACACTTTATACAGATAATCTAAATAGTATGTTACTTCGAAGCTTTTCAACTGATTCACATCATATAAAAAAAGGTTTCGCAAAAGAAGCTTTGGGTTTACTTGCTGATTTTGTTAGGGTAAATTTTCCTCACATCAACGAAATAGTTTTAGCGGTTAATGAGAAAAATAT
>NZ_JAVWHO010000069.1:0-8115 GCF_036639995.1 Vagococcus sp. | reverse complement strand
CCTGATTGGTGGAATGAAAACAAAGACTGGCGTCATAATATTTTATTCTTATTAGCTGATTTTAAAGACGATGAACTACTTAGTATGGCAGAGGTGGTTAATCCTTCCATTGAAAGAGTAAAAGCCGTTCAAGGCGCTATTCTTTGGTCATCTTCTTTTAAAGAAAGAAAAGACTTTAACAAAAGTCACTATCATAAATTGTTAAGTAAAAAAGCTTACACACAAGTAACGGTTAGAAATGCTAATACCTTGAATAAAATATTTTCCAAAATGGAGGAGTTAGAGCTAAATTAGAATGAAAGTGACCTTTTAAATTTAAGAAAAGGTCACTTTTTTTAGTTAACTGAAAGAATTGTCGAAGACAGTGTTTTCTCTTCTAATTGAATTAAAAAATCCCACAAAGTGCTAGTAAACGTTTCAGAATCATGTTTGTTTAAGCTATAAGGAATAACTAAAACAGTTGTATCATTTGCTAAGAGGTAGTCATTATCAATGGTTTGTGCGACAAGGACTTTGTCTGTTAATTCTTCTTTAGTCCAAATATCTTCATCTGCTAGAAATGCTAAATTTTGATAAAAAAGCTCTTCTTTATTAGTTAAATTAAACAGAAGGTAGTCGTTATAGTCTGTTACGTTATGAGTACGTAAGACGTCAAGACATTCTTTAGGACTAGCTGTTTTTGTCATAGGTTGGAGTTCTTTAAACATGTGAGTCACACTCCTTATTTTTTATTTTCAATTGTAACATTAAAGTTGATACTAGATGAGGGACTTAATCCTTTTCCTTCCATCTGAACGGCTGTTGGCATGCCAATATCGCCTTCATAAATAGGAATCACCCGGTATCGAATTGTTTCTCCGTTATCAGCAGCTTTTCTGACCATATTTTCATACTTTGTCATAAACGGTGTATTCACAGGATTTTGATAGAGTGTGACCAAATTTTTAGGTTCTTCGCCACTGCCACCTAGTTGTTTTCCAATCAGATGTCCACGTGAATGATTATGCGGATCAAGACCAGAGATAAAGCCTGGTGGTTTGATTTCTTGTAGTGCACTGCTTCCTGTTCCTATCATGTCAGGTTTAATTAAGGCATTTGCGGCAGTTGGGCGGTCATAATCATCATAATCCCCGTAATGAATCCAGCCCTTTTTATTATCTTTTAATTCTTCTTTTGAAAAAGTAGCCTCTCCATGTTCCACAGGTCCTGGATTGTCTCCTGATTGACTTGTTTTACCTTGTGAGGTTTTCTTTTCTGGTTGCTCACTTGCCCCATTACTGTGGATAAGATCCTGTAAAAAATCTGGTACTTGGATGCCAGCAAATGTTAACCCAAGAGCGACTAGAATCCCAATTAAAATTGCTGCTGGATGTTTTTGTTGCTTATTTTTTTTAGCCATTGTGTTCCCCCTTTTTAATCTCTTAAGCCATTATACGAAAAAAAGACGTTAAGAACAACAGTTCGTTTTTAAGTTTTACTAAGGATTCGAAGGGAATTCATTAAAAAATAATATTTGTTTTGTTATAATAAGAAACAACAAGAAGAAAAGGTGGGCTGTAAATGAGTTATGTAGAAGTAAAAGATGTATTTAAGAGGTATCACATGGGAGATAATGTCATTGTTGCCAATAATGGTGTTTCCTTCTCTTTAGAAGAAGGTGAATTTGTCGTTATTTTAGGACCAAGTGGTGCAGGAAAGTCCACAGTACTAAACATTCTTGGTGGTATGGATAGTTGTGATGAGGGAGCCGTTATCGTTGATGGGGTAGATATTGCTAAACATAATGCAAAAGAGCTGACAACATACCGTAGATTGGACGTAGGATTTGTGTTTCAATTTTATAACTTAGTACCTAATCTAACTGCAAGAGAAAACGTTGAGCTTGCGTCTCAAGTGTCTGAAAAAGCCCTAGATGTAGATGAAGTTTTGTCTTTAGTTAACTTAGATCACAGGAAAGCTAATTTTCCAGCACAACTATCAGGTGGGGAACAACAGCGTGTAGCCATTGCAAGAGCACTTGCTAAAAATCCGAAGTTACTCCTTTGTGATGAACCAACAGGCGCTTTGGATTTTGAAACAGGAAAACAAGTGCTTAAAATTTTAGAAAATACTTGTCGAAAACAAAAAACAACAGTGATTGTTATTACACATAATTCAGAAATTGCTAAAATGGCCGACCGAGTCATCAGAGTAAATGATGCCAAAGTTAGAAGCATTGATATCAATGAAAATCCATTACCAGTAGAAGAAATAGAATGGTAAGGGGGATTTTTAATGAGTAAAAAAGCGTTAAGAAAATCAAATACTAGAGAAGTTTTTCAATCAAAAGCACGCTTCTTTTCAATACTTTTAATTATTTTATTAGGAGTGTGTTTCTATGCAGGAATCAAAGCAACAGGTCCTGACATGGTAAATACGGCGGATACTTATTATAAAGATCAGCATTTAATGGATACAAAAATAGTTTCTCCTACTGGTTTAGAAGAAAAAGATTTAGAACTCGTGAAGGAAAATAAAGCTGTTGAACAAGCAGAAGGTAGCTATACTCTTGACGTGACAGATAAACGTGAGAACAATGTTATTCGGTTGATGTCTTATGATAAAGAAGCTAAATCAGGATTAAATCAACCACGCTTACTGACAGGTCGTTTGCCTGAAAAATCTGGGGAAATCGCAATTGATAATCGTGGGGAAGAACTAGATAAGTACAAAGTTGGGGACAAGATAACTTTTGATACAGGAAAAGACCAGCTAAAAAAAGAAACCTACACTATTGTAGGCCTTGTTAATAGCCCCTTGTACATTGATAAAGTCTCACGAGGGAACACGAATATTGGGAAAGGTTCCATTGATTTCTTTGGATTAGTTCCTAAAAGTGATGTGACGTTAGATGTTTATACAGAAATTTATGTAGGGTATAACAATACGGATGATTTAATCAGTTATAGTGACGCTTATAAAAAGCAAGTATCCAAAAATGAAAAAATCCTCAAAGAAGAACTAAAACCTCGAGAAAAGACGCAATTTGAGACCATTCAAAAAGAGGGAATGGAAAAAATCGTTGAGGGAAAAAATCAATTAAGTGATGGAGAAAAAACTATCACTGAAGGTAAACAGCAATTAGAAGCTGGTAAAGAGGAGCTAACAAAACAAAAAGAAGGACTTAAGTTAGCTGAATCAATGGGGCAAGTGATTCCTGCTGAAAATAAGGCAGCCCTTCAAGAAGCTGAGAAGAAATTAACTGAGCAAGAAGATAGCTTGGTAAAAGAAGAAAAGAAACTTACAGATAACAAGCAAGAATTAGCAGATAAAGAAAAAGAACTAAATGACATGAAGCAGCCAAAATACATGTATTATGACCGAGATGATAACCCTGCTTACTCAGAATATAATGATAACGCAGACCGAATATCTTCTATTGCAACAGTTTTTCCAGTCTTTTTCTTTATGATTGCCGCTCTAATTTGTTTAACAACAATGACCCGAATGGTAGATGAAAAACGGGGTGAGATTGGTACGCTAAAAGCTTTAGGGTACAGCAATTTTGAAATTGCGCAAAAGTTTATTTTATATGCAACTTTAGCAAGTATTATCGGAAGTGCTCTAGGTCTGGTGATTGGTTTTAATGTATTTCCAACAGTCATATTTAATGCGTATGGCTCGTTATACAATTTGCCACCTGTTATTATCACGTATTACGTTAGCTATATTATTCAGTCGATTATAGTGGCGCTACTTTGTACGTTATTATCTTCGATGATTGTGTTGCGTGTCGATTTGTTGAGTACACCAGCAGTTTTAATGCGTCCTAAAGCACCAAAACCAGGTAAACGAATTCTACTAGAACGCATTCGCCCGTTGTGGTCACGCTTTAATTTTAATCAAAAAGTGACTGCCCGTAATTTATTTAGGTACAAACAGCGTATGTTAATGACAGTGCTAGGCATTGCCGGCTGTATGGCCATGATTATCACAGGATTTGGGTTGAAAGATTCGATTGGGGATATTGTTGATATTCAGTTTTCAAAAATTTGGCATTATGATGCGACTGTGACTTACAATCCTGATGCAACGAAACAGGAAACGACTGATTATGAAAAAGAACGAGATGAGTTAGATATCTATTCGTCTCATTTAGCTCTTTCTCAAAAAACAGTGGAAGTTGTTAATTCAGGGTATAAAAAGCAAGAAGTTATTGTAGACACACCAAAAGATGTTTCACAGCTAAAAACTTTTATTACGTTTAAAGACCGTAAAACAGATGAACTCTACAAATTAGATGATTCAGGGGTAATCATCAATGAAAAATTAAGTAAACTGTATCACTTAGAAGAAGGAGACACACTAAAAATTAAGGCAAGTGGAGATGACGTTAGAGAAGTTAAAGTGAAGCATATTGTTGAAAATTATGCCATGCACTTCATCTATATGACTCCTGCCTATTACGAAAAAATATTTGGAGAAGCCCCTGATTATAATGTTGACTTACTTAATTTCAATCAAGAGATAAGTGAAAAACAAGAAGAAAAATTAGCAGAGCAATTGATGGATACTAAAAAAGCTATCAATGTAACCTATACAAGCCAAATCGGTAAAGCAATGGATGACACGATGGGAAGCTTGAATATTGTAGTTTGGGTGCTGATTGTTTCAGCGGCGCTTTTAGCGTTTATCGTGTTGTATAATCTAACCAATATTAATATTTCAGAACGAATCAGAGAGTTATCAACGATCAAAGTTCTTGGTTTTTATGACAAAGAAGTGACAATGTATGTGTATCGAGAGAACAATATTTTGACCGTACTAGGTATTTTATTAGGCTGTGTTCTTGGAAAAGTACTTCATGGGTTTGTCCTTCAAACTGCCGAGGTGGATATGATGATGTTTCCAATGACCATTCACGGTATTAGTTATCTCTACTCAGCTGCTTTAACCATACTATTTTCATTGGTTGTGATGTATTTTATGCATCGCAGATTGAAAAAAGTTGATATGATAGAAGCCTTGAAATCAAATGAATAAATGAATGAAAAAAAGAGACAAAATTTTTGTTTCTTTTTTTTTATTAAAAAATGTTAGAAAGTCTTAGAAAGCTTATTAAATAAAAGAAAAAAGAGGTTAAAAAAACAAAACGGCTATTCGATATTGGAATAGCCAAAAGGGTAAAAAGCTACTTTTTATAATAGATATTGATTGAATTCTTGAGCTTGTTTTTTGCTTTGAAAGTGTGAGTAGATGTAAAAAGCAATAACGTGACCCAAAAAAGTTAGCATAGCAAAAATTAAAAAGTATGGTGTAATTAAAGTAAACATCATAGGTGAAAATAAATAAACGCTGAGTATGCCACTTAAAAAATTAACAAGTGTACTTAAAAGAATATTGGTAAATGCTTTGAACGTTGCGTATTTCCAGAGAAAGGGATAAAAAACACCAAATACAACACCAAACAATATAGAAATAGCAAGTAAATGCCAGATGAAATTGAAGGGTATATTTTGTGATGAAAAAATAAAACTAGATAAAAATATTATCCAAATAAAAGTTCCTAAAGTAGCGTGAGTGAAGTTATTTTTTAATTGTTGATACATGTTAATCTCTCCTTGATTGTTTTGGCGTAATGTCGACTGACAATAAATGATTGCTCTGTCAGTGTAATTAATTCTAGTCGGGCATATTTTTCAACTTGAAATAATTTTATCTGACGTAAGTTGACGATTGTTGATTGGTTTATTTGATATAAATGATGGTCTTCTAAAAAAATTAATTCTTTAAGTCGTTGTTGTAAAAAATAAGTTGATTGATCTATTAGAGTCACTTTTGTCAGGTGTCCCATTGCAGAAATGGATTCGACATTTGAAATAGGAATAAGGTGTTTTTTACTATTGCTGGGAGATGTGACAAGTAACATTTTCTCTTTATTAATCAAGCTATCTAGTTCTAATAATTGCGTTTTGTTATCTGGATGACTAATGATATCGATTACGTTTGTTTCTTTTTGTGTATCCCATGAAAAATTTATTTTCATAAGTTTTAACCTCCTTTACATCTATAAGAATAGCAAGAAGAATCAGTAAAAAATAGATTTATTCGTTTTGTTGCAAAAAATAATACTTAGGTTGCACTTAGTAAGTTTGACTACATTTTAAAAGGTTTATGTTTCATTGTTTGTTACTGTTAATCTTTTCACTCTTTTTATTGTTTGTACTATCCTTTTAATCTTTAAATTGGTAAAATAATGTTAAGCTACTTAGAGAGGAGTGAGGAATGAAGTGATAGCAGGTTATCCATTAGATACGATTTATTTGTATGTATTAATTGGTTGTACGGCGATTTCAATTTTGTTATTTGTCTTTGGTGATATTTTTGATTTTGATGGGCCAATAGACCCCATGTTGATAGTCCCGTGGCTAGCATTTACATCATTATTTGGTATTGTTGGAGAAAACTTCTTTGAATTAAATAGTGTCATGGTACTTTTGATAGGTGCTGTAATTTCGACGGTAGTTGTTTTTTTGATGAATTTTTATATATTAATTCCTCTTCGTAGTTCAGAGGCAAGTATAGCGGTTTCTGAAAAAGATTTGGAAGGTCGAAAAGCAACAGTTATTACACCGATTCCCTTCAAAGGAATGGGTGAAATTAAAATATCTAGTGTGACAGGTATTATCACTAGACCAGCGTCTTATTATGAACCTCAAGAAATTGAAGTGAAAGCTGGCTCAGAAGTTCTAATTATTGAAATCAAAGAACGGGTTTGTTATGTGGTACCTTATAAAGAAAATTTTATTTAAAAGGAGATTGTTAAATTATGGGAATTTTATTTTTACCGATTATTTTGGTAGCGGTTATTTTATTAATGCTATTGGTGGTGTTTGTTTCAAAATATCAAACAGCCAAACCAGATGAAGCTTTAATTATTAGTGGTAGTTATTTAGGTACTAAAAATGTTCATAAAGATGATAATGGCAATAAGTTAAAGATTGTTCGTGGAGGCGGAGCATTTGTGTTACCTGTTTTCCAACGTTCTAATCGCTTAAGTTTACTTTCGAGTAAATTAGATGTGTCAACACCAGAAGTTTATACAGAACAAGGTGTTCCAGTTATGGCAGATGGAACCTCTATTATCAAAATTGGTTCTTCTGTGGAAGAAATTGCGACAGCAGCAGAACAATTTCTTGGTAAATCTCGTGAAGAATTAGAAAACGAAGCACGCGAAGTATTAGAAGGTCATTTACGTTCGATTTTAGGATCAATGACTGTGGAAGAAATTTATCAAAACCGTGATAAATTCAGCCAAAGTGTACAAGAAGTTGCGAGTGTGGATTTAGCTAAGATGGGTCTTGTTATCGTATCGTTTACAATTAAAGATGTTCGTGATAAAAATGGTTACTTGGATTCACTTGGTAAACCACGTATTGCTCAAGTAAAACGTGATGCTGAAATCGCTGAAGCAGAAGCGTTAAAAGAAACACGTATTAAAAAAGCTCAAGCGGAAAAAGAATCACAAGAAGCTGAACTTGGTCGTCAAACAGAAATCGCTGAAGCGACAAAAGAAAAAGAATTAAAATTAGCAGCTTATAAACAAGAACAAGATGTAGCAAAAGCAAAAGCAGACCAAGCGTATAACTTGGAAAGTGCGGTTGCCCAACAACAAGTTGTGGCTCAAGAGATGGAAGTTAAAGTTATTGAGCGTCAGAAACAAATTGAATTAGAAGAAAAAGAAATCACTCGTCGTGAGAAACAATACGATTCAGAAGTGAAGAAAAAAGCGGACGCAGACCGTTATGCTAAAGAGCAAGAAGCACAAGCAAGTAAAGCTCGTGAAGTAGCAGAAGCAGAAGCGGAGAAATTTAGAGTTGAATCTATGGCAGAAGCTAATGCTGCACAAGTTCGTATGGATGGACAAGCTAAAGCCGATGCTATTTTGGCTCAAGGTCAAGCAGAAGCAGAAGCAAAAGAAAAAATTGCAGAAGCCTTCAAACAATATGGTGAAGCAGCAGTTCTTAGTATGGTAATTGATATGTTACCAGAACTTGTTAAAGAAGCTTCTCAACCATTTAGTAACATTGATAAAATTTCAGTGGTTGATACAGGACAAGGTGGTAAAGATAGTGG
>NZ_JAVWHO010000068.1:0-8229 GCF_036639995.1 Vagococcus sp. | reverse complement strand
AATGATATGCATGGTCGTATGGCATTTGATGCTGGTAGCTCATCAATTGGTTTAGGTCGTGTGAAAACTTTTAAAGATAACAAAAAACCAACTGTTTTAGTTGATGCAGGGGATGCTATGCAAGGTTTACCAATCTCTAACTACTCTAAGGGTATGGATATGGTAAAAGCAATGAACGCTGTTGGTTATGACGGTATGACTTTAGGAAACCATGAATTCGACTTTGGCTTAGAAACAGCACTTAAATACAAAGACGAATTAAATTTCCCTATCGTTTCAGCTAATGTCTTTTATAAAGAAGATGGCAAACGTCCATTTGAACCATATGCGATTACTGAAAAAGAAGTAAATGGTAAAAAAGAAAAAGTTGCGATGATTGGTTTAACAACACCTGAAACATCTGTTAAAACACATCCAAACAATGTGATTAAAGTTGATTTCAAAAAACCTGCTCCAGTAGCGATTGACACAATCAAAGAAATCAAAGAAAAAGATGCAAACGTTAAGTACTTTGTATTCATGACTCACTTAGGACTTGATGAAACAACTATCAAGGATGAAACAAGTGCGTATTTAGCAGAACAATTAGCAAAAACTTATCCAAAAGAAAATATCTTTATTGCTGATGGACACTCTCATAGTGAATTACCTGAAGGAATTAAAGAGAATAAAGTTCTTATTGGACAAACTGGAGAATACTTACATAATGTAGGTGTTATGACAGGTGATTACAGAAAAGACACTCCAGAACTTAAAGCTGAGTTACATCCGTTCTCAGAATTAAAAGATTTAACACCAGATCCAGAAGTAGAAAAAATTGTTGCAACAGCTAAAGAAAACTTTGATAAAGAAATGTCTCAAGTTGTTTTAAAAGACAATAAAATTACTTTAAATGGTGAAAGAGAAAACGTTCGTAGTCGTGAAACTAACTTAGGTAACTTAGTTGGAGATTCATTAATGGCTTATGGAAACAATGGTGGATTTAAAAATCATTCTGACTTTGCAATGATGAATGGTGGCGGTATCCGTACAACAATCAAACCAGGTAATGTAACAAAAGGTGATATTGTTGGAGTTATGCCATTTGGGAATACTGTTTCTCAAATTAAAGTAACAGGTAATGAAATTTATGCAATGTTTGAACATTCTCTACGTTCAATCCATAAAAAAGATGAAGCTGGTAATGTGATCATCGATAAAAACGGTGTTCCTGAATTAGGTGCAAACGGTGGATTCTTACAAGTATCTGATACAATTAAAGTAATTTACGATTCTAATTTACAAGGTGAAGATACTGAAACACACACACCTGGTAAACGAGTAACCAAAATTGAAATTAAAGATAAAGCTGGTAAATTTATTGAAGTTCCAAGAAAAGACGATGTTACTTACAATATGGTAACAAATGATTTCTTAGCAGCAGGTGGCGATGGCTACGAAATGCTTAAAGGTAAACCAGTAGAACAAGGCCCATCAATGGATGAAGTCTTTATGAAATATTTATCTGATGAAAAATTGGATTTAAATACATACGCTGAGGAAATTCCATATAGTCGTATTATTGGTCAAGCTACAAAAGTATTACCACAAGGTCCAGCAATTGAAGATGGACGTTATGTTCAAGTTGTTAAAAAAGGATATAGCCTATGGTCTAACTTTGGTTGGAAAGAAAGAAATACATCTAACAATGTTTTAAATGAAATCTTTACATCTAAATACAAATACAACCATGAAAATGGAGCTACTTATCTTTCTTTATATGATTCAAAAGGTAAATGGCAAGGATATATCAATGAAAATGCAACAAAAGAAGCTAAAAACTTGCAAGGTGACTATATTAAGTATGGTAAATATGTAACTATTAATCGTACTGGTTATAGTACTTGGTCTAACTTTGATTGGAAAGAACGTAACCAAACAGAAAACTTATTAGGTGAAACTTACCAAGCAAGAGGCAAATATAAACATGCGAATGGTGCAACTTATCTTTCATTGTATGATTCAAAAGGTAAATGGCATGGTTATGTTAATAAAAATGCTGTAAAAGTTGGTGAAGGAAGACAAGGTGCTTACATCGCTGATGGTAGTTATGTAACTATTTCAAAAGGCAACTATGATGTATGGTCTAACTTTAACTGGAAGAAACGTCATTCAAGTAAAAAAGTATTGAATGAAACATTCCAAGCTAAAGGTCACTACAAACATATTAATGGCGCTACTTATTACTCTTTATATGACAACAAAGGTAAATGGCATGGATATATTAATGCTAATGCTGTAAAAGTTGGTGAAGGTAAACAAGGTGCGTACATTAGCTACGGTAAAAAAGTAACAATTGCTAAAAAAGGTTATAGTACTTGGTCTAACTTCAGTTGGAAAGAACGTAATACAACTGATAAAATGATGAAAGAAAAATTCACTGCAAAAGGTCAATATAACCACTTTAACGGTTCAACATACTATTCATTATATGATAATGATGGTAAATGGCATGGTTATGTAAATAAAAATGCAGTAAAATAGTTAACAAAAACTTTTAAAAAGCTGAGGTAGAAAGTTGGATTCTATCTCGGCTTTTTTCTTTTCTAAAAAGTTCATCGAATAAGTGTAAAATTTACTAAAAAGCAAATAAATTGATGACATACTTGTACAAGTCAGGTACAATAGATATGAATAGTTAATGATTTAGAGTACGTACTATACATGCACATCTCTAAACGTGAAGAAGTGGTTGACTTTGAGTGGTCAACCCTTTTTTGTGTTGATACCTAATAATTTCGACGTATAATTACTCTTATCTTGTTTGTTGACTGTTAAGAGAATTTTATTTCATTGATTTTCGTTCTCAATTAAGTGTGATATAATTAGTAAGGCATTTAGCATATTATGTTAAATGCCTTATTTTAGTTAAAAGGAGTTTTTTTATGAAGGGGTTAAAAGTTCAAGAATTAATATCGTCAGGGGTATACGCAACTGTTTATTTTTTTGTTGTTTTTATTGCAACATTTTTATTAAGATTTACGATACCAACCTTTAATACGCTATTTATTCCAGGGTTATCGGCATTATTTTCAGGTGTAGTGTATTTGATAGTTATCAATAGAGTTCCTAAATTTGGTGCTATAACAATTGTTGGTTCAGTTATGGCTGTCTTCTTTTTAATATTTGGTTATTTTCCATTGGCTTTTTTACCAAGTATTGTTTTTCCTTTCATTGCGGATTGGGTTCAAAATAAATCAGCACTAAAAGGAATAACTAAAACATATATTAGTTATATAATATTTAGTTTTGGTTTAACAGGTCCGATTTTACCTTTATGGTTCATGAAAGAAGCATACGTGGCATCTTTACTTAAAAGAGGTAAAGATATGAGTTATGTTAACAGTGTTTTTGAGCCCGTAACGACTGTGACTTTTTTCATTTCGATGGGAGCAACACTTGTACTAAGTATTTTAGGTCTAATAATTGGTAGGCGTATTTATGATAAACATTTTTCAAAAGAAGCACGTAAGGGAAGTAACTAATGAAAGAACATTATGTAAAATTTGATCCTAGAAGTAAACTTGCTGTTGTATTATGTGCAAGTTTACTTTTAATGGTTCGAGCCAATCAACGGATGGAAGGGATATTTGTTTTACTGTTACTTTTTTTATTAGTTATCAATGGCGGATGGAAAAAAGGAGTCATTTTAACTTCACTATATAGCTTTTTTTTAGTAGTTGATTATTTTTTCTTTCAACAAATAACCGGTGCTGTTACAGCTTTTCTTTCGTTCTTTTTTGTGGCTAATCGTCTTCTTTTACCACCTATAATGGCCGCAGCCTTTGCGATGAATCAAACGAAAATGAGTGAATGGATAGCCGCGATGAAAAAAATGAAAATACCAAAAGTGGTTATTGTTCCTTTTTCTGTTGTGTGCCGTTTTTTTCCTGTCTTAATTCAAGATTTTAAGCAAATTAGACGTGCTATGAAATTTAGAGGTGTTGGAATTAATTCTATTGATTTGGTGAAACACCCACTTTTGACGCTAGAATATATTGTAGTGCCAATACTTGTTTCTGTTGAAACGACATCAATTGATTTATCAGCAGCCTCTCTTGTTCGTGGCTTAGGAAGTGATAGTGTAAATACCAGCGTATATGAAGTAACATTTAAGATCCAAGACTATCTATTACTTTTATTTCTACTGCTACTTATTGTTTGGGAGGTATTGTTATAAATGATTTCAATTAGTGAAGGAAACTTACTGTATGAAGAAGATAAAATTTTGACAGATATTAATTTAACCATTAAATCAGGAGAATGTGTGGTTATTTGTGGTGAAAGTGGTAGTGGAAAATCATCCTTAATAAGAGTTTTAAATGGGCTTATACCAGAACTCTATGAAGGCAATATTGAAGGAAAATTTAATGTGTTAAATAGGACATTACCAACAAATGAATTTCATGAATATGTTAAAGATATAGGTGTGGTTTTTCAAAATCCTAAAACACAGTTTTTTATGAGTGATGTTTATTCTGAACTAGCTTTTTCTATGGAGAATTATGGCTGGAAGAGACAGGAGATGAGAGAGAGAATTCAATCGTTATCAGATATCTTTTCTTTAACCACTCTTTGGTCCAAAAGTATGGTAGAACTCTCAGGTGGACAAAAACAACAAATTGCTTTTGCTTCAGCCTGTATGCTACCCCATAAGTTATTTTTATTAGATGAACCATCAAGTAATTTAGATGAAAAACACATTGATATTTTGACAGACTATCTGATGTGGTTAAAAAAAAATAATCAGACGATGATTATTGCAGAGCATCGCCTCTATTACTTATTACCAGTTGTTGACCGCTTTATAGTGATGAAGAATGGTGGTATTGTTCAAAATATGACAAAGCAAGAACTTCTAAGCTATAAAGACTCAGAGATCAGTCAACTAGGCTTACGATCGCTAACTAGACCTACACTGAAACAAACTCAAGACACAGATGGAGACTCCACGGAAAATCAGTTGGAATGTCTGAATTTATTTTTTCAATATAAGAATACAGACACTTCTATAGAAATAGAAAAATTAGCTTTTACCTCTCAATCAGTGACAGGTATAGTAGGTGAAAATGGTGCAGGAAAAACAACGTTGTCATATTTATTAACAGGTTTACTGAAGCCAAAAAAAGGAATGATTACCTATAATGGTAAAAGACAAACAACAAAAGAATTAATTAGTAAAAGTTTTTTGGTGATGCAAGACGTAAATTTTCAATTGTTTTTTGAATCTGTTGAAAAAGAAATAAAAGCAAAAGCTAAGAGGCTGGATTTATTTGATGTGGTTGTTCAGACATTACAGTTAAATCAATTGTTAAAACGGCATCCGCAAACTTTATCAGGTGGAGAAAAACAGCGGGTAGCTATAGCAAGTGCAGTATTATCAGGGAAAGAAATTGTTATTTTAGACGAGCCTACAAGTGGACTGGATTTAAAACATATGATAGAAGTGAGTGATATGATTAAAAAATTGAGACAATTTGGTATCATACTTATTATTGTATCTCATGATAAAGAATTTCTAAATCTAACATGTGATCATTTAGTTCAAATGGAAGAGGGAAAAGTTAATCAAAATAATCAGTTAGAGTAATTTTTGAAGTAATTAGAAAAATTACTCTTTTTTTGTTGACCGAATACACATTAGAATGGTTATATTAATGAAAGAGGTGAGAATATGGATAAATATGTGACAATCTCCCAATTGGCTAAATTATTTGATATTAATCAACATACGATAAGACATTATGAGGATAAAGAGCTATTACAACCAGCACTAATTGATAAAAATGGTTATCGAAAGTATGATGTATCAAAAGCCTATGACTTAGCCTTTATATTATTGTTTAAACAACTAGATTTGAGTTTAAAAGAAATTAAAGAGATGAAAAAACTGAATGAGCCAAAAGAGTCTATCCATTTTTTTGAAGAAAAACTCATAGATATTGACCAAAAAATCTCTGATCTCCAACAGGTAAAAGAAAATATCTCTCATCAATTAACCTTGCTGAATCAAGACTTCACGGAAACTTCTTTAGAGATAAAAAACCCTATTTATTTAAAAAAATTGATAGAACTTAAACATGAAGAAGAAATAACGCTTCAAGACATATTAAAATTTAGTGATGCTATCCATTTTTTTTCAAATACAATTTGTTACAAAATAAAAGAGGCCACCTATGATGTGTTTTATCTAGTTGATGAGAAATTACTAGACTCAATTCCATCTGGAAACTACAAAATAAAATGGTTATTTGCAGATAATGAAAAAGAATTGAACTGTCAACTAGAAAAAGTGAGTGAATCAACCTATGATGATTTTTATGTATTAGAAGAAATTAGACACTTAGTTACAAGTCATCAAAAATTAGCATGGAAGGTGATGATAAGAAATGACTAATTTAACAGTAACGTCTGTTCCTAAAATAACAAAGGAAATAGCAGGTAAAGTATTTGATAGTTATTTAGAAGAAGAAGTGTCTTTTACAACTGAAATGACAAGAGAAGAATTTATTGAAATAAATTATCTTTATGATGAGGATATACATTATGAAATTAGGAAAGATAACCAAATTGTCGGAAATTTTGGCTTAAGAAGTCGTCATTTTACTCCAAGTAAAAAAATGAGTGCGTTGACAATGATTAAAAACTTTCGTTTAGTAGCGATGTCAGTCTATGTAGAAGAACGGCTAAAATTAGGTGATCTTTATGTGTCTTATCTTTACTTAGAACCTGTAGTAAAAGATAAAGAAAATCTATTACTAGTTTTAGATTACATTGAAAAATTGGCACAAAATAATGGAGCTTTTAGATTTATTTGTTTGGATTGTTACCGACTAGATGATGTCATGCTAGACACACTATTAGAAAAAAATTATGTAGTAACAAACGAAGTAAAAAATAGTAAGAAAGAATGGTTCTATTTAAAAAAGAAAATAATTAGAGGGGCAACTTATTGAAAATGTTGTTATAACTATTTATTTAAAAAGTTTTTTTCACGAAATACAAAATGTGGTAAAATAGGAAGTGTAAAAATAATTAAAAAGGAGGACTCCAATGGGACTAGGATTAATCTGGTTTATTTTTGCAATTGTTATTCCTTTGGTTTGTTTTTCATATTGGATTTATTTTAGACCAACAAGTCTTTGGACGGGATTTTTCTTTTTAGCTTTATCAGGCTCAATCTATATAACTTTAATTTTTGAAATTGAAAAATATAGTACCCAATTTGCCTTATTTTTTGCGATGCCAGTTGCAATATTACTAGCATTAATTGGTATTTTTGGTATGTTTACAGGTGTTGTTGCCTTATTTTGGAATGAGAGAGTCTTATTAAAAAGAGAAGGGTTTTCATTGAGTAATTTACTACCGTTACTTGTGGCATTAGGATTAATAGCCTTTCAAATTATGTTGGTAGTATTGGCTTATTATAATCATAATCCGTATGTGATAGCTTTATCATCATTTATTACCCTATGTTTTTCATATGTGGTTGCTATTTTCTTTTTATATTTTGTCACATCTATTTTATACAATCATTTTCCGAGATTAGGAAAAGTTGATTATATTATTGTACTAGGTGCTGGTTTAATAGAGGGAGAGAGAGTAACCCCACTTTTAGCAAGTCGAATTGATGTTGCTGTAAAGTTATTTAATAAGCAGAAAAATAAAAAGAATCATGAACCTGTGATTATTCTTTCAGGCGGTCAAGGACAAGATGAAAAAATACCTGAAGCTCATGCGATGATGAATTATATTACTGAAAAAGATTATGAATTGGGTCATGTTTACTTAGAGGATAAATCAAGGAATACACGAGAAAATTTAGAGTTTTCCGAAGCAATTGCATACCAAAAAGATAATATAAAAAACTTTAATCGAAAAAATATTGTGATAGCTTCTAATAATTACCACATATTAAGAGCTGGAAAATTGGCTTCTCATATTGGTATTCAAGCAAGAGGGATAGGCTCAAAAACCAAGTTTTATTATTTACCGACTGCTTTTATTAGAGAATACATAGGCTATCTTGCTTTGACAAAGAAAAGACATTTAATTATGTTTGGACTTGCTTTAGCTTTTTCGATAGGAATGTTAGTTTTAAATTTAATTTTTCCTACATATTAAGTAAAAAAGAAGATTGGATATTTTCAATCTTCTTTTTTGTTACTCATAATTTTTTTGAATTTCTTT
>NZ_JAVWHO010000067.1:7300-8484 GCF_036639995.1 Vagococcus sp. | reverse complement strand
TAAATCAGAAGGATTATTTATTACCGCTTCATTTGGGAATAAATCAGGAAATTATATTAATGGTGAAATTCTTTGGAATTTAGAAGATGCGTATTAAGCTTATTTAGTATCAAACATAATAATTATAGATAAATTACTATGTTTTTAATATTAAAGGGCAGTGATATCAACAACGAGTATATTAAAAAAATATTTGTTAACATGAAAAACGTACACTTAATACGAAAAAAGCATTTTTTTCTGGATGAAATATAAATCAAAAAATAGCGAAAACTAAAGTTAGATCTTAGTTTTCGCTATCTTTTTTTAGATTCTTAAGATTACTTGTTTTCAAATATTCTAAAAACTAATAAAAAGCATAAGAATAAACTATTTGCTTGAAATAAACTAGAGCTCTTTGATATAGAAAATATTTGAAAGTTAACATAATTATATCCCTGCAATTGTAGCATACTGATTTATTGAAGTATTTTTTGTTGATTTAAATAGTTTATAATTTTCTATTAAAAACGTAAAGTATTTCATTTACCTTTTGTAGGCAAATAGGTTATACTAGAAAAAAATTATGGCTAAGGAGAATGTTAATGTTATATTACGTTAGGAAAGCTGAAATGACAGATTTATCTGAAATACTAGTAATCATTGAAAATGCACGGTTAGTTTTAGCTAATCAAGGCATTCCTCAGTGGCGAAATGATGACGGTCCAAATGAAGAAAGATTAAAAGAAGATATTCATTTAGGTGAAGGATATGTGTTAATAGAAGAAAATAGCATTATGGGCTACGGAACAGTAACTTTAGCTGAGCAAGAATCGTATATTGATATAACTAATGGCAATTGGGAACCATCAGTAGGGTATGTGTCAATTCATCGCTTCACCATTGATTCTCGGGTAAAACAAAAAGGAATGGGACAATTTTTCTTAGGGCATTTAATTTCAAGTGCTAGAGCACAAAATTATCGAGACATTCGAATAGATACACATCCAGCAAATATTAGAATGCAAAAGGTGATTGAAAAAGCAGGACTTATTTTTAAAGGCAATATCGTTTTGAATGTTTCTGATGGAGAAAGAAAAGCTTATCAAGTAATACTTTAACAAACAAAAAAATCCTTTATTTCGGGATCTGCTATTCCACTTTAGAATAGCAGATTCTTATTTTTTTGTTGATATAGCAACGTT
>NZ_JAVWHO010000067.1:3964-7200 GCF_036639995.1 Vagococcus sp. | reverse complement strand
GTTCCATTTTTGTCTAAATAACATGTACTACCTTCTTCAACTAAAATTAGAGCTTCATGCTCTTCTAAAGCGATTTTTTCAATAGTTTCTTCAATAACTTCTTGTGATTGAGCTCCGTTGATAGGGTATCTTCCGTTGATAACTAAAAAAGGAACGCCATGAATTCCATACTCTTGAGCTAATTTCAAATCATTCTTTACAGCTAATAATGTTTCTTCAGAAGAAAAAATGACTTCAAATTCCTTCCAATCAATATATTCACCTTTGACTATATCTTTTATCACATCAAGTGATTCAATGTCTTGGTTGTGAATAAACAATGCTTCTTGTAGTCTATCGAATACTTGCCAGTAAAGTTTCGCGCCACCTAAAATTTCAGCTGATTTAGCAGCAAGTAATCCGTTTTTTGATGTAGGAAAAGAAAATGTCTTTTCTTTCATTGTTTCAATGTTAAATCGATGAAGGTCATCATTTTGATTGGCATGCACCCAATGTGAAAGAATTTCCTCTTTTGCTTGTTTTCTTGAACCAAACATATTATCAAAGTCAGCCTCATCCCATGCAAGTGCAAATGAGTGATGGCTGATTTTTATATTGGGATATTTAGCTTGAATTTTTCGCATACGATAAGACATTGGAAAGCAGAAACTGCAAATAACATCATGAAAAAATTCAATTTTCATTTATATAACCACCAATCTTTTATTTGTTTTATCATAGCTTTATTAAAATAAAAACACAAAATATATGCTTTAGTATCTTTGTGAAATCAAAGAAACTGCTAGAATAAAGCTTGGTAATAATGATATGATATTAGAGTTTGATAGATAGGAGTGACATGATGAACGTAGATAAATTACCTCAAATAAAAGAATATGGCGTGAAAAATTTTAGACCACTACTAATAAGAGAACGTCACGAAATATATATAAAATTAACTAAAAAGCAAAGAGAACTGATTGATGACCATCGAAAATTTTTGATACGTTCGGAATTTTTAAGAGATAGCTATTTAAAAGCTTCTGATTGGGAGTTTCAAGATTTAAGAATTGATTCGTTTTACCCAAATGACCACCCAAACCAAAAGAAGCTTTATTGTGAGTGCGGTAGAAGACTAAAGTATCAATATATTGTTAAATCAAAAGAAACAGGACTGTCAATTGGTCTAGGTATTCAACATTTTAAAGATCATTTAAATATTCCACAACAAGTGGCTTCAGAAATAACGGAGAGATTGAATAATGTTGATCTTGGTTTGGATGAGCTACTTTGGCTGAAACGCCAGGGAGCAGAATTTCCAGAAGATTTATGGGAAAATTATGCCTATTATTTGTTTGTTTTTCAGCAAAGCGATCAGACAGAGGGAGTAAACTATTCTTTAGCTCAACGTTTTTCTGATTTTAAAGTTGCTCAAATGCCAATTTACATCTCTGATTTTCAAGAAGTTATGATTGAAATCAATAAGCTTAAGACATTAACATCTTCTGGTTCATCAGAAATGATAACAACTGAAAATTTTGAAGTATTTAAGAAAGAACTGCCAAACAACATTCATGTTGAATCTTTATTTAATCAGGCACTTATTTGGTCTAGTCAAATACAAAAAACAATTGAAAAGAATGGAGACACACCAAGGTTACCCGATTCTTTTTTTGAAGAGCTCTATTCAATATTAATGTTAGATGAAAACAAACGAGAAAAAGCGCTACATTATTTTTCAAATAAAGGTATGGGAAAGTGGATACAAAAAGAAGTTTATCTTCATCTTCTGAAAAAAAGTCAGAAATATGGACTCAATGAGCAGTTTTTAAATGAAATACATCCATTTATGAGAGAAGGATTAAAAAAACAAGTTGAAAGGTTAGAAAATAAAAAAGAAAATCTTATTAAAAGTAGAACAGATAGTATTTCTGAGTTACTAATTGATTTGGATAAAGAGATACAATTACAAATTATAGAAACGTTAAAGAACCGAGCAGACAAGGCTAATTAAGAATTAATATAAAGAGTATCTGTTTTTTATTGAAAAGTTGAAAACGGTTAACGTTAAGTGATAATGCTATTAAGGTTGTATAAGATATTGGTTTAATAATGGTTATTTCATTTTAATGTTAAATACTATTTCAATTTAACATGTTATATTTAAATTGCAATAAAAATTGTAGAAAAGGAGAGGTTCAAATGGAGAAAAAACAGAAGTTAACTTTAAAAGCTCTTATTCTTATGATCTTCACTTCAGTATTTGGCTTCACAAACATCATTCGTGCGTATTATTTAATGGGGTATGGCTCTATTATATGGTATGTGCTTGCAGCGGTAACATTCTTCTTACCATTTGCATTTATGTTGTCAGAGTACGGGGCAGCCTTTAAAGATAGTAAAGGTGGTATTTATTCTTGGATGGCTGAGTCAGTTAATCCAAAATTTGCTTTCGTCGGTACATTTATGTGGTACGCGTCTTACATCGTATGGATGGTAAACGTAGGTACTGGTATTTGGATTCCGTTGTCAAATGGTATCTTTGGTGTTGATAAGACACAAACAATGAGCTTTTTTGGCTTAAATGGTGTTCAATCTTTAGGTCTACTTGGTGTTGTCTGGATTTTAATCATTACTTTTGTGTCATCAAAAGGATTGGACAAAATCAAAAAAATTACTTCTGTCGGTGGTACAGCAGTAGCGTTACTTAACGTGGTACTAATCGTAGGTGGTTTAATCATCTTGGCTCTAAACAAAGGTCAAATGGCTGAACCTGTAACTGCAGCTGCATTTACACATTCACCAAATGCGGACTACCAATCAATTATTTCAGTCTTTAGTTTCTTGGTATTTGCTATTTTTGCTTATGGTGGTCTTGAAGTTGTTGGTGGGTTAGTTGATGAAACTGAAAACGCCGAAGTTACTTTCCCTAAAGGGGTAACAATCTCAGCTATTATTATTGCTATTGGTTACGCAGTTGGTATCTTTGTAATGGGTGCTTTCACTAACTGGACATTTGCATTTACACAATTCTCTGATGCAGAAATCACATTAGGTAACGTGGCTTATGTGGCAATGAACAACATGGGTTACCAATTAGGTCTTGCTCTTCATTTACCTGAAGCAACAGCAGTTACAGTGGGTATGTGGGTAAGTCGTTACATGGGTCTTTCAATGTTCTTAGCTTTAACTGGTGCGTTCTTTACATTAATCTTCTCACCATTAAAACAATTAATTGAAGGAACTCCTGAAGAAAT
>NZ_JAVWHO010000067.1:1777-3864 GCF_036639995.1 Vagococcus sp. | reverse complement strand
TTTGAAATTTACAAATCACCGTCATTCTATAAGATTGCAGTATTTAGTGTAACGTTTGTTGTTGGATTTGCTAACGTCTTTACTATTATCAATCCTTCATTGAATGGTAATGTGAGAGAAACAATTTTCTCAATTTTAGGACCTGTATTATTTGGTGTCATTGCATATGTGATGTATACTCGTTATGAAAAGAAACAAAAATAAAATAATATTTTAGAAGGAGTCTTTGAGATGGATCAATTTAATCATTATTTAGACAAGTATGCTGAATTAATTGTAAAAACTGGAGTTAACGTAAGTGACAATCATAGTGTTATTTTAGAAATTTCAGTAACGCAAGCTCCACTAGCTCGTTTAATTACTAAAAAAGCGTATGAATTAGGCGCTAAAGAAGTAATTGTCAGATGGAATGACGACGAAATTTTGAAAGAAACAGTGGCTCATAAAGAAGCTGTTGCTTTAGAAACGGTTGCTGATTATCAATTAGCAGAAGTTCAAGATTGGGTTGACAAAAAAGCATCAAGAATTAGTGTGGTTTCAGCAAACCCTGACGCTTTATCTGGCGTTCCTTCAGAAAGAGTTGGTTTGTATCAAAAATTTGACCGTAAATTATTATTTAATTTACGTCAAGCAGGGCAATCAAACAAAATTAGTTGGACGGTTGTAGCTGCATCAGGCGCTGAATGGGCGAAAAAAGTTTTCCCTGAACTAGCAACTGAAGAAGAACAAGTTGACGCTTTATGGGATGCTATTTTTAAAGCAACTAAAGTTTATGAAGATAGTCCAATCGAAGCATGGCAAAAACACGAAGCTTTACTTAGAGAAAAAGCGGACATGCTTAACAAAGAACAATTCGCAAAATTACATTACACAGCTCCTGGTACAGACTTGACAGTTGGTTTGCCAAAAAATCATGTCTGGGATAGTGCGAGAAGTATTAATGCTACAGGTGAAGAATTCATGGCAAATATGCCAACAGAAGAAGTCTTCACAGCACCAGATTGCCGTGTAGCAGATGGTTATGTAACAAGTACAAAACCATTAAGCTACGGTGGAACAACATTAATTGATATGACATTCCACTTTGAAAATGGTGAAATCGTTAAAGCTGAAGCAAAAGAAGGAGAAGAAGTTCTTAATCATTTAATCAATATGGACCCAGGTTCTAAACGATTAGGTGAGGTAGCTCTTGTTCCAGATCCTTCTCCAATTTCTCAATCAGGTATTACTTTCTACAACACTTTATTTGATGAAAATGCGTCTAACCACTTAGCTATTGGTAATGGTTATGCATTTAATATCAAAGATGGTGTTGATATGAGTGAAGAAGACCTTGAAAAAATTGGCTTGAATCGCAGCCAAAATCACGTGGATTTCATGATAGGTTCAGATAAAATGGACGTTGATGGCATTCGTGAAGATGGTTCAGTGGTTCCAGTATTTAGAAATGGTAACTGGGCATAAAATAACAAGAAGAAAAGACAGACATTTTGAGTGTCTGTCTTTTTTTTGCAATATATTCATTAAAATTATGTATGTTATGTAGATTTTTTTTGAAAATTTGGTACAATGTAAGGGGTATCATAATAATGCTGAGGAGTTGATTTATGAGTTGGTAAACCGGTTTACGTTTTTTGCATCAAAAAAATGATTGGAGGAATTAAATTGAAAAGTAATAATTGGTTAAAAAAAGTTAACGTATCAATGCTTTCATTTTTAGTTTTAGGTGCTGTTGTTCCAACTGCAACAGTTTTAGCTGAAACACAACCAGTTGAAAAGGATAAAATAAATATCCAAGCAGCTGATGAACCAGTTAATAAAGAAGCAGAAAAGAAAGATGACAACAAAAAAGAAGTAGAAGTTAAAGAAACTGAAAAAGAGGTTACTAAGCCAGATGAAGCTGGTAAAGAAACTAAAAAATTAACAGTTTTGGGAACGTCAGACGTTCATGGTAATGTTTGGGATTGGTCTTATGAAGATGACAAAGAAGCTGACTTAGGATTTGCTAAAATCGGTACTTTGGTAAAACAAGAAAGAGCTAAAAATCCTAATAACATCTTAGTGGATGCTGGTGATAATTTACAAGG
>NZ_JAVWHO010000067.1:0-1677 GCF_036639995.1 Vagococcus sp. | reverse complement strand
AAAGAGCTAAAAATCCTAATAACATCTTAGTGGATGCTGGTGATAATTTACAAGGGACACTTCTAACAGATGATTTATATAGTTCTAAACCAGAATTACAAAATGAAGATCATCCAGTTATTACTGCGATGAACACAATTGGCTATGACGCGATGGCATTAGGTAATCATGAATTTAACTTTGGAACCGGTTTAATTAAACGTGTTGAAAAACAAGCTGATTTTCCTTTGCTATCAGCCAATACTTATGTTAAAGCTACAGGTGAAAACTTTGTAAAAGCAACTGAAACTAAAATGATTGATGGAGTAAAAGTTTCTGTTATTGGTATGACTATTCCCCATGTGTGGATGTGGGATGGAGACAAAGTTAAAGATTTAGAGTTCAAACCATTAAATGAAGAGGCTAAAAAACAAGTCAAGATTTTAAAAGAAACTGAAAACCCAGACGTGATTGTCGCTTCAATTCATGCGGGCCTTAAAAATAATGACCCAGGAGCTGCTGCAGAAAACGTTATTAAAGAAGTTCCAGAAATCGATGCTTTTGTTTTAGGTCACGATCATCGTGAATATGCTGAGCATATTAATGATAAAGAAGGAACACCAAAACCAGCAGCTGCTGTAAAAGATACTGGTTCTGGTATGGTTAAAATTGATTTAAACTTAGAAAAAACTGATGGTAAATGGAAAGTTAAAGATTCTCATCCAGAAACACTTTCAGTTAAAGGTGTCAAAGGTGACGAAGCTGTTAAAGAAGCGACAAAAGAAGCTCATGACAAAACTGTTGATCACGTGAATGAAGTAATTGGAGAAGCTAAAGATAACTTCTTACCAGAAGAACGTGTTCTTGGTATTCCAGAAGCACAACTTCAACCAACTGCCATGATTTCTTTAATTAATAATGTCCAAATGAAAGTGACAGGAGCTGATTTAGGTTCTGCAGCACTTTTCAAATATGATAGTAAATTAGATAAAGGGCCTATCAAATTCTCAGATGTATTTAGTATTTACAAATATCCTAATACACTAGTAGCAACTGAAATGACAGGAGCAAACCTTAAAAAATATCTTGAAAAACAAGGCAATTATTACCAACAATATGAACCAGGTGATGTAACAATTGGTTTTAACGAAAAAATCAGAGTTTACAACTATGACATGGTTTCAGGTGTAAAATATAAATTTGATATCTCTAAACCGGCAGGTCAAAGATTGAAAGACTTAACATTCAAAGGTAAAGAAGTTAAAGATGATCAAATATTTAAGATTGCAATGAACAACTACCGTTTTGAAGGTATGGCTAAAGATGGTTTAGTTAATCCAGAACCATACTTTGAATCAGATCCAGCAACTTTACGTGGTTACATTGTTGATTACATTAAAGAGAAAAAAGTAATTGACCCTAAAGAAGAAATCGAAAATAATTTTGAAATCGTGGGTACTGATTTAAATCACCCAGCTAAAGATTTTATTCTGGAACAATCTAAATTAGGAAAAGATGGCTTCAAAATTGAAGCATCAAAAGATGGTCGTACACCAAACGTTAAAAAATTAAATGCTAACAAATTATATGAAGAAGGCTTAATTCCAAGTGAATACATGAATGTTATTAATGTTATGCATACGAATGATATGCATGGTCGTATGGCATTTGATGCTGGTAGCTCATCAATTGGTTTAG
>NZ_JAVWHO010000066.1:3940-8501 GCF_036639995.1 Vagococcus sp. | reverse complement strand
CGAATAGTTTCCTTTTTTTCTTTTTTAGGAATAACAAATAATTCATCATAAGCATCATAAAATTTTTTCTGTTCTTTTTTCATTTTTTCATAACCATTTGTTTAGTGATATCAACATCACTTACATCCTCTTTTATTAATTCTTCGTAATCATCTGTAATACTTTCTGAAATTAAGACAATTGTTTCTTGAATAGCATTCAATGAATCGTTAATTTCTTTTGTATTAACCGTTGATGCTTCAATCACAATAAATTTTTGCGTTGCGTCTAACACACCTGGTAACTTTGTATACAAAAATTCATGGACTTCTGTTATTTCATCGGGATGATTCATCAAGTCTTTGAAAATTTCTTTTGCTGAAACTAAACCAACTTTGACATTCTTGATTTTTTTCAATCGATTAGATTTTTTTAGTGTTATTTCCCATTCAATAATTTGTTCTTTCGCAGCACCCATGACTTCTTTAAATAAAAGCAAATCAGACTCTGATAATTTGTGTTTCGTTTGATAGGCTTTCAATCGTTCTTTATATACTCGTTTCATTTTCATTTGTTGATAATTTTTCAAAAACACTATTACTACCACAATGACTAAAAAAGATATGAATAACGTCATTTTTCTCACACTCCTATGAAATATACATAAATAATATACCATGTGATTCTGTAGATAGGAATAATATCTAATAAAAAAACTCTCTAAGTATCTAGAGAGTTCATCAGTGCTATATCGTAAACAAGTAAGCAATCGAAATGACTGTGATAAAATGCATCACTTTTGGTATTTCTTTTACTCGTCCTGCAAAAATCATGCAGATTTCATAGGATAGGAAGCCTAGCACTAAACCTAATGCAATCGAGCCAGTTAATGGCATCATCACAATCGTTAAAAAGGCAGGAATTATTTCTTCAAATCCTTCATCCCAATGAATATTTGTAATGTTTTGCATCATGAAAATCCCGATAACGACCATGGCTGGTGTCGTAACTGCAGGTGTCACAAGAGACAATACTGGGTAGAAAAAAGCAGATAGTAAGAATAACAATGCCACAATAACGCTCATTAATCCGGTTCTTGCTCCAGCAATAATTCCTGAAACAGATTCAATATAGGTGGATAAACTAGATGTTCCAAAAATCGAACCAAAGAATGTCCCAAGTGCATCTGCACTATAAATTCTCTTATTATCTTCAAAATTTTCTCGTTTAATATCTGATACCTGTGTCGCTGCAGCTGAAAGAGTCGTTGCTGTTCCAAAAAAATCTAAAAATAAAAAGGTTAAAATAATAACAATCGAATCCAGAGATAGCATCTTATCTAAGTTTTTAACAGCGACAAAAAACGTTTGATTCATCATGGCTGACATTGGTTCAACAGGTATAACAATTGGAGAACCTTTTGGAAGTTGTGGTAACGTCGCTACAACTTCTTGCCCTAAATGAAACCAGTCCATAGAAACACCTAAGCGAATAAATAAGCCACAAAGAGCCGCACCAATCATTCCTAAAAATACCGCATACTGGTTTTTTCTCACTAAGAAAAAAGCTGCTGTTAAAATACCAAAAAAAGCAATAATTACATTGGGGTTACTAAACCCACCAAATTTAATAAACATTCCCTCATCTGGAACAATAATGCCTGAATTTTTAAAACTGACAAAGGCAATAAATATACCTAATCCTACTGTTCCGGCATGTTTAACTGTCATTGGAATGGCTTTAATAATTTTAGAGCGTGCACCAGAAAAAGCTAAGATTAAAAATAAAACAGACGCTACTAAGACACTCGACAGTGCTTCTTGCCAAGTTTTTCCCATTTGTAAAACAACAGAATACGCAAAGAACGCATTCATTGACATACAAGGTGCCAAACCTAGTGGAAATCTTGCCCAGAGTCCCATTATCAGCATAGCAATTGCTGATGAGATAATCGTTGACATAAACACAGCATCTTTTGGCATGCCTGCTTGCCCTAAAATAATTGGATTAACAAAAATAACGTAAGACATTGACAAAAAGGCTGTTAACCCTCCAGTCAGCTCACGTTTAAATGTGGAACCTGATGATGTTATACCAAAAAATTGATCCATTTTTTCTTTCATTGTTTTCTTTCTCCTCCTTAAAACGAAAAGCCATGTCAATGGCAGAAGGACAAAAAAGCCTTTGCCATAGTAAGTTACTTTACGGGTAACTTGTAGAAACTTCTAGACCGTATTACTAGAACTATATGGTTTTCTTATTTGGCTATCATAACAGGTATAAATAAAATAATCAACGGTTTTTACGAACGATAATATAATTTCAATTATTATTGTTAACTTTTAGTGTTTGTTCAACACTCTTTTTTTTAGTTTAATTTAGTTCCTTTCTTTTCTTCAAATTGTAAGCTAAAATGAGATTGATGAATGAAAAGGCGGTTGTTTTATGAAAATAATTATCTCACCTACCAAGCAAATGACAAATGAGCAAGACTTCTTTTTTTCAGAAAGTCAGCCTCAATTTTTAGAACAGACAAAACAAGTATTAGCTGAATTACAAAAACTAACCTATAAAGAAGCCAAAACATTGTGGCATTGTAGTGATAAGTTAGCTCAAGAAAATTTTGAGCGACTGCAACAGATGGATTTAGAAAAGAAAACAGCACCAGCCATAATGAGCTACAAAGGGCTACAATATCAATACATGGCACCTGATCTTTTTACTAAACCTGGATTGGCTTATTTGCAAGAGCACGTTCGTATTCTATCTGGATTTTATGGCATTTTACGACCATTTGATGGGATTGTTCCTTACAGGCTTGAGATGCAAGCACCACTTTCAGTCATGGATCAGCCACATCTTTATGCTTTTTGGGGGAGAAAACTTTATGATGCTCTTGATTTCAATCAAGGACCGGTTATTAACCTTGCGTCAAAAGAATATTCAAAAGCAATCACCCCTTTTTTAAAGAAAAAGGACGAATTGATTGAGGTTTCTTTTGCCCAACTTATTAATGATAAATTAAAAGTGAAAGCCACATTAGCTAAAATGGCTCGTGGTGAAATGGTGCGGTTTTTATCAGAGAATAACGTTACAACTATTGAAAAAATAAAGGAATTTGATCATCCGAATTATCAATTTTCTAAAGAGTATTCCACCTCTGAAAAATTAGTTTTTCTCTATACTGAATAAATTTTAAAGGAGACTATTATGTTAAACCCAAAACAAATTATCACTGATTTAAGAAAATTAGGTGTCACAAAAGACGATATTATTGTGGTCCATTCTTCTTATAATGCCTTACGCGGCAACGACAAAATCGAAGGCGGTCCAGAAGCCGTTATCGCAGCATTAAAAGAAACAGTTTCAGAAGGAACCTTAATTATTCCAACTCTTAGCTATAAAAACGTTGATTTAGATAACCGTGTATTTGATGTTGCGACAACGCCGGTTTGTATTGGGATTATTCCTGAAACAATGCGCTTATCTGAGGGAGTTATTCGAAGCGCTCACCCTACTCACAGTGTGAGTGTCTGGGGGAAAAATGCTAAAGAAATTACCCAAAATCATTACAAAGACCATACGCCAGTTGGGGTTAATTCTCCATTAAGTGAAGCTTATCGACGTGGTGGAAAAATCGTTATGCTAGGTGCGCCATTTGCTCGCAATACAAGTATGCACGGTGTGGAAGAAAAAATGTTACCTGACTACTTATTTACAACTAACTATGATTACGAGGTTACTCTTGAAAATAAAGAAAAGATCACAATGAATGTTATTCGTCATGATTTTAATGGTATTGAACAACGTTATGATCGTGTTCTAAACATTTTAGATGAAGGCGTTGACTACAAAGTCGGTGACGTTTTAAATGGCCGTAGTTGTGTTATGAATGCTCCTGCTGTTTGGGATAAAGCATTGTTAAAATATAAAGAAGACATCTATTATTTTGTTGACCCTCGCCCTAGAACTTAATATTAAATAAACATTTTATTCAAATTTGCTATTCCAATAACGAATAGCAAGTTTGTTTTTTTATTAAAAAAAATAAAACCAACTTTTTGATTTTATTTTTAATCCATTATTAATATTACTTAGCTTCACTATTAACTTTATCAGCGTAACTAGAAACATCTTCCCAATTAGTAAATTCTAAATCAACGGAAGCATCTGTTGGTCCTTCTGTTATTTTCATGATTAATTGAATCATTTTTTTATCAAACAAATTGTAAGTTGTATAATTTAACGCGCCTGCAAAAATAACAACCTCATTTGGTTTCCAAGATGTTTTTTCTACAAATTTTCGAACGTATACGTTATTTTCTACCAAGCATTTTTCTGGGTTTCTCGCAATAAGATTGACACCAAAAAAATCTGCCTGCTTTTCTTCTAAACTTGTTTTATTTTTTTCAACAAATCGAAAGAGTTTTTTTGGAAATTTTCCGTAACGTATAGAAGAGCCAATAATAACTTTTCCATAGTCATCCAATGTATCAATCTCTTCAAATTTTTTGACTTCTACTTCTCCCTTAATCTCGCTTGCTAATTGATGACTAATTTTTCTTGTTTGCCCATCCACAGT
>NZ_JAVWHO010000066.1:0-3840 GCF_036639995.1 Vagococcus sp. | reverse complement strand
TAACGCCACAAATGCGGATATTCTCTTAACTCACGAATATTACATTTAAAATGACCGTAATAGGCTGAATCAAAACGAACTAAAGTCACAAATAACCGCCAATCAGCTTCTGTTAATCTCTCACCCACTAAATATTTCTGACTACTTAAATGCTCTTCCAATTCATCTAATACAGTAAATAATTGAGTAGCCTCTCTTTCATAAACTTCTTGTTTAGTCGCAAACCCAGTTTTATAAACACCATTGTTGATACCGTGATAAACTTTTTCATTCATCTCATCAATCTCTACACGTAACTCCTCTGGATAATAATCACCTGCCAAGGCTCCAATTTCATCAAAGGCTGTATTTAACATACGCATAATTTCTGATGATTCATTGTTCACAATTTGATTGGTTTTTTTATCATATAAAATAGGAACTGTAACGCGTCCTGTGTAAGTTGGATCAACATGAGCATAGATTTCATATAAATAATTAGCGTTGATAATTGGATCAGTTATCACATCTTTTCCTTCTTCAAAAGTCCATCCATTCTCTCCCATGTAGTAATTCACAACAGATAGAGAAATCATCTCTTCTAAGCCTTTTAACTTCCGCATGATAAGTGCCCGACTTGCCCACGGACACGCATAAGACACATACAAATGATAACGCCCAGCTTCTGCTTTAAATCCTGAAACACCACATGGTCCAGCACTTCCATCTGGTGTAATCCAATTTCTAAATTGTGATTCTTTCCGAACAAAATGACCACCAGTACTTTTAGTATCATACCACTGATCTTGCCACTTACCTTCAACTAATAAGCCCATTGATTGTTTCTCCTCTACTTTTCTTTGATAAATTTATTATACGTTAAGTAGAATCAGATACTCAATAAATATGCTTATATAAAGTAAGCTACTGCTTTTTAGGTGACGTGATGTACTGCAGTGCAATTCTATTTTCTGGTTTAATATCAACTAAATAAATAACTAGCAAAAATAACAGTTCCGCAGGTTTCATTAAAAAATAAATAATATCTGCTATCAAAGGTGACGTTATTTTTCTTGCAACAGGGTAACCATATTTATCATAACTTCCTCTAATAACACGATGAATTTTGGGCGTTTTTTCTTCTAGTATTTGTTCAAAGGCATTGGCGATACAAAGTTGCCGATTAACCACCACTTCATGACCGTGTCTAACTCCTTTTCTTTGCGGTTTAACTACATTTCTGTGCCCTGAAGCTGCGACTGTACACAAATAATGTTCATCTACTTCAACATTAGGTGGAGATATTTTTTCTGATAAATTCCAGTCACTCGTTTCTGTCCAGGCTTTAATATAGGCATCTGGCTCCTGTCCTAATAATACTAAACTAGCTAAAACGATGCCTAAAATAGGTAACATAAAAACAAAACCTAACCATACCCAGTTCTCAGATTTACTTAGAAGCTGATTAAATGTTACTAACAATGGATTCGTCGTTGCTATCATCTCAACTTCTTTTTCTTCCTCTTGCCATTTAACAAGTGTTTCTTTAATCACCTTCAAACTTAAAAGTAGGCAATTAATCGGAAATATAACGAGTAAAAAATCAGTAGAATTTAGTGTAAATACTTGAATAATCCAAACAATTGCTAGAATCATCCCGATATAAACACAAGCAATAGCAAGTGTAAAAACTAAAGGCGGTAATTTTTCAACCAAACCATATTTTAATACGCTATAACCTAAGATACCTATACAGAGCAATACAAACATTGTTAGCTGCCCTTGACTAGAAATTGGTGTATGTTTTTGATTGTTAATCAGCACCTCTTGCCAATCCATATTTAATATTTCAACCAATTCTCGGTAAAGTAGAGATAAAATTATACCTAAAATAATAGTTAACCATTCAATAGATCCTTCTTGTCTCGTTAGCCAACTATAAGAAGCTTCATCCTTTTTTCTTAACAAATAATAACTATTAATCCCCGTCAGAATAAAAGGAACTACAAAACTAATAAATATCATCAACATACCAATTATCATACCCTTTTCTCTCCTCCTAAATATCTGCTATCTTATCCTCATCTTTAATACTTTCATATTCTTAAATGGTTACAATTTTTATAACGCGAGATGAAAATAAAGCTTTAACTAATACTAAAAAATAAGTGAAAGATTGAACATTCTCTTGATACTCATCTCAAATAACTATATAATGTAAAATAAGTAATTAAATATTAATTAAAAAAAACTAATGTTTAGGAGATGTTAAAATGAGCAAAATCGTATTAATTGGTGCCAACCATGCAGGAATCGCTGCAGCAAACACTATTTTAGATAGCTATCCAGATAATGAAGTTGTGATTATCGACAAAAACTCTAACTTAAGTTATTTAGGTTGTGGAACAGCACTATGGGTTGGTCGTCAAATTGATTCTTATGAACATTTATTTTATACAAACAAAGATTCTTTTGAATCTAAAGGTGCTAGAATTATGATGGAAACAACTGTTGATTCCATTGATTTTGATAAAAAAATTGTTTATACCACTCACAAAGATGGTGAACAATCAAAAGAATCTTATGATAAATTAATTTTGGCAACTGGTTCTGTTCCAATTGCACCAAACATCAAAGGAACTGATTTAAAAAATGTGCAATTTGTTAAATTGTTCCAAGATAGCCAAGTAGCAGACACTGCTCTTTGCAATGATACAGTGACAAATGTTGCAGTTATCGGTGCTGGATATATTGGTGTTGAAATGGCTGAAGCAATCAAACGTCGCGGAAAAAATGTTCGCTTATTTGATGCAGCAGATACATCTTTAAGCACTTATTATGATCCTTGGTTTACAAACGACATGGATAAAGTTTTAACTGATAATGGAATTCAAACTCATTACGGTGAAAAAGTTCAATCACTTAATGGCGAAGACGGAAAAGTTACTAGCCTAACAACAGACAAAGGAACATATGATGCTGACTTAGTTGTTTTAGCAGTTGGTTTTGCTCCTAATAATAGTTTAGGCAAAGATAGCATTGAAACCTTTGAAAACGGAGCTTACCTTGTTAACTTACAACAAGAAACTAGCATTCCTGATGTTTATGCTGTTGGTGATTGTGCGACAATTTACAGCAACGCTCTTGAAGAAACTACCTATATTGCTTTAGCAACTAATGCCGTAAGAAGTGGTATTGTTGCTGGTCATAACGCTAGTGGTACACCACTGGAATCTATCGGTGTTCAAGGCTCAAATGGTATTTCAATCTTTGGTTATAACATGGTCTCTACTGGTCTTAATTTAGCCGCTGCTAAAAAAGCTGGTTTTGACGTGAAATACACTGAATTTGAAGATTTACAAAAACCTGGTTTCATTGCTGATAATGGCAAAGTAAAAATCAGAATTATCTATGATGCTAAAAGTCGCCGTGTCCTAGGTGCTCAAATGGCATCCACTCAAGACATCTCAATGGGAATTCATATGTTCTCACTTGCGATTGAAGAAAAAGTAACGATTGATAAATTAAAATTACTTGATATTTTCTTCTTACCACATTTCAACCAACCTTATAACTACATTACAATGGCTGCTTTATCAGCTGAATAAAGAAAAAGCAAATTTTGATATTTTATCAGAATTTGCTTTTTTAATATTTTTTAATGGACAGTCTGTCTATTTTCTTGTAAGATAACCAATAGAAAACTAGTTACGTACAGGAGAAAACAATGAAAGAAACAGACTTGAGATATCAACGAACCAGAAAAAATATCATTGCTGCTATGAGTTCTCTACTTAAAACTTCACATTTTAATGACATCTCTGTCACAAGCATTTGTAAAGAAGCCCAAATCAGCCGTAG
>NZ_JAVWHO010000065.1:0-9353 GCF_036639995.1 Vagococcus sp. | reverse complement strand
ATTTATTTTAGTACCAACCGTTGCTCATCCAGAATGATTGAGCATTTTCCCATGAACCGTAACGATCTGCAACATAGTTATCTGCTACACGTTCTTGGTTTTCTGGAGAATAATCCCCATTTAAGTAGTTAGGATCTAATTGGTAACGGCCAACATGGTAACCGTTTGAAGCCGAATAACTTCCGCCTGATTCTTTTTGAGCAATCCACTCTTTAGCGCTTGATGAGTTACCAGTGCTTGCTGCAGGAGCGCTTTGTTCTTGAACAACTTCAGGTTGTACTTCTTGTTGAGGAGCTTCTTGGTATGTTACTTCTTGAGCTGTTTCAACTTGAGGAGCTTCTTGAGTTGCTTCACCTTCTGTTTTAATGGTTAATTTTTGACCTTCATGGATTAAGTTAATGTTAGTCAAGTTATTATCTTTAGCAATTTTATTAACTAAGTCATTGTTTCCTGCAAAGTTATGTGAGATAGATGATAATGTATCTCCTGATTTTACTGTATATAAAGTATCAGCGAATGCGCTAGTTCCAAAGAATCCTAATCCTAATGCTACGGTTGTTCCAAATACTACTGTTTTTAGTGATTTCATAAAAATAAAAATCCCCTTCTTGTTTTAAAGTTTTTATCGCTGTGTTCCAACGACAAGACATACTTTATCATCTAAAAATATTTCGTAGGTAAAGAAAATTGTCTAATTTGATTACAGGAACATAGGTTTTGTAACAGAACCTACGTATAAGAAATATAGGCAACTTCTTGCTAAGTGCTTACATAAAGTTAATAAACGGAAGTGTATTAAAACACAATATAGCATTTCCATGTATGATAAACAGAAAATGTTTAGAGAAAAGAATAGAAATTAAACTTAAATTTTACTAATAATGGCTGTTTGAGGAAAAGATTTCTTCAATTAATATGAGTGAATGAGTGATTCATTTATTACGTCTATTTCCATTTTTTTTGAAAAGAAATCTTTTTGTAGTCAATTATTTAGTGAAATTAGCAAAAAAAATCCTAGAAACATCCTTTTTAGTGAAAAAAAACAGACACTTATCGAAAATTTTTAGACATCCCCTTCATTTGTCTATATAATAGTAGGAAAGTGGAAGGATGTGAAACCGATGTTAGTAGATTCAAATCTCCCTGTCGATCGTGATCGATTAAAAAATAGATTAATTCGTCTTGTGAAAGAGGATGAGGAAATAATTGGTTGCTATTTTGGCGGCTCAATTGGTAGTAAAACAGAGGATTTTTATTCAGATATTGATGCCCGCATAGTTGTTGGTGACAATGTTAATTTAAAAAGAAAGCAACAAGAAATTATTAGATCTATTGGCGAATACCTTTTTATCGAAAAATTTAATGAAAATTATTCAGTGATTCATTATGCAACTTTTATTAAATTGGATTTATTTATCTATACACCAGAGATGCTTGAAGCAAGTATTTGGATGAAGAAAATTGAAATTGTCAAAGACGATGGTTTGTTACATGAACTGGCTGAAGAATCTCAAAAATTAGACTACCAAATTACTCAAGATGAATTCGATCAATTAGTAAATAAATATTATGCGTACTATTTTGAGCTATATCGCTCGTGGAAACGAGAAGAATACAATTATTTGGAAGATTTAACAATGGGTATCAAGCATAGTTTAGTTTCCATGTGGTATGTGTCAAAAGGATATGTTCCAAATAAAAATCTAGACTGGGCAAAATACGAAGGTCGAAAAACGCAATTATCTCATTTAGAAACAAACTTCCTACTATCTTATACACCGTGTACTGTGGATATGTTAGAAACATTTACTAAAAAAATGGAAATACTTGTTCTTGAAGCTGCTGAAAAAATTGCCGCTTACAATAATTTGGCTTTTTCAATTGATACCTTTAGAAAAGTTCATCGCAGAGTTTCTTTTAAAGTAGAAGAAAAAGAAGAAGATAGTGAGCTGGATGATCCAGCTATTATATAGTAGAAAATGAAAGAATAGTTTGAAAGAGGGTGACGTATTTAGTCAGTCTTTTTCTTTTTGTAAGCATAATATTTTTAAAGAATAGTCAAAAGAGATATAATTATACTGACTTAAAGTAAGGGAGATATAATTATGACAACAATGACATTAGGTAACGTCTCATTATCTGTAAAAGATGTATCAGGACAAAAGAAATTTTATCAAGAAGTAATTGGTTTATCTGTTCTTAAAGAAGAGGCTGGGAAAGTATTTTTAGGGATTGCCTCAACAAAGGAAGTCTTAGTAACGTTGATACAATTACCAGAAGGAAAATCAGAGAGAAAGGTTGCTGGCTTATATCATTTAGCATTATTATTACCAACGAGAAAAGATCTAAGTGGCATATTAAGACATTTGCTTGAAATCAAAGCACCGTTAATTGGCGCCTCTGATCATGGTTATAGTGAAGCACTTTATTTACACGATGTAGAAGGTAATGGTATTGAAATTTATTGGGATAAACCAAGAGAAATCTGGGATATTCAGCCAGATGGTCAAATTAAAGGTGTCACTCTAGAAATGAAAGCCTCAGAAGTTCTAGGTTTAACGATGGATGCTACAAGTAAAATGCCAGAGGGAACAAAAATGGGACACGTTCATTTAAGTGTGGCTGATTTTGAAAAAAACGAATGGTTTTACCAAGATATTTTAGGAATGACTTTAGTAGATGATTTAGGAGGTCATGCAAGATTTTTCTCAGTTGATGGGTATCATCATCATGTTGGGGTGAATAATTGGCAAGGGTCATATCTAGCTAACCGAGAAGAAACGGACTTAGGTATTCTTTCTTATGAAATGATTTGGCATAATAAAGAGCGGTTTGAGCAAGTTAAAGCAAACATGAAGCAAGAGAACTTGTTTAAAGTAGAGTATGATTCTCAACACTTTAAGGGAATGGACCCAAATGGTATTTTGATTGAGATGATTTTAGAGTAAAAAAAAGAGAGGCGACTAAGTAAGTCGACCTCTGTTTTTAGGTTTTTATTTATTTAATGCTTCTTGAGCAAGTAGGTTTAAATAGTTCCAAGGGCGGTCAAAATGAGGTTGGAAGAAGAAGTCACATAATGCTAAGTCTTCAACAGTCATATCATTTTGAATAGCAAGAGATAATGTGTTGGCGGATTGTGTAATATCATATTTAGACATTAATTGTCCACCAATAATGCGTTTTGTTCCTTTTTCAAAGACTAATTGCATCATCACGTTTTCAGTTGTTGGCATGAATTCTGGACGATAGTTATCTTCAAAGTAAACATAGTCAGCATCAATATTATTTAAACGAGCACTTTCAATTGTCATACCAGTTGAACCAATTTTCCATCCAAATAAGTAAAGACCAGATGTTCCTTGTGTTCCACGGTAAGCTAACTTATCTTCTTTAATATTTGTACCTACTAACATACCTTGACGAACTGCATTAGTTGCTAGAGGAATGTAGTTGTGACTTTTCGTTGGATTGTAATGAACAACTGCACTATCTCCAGCTGCAAATATATCTGGATTACTTGTTTTCATGTATTCGTCTACAATAATAGCACCGTTTGGTAACATATCCACTTTGTCTTTTAATAATTCTGTTGATGGAGTGAAACCAACACACATAATAACCATATCAGCATCAAATGTTGCACTATTTGTATGAACTTTTGAAACTTTACCTGATTTATCAGCATCAAACGATTGAACATTTTCACCTAAAGCAAGGTTAACCCCACGCGCTTTTAATTCAGATTCTAATTTATCTGTAAATGGCTTGTCTAAATATTTATTTAAAATACGGTCCAAACCATCAATTAAGGTAACTTCTTTTCCAGACTCTACAAAGGCTTCAACTAATTCAATCCCGATATATCCACCACCAACAACGACAATTTTTTTAGCTAATTCTGATTTAGCAATAATTTCATTGGCTTGGTTGAAGTTTTTACAAAGTAGAATATTTTCATAACGAATCCCAGGAATGGGAGGGATTATTGGCCAAGAACCAGTTGTCATAACTAACTTGTCATAACTAACTGTCTCAACTTCCCCTGTATTTAAGTTTCCAGCAGTTACTGATTTATTTTCTGTATCAATTCTTGTTACAGCGTGTTCCATTTTAATTTTAGCACCCATTGACGCTAACTCTTGAGGATTAGAATAGAATAAATCTTGTGCGTTTTTAACAACGCCCCCCACATAAAGAGCAATCCCACATGATAGGAAAGATACATTGTCATTTCTTTCGTAAACAACAACCTCCGCATCTGGATAATTTTTTAAAATATTTTTAACTGCTGACGTTCCAGCATGAGTACATCCAACAACTACAACTTTCATTAATAGTCAATCCCTTCAAAATAATATTGTCACAAACCTTTGATTTAATGACCTTAGTAAAATATATCAAAGACAAGTGCAAAGAACGATATTTATGCTTGTGATAAAAATAGAAAAACAGAATCTTTTTTGAACGTTTTTCTCGAATCTTGTGAAAAATAAAACCAGCAATAATCGTACATCAGTGACACACTGATCAAACTAATTCTACCAAATTTCTTGTGAAATAAAAAGATGAAAAAAATTTCAAGTTTACTTTTTTTTCTGATACTTAAATCAGAACGCTTACATATTGTTTTAATTTCAATTTAATTTTGCTATTATTTACCCAAGAGCTCAAAAGAAAATGGGGAGTGGAAAAAATATGACAAAAAAAATTGTCGCAGTCACAGCATGTGCCGCAGGTATAGCACATACATACATGGCAGCAGAATCGATAGAAAGAGCAGCCAAAGAGTTAGGGTATGAAGTAAAGGTAGAAACAAACGGAGCCATTGGTGCTGAAAATGTTTTGACGCACGATGATATTGAAAACGCTGACTTAGTGTTAATTGCTTCAGATATTAAAATTGATCCAATTCGTTTTTCAGGTAAGCCATTATTTGTTACTAAATCAATACCAGCCATTGAAGACGCCAAAGGATTAATAAAAAAAGCCTTTGATGAAGCAGAAGTATTTGGTAAAAAAGGATCTAAAGTTGGTAAAATTCAAATTGGTAATGACAAAGAAAAAGTGAACTTCTTTACTCATATTATGAGTGGTATTTCTTACATGGTTCCGATGGTTATTGCTGCTGGACTTATTTTAACAATTGCCAATTTGTATGCGTTTCAAAAAGATGACCTAGGCCGAATTGTTGAGTGGGGATTTAATACAGATACTCAAATGGGTCTATTAATGTCAAAACTGTTTTATGTCGGTCAAGTTGGATTTAAATTAATGATCCCACTGTTTGCAGGTTTTGTTGCTAACTCAATTGCAGATAAACCAGCTATTGCTCCAGCAATGATTGGTGCTTACTTAGCCAATGATCCTGAGTTTTTAGGAGCAGAAGCAGGTGGCGGATTTATCGGTGCTATTATTGTTGCTTTCTTAGTTGGTTACATGGTGAAATATTTGAAAAAAATCAAATGGCCAAAAATTGTTCAACCTATCGTTCCAATTATGATTATTCCATTTATTGCAACACTAGCTATTACGTTGATTGTTCTTTATGTCATAGGAACACCAATTTCAATAGCAATGGACGGTATGTACGAAGGTTTAACATCATTAAATGAAAACTACGCTGGTGCACCAGTCATTATTGGAGCTATCTGTGGAGCAATGATTGGGTTTGACTTAGGCGGACCTGTTAATAAAACAGCATTAGTATTTGGTACAGCTATTTTTACAGACACATTAACAAAATACGGTATTGATGGTGCGAACTTTGTACCTGGTACTGCTACGCAAGCTGCTATTTCAGTTGCGCCATTAGGTGTTTGGTTAGCGTCTATTTTATTCAAGAAGAAATTTAGTAAAGACGAAAAAGTTGCTGCAAGTGCAGCCTTTGGTATGGGGATTGTTGGTGTTACAGAAGGTGCGATTCCATTTGTAGCTGCTAACCCAGTTCGTATGATTTTTGCAAACGTTGTTGGTTCAGCTGTTGCCGGTGGTTTAGTTGCAGCAACAGGTTGTAAATTTTACGGTGGTATCGGTTCTCCTTTAGGGACCTTTATTGGTTACATTGAACAACCGATTCCATTTATTACTTGGATTTTATGTGTCTCAGCTGGTATCTTAACAACAGCACTATTAATTGGCTTTATGAGACCTAATCAAGAAGAAGAATTAATCGTAGCAGAAGAAAACTAATTCATTTAGGAGGAAGTTATGATGAACAAAGAAGTTTTTAACGAAGAACATATTTTATTTGATACAACGTCAACTACACAAGATGAGGCATTCCAATCTATTGCCGCCTTTGCTTTTGAAAAAGGTTATGTATCAGATAAGGAAGAGTTTTACAAAGGATTAAAACTAAGAGAAGAAGAAGCAACAACTGGATTTAAAGATCATATTGCGATTCCTCATAGTAAAAATAAATCTGTTTTAAAACCAGGAATGTTTTTAGTGAAGTTTGCAAATGATATTCCTTGGAACGCTTTAGATCAAAAAGATGTCAAAGTGGGCTTTGCCTTAACTATTCCAGAAGAAGGTGCCACTGAGCATTTAAAACTATTAAGTTTGATTGCTAGAAAATTAATTGATGATCAATTTAGAGAAGGTATTTTAAATGAAAATGAACCTGGTAAATTAGCAGAAATCATTGATGAAATATCATTTTAAAGTCAAAAAAGAACCAGGGCTTTAAGTTCCTGGTTCTTTTTGTATAATTTTAGAGGAGAATATTGTTATGAAGAAAAAAGTACACGTCGTCCATCATACTCATTGGGATTTTGAGTGGTATTTTACCAATCACGAATCTTTCGTTCAGCTAGCATACCATTTAGATGAAGTAATGTATGCTCTAGAAACAAAAAAATTGGATTATTATTTATTAGATGGTCAGTTAAGCATTGTTGATGAATACTTGCAAAGTTTTCCAGAACAAAAATCACGCTTGGTTGATTTGATTAAAGCAGATAAATTATTTATCGGACCTTGGTACACTCAAACAGATGAATTAATCATTGCTGGAGAATCTATTGTCAGAAATCTTGATTTAGGAATCACGATTGCAAACGAATTAGGTGGTTATTTTAAAGCAGGTTATTTACCTGACTCATTTGGTCAAAGTAAAGACATGCCTAAAATTTACAATGGGTTCGGGCTAGATAAAACAATTTTTTGGCGCGGTGTTCCAAATGACGTTACAGAGGACCGAGAATTTCGATGGGAAAGTGAAGATGGTTCAAGTGTTGTCTCTTCTAATATAAAAAATGGTTACTTTGTGGGTGTTGGGCTGATTTATAGTGATGACGCTAATGAATTAATGGAAGTCATTGAAAAAGGGGCCACCTCAGACCAACTTGTTTTACCTGTTGGCGGTGATCAGCGTTATGTGGATTTTGATTTAAGAGAACGGATGGATTTGTATAATGATCAATTGGAAGATTATGAATTAATTGAAAGTAACTATGATTTATTTTTTGACGCGCTAGATAAAGATAAGTTAGAAACAGTTCAAGGAGAATTTATTTCAAGTTCAGTTTCTAAGATTCATCGCTCTATTTATTCGTCTCGGTACGATCATAAATACATGAATGACAAAATCGAGCGTCGGATGATTTATCAGTTAGAGCCACTGATGGTTATGGCACGCATGCAAGGTATTCCTTATAAACAAGGATTGCTTGACCGTATTTGGAAATTATTAAGTAAAAACCAAGCCCACGATAGTGCGGGAGGTTGTAACAGTGATAAAACAAATCGCATTATTATGGAACGTTTTATTGAAGCTGACCAATTATCCTATTCAGCTGTGGATTATTTAACACGTAAAATAGCTGAATCAAGAAGCAATGTCCTAGAAAATGAGTTAATTTTCTTTAATACACTGCCCTTTGAAAGAACACAACAAGTCAGATGTCAACTTTCGCTGTTGTCAGAGTCTTTTGAAGTATATCTAAACAATGAGAAATTAACGTATCAATTAATTGAAACAAGAAAAGAAAATTCAGGTTCAATTCGTAAAAATCCAGCTGATATGGACCCTGATAAATTTTATTACATTCATGACGTTATTGTTGAAGTTCCTGTTCCAGCGTTAAGCTTTGTAGAAGCTAAAGTGGTGGAAGGCACTGACAAAAAAATTACATCTGAAACGTTACCTGCAAGTGATATTGCCAATGAATATTACAAGATTAGTTTTTCTAAAGGCAAGCTTCATTTGACTGATAAACAGACTAGTCAAAATTATGATAACTTTTTAGTAATTGAAGACAGTGGGGATGAAGGAGACACTTATGACTATTCACCACCTGTTGAGGATGTGATTAGCTACTTAGATTTTGACAACGCGACTGTTCAAGTGATTGAAGGTAACTTACAACAAGAGATGATTTTAACTGGGGAGTGGTTAGTTGCCAAAGACTTAGTTGAACGAGCTGAAAACAAGGCAAGTATTCGACTACCTTACGAACTTCGAGTGACGCTAGCAAAAGATAACCAGTTAATTGATTGTCATTTAGAGATTGACAACAAAGCTCTTGATCACCGAATGCGTGTCTTAATCAATTCAAAGATAGCGTCAAGTCATTCTTATACGAACACTCCATTTGGTGTTGTAAAACGTGAAGTGGAAGACGCCCATATTCACGATTGGCAAGAGTTAGGTTGGAGAGAAGAACCAACTACTATTTTTCCAATGCTAAATTATGTCAATGCTCACGATCAAAGTAGAAGTGTGACGTGTTTTGCAAAAGGGATTAAAGAATATCAGTTTGTCGGTGAAAATTATGAACAAATCGCTTTAACTTTGTTTAGATCAGTTGGCTATTTAGGGCGACCGGATTTGATTCGACGACCTGGTATTGCATCTGGAAATGAGTTTAAATATGTACCAACACCAGATAGTCAGCTAGAACAAGTCTTAACGTTTAAATTCATGATTCAACTAACAAGAACGTATGATCCAGCACAAATTATGAAAGACTTTCAAACGCAAGTCGTCTCTATTCCGTTTTACCAAATTCAAGAGATGAACCGATTTACAACAACTTTAAAATATTTTGTTTCAAATAAATTGCAAACTGAAACACAAGCAAACGAGTTATTAACCATTGATAGTTCAAGCCTTGTTTTTAGTTCGTTAAGAGCTTCTCGAGTTGGTGAAGGAATAGACATCAGAGTCTTTAATCCTGATTATTCTCAGTCTTGTGAAGGAGAAACAATTCAATTAACCCAAAGTCATTCTTATCAATTTGTTGACTTGAAGGGGGATGCTTTAACATCTGTAAAAGATAGTGATACAATAAATCTTGGGTTTTTTAAACCAGGAGAAATTAAAACATTAAGACTACTTTAGGATGTGAAAG
>NZ_JAVWHO010000064.1:0-9617 GCF_036639995.1 Vagococcus sp. | reverse complement strand
ATTTTAGAAAAGATACTATATTTTTTCTTAGGCATCCTTTCTTGCCTATGTTACAATAAATTAGACAGATTGTTGAACAAATAGAGGTGTAAAATATGAAAGCATTTAAAAATTATATGTTTGAATTAGTATTCATCATCATCGGTATCATATTTTTGATTATCGGATTTAAAGCTGAAACAGATATTGTTTTATTTAATTTAGACGGTTTTTACTTTTTCATGGCTGGTATATTATTTACCATCTACGGCGTCGGAACTGCGATTGCTAAACGAAAAGAACAAAAAAAAATTAATCAAGAGACCAATTCGTAGCCATCGAATTGGTTTTTTTATTTACTCTAATTAGCAAATAACTTGCTATGCAGCTTAAAATTTGATATTTTAGACTTACAAAAACTTATTCTTAATGTTTAAAAACTTACACAAACGCAAAAGAGGTGCTCAAATGAATCAACAAGAACGATTAATCGAAATTATGTCTCTCTTAGAAGCTCAATCCTTTTTAAAACAAGAAGAACTTGCCAAACATTTCGATGTATCAAAAGATACTGCTAGACGCGACATTTTAAAACTTGTTGAAAATAATCTAGTCGAAAGACACAAAGGTGGTATTCAACTCCCTATCATCAAACAACAAATAACTGATTATAAAAATCGTATCATTACAAATAGTTCCGAAAAAAAGAGTATTGCAAAATTGGCTAGAACATTGATTTTAGATTCGGACACAATATGGCTAGACGTTTCAACTACAGTTGAACTCCTGAGTGATGATAGTTTACCTAAAAATATATTAGCCGTTACTAATTCTGTTGATAATGCGGTTAGTTTTTCTCAACATATTAAGCGAATCTTACTTTTGGGTGGTTACTATCAACCTGATTCCCATCAATTAAAGGGACCTATGCTAAGGACACAATTAGAAAACTATTATTTTGATATTGTTTTTATTGGCGCGTCTGGTGCATCTGAAGAGGGTATCTTTTTTGATGAATTAGAGGATATTTATTTACATCAACAGTTAGCCAAACAAGGAAAACGAATTATCTTATTGCTTGACCATAGTAAGTATCAAAAAACAACTTCTTTTAAACTAAATTGGGAGTTTGTTGATACCATTATTTCAGATGAATTACCTAATCAAACATTTCAAAAAACATTACTCAAAAATAGTATCGACATTCTTACACCAAAAGGAGCTTAATTATGCAAACACTTATTAAAAACGCTAAAATTATTCAGAATAACGTAGAAAATCTAGTAAATATTCATCTTGAAAATGAGCAAATTAGCCGAATAGTAAATATTTCAGAAACAGTAGAAGAAGCAAATTTTCAACAAGTTATCGAGGCTGACAATCAATTGGTCATTCCAGGAATGATTGACGTTCATATTCACGGAGCCAATCATTTTGATATGATGGATGGCACAACAACAAGCATTCAAGAAGTATCAAAAAAATGTCTTGAGACAGGATGTACTGGTTTTTTAGTTACCTCTGTTACGTCCTCTAAAGAAAGACTACTTGGAATGATTCGTGCAACTAAACAAGTTATTGGTAAAGAACAAGGAGCAAAAATTTTAGGTATTCACCTTGAAGGCCCCTATTTAAATCCAATAAAAAAAGGGATGCAAGATCCAAATCATTTACGTCTTCCTGATTTGCAAGAGATCAAAGAAATAATTAATTTCTCTGACGGTTTAATAAAAATGGTCACTATCGCTCCTGAATTACCTGGTGCTGATGACGTGATTGATTACCTAATATCTCAAGGGATTGTTGTTGCTGCTGGACACACTGACGCAACTTACGAAGAAGCGCAACATGCTTTTTCAAAAGGAGTTAATCATATTACACATCACTGTAATGCTATGCCCGCTATTCATCACCGTTCACCAGGTATTACCACTGCAGCCTTAGAAAATGATAATGTTAGTATTCAAGCCATCGTTGATAATATCCATCTACATCCTGGAATGGTTCGACTAATGCATAAGGTAAAAACTGCTACAAACATGGTTTTAATCACTGATGCCTTACAAGCTATGGGTGTTGGTGATGGCGCTTATCAATTTGGTGGGCATCTAGTTACTGTAATAGATGGGGTTGCTAGATTAAAAGATGGCACACTAGCCTCTAGTACAGTAACTATGAATAAAGCCTTGAAAATTAGTACTGAGATGAAGCTTCCTCTAGGTGATAGCATTCAAATGGCCAGCCAAACACCAGCTGAATTACTCAATTATACTAAGATTGGGCAACTTCGTCAGGGATTTGATGCTGATTTAATCATTTTAGATAATGAGTTTACCGTTCAACAGGCTTTTTTAAAAGGGATACAAGTCTTTTAAAAAAACAGGTCTCATTTTATTTAAATAATAAACATGTTTAAAACACAGTTCTGTTTTTATTTCTTCACATTTAAGTTCTATTATATAAACATACCTAACAAAACAACCTAACAAAACTTTTTTTCATTTTATTTACTCCTCCAAAGTAAATAAACTATTCCTTTTTTCTACTAGCTTTTTAGCTAGTAGTTTTTTTATTAAAAGAGCTTGGTAATTAGCATAAGACTTTTCTTAACTAATTACCAAGCTCTTTTTATTTTCTTATTTTTAACATCTCTTCCATTACTACAAGTACACCTTCATCTTCATTACTTGGTGCAAAAAAACTAGCAGCCTCTTTAGCGCGTTCGCTAGCATTAGCCATTGCATAACCATATTTCACGTGACGCAACATCTCAACATCATTTCCACCATCACCAAATGTTACCATTTCTGAAGGATCTATCTGCCATTTTTCTTGTAATAGTTGAAGACCATTTGCTTTGTGTAATCCTGGAATAATTAAATCAATATCTCCATGTCCACTTGTCACAGCCGTTAAACGTCCTGAAAAATGATGATTAAACAAGGTGATAAATTCTTCTGTTTGATCTTTAGGAACATTGGTTGCAACTTTAAAAAAAATGTCATCGATAGTAGTTGTGATCTCTGGAACTACTTGCAATCGGTGGTAATATTTTCTGCTTGACTCTACAAACTCGACAGATTCTTTTTCATGTGTATAGGCACTCTTTCTACCACACATAATCATTGATACATCTGGTTGCTTACTCATAAAATCTAGAACATCGATCACTAACTCATCAGACATTTGACCACAAAACAGCTCTTCTTCTTCACTAATAACCAAAGCACCATTTTCAGCAACAAAAGAAATTTCTTTTGCAATTTCAGGAAAAAAAGATTTCAACTGGTAGTACTGATTCCCACTAGCCACAACAAATTTAACATCTTGTCTTTTCATTTCAGCGTAAATATCAGTAAAACGAGCTCGATTATACGTTTTTTCTGATGTCAAAAATGTACCATCCATGTCTACCGCCATAAGTTTTATCATTTTTTTAGCTCCTTATTATTAACTTCTTTCCAATATTCTTTTTGCTTAGCTTCCCAATAAAACGTATCTTCCTCAGTAATCGGCCGAATCACACGGCACGGATTTCCAGCAGCAATCACATTTTCAGGGATATGTTTTGTTACAACTGAACCCGAACCAATAATTGTGTTACTCCCTATTGTAACGCCTGGATTAACGACGACATTACCACCAATCCAGACATTATCTCCTATTTGAATCTCTTTTCCAAACTCCAGACCAGCATTTCGAACAACGGAATCAATTGGATGACCTGGCGTTAGCAAGTTCACTTTAGGACCAAACATGACATTCTCACCAATTTTAATTTCAGCAACATCCAAGAAAATACAATCAAAATTAGCATAAAAATTGTTGCCTATCGAAATATTTGACCCATAATCACATCTAAAAGGTGGTTCCATATAGATATTTTTTCCCGTTTTTTTAAATAACTCTTTTAATAGTGTCTGTCGATATTCAGCTTGTTCTTCTGTTGTTTGATTAAATATTCTTGTTAATTGACGGCTTCTTTTTGCATCTTCTCTTAACTCTAAATCATTTGCTACATACAACTCTTCTTGTAACATTTTCTCTTTTTCTGTTCGCATTTTTTCATCTCTTTCCACTAATCGTTTAGTTCATTCATCCCTAATGAAATCAATCCTGTTAAATAGTCCGTATTAAACTTTCTTGAAAGAACAATTTTCGGCGTATTTAACGCAGGGTATGCTGCTATAAGTTGCTTACTAATTACGTCTATTAAGTTTATAGATATTCTTTCTACTGCTGCATAAATAACAACTTCATGTGGATCATATGTACTCATAAATATTTGGAGCACTTCATAGATATGTTTTTTTAAATCGACATCAGCCAGATTTTTCTTTGACCAATCGGCTACTAAAGGAAAGTCAGCCACTTCTCCAACAAAATTATTCTGTCCTTTTAATAATTTTTGGTTAATCGATACCCCACCACCTGGTGGAAAACTTAATGGATAATAAATACCTGAGATAATTTTATTTTTCTCTTGATTCATGGCATAGCCTAAAATAGCAGCATTCACATCATTTTCAACCTGAACATGACACTTAAATTTATCCATTAATTCTTGTTGTACTGCCCGGTTCTTTAGCATTGGATAATCCACTAACTTAAGTACTCCTGATGTCTCCACACCCGGAACACCTAAAACAATCCCTTTTATTTCAGGGTAAATCTTTTTCCACGCATCTATTGTTGCTAAAAAATCTGACCACTCTAAGTCCTTTGCAGAAAGCTTTTTTTCTTTAATTACTTTTCCATTTAAATCGCATAGATAGTAATAAAAATATAGTGTTCTATCTGTTTCTACCATCTTGATAACTAGAAGTAATTTCTTTTTTTCATTAAATACATACGACACGGCATGTCTTCCACCTGTAATTACATCTGTTGAAAAAGGAAAAACGATAGATTCTTTTAACAAATCTGGAATTAATTTATTTATCGTCACAACACTTAACCCACTTAGGTTTGATAACTCTTTTTTTGATACTGGTCCATGGTCTTTGATTAAATGAGTTAAAAGAGATAAGTTATTTTTTTTTACATTTTGTGGTTTACTTGGCTCCATCGTTACAACTCCTTTTAAAACATACTTTATTAACTTAGTTTATTATATAAAAAAATAGATGGATAAACAAGATATATAAATTTCACTTTCACACTAGGCTATATCTCATACTTATAATACGCTGTTCTCCGATAGAATAAATTTAGGAGGTGAGAAAATGTTAATCTCTTTGATCGGAACGATTTCACTTATTAGCATCATGATTTTTATCAAAAAAAGCCTAACCAATTCTAAAAAGAAACAACTTAACTCTATCGAAAAACACAAGCAACAGGAAAATAAGACGATCACCCAACATGCTATGACACTTAATCATCATAAATAAAGAAATTAAGGAGACACTTATGAAAACTTTATTGTTTGTACCTGAAATTTTCAACTTAGCAGAAACTACACATATAATAGATTTTGCTAAAAGCTGCACAGAAAATTTTAAATTACATTCAAAAAAATAGGATAGACCGTTTAAAGGTTTATCCTATTTCCTAGCATTTATTTAATTATAAGTTTGAACGACTCTAGCTCCAAATGGCATTAACGCTAATTGCGCTAATTTAAAGCTTTGCTTACCAAAGGGAATACCAATAATTGTGATACATAAAAGCAAACCACTTATCATATGACCAATCGCTAACGGTAAGCCACTAACAATCAACCAAATAATATTAACAATTAAAGACATACCACTTGTACTATAAACAATCTCTTTGCCAAAAGGCCATAAACTAAGTCCTGCAATTTTAAAGCACTGCATACCTATTGGAATACCAATAATCGTAATAGACCATAGACATCCTGCTAAAAACCAAGACAAGGCCCCAAAAAAACCACCAAATATCAGCCAGATAATATTGCCTAAAAATTTCATCATCATCACATCTCTCATCACGTTTTTTTCTAGTATACCAAGCACATTGAAAAAATCCACTGACTAAAGACCGATATTTATCTAGTTAAGCTTCAAAAGAAAAATCTGTCATTTCTTTAAGCACTTTTTCTTTCAACACAGCATCTGCAAATGAATAGATCATAGCATTTTTATTTAACTGTCTAAATGTCTCAACTGACAAAGATAACTCAGTTCTTAACAAATCATATTCTTTTGATAACGTTGTATTTGATACAGTTTTATTATCCGTATTAATACAAAATGTTATATCATTTTCCAACCATTCGTTCAATGGATAATCTTTGATTGTTTCAATAGCTCTTGTTTGAACATTACTTGTTGGGCAACCTTCAATACAAACATCATGTGCCGAAACTTTTTGCTGTGCTTTTATATCACCTTTCAAGGCAATGCCATGACCAAGACGAGTTGCACCTGATTCAATAGCACTAAACACATTATGGATACAGCCACATTCTCCAGCATGTAATGTTAAAGGAATCGCACCATTTTCAGTCACCACTGTTAAAAGATCACGATATTCATCCATGAAAAAGTCATTCTCAGCACCGGCTAAATCAAATCCAACCACTTTTCTATGATTTAAAGTAAGTGTTTTAGAGAAAATAGATTGAATTAACTCTAACTCGCCTGTCTTCATTCCAATCACTAAGATATTACCATGTATATCATAAGTTTTTTCTGCTTTTGCGATACCTTTTGCCACCGCTTGAATCGTTTGTTCTACACTCAAACCTTCTTTCATAGAAAGACTAGGAGCAAAACGAATTTCAATATAACGAATACCATCTTGTGCTGATTGTTCCATAACATCAAACGCTGCCATTTCAAGAGCAACTTCAGTTTGTAGGTATGGTAGTACATAATCAAAACAAGTTAAATAATCCACCAAATTTTGGCAGGATTGTGGTGCTTGCATATGTGATCTAACTTCATCTAAATTTTCACTAATTACTAAATTCTGAGCTTTTGCAATTTTTTGTAAGGCCTCTGGTCGAATTGAACCATCTAAATGACAATGCAACTCTGCCTTTGGAAACGATTGTATATCTGATTTTCTCAACACTTTATAACCCCCATGTAAAATAATGATATTGTCAATTATTATATCGGGTTTTATAGGTATTGTATACCTTTATTAATTAATTAATTTATTTTCTTCTTCTTTCAGTATCTCTAATAAGTAATTCCCTGCGCAATCTGCTGCTTCTTTGTCATTCTCATAATAAATTTTATCGGCCAAATCATCCGCCAAATCTGAAATAGCTGTAAGAGAAATAAATGGAATATCATTAATAAAGCAACAATGAGCCATACTAGCAGTTTCCATATCAACAATCAAAGCTTTATGTTGTTTATGTATTTTTTCCTTTTCTAACGAATCGTCAATAAACGATTCGCCAGAAACAACTTCTCCACGTTTTTCTTCTGGAAAATGTTCAGAGAATACCGTCACTAGATCGCGGTTTGCTTTGAATTGAGACTTGAATGGAAATGTATTTTTTAGTTGTTTCAGCCTAACATCATGGTAGCTAAAAGAAGTACCTAAAACAACATCAAATGGTTCAAGATTATCTAACAATCCACCGCCTACCCCAGTATTAATCACAGCATCTGGTTCAAAATGATCGATTAAAATTTGAGTATAAACAGAAGCATTCGTTTTACCAACACCGCTTGAAACAACTATTAATTCATATTTTTCAAATTTACATTGATAGAAAATATTTTGTTTTAATTGAACCTCTTTTACATCCTTACAATTTCCTAAAATAAGTTCTATTTCTATTGACATAGAAGAAATAATCCCCAGTTTCATATTAATCACCCTTCATCTTATTATATAAAATAAATAATGGACTTATTATACCATTTTTTATTTTATAAATGGTATAATAACCCTACGTTTATTCCGTTTAAAACAAATACTAAACACGCTACTTACCCTATAAAGAAACACAAATAAACACGATGTTATTTTGAATCATATTAAAACAGGATAAGTGACGTTTTTCACAAATGTATTTTAAGGTTTTTTTATTTATATTATCTAAATTTTTTCTTATTTTTTAACCTAATTTTAATTTATTAAGTAAAGGAGCTATTTATGCATTCTATTCAATTAATTAAACTATTTATGCACAAAAATAAACAGTTAGAAATACTAAAAGAAATGGAAGAAAAACAAAATATTGACTATGAAGGTATGACTTTTACTATCGATAACACATCTTATAGAAGTCGTTTGGCCAAGTTAACACCAAAAAAGAAAGGCTATTTCGTCGCTTTTTGGGAAAAAAATGAAAACAACATTAACCAAGCTTTTTCTTTTGCTAATTGTCCAGACAAAGTGGTCATCACGATTATAGATAAACAAAAAAAAGGCTTATTTATTTTTCCGAAAGAGGTATTGAAAGCTAAAAAAATACTGCGCACTTCCGAACAAAAAGGAAAAATGGCCCTTCGAGTTTATCCAACATGGCTCACTGACCTCAATCCTACAGCAACTAAAACTCAGAAATGGCAAGCTCCTTTTTTCTTTGACATGTCTGAAAATAAATAAAAAAGCAATCTACAAAATAGATTGCTTTTTAGCTACTAGTCTTGATTTTCAATAACAAACTCTAGTCCTTCTAAATCAAAATATTGAGTCAATAAATTATTTACCACTGAAAAAAGTTCTGAGGGTTCTTTGTAAGAATTAGCAACTTTCTGCTGACTAAATCCTTTTTTAAAAATTAATTTGTCATACTCAGGAATAACTGAAATTTCATTAACACCATTTTTATATACATCATAATCTTCTGCCATATCGTATTCTTGATGTTGTTTATACCCATTAGCTAGTGCAACCGTCATTATTAATGAGGAAACATCCAATCCTTCTAGAGGACGATTTAAATTATTTAAATCTAAAATATAGACCTCACTTTTTACAGTTGGACACGCGTTACATCCTCCATTAATCAAATCTACTGTACGAATAATTTTTGCTTCTTTCACTTTAGTCACCTTCTATTTTCTATTACGTTCATTTTATCACAATAATTAAGTAAATGTTTATTTATTTCTGTTATTGATTCTTATCACAAAAACTGATATAACCAATTTATAGGAGGTTTATAAGATGATGGAAGTACTTTGGAAAGATTTTTGTATTGAGAAAAATATTGACTTACCTGTACCTGACGCTTGGATGTTTGGAGATGGGACAAAAGATATGGGAGATTATTTAGGTTCTTTAGTTTTAGAGGGCAAAAAAACGGGGACTTGCTCCGCCTATATTTTATATAACATTAAACACGAAACACTTCCTCAAATTGGGCAATACGACATTATTTTAGATGGTAGCAAAAATCCAATTGCTATTATTAGAAATAAACACCTCGAACTTATCAAAATGGATGATGTGACAGAAGATTTTGCTAAAAAAGAGGGAGAAGGAGATCTAAGTTATGAGTATTGGTATAACGAACATCAAAAGTTCTTCACTAATGAATTTGATACCTATCATTTAAAATTTTCGACAGAAGAACTACTTATCTGCGAGGAATTTGAAGTTATTTGTCACCTTTAATATAAAAAAGAAGCCAGGAGTAGCTATCAAAAGCCTACTCTTGGTTTCTTTGGTCAGTAATTATTGTTTTTTTCTAAAGTAAA
>NZ_JAVWHO010000063.1:0-9726 GCF_036639995.1 Vagococcus sp. | reverse complement strand
GCATTGAAACAACGAATATAAGCAGCAACAAATAGATCATACTTTTGTCTTGTAGCTTCTGACAGCTCCTTTGACATCAACACCACCCCCTAATTATTTATCTTCCAAGTTTTTCAACATAGTGTCCGCTTCAATTAATACTTTTAAATCACTGACAGAATTAAGCTTAATGGTCCCATTTTTTAAGTTCTTTAACCATATACCGAGTGCAGCACGAATAATTTTTCGGTATTCTTCAACATTTTCAGAGTCTTTTATTTCGTTCTCTAGCTCCATTTCAAGCAATTCAATGTCAATAGTATTGATTTCTTTATTTTTTGTTCCCATTTACAAACAACCCCGTTTCTATATAATAGAAAATAGAGATAGTGACTTCTTGAAAACCACGCGTGGTCTGTTCACTATCTCAACGGGGCTGTTTGCCTTGTGTGAAATGAGTAGGAGTTAGCGCTCCTGCTCTTTTTTTGTTTACCTAAGAAAAGCGGGTATGCTCATTAGCTTAGGATTTTGATTAAACTTTTTTGCTATTTCTTTAGATTTTTCATTATACATTGTTGTATATGGTTCAATTTCTTTAATAGCCTCTTTTCGAGTTAATAGACCACTTCTATACATTGAACGTGCTTTAATTGCTTTATCATACAGTGCTTCTTTAGTCATTGCTACCACCTTACCTTTTTTAATATACTGCAAGCTTAAGGTAATAATGCTTATATCTCAAGGCTTTCAACCATATTTTCTAGGTTTTCATCTAAAGTTTCTAGCAATGGAAAATACTTCGTGATTTCATTTGGATTTCCTTTATAAAATACTAAAACATTTTGGTGCATCCGAACGACTTTTCTGTTATTCATTCCTAATCTAGCTCTTAAAGCTCCGGTACCAGCAACATTTAAAAGAATTAAATCATTATAAAAATGAACCCCTTCGTTTTCAAACGCTTTTTTAGTCAAGCCTGTTAGATCACGATAAAAGCCTGTTTTTGTGTCCCTCACATCAGATATAACAACTACAGCGAAACGATTATTTTTAAGCTTACTTGCACTTTTTTTGAGTATCTCAGCATAGATTTCAGAAAAATTATCGTAATCCATATTACTAATATCTTCAGGATTATCTGAATAAACCTCTAAATCGAAATACGGCGGACACGTAAAGAATAAATCTTTGCTTTCATCCTCTATATGATTATCTAGGTTTAAAGAATCATCCGTAATCCATTTTATATTTCCTAACCCAATCTCTTTAGCGTTATCGTAATTTGCAGAAACTTGTTCTTTTCTTAAATCAATACCGGTATATCTTTGTCCTAACACGCTTGCAACAACTCCACGAACTGAACCGCCTGCAAATGGATCAAGTATCTCACTTTCTACATTTGGCGTGAACCAACGATATATTAACTCACACAACACAGGGTCAAATATACTCGTTCCGCTTAATCCTGTTGAATTAAGATTTTTCGTAAATGTTAAATTTTCTTCACGTCCTACCTCGCTTTTAATACCTAAAGATTTCCATTGATTCTTTCTATCCTGCCATCTTTTGCTTTTTGTATCTAAATAAGAAAATGGAGGAAAGAGGAACGTATCGAATAAATTTGAATCAATCGGATTGTTTTTCACCTTATCTATTAAAAGTTCAACATCATCAAAAGATGAGATTAAGCTATCTAGTTCGTCGGTTTCAAAGCCCGTCAACTCAAAATCTTCATTTTCTAAATTGCTTAGAAGCTCAGTAAGTTTGCCTTCATCCCATAAGCCGTCAACTTTATTTAAAGCAATATTTAAAGCTTTTTCTTTAGTGGGATCTGGAATATTAACAATAGAAACTTCTATTTCTTTATATCCTAGTGCTTTTGCAACTGTAATCCGTTGGTGACCACCGACAATATAGCCAGTAAATTCATTAAATACAGGAGTTTCAACAAATCCAAATTCTTCAATTGAATTCTTTAACTTCTCATATTCTGGCATTCCAGGCTCTAATGCAATACGAGGATTGTAAGGAGCTGGATTTAAATCATCAATTTTCATTTTGACTATATTCATATAGAAACCTCCTTTTATGTAATTTAGAGCAAATAAAAAGACCTTGTAAGGTCATTTTATAAGTCTAATATTATAATTTTTTCCAGTTGAGTCCACAGCATATGCGTATGCTTCTGATTTTTTTTCTTCTATTTTTTTTACATCTAAAAGACTAAAAGTAATGCAAATATCCTCATCTTCTCTAACAACAATTGGAAGATCATGCACCTTTTCACCTTCAACAAATTTCATTCCTTCACTCTTAAAATAAAACGGAATAACATCTTTCCCATTATAATAACCGAGACCAAGCTCAGTAATTTTAATGTATTTTTTACCTGAATTAAAAAATCGCACCTTTATAATCTTTTCATCATATTCATTCATCGCAAAAATATTTTCAATGCCTTCAGGGTAACCATAAACTTTAATTTTCCCCATTTTTATAGATTCTTTAAAAATTAAATATAGCGATATAAGTACTGCAAATAATGTACCCAACGCTCCTATCATATCCCATAAATTACCTAAATCAATACTAAAATTTATTTCTCCAAGCATTAAACCATCTCCTTTATTAAATTATATCAAAAATTTTCTGATATAACTACGAGATAATAAAAAAAACACTCATACCCTTCGTGTAAGGGTATGAGCTACAATCTACTTCCCCAACGTCGATGATGACTGGAAGATACCATCCTAGATGGATTCGAACCACCATACTCTGATAAATCAGATGCTCTACCAATTGAGCTATAGGGGCAACCTTATCACGCACAACCATGATAAAAAGGAGGAAAAACACACGAATGTGAAGAATAATTTACTCTTCACTTATTGGTGGCATCTGTATGACAATATTTACATTTTCTTATACTTTTCATTTTTAATAAATTCATTAACATCTTTAAATGTTTTAAAAGTATCATTTTTTAAAAAATAAAAAATGATATGCCTTAAATAATCTAACACTAAATTGGATTCATACTCACTAACTTGGGTTCTCTCTCCATGTGCAATGTTTGACCTTGTCGTATATAATTGTTTGAAATTTTTTTCGATTTCAGCTCGTTCTTCATAATTTTCACCTAAACAAAAGATTAGAACTTCGCTCATTTGTGAAGTTATTGAAGGAGAGATCACATTGTTTTTATTTTTTTCTTGCAATAATGCTTCCATACCAAACATAGCTTGAATAAATTTTTTATCCTCATAGCTTTCTTTTAAGGCCCTTCCAGCCCATTGAATTGAATTAAATAATCTTTTTTCAATTTCATTAGCAGTATTTTCCCAAATGTCTTTTTCAATTTTTAAAAGTTTATTTAAGAATTCGTCCCAAGTATTTAACACTTCTTTCAAATCCATTTTGAAAAAAGGACCCTTAATATTTCTTTGTAAAACCACTGTGTTGGAATAATTTATTAAGCTAACAGAAAGTAAAAAAGAATCAGATTTACCAATTCTCAACTCAAATCTCCTTTTTTTTGAGTATACAAAAAAAGAAAGAATGTTGATGAAATTTTCCATTCGTTCATTAGCAATTTCTTGAGCCCTATTTTTATTAGATGAAAAAACAGATGTTTCAATCATTATTTCATCTGTATTTTCATCAAGAAAATCTTTTTTTAAATCATCCCAATTTTTACATTTAATATGTTTATCAATTAATTTAGATGGATAAATTTTAAAAGCTCCATAAGTCAACTCTTCCTCTACTCCACTTGTTCCCCTTAATATTGAAACAACTTTATGTTCAACTTCAGTGTGTACAAATTGTTTCAAATACACTTCAAGTTTTTCAAAATCATGATTTTCGGTATTTGCATAATTTTCCATACAAAAATTCAAAATATGTTTATCTAGTTCTTTATAAGTAAAATTATTATTAATCCATTTTTCTTCAAAAAGAATAGATGCTATCTTCATTTTTGCTACCAAACCAATGTTACTTAGTCTAAAATCTCCCTTTGTTCCTCTAGTACTAAAGGCTCCATCGTTTTGATCGTCATCAGTAAGAATATCTAAATCAGAAAAAATTAAAGATAGTTCTTTCTTTGCTTCATCCTTCTTTTTTGGTTTCAAATTAATTCCTCCTCTTTTAATTATCTTACTAAAAAAGAGTAATGTTTGCACCAAATTTAATTAATTTATCAATTTTGTATATTGAACGATTGATTAAAGTTTGAACTGAACTCCTACTTATTTTCATAAAATCTGCTGTTTCTTGATAACTGTTTCCTTTTCCAAAAATTGAAACATATGCTTCATACTCTCTCAGTGATAAGCAGCTTAAAATTTCTTCTAACACTTTTTTATCTTCATCTGATAAACTTTCTAGATCAATATCTCTGTAATCCTTTAAAGCTGTTGCTTCAATTTCTCCCCATAACTCTGTCCGTTGATATCTGGACCTTCTCCCAATTTCTCTGCGATTCCCAGGTTCTTTAGCATCACGTAACCATTGTATTGAATACTCACTACTAGAGATAATAGAGCCTAGTTCCTTTGCTCGAGCCTTATAATATTGGTAATCATTTCTAAATTCAACAGAAAGCTCCCATTCTTGCGCCTCTTCGCATTCTTTGAACAAGATAAGACAAATATTCCTATGATCCCTATAATAACTGTAGAGAGCTTTTATTGGCTTTAAATCAGTTGTATATTCGACTATTAATTCATCAGCAAACTTCATGTGTGTTTTCCTCCTTATAAGTAACAAAAAAGGACACCTCAACAAACGCCTAAGCGCTGTTAAAGTGTCCTCTAGTTTTCTAGTCAGACTATTTTTAATAAAATTCTACACAACCATTTTCACTTGCTAGTTCAAAAGCATTTTTAAAATTTTTAAACGTTTCAAAATCATTTTCATCTAATTCCTCTTTTGCCATTAATTCTAAATCCTTGAAATCGTTAGCCAATTTCTTTGACACGACACTTCCGATGTAACCTTCACAATCCGAAAACATAAGAAACTCATAAAGTTGGCTATTTGAAACAATTTTTTCTAATTTTTGTCTAAAAAGCGTGTAACCTATATAACCGCCTGCTCGAAATCCATCTGATTGTTTGTACTCGTAAATCCCAGACTTTAACCCTTTCGTTCTTCCTCTGAATTCTTTTTCTGTATAATCTATGATATCTTGATGAATTTCTAATAAGTCATCACTTTCTAATATGCCAAAAGCATCTCTTTCTGCATTCTCTACCTTTTTCATATTTTTATATGCTTTAATATCTAATCCCATTTATTCCACTCCTAAAATTTAGTTTTAGTCTCGCATTTAACTACTGTGACCTTATTTTCATTCGTTGTTAGCTTTATATCAGCAAATGCTGGTAAATTGGCCATCTTGATCATTCCATTGCTGACAATGATAATTGAATTGTTCAGTTCTAATTCATTTAATTTAGATAACTCTACTTGTTTAAATTCCAAAGATGGTCCCCCTCGTGTTATAATAGTTATGAGTTAGGCAGGGGAACCTGTCTTTTTTTTATTCAATTTCATAAAAAGAGATGGAACTACTAATTCAACCAGACATATTATTTAAAAATTGTACTTTTTGTTAAATCAAATCCAACTGCTGCTTTGTGTCCTTCAACTTTTTCTGGTTTAATTGAATATGAATGTTTTGATACATCCATGTTTCCTAATTCGCAAATTGTTTTTACCATGCCTTTATTTGAGTAAAAGGGAGATTTAACCTTTGCATCTTTCTTATAAAATTTTCGTGCTCCTGTAACTTCTGGGGCTGTAGGCATTAAGATAAGTTGCTTCGTTTTCTTGTTCAAATACAGGACAATATGGGATGTGTAGCTCATCATACCAGCAACTCCTGTTGAAAATCGTATACCATGCTTAGTAATGCTCATGCGATCCTCTCTTGCCCCAAATACTCCCGGTTGAATTATTTCAAAATCTGCTGTTAATTTCATTTATCATTACCCCCATCAATTTTAGTCATCACAACATAATAAGTTTTCTGGTGCTTATATTTTTCCACTACGACGTACCCATTTTTCTCATTACTCGCAATAAATCGGTGCATTTGTGCTTTTGATTTTCCGTGCCATTTGATTTCCATCTAATACCTCCATATCAACGATTTTTGCTAATATAAACATTTGTACAATTTACATACATTTTTAGCAACAAACACGTTATTTGCTTTTTACAACTTTTCTACAATAATCGACCGTTTTTTACAACCAGCGCAACTTTGCTCCCGTTATCACTTATTTTTAAACTTGGTTTTCGGAAAATCATTCATGCTAAGCACAGTCATTTTAAGCTCACTCTTTCTCTTTTCTAACAACCTTGACTTAGCTTCATTTGGAGATAGAAACTCAACATAACGAGCATGAAATTTGCTTATAATATCCGTCCCATTAAATTTAGAGTTGATAACTTCTAATGTTTTAACTGGTACGCCATCAAGGAATCCGAAGCTTCCGGTTACTGGAAGTTTGTATTTTTGCTCTTTTCCTAAAACACTTGTATATTCAACTTCAAGAGTTTTTTCAGTTGTTCTGTCTTTTGCTTTTTTATTCCAATCCGTTAACGTAAACACTCCAGCTTTTTCTGCTGCTTGAGTTAAATTCTGACACAGATAGAGAACTACCACTGATTTTCTCCAACTTTCAAAAAAAGGAGGAATCATATCAAGAATAAGCCAGTCATCATCGCTTTTAACTGAAAAATGATGATCCAGTTTGACGATGTCTCCTATTTGCCAAAATGGACGGAATAGCGGAAGTTCACACTTAACTATTTGTAGTTCTTTCATTCCTATCCCTCCATTTTGTTACTTTTTCTTGCACTTATCATGTTCCACAATAATTCGCTTGAAGATTTCGTCCGCCTTGACCATGTTCCGTAATCATTTGATAAATCAAAAGCAACAACTAATGCTGTTCTTGGCTTATTTGGGACAATAACTTTTACTCCATTAGGTAAAATACCTTTTCGGAATAACTCTTCAGCTAATTCTCTTTCACAAACTAGATAATTTTCATCTCCTTTGAAAGTTTTCCCATGCCCGGAATTAAAATCAGCCATACAAGATTTAACTTCGTAAAAACTAAAAATTCCTTTATCTATTGTTGCTGAACACATTCCTAGCTGTAGAATATTAAGAGGTTGGAACCCTATAAAATCAACTCTTGATTTACCAAAATCCAATTCAACTTCTTCTGCCCAAAAATTACAATTATTAGATAATTTTTTTCTAACCAAGTCGCTAAGACTGTTCGTTATATCAATTCTAGTCATTCTCGATCACCTCAACTGCATTTATCTTGACCATGTTGTTAATAATAAACATTTCACCGGCGTCATCAACAATCAAATTTTGACCATTCATTATTAATTGTCTAGTATCAAAAGCACTTTCATCATCTGTAAATCTTGCTCTCCTAACAGCACTATTCACATCAAACATAACAATTTTGTGCGTGTAATTTTTTTCAGTCATTTTGACTTAACCCCCATTCTGCAAATGCTTGTAATACTTGCAACCGCTCAATATCTGATAGGTTGCGATAAGCCCTAGCTGTTACCTCATTTTTCATCCATCCACCAGTGCAACTTAAAAATGTTAACTCACCAAGCAAGCTATCTACTCCTAAGTTTAGAAGATCTCTTTTCATCCAATCCAGCACAACCTGCTGATCCTCGTTTAATTTAGCCATTCTAAGTCCTCCGCCCTTTCAAACAAAATAGTGTAGTCATCAATTTCCAAAGCATCAGCTACCTGTTGAATTTTTCTAAGTGAGATATTCTTTCTTTTACCCTTGTAATCTGAAGTGTTCCCCCCGAAAATATCGGTCCACTTGAGATTCTTTTTTTCGATGTGCCACTCTACGTTGTCCCAAAAAATAGTGACTATTTCTGGTGTTTCATCTGTTTTAGTCATTTTCTAGCACCTCTTTCCCTTTTAATCGCTTTAATTCCATGTAACAACTCGCTCATTTTCTCTTTATCCATATGCCCTACAACGTCATACCACAAATCAGAATCAAGCTCTTTTATTTGATTTATTACATAATCATTTTCGTCAGCAATGCGCTGCTCATCATCACATCTCAGCATCATCTCTAAACCATATGTGTGCTCTCCCAAGATAACGCTAGCTCCAAATCCATTTTCAAATTCATATATAACCTGTTCATTAAATGGATGCATTCCGTCAGTTTTATATTCTTCTAATTCTTCAATAATCGGTATCATTTATTTCTCTACCTCCAACAATTCCGGATTGTCGTAAATGTTGCCGACTATTTCATGACCTTGAGCAATCTCGTAACTTTCCGCTGTGTTTCTATGTCCTAATCTATAATCTTGTTTTTCCAGTACTACTACATAGCCCACTTCTTGAACGAGAAAAGAAACATATCCGATTTTACCTTCCTCATTTTTCAAAATATCTCCCTCGTAAATTGCGATATTATTTTTATCTTTTAATCCTGTATATTGACCTACAGATTCTGTAATAACCGAAGCCCACCATTCCGTATTGAAATATTCATCACTGCAATCTACTATGGGACCAACAATCACTGGAAATTTTTCCTCTCCAATAAGATTGCCTACTATCCAACCGTTTTTATGAGGTACTCCAGCTTCCTCTGACTCTTCAATTGATAAATCTGATTTCCCTCTAAATTTAGTTTCTCTCATGTGTTTTCCCTCCGTTAAAATAATTTTTCTTGCTTTTCGGTAGAACACCAGTCAATTGAAACTGGGTATAAATAATAATGTTCACCATGGACTACATACTCGGGAACAATTCCAAAGTTTCCATCAGTGAAATCAACTTCCATTCCGTCCAAAACATCTAAATGGTCAGTTATTTTTTGCTTACAGCTTCGACATGCGTTTTTGTTAAATTCTTGCTTACTAAAATAAAGAATCATTAGCCCCTCCATCTTTAAGTTCAACTAATCCTCTTGCTACAATATTTTCTAAATATCTTAATTGCTGCTTGGCATAATTAACTTCACGATAATCCAGAAGCCTTTTTTCAACATCTTGAAGAACACTAATCGAAAAATCATACATTGATACCAGTGTGTCAATTTCAGCCATGACTTGGTCTAAATTCATATTGATTCACTCCAAAATATTTATTTTCTTACCTGTAGGCGTTACCTTAGTTTCGATTGTTAAAATCCATTGATCCAAGTCATCAAAAGTAAAACCCATTTTAGCTAACTCGTTAGGCAGCCTATTTGCTTCTCTCATGCAGTAAAGATTTTCAAGAGCACACTCGCTACGACCAAATTTAAACAGGTGCTTTTTGGATTTCTCCCCTTGCAACCGGCCATGAAGGTAAACGTATAAATGGCCTTTAGATTTCACAAATTTTAAATATCCAGTGCCTTCTATCACTCGCCTTTCACTCCTTGCCATTGCTGGGTTGTCCCTCGTGGTTAAATATTATTGAGTGGGGGACAACCTCGGTTTAATTGGTTTTATATCTATTATAAAAATTCATCAGCATCCATTCGAACTGCTTCGCTCATATTAAAATAGTCAATAAATTTATTTTGATAGAGCCAAACGTTCGCAATGATAAAAAAGTTTTTAAATAGCTTTTTGCCTTCTTCGCTAGATGGACTTTTTCCCTCAGCCTTTAAGGCTTTAAATTTATCTTTAGATGGTTCAACAACCCAATCTGGCAGATCGTTATAC
>NZ_JAVWHO010000062.1:0-9867 GCF_036639995.1 Vagococcus sp. | reverse complement strand
AAAAAGGAAGAATGTCTATGAGCTTGTATTTAGAAATACCAGATTGGCCATTATCGTTTCCTTTTCGAACCTTTGAAAATGTAGGTGAAATCATCGTACCACCTCATTGGCACAAAGAAATCGAAATTATTTTTGTGACCAAAGGATCAGTCAATATCGGGTATAATGGTCAAATTATTCAAGTACATGAAGGTGAGATATTTGTTATTGGAAGTGGCGAATCTCATTATTTTGTTGCTTCTCCGGGAAGTAATCGATTGGTTTTTCAGTTTGACTTAGCTCTTTTTCGGGATACGTTGTTCAAAGAAAAAGGGTATACAGAACTAGTTAAGTTGTTTGAAAAGGCGGAAAACCATAGTGTCAATTGGCCTTATGAAACAAGAGAGAAAGTTGTGAACTGTTTGAGGGAGTTATTTAAAGAGATGACACAACTAGAAGTAGGATATGAGTATGCCATGATTAGTCAATTATTAAGGTTAATGACCATTTATTATCGTGAAATTCCTTTTAAACAAGATCAAGCTAAAAAGGTGAGTTTTGTTGAAGCGGTTAATAATCATGACACACTTGAGCGATTAAATGCTATTTTTATGTATGTAGAAAATCATTTTACAGAAGGTATGACACTAGATGATATCGCAGAGGTTGTTGGGTTTAGTCCGTATTATTTTGCGCGATTTTTCAAAAAAAATACTGGGCAAACGTTTATGCAATTTTTAACAGATTACCGAATTAATCAAGCAAAATATATCTTGTCCCATGAAAAGATCCCGATGATTGAAGTGGCTGAAAAATCTGGATTTAGTAGTGTTAAGACATTTCACCATGTGTTTAAAGAGCAAGTAGGTGTATCACCATTGAAGTATCAAAAGTCAATATTCGGGAATAATTAAGCCCTAATCAAGGAAGAAACCCTTATCAAAGTTTTGTAGAATGAACGTACAAACAAAACGATGATGGGGGTTTTTTATAATGACATTAAAAATAGGAATAATTGGTTGTGGCGGGATAGCAACAAATAAACATATGCCAGCATTAAAAAAATTAACAGAGGTTGAAATGGTTGCTTTTTGTGATGTAAATGAAGAACGAGCGGATCAAGCAAAAGAAACATTTGGAACAACTGACGCGAAAATTTATACTGACTATCAAGAATTATTGAAAGATTCAAGTATTGATGTGATTCATGTGTGTACACCAAACAACTCTCATGCTGAAATTTCCATTGCCAGTCTTCATGCAGATAAACATGTCATGTGTGAAAAACCAATGGCAAAAACAAGTAAAGAAGCACGAGCAATGCTTGAAGCGGCAAAAGAAACAGGCAAAAAATTAACGATAGGTTATCAAAATCGTTTTAGAACAGATTCAAAATACTTACATGAAATTTGTTCAGACGGAGAGTTAGGAGATATTTATCTAGGAAAAGCTCACGCTATTCGTCGCCGAGCAGTTCCTACTTGGGGAGTTTTCTTAGATGAAGAAGCACAAGGTGGAGGTCCCTTAATTGATATTGGAACACATGCTTTAGATTTGACACTATGGATGATGGGTAATTATAAACCTAAATATGTGGTAGGGAATGCCTATCATAAATTATCGAGTACAAAAAATGCGGCTAATGCTTGGGGACCTTGGGATCCAGAGAAGTTCAAGGTAGAGGATTCTGCCTTTGGTTTTATTACAATGGAAAATGGCGCATCAATTATGTTAGAAGCTAGTTGGGCATTAAATAGTTTAGACGTGGGAGAGGCTAAAACCAGTCTTTCAGGAACAAAAGGTGGCGCTGATATGAGAGATGGTCTAAGGATAAATGGAGAAGATCGTGGTTTATTATATAGTCGTCAAGTAGAACTTGAAACAGGTGGTGTTGATTTTTATGACGGAGAAGGAGCAGATCCTGCTAGCCTTGAAGCAGAGTCATGGATTAATGCCATTATTAATGATACAGAACCAGTTGTAAAGCCAGAAGAAGCACTGGTTGTAACAGAAATTTTAGAAGCTATTTACAAATCATCTGAATTAGGTGAACCAGTATTTTTAACTAAATAACCAACAAAGAAAGGATGAATGACAATGAAATTAGGCGTATTTACTCCCTTGTTTAATAATTTAAATTTTGACGAAATGATTGAAGAGGTAGCAAAAAGAAAATTGCAAACTGTTGAGATTGGCACAGGAGGCTCACCAGGTTCTGCTCATTGTGATGTGGATAAATTGTTAGCTAGTAGTGACGAGCGAAAAGAGTATTTAGCTAAACTTCAAGATAAAGGATTAGAAATCAGTGCCTTTAGTGCACATCATAATCCAATTTCACCAAAACCAAGTGAAGCTAAAGAAGCAGATGAATTGCTACGTAAAACAATTAAGTTAGCGTCATTAATGAATGTTCCTGTAGTTAATGGTTTTTCAGGTGTTGCAGGTGGCAATGACACTGATACAAGTGTTAACTGGCCGGTACTTCCTTGGCCAACTGATTATACAGACATCTATCAGTATCAGTGGGAGAAAAAATTAATTCCATACTGGAAAGACATTAACAAAGAATGTGAGACAGCAGGTGTTAAAATCGGGATTGAATTACATGGTGGTTTTTTAGCCCATACGCCTTACACAATGCTTAAATTAAGAGATGCGGCGGGTAACAATATTGGTTGTAATCTAGACCCTTCTCACTTATGGTGGCAAGGAATTGACCCAGTAGGTGCCATCAAAATATTAGGCAAAGAAAATGCAATTCATCACTTCCATGCCAAAGATACTTATTTGGATCAAGATAATATTAATATGCATGGTTTAACTGATATGCAACCATATAGTGATGTACAAACACGTTCTTGGACCTTTAGATCCGTAGGTTGTGGGCATAGTATGGAAGAGTGGTCTAATATTATTAGTGCTCTTAGACTATATGGTTATGATTACGTGTTGAGTATTGAGCATGAAGATCCAATCATGTCGATTGATGAAGGATTTGATCGTGCGGTAACTAATTTAAAATCAATTATGATTAATGACCAACCAACAGATTTATGGTGGGCTTAGTTAGGAGGATTGAAATGCGTGTAATTAATTTAGTTGTGATTGGCTATGGCGGCATGGGGAGTTATCATGCCCGTGAGCTGATTCAAGAAGTCGATGGCGTAAAAGTGAGTGGTGTGTATGATTGTGATTCTAGTCGTTTAAAGATGGCTCAACAAGACGGATTTAAGATATATTCACAATTAGAAGACGTCTTATCCGATGAAATGGTTGATGCTGTTTTAATCGCAACACCTAATGATTCCCATAAAGACTTGACTATATCCGCACTAAGAGCCGGTAAACATGTGGTGTGTGAAAAACCAGTAATGATGAATACAAAAGAGCTAGATGAAGTACTTCTTGTTGCTAAAGTAGAAAATAAAATATTTATGGTTCATCAAAACAGACGCTGGGATAATGATTTTTTGATTATTCGAGACTTGTATCAACACCCAAAAGTTGGAGAGTTATTCCAAATTGAATCTCGTGTACAAGGGGCTAATGGAATTCCTGGTGATTGGCGTCATTTAGAGGTTCATGGTGGTGGAATGGTTCTTGACTGGGGTGTTCATTTATTAGATCAACTACTGTTTATGGTGGATAGTAAACTTAAAACAGTTGCAGCTGATTTAAGTTATGTACTAGGTGATGAAGTGGATGATGGGTTTATTAGTTACTTAACTTTTGAAAATGGTGTTAAAGCTATAATCGAGGTGGGAACAACCAACTTCATTAAACTTCCAAGATGGTATGTTCGTGGGTTTGAAGGTGCTGCGGTGATAAACGATTGGGATTTATCTGGTAAAATAGTTAAACAAACAGGGATGATTGATCATCATAATTTAGTACCAATTCAAGCAGGGCAAGGATTAACCAAAACGATGGCACCACCGTCAGAAGAGGCGACAACAACATTAGCAATTGAAGAGATAGCACCTGATTTTGATGCATTCTATTATAATTTTTATGATGTTGTTAGAAATCAAGCAGAACCAATTGTAAAAAACGAGGAAGTTCATCGGGTACTACGCTTAATTGAAACTATTTTTGAAGCAGGAAAAAAACAAGAAGTGATGTTATTTGAATAAATAAAAAAGTAGTGTTATCTACGTTTGGCTATTCCGATTTCGAATAGCAACTCGCTATTTTGAAATTTATTTTTTTCCTTTTACATCAATCGTTCAATCGGTTTTTTAAACAAAAAAAAGAAACAAAACCAATTTTTGATTTTGTTTCTTTTTGACGTTCTTGATAATTATGAAATGTTATTCTTTCAAAGGTTTTAATAATCTTAAACCATTGAATAAAACAATTAATGTACTACCTTCATGAGCGATGATACCTAAAGGTAAACTCATTTTGCCCATGATATTTAAAACAACAAGTAAGGCAACAATGAACATTGAAAAGGCGATATTTTGCATAACCACTTTATCTAAATGTTTAGAAATACGGTGAGCATAACTTAATTTAGTTAAATCATTTTTCATTAAGACAACATCTGCTACATCAATGGCGATATCAGTTCCTTCACCCATCGCAATTCCGATATCAGCTTTAACAAGGGCAGGAGCATCGTTGACACCATCACCAACCATTGCAGTTGATCCGTATTTACTTTCCAAGTTTTCGACAATAGCTGATTTGTTTTCAGGGAGTACGTTACCAACAACTTCATCCATACCTAATTGATTAGCAACAGCACGACCTGTTTTTTCAGCATCTCCTGTAATCATTGTAGTATGAATACCTTGTTCTTTAAGGTAAGAAATCACTTTTTTAGCATTTTCATTAGGTAAGTCCATCATAGCAATTAAACCAACAACTACATCATTTTCAGAGAAGTAAACGACTGTCTTACCATCTTCTGAATAAGTGTGATTAAATTGTTCAATTTGACTAGGAACTTGTTTAAATTGAGCAGGCTTACCAATACGGTATGTTTTTCCGTTATAAGTAGAAACCAAACCTTTTCCGATTTGGTTCTCAATATCAAGAGCTAATACTTCAGTCACTTTAATATGTGCCAAGATAGCATTTGCTAAAGGATGGTTAGCTTGTTTTTCCATTGCTGCAATAATATTTAAGTAATGAGCTGAATTACCTTCGTTTTCAATAGAGAAGAATACATCTGTTACTTTAGGTTTTCCTTCTGTTAATGTTCCAGTCTTATCAAAAGCGATAGCACGAATGCCTTCTAAGTTTGATAAGAAAGAACCACCTTTAAATAGAACGCCGCGTTTAGCTAAGTTTGAAATACCTGATAATGTTGCAGGAACATCACTTGCAGCAAGGGCACAAGGTGAAGCAACAGTTAAGAAGACCATTCCTTTATAAAAACTATCGTACCAAGTGTGACCAAAAATAAGTGGCATCGCAACAATATAAAGTGTCACAATAATCATGACCGCAGTTACATATTTAGGTTCTAACTTTTTAATTTTAGTTGCTTTTTTAGAAAGATTAGATTGTGATTGGTTAACTAATTGTAAAATTTTAGCAAATACAGTGTCTGAACTTTCTTTTGTCACTTCAATGGTAATGGCGCCATTGCCGTTAATTGTACTACCATAAACATCATCACCAACAGTTTTTTCAGCAGGAACACTTTCTCCGTTAATAGAAGATTCATCAATAGCAGTATAACCAGAAATAATACGACCATCTGTTGGAATTTGATCTCCATTTAAAACTTTTAGTTGATCTCCAATTTTTAATGTCGAAACATCAACAACTTCAGTTGAGCCATCTGCTTTAATTAATCTCGCTTCTGTAGGATTCATTTTCATTAAGTTAGTGATTTCTCGTTTACTTTTACCTTCAGCATAATCTTCTAAGAAATGAGCACCAGCGAAAATAACAATTAATAAAGCACCTTCCTTAAAATCCCCAATAACAGCAGCACCAAAAGCGGCTAAAGTCATTAAAATATGAACATTGGGTGTGAATTTGCGATTTTCTTTAGTTTGACTAATGGTATCTTCAAATCCTTCAATAATAATATGATAGCCAGATAGAAAAATAGTAGCAGTGGCTAAAATGTTTTGGAAAATCCCTTCGGCTATAAAAAGACTAGCGATATAAGTTGCTAAACCAATAAAGAATAAAACAACTGGTAATTTTCCGTGATCATGTTCATGGTCGTGTCCACTATGATCATGATTGTGTTCGTGATTATGATCGTGGTTGTGATCATGTTCTTTATGTGTTTCGTTGTGAGTCATAGATTGTGACATTATAAACTCCTCCTTTTAATATATGTAAAAATTGTCATATGAACATTTATTCATATCTAAATTATAAGACGAACTACAATAAAATGCAAGGGATAACTCAAAAAAGAAACAAAAAAAACAACGATAAATTTATCGTTGTTTTACTATTAGTTATTAGCCAACCTCTTTTTGTAAATGGTCGTAATCATGATTAGCAATATCAATTTGACCTACTTTTTCAAAGCCATTATTTAAATAAATTCGACGCGCATTATCGTTGATTTTATCAACGTTTAAACCGACAACATGGCGATCATGTTGTTTGGCAAGTTCTGGTAACGCATCAAGTAATTCTCTAGCTACACCTTGTCCTCTAAAATCAGGAGAGGTAACTAAGGTATCAAGATACCATTCATTTTTAAATGTTTCTTCATCGTTAAATAATTTGTACTCTTCTGTTAAATCATGTTCAAGTAGAAGGTTAATAAAAGGTACATCAATTGTTTTTTCCATGTGATCAGGGTAACCAAAAGCCACACCTGCTACTTTTCCATCAAGTTCTTTAACAATCGCGTTACTAAAACCGTAACGGTAGTTAGGTTCTTCAATGTAGGCTTTAACTAAAAGTTCTTTGACTTTTTCTTCAGATAATTTATTAAAAATATCTAGTTCCATATCTCGTAATACAATCATGACTAAATCCATTGCTTCGCTAGCATCTTTAGGTTCTGCTAAACGTATCATAGGTAACAGTCCTCCTTAATAATCTTAAGATACACTTTATCATGGAGTATTTTTAGTTGCAAGTCAGATAGTCTAATTATTATCTATATTATATAGAAGAAATAGGGAATAAATCGAAATGATTTAAATGAAATGACAGAATAGGCTTGCTATTTAACTCATCAGATTATATAATGTTTGAGTGTGTATTTTAAATACATTTTTTTTATTGAAATGTGGGAGGAGAAATTTCCATCTCCACTAAACCACATCACGGACTTAAGGAGGTATGTCTCGTGGCAAAGAAAGTAGAAAAATTAGTTAAGTTACAAATTCCAGCAGGAAAAGCAACTCCAGCACCACCAGTTGGACCAGCATTAGGTCAAGCAGGTATTAATATCATGGGATTCACAAAAGAATTCAATGCTCGTACAGCTGATCAAGCAGGTTTGATTATTCCAGTGGTAATTTCTGTATATGAAGACCGTTCATTTACATTCATTACAAAAACACCACCAGCTGCAGTATTATTAAAAAAAGCTGCTAAAATCGATAAAGGTTCTGGTGAACCAAATTCTAAAAAAGTTGCTAACGTAACTCCAGAACAAGTAAAAGAAATTGCTGAATTAAAAATGCAAGACCTAAACGCAGCTGACGTTGAAGCAGCAATGCGCATGGTAGAAGGTACTGCACGAAGCATGGGTATCACTGTAGAATAATTTTTATTCTATTGATACTTAGAAGTAGCTTCTCAGTCGGTTTATACTGAAAGGTATAAATTCCGTGGGAGGTTCAACCGTTATAACCACAATCAAGGAGGAAACAAAATGGCTAAAAAGAGTAAAAAAATGCAAGAAGCATTAAAAAAAGTAGACGTAGTAAAAGAATATTCTGTAGCAGAAGCAATTGCTTTAGCTAAAGATACTAACATTGCAAAATTTGACGCAACTGTAGAAGTTGCTTATAACTTAAATGTTGACCCTAAAAAAGCAGACCAACAAATTCGTGGGGCTGTTGTATTACCAAATGGTACAGGTAAAACTCAAACAGTTTTAGTTTTTGCTAAAGGCGAAAAAGCTAAAGAAGCTGAAGCTGCTGGAGCTGACTTTGTTGGTGATGCTGACATGGTTGACAAAATTAAAGGTGGATGGTTTGGCTTTGACGTAGTCGTTGCAACACCAGACATGATGGCACAAGTTGGTCAATTAGGACGTGTCTTAGGACCTAAAGGCTTAATGCCAAACCCTAAAACAGGAACTGTTACTATGGATGTAACAAAAGCTGTTGAAGAAGTTAAAGCTGGTAAAGTAACTTACCGTGTTGACAAACAAGGTAACATCCATGTTCCAATTGGTAAAGTATCATTTGATGATGCTAAATTAATTGAAAACTTTAACACAATTAATGATGTAATCCTTAAAGCAAAACCTGCTGCAACAAAAGGTCAATACATTAAAAACTTAACAGTTACAACTACATTTGGCCCTGGCGTTAAAGTAGATAAATTTTCTTTCTAAAAAAACTTGTCCTAGACAGCTATATGTGATATAGTTGTCTAGGTTATAATAACTGTACCGAAGACAGTAGGTGACGTAAGTCTTAATTTCCTACCGAGGACCATATTGAATGAATCAATAGTCCCTCTATGTCAACGGTGGCATGGGGTTTTTTTATATAGAAAATTCCACCATCTACTAATTAACGGAGGTGAAAATAAAATGAGTGAAGCATCAATCGTAAAAAAAGCTCAAGAAGTTGAAGTTGTTACTGCTAAGCTAAAAGAAGCTGCATCTGTAGTAGTTGTTGACTACCGTGGATTAACAGTGGAACAAGTAACAGAATTACGTAAACAATTACGTGAAGCAAACGTTGAGATGAAAGTTATCAAAAATGGTATCTTACGTCGTGCTGCTGAACAAGCTGGTTTAGAAGGTATGGGCGATGTATTCGTTGGACCTACAGCCGTAGCGTTCAGTAATGATGACGTGGTTGCTCCAGCTAAAATCATGAATGATTTCGCTAAAGGTGCGGAAGCATTAGAAATCAAAGGTGGTATTATCGAAGGAAATGTTTCTTCAATCGAAGAAATTATTGCTCTTGCTAAATTACCTAATCGTGAAGGTTTACTTTCTATGTTACTTTCTGTCTTACAAGCACCAGTCAGAAACGTTGCATACGCAGTTAAAGCTGTATCAGAATCAAAAGAAGAAGAAGTTGCTTAATTGTAACTTTACTTTAAACTAAAAAAATATAAATTAATCGTAAAGATTATAACGGAGGAAAACATAATGGCATTAAACGTTGAACAAATTATTGCTGATTTAAAAGAATCAACTATCTTAGAATTAAATGATTTAGTAAAAGCTATTGAAGAAGAATTTGGTGTATCTGCTGCTGCTCCTGTAGCTGCTGCTGGTGCTGGTGAAGCATCTGCTGCTGCAGAACAAACTGAATTCACTGTAGAATTAACTTCTGCTGGAGATTCAAAAGTTAAAGTTATCAAAGCAGTTCGTGAAGCAACTGGTTTAGGTCTTAAAGAAGCTAAAGCTTTAGTTGATGGCGCTCCTGCACCAATCAAAGAAGGCGTTTCTAAAGACGACGCTGAAGCATTAAAAGCTTCTTTAGAAGAAGTTGGCGCTTCAGTAACAGTAAAATAATTTTAAAAATTATTTATCAAAAGGCAGATCTTAAAGGTCTGCCTTTTTTATTTTGTTATTAGAACGGCAAGTAAGCTACTAACAATTGTTGTGGAAAAGTTAACTAAATCATTTGTAACCCAAGAATAACCTTTAATTAATTGGTTGTTCTTTTTTTGTTCTGTGAATTCATTGTGGATAAGTTAATGGACTTTCTGAAAATAGACTAAAAATGAAAAAGCAAGTTGTGGATAACAAACTACCAATAA
>NZ_JAVWHO010000061.1:3003-10298 GCF_036639995.1 Vagococcus sp. | reverse complement strand
CCAACTCCTAAAATCAATAAAATTGCCCGTGCGTTGACTAAAGACGATAAAGGAAACCAGATTCCACAAGGAGATGGCACTCCTCTTACTGAAAATGATTGGAAAGGTAAGATAACAAAAGTTAATAATACACTGTCTTACCGAATCGCAGTACAAATTCCAGGTAAAACTGGAGAAGATAGTCAAAAAGCAATTTACAATGCCAAAATAACAGATAAAATACCAGATCATCTAACCTTCAATAAGGAAGATGTTAAGGCGTGGAGTTATAAAAAGGGTGACGAGCTTGGTCTACCGATTAGATATAAGACAGATGTAATTGGTGTAGATGGAAAACATCAGTTTAATATGGGAGACATTGATTTAGTCAATTCAGAAGCTACACCAATAGCTAATCCGATTGTTGAGTACGATGAAACTGAACGTATGTTAACCGTTGGTGTAGGTGATCGTAGTAAAAATACTGGTGATAAGTATGATGCATATGGTTACGAGGGTAGCAACAAGTACGGACATCTATCACCTGGTGATAAAGTAGTAATTGAATTTCCTACAACGGTGACATCGGATGCGGTGAAGAATACAATTTCCAACACCGGGAAAATTACTGGATTTAGTGCAGAGGAAGTAACTTCAGATCCTTTAGAGTATAAAAAAGTTTCAGCAACATCAAATGAAGCATTAAGTCCAGGTGGTGACGTTTCTGGTGAGCTACTACTAGTTTCAGCACCAAGTAACATCACATTTGCTAATACTAATTTGATTGATTATAACAAGACAATTGGTTCTGATAAAGATAGCATCGATTTTCCATTAGTTGTCAAAGATACGTTGAAAGATAAAAAATGGCAAATCACAGTCAGGTTAACCGAAGAGATGAATTATAAAGAAGGCGGACAGACATACGAATTACCCAAATCTTTGATACTTACTTATAATAAAAAACCAACGCCACTTGGATATAACGACGTGGGTGTGGTTTATCAATCAAGTAAAGAAGATCTTGAAAGTACCAAAGAAGATTTTAATATTTCAAATGATTGGGGTAAAGGTGAAAACGAGGACGGATTGAAAATGAAGGCTTCTAAAATACCTCATGCAGGTAAGTATAAAGGAACAATGGAATGGACGTTAGAAAATACGCAGTAGGAATAGGAGACAAGTAGACATGATAAAAAAATTAAATGTAACTAAAATCTTGCTTTTATCCTTACTGATAATTGGTTTAGGAAGTACATCTACTCATGTATATGCAGATAAAAAAGCAACAGAAGGGCAAAATGAAGCTGATGTAGAGTTTTACAAACCAACACCTTCTAAACCAGATCCTGTAAAACCAAAACCAGACGATCCTAAACCTAAAGAAATCTTTCCAGTAAAGATTTTACCAAAAACTGGTGAAGAAAATTTACCTGATGGAATGAGGATATTGGGAATGAGCGTTTTAGGTTTAACGGTGATTTTCTTCATGAAAATGAAGAAGGTAGGTGATACGAATGAAGAATAACATTACTAAAATACTTTTTATTTCGTTGATATCTCTTAGTGTGTCGTTGATACCTAAAAACGTTAATGCTGAAAAATCAGCTAAAGAACTAACTGGTAATGGAAGCATAACTTATGAAGTATCTGACTTTGAAACGCCACCAGTTGATCCTGAACATCCTGAGAAAAAGGTTGATCCAGGAGAGGAATATACTAAAACAACTGGTTTGTTAAGGTTTGATTATATTCCAAGATTACATTTTGGTGCACAAGAGATATCTAGTAAAGATCAAAGTTACCAAGTAAATGCGCAATTGTTTAAAGATGATACGGAAGCTCGCCCTAATTATATCCAGGTTACAGATAATCGAGGAAGTATAGCAGGGTGGGAAGTGTCTGTTAGACAAGAGACCCCTTTTCAAAATGAACAAACTAAAAATAAAGTGTTAAAGGGGGCGGTTCTTTCTTTTGATAAGCAGTGGGTAAATTCGACTATGCCAAAAGAAACTCAGCCAACTGTTATGAAAGATGCTATCAAAATCGATGAAATTGGAGCAAGTTATCCAATTGCCAAAGCTGAAAAAGGAAAAGGTGCTGGTACTTGGGTTGTTCCATTCGGATCAACAGGGGAGGTGGAAGGTCAAGAAAAGACGCTAACACCATTATTGAATGCAGACGGTAAACCGGTCACTGATGCTTCATTCAATAATAAACCCATTTATAAAAATTCAGGGATACAATTATTTGTACCTGGAGCAATACAAAAGGACCCGGTAAAATATAAAACCGTGCTAACTTGGACATTGTCTGAGCTATCATAAATTTAGAAAAAATAGGAGGAATTACATAATGAAAGCAACAAAATTAATTACAACAGCAGCAGTAGCAACATTAGGATTAACTCTTTTAGCTCCAACAGTTTTAGCAGAAGGTGGAGACGCTAAAAAATTAACAGGAAATGGTAGTATTACTTATGAAGAAGATACTTCAACAAACCCACCTGTTGACCCTGAAATCCCTACAGATCCAGTAGACCCAATTGGACCAACTAACCCCGATGGTGGAGCTTTATCAGTAGATATGGTTCCTAACTTGAAATTTACAGATGACAAAGGTCAAAATGCTAAAATTTCAACACAACAAGGACATTATCAAGCAGCAGCAGCAAAAACAAAGAATAAAAAAGGTGACGATGTAAAACGTGGTAACTGGGTACAAATTACTGACAAACGTGCTTTAAAAGACAACAAAACAGCTGGTTGGGAATTAAAAGCTAATATGACTCAACAATTTAAAAATGCAGATGGTGGTGTCTTAAAAGGAGCTACTATTGACTTTACAAATCCAGCAGTAACAACAGATATTGAAAATGGATTTGGTGCTGGTAACCCAACTGGTGTTATTCCAGGTATTACAGCAACACCAACAGTTCAATTATCAGAAACTGGTGGAGCTAAACCAATGGCTAAAGCAGCAGCTGGTTCAGGATTTGGTACTTACATGATTCAATATGGACGTTCAGATGAATTTAATGGTGGAACAGATACAAGTGCAAACTCAATTAAATTAACAGTTCCAGCAAACACTCCATTAGCTGCATCAGAATATACAGCTAAAATTACTTGGACAATTGGTGATATTGATACTATTTAATTAGATGGTTTTTATATTATCTGATATAGGGAAGGTCTAGAAAACCCATTTTCTAGATCTTCTTTTATTATTAAAAGAAAATATTGTAGTAAATTTAGTTTCTTTGAATATATTTAACGTAAACTTTAAAAAGAAGATTAGATAACTACAATTTGCCACGCATCTTATATTGCGTATAGGGATTTTGTCGCTTATAATGATTAGAGGACTATAACGACGACATTTTATGAATGGTGAGGAAAAAATATGAAACGAATAAATAAATTAATTCTTTTAATAAGTAGTGTAATTGTTTTTTTCGGAGTAACTACAATATCAGTAAATGCCCAGGATAAATTAGAAGGGACAAGCTTTTCTAAACAGGTAAAACATCCAGATAACCAAATAACTAGTGGCGAAGCACTAAATTTAATGATGAAACCTGGCCAAAAACAAAAAGTAAACGTTGAACTAAAAAATTATAGTGACAAAGAAATTACTGTCGAAGCAAAGGTATCCGGTGCTAGAACTAATGGTAGTGGAGGTATTGAATATAGCCCATCTAATTTTAAAAAAGATAAATCTATGAAATATGATTTACCTGATTTAGTAAAAGTTCCTGCTGAAACTAAAGTACCAGCAAAAGGAACGGTTGATTTAGTTTTGGATATTTCAATGCCAGAGACAGCTTATGATGGTATTGTCTTAGGTGGTATCGAATTATCAGAAAAAGGTCAAAAATTCGAAACACAAGATGAAAAAGGAGCAACAATCGAAAATAAGATTGCGTTTCTCTTTGGTGTGACGTTGAGAATGAATAAGACTGAAGTAAAACCTGACTTTAAACTTAGAAGTGTTAAAGCGGGATTACAAAATTATCGAAATGCTATTATTGTTAGTCTTGGTAATATTCAAAATCTAGCAGCGAAAGACTTAGTATTAAATGCTGAAATTACTAAAAAGGGTAAAAGCGAAGTTCTTTATCAAAAGAAAGCAAATGATGTGACAATGGCTCCTAATTCAATTATGGAGTATCCGGTTAGTTTAGATGGAGACAGGATGGTAGCTGGAGATTATACGGCTCATATTGTTTTGAAGGGCTATGACAAGGAATGGAAATGGGATGAGAACTTCAAAATTACTGACGAAGAAGCAGATCGGTTTAATAAACAAGATCCATATTTAGTTCAAGAAAGAGGATTAGATTGGAAAATGATAGCCTTAATCGTTGGTGGCGTTTTAGCACTTGTTATCATTGTTGTGGTTATTTTGAAGGTAACTAAAAAGAAACCAGCGAATAAAAAGGAAAGTTCTTCTAAGAAGAAATCATCAAAACGTAAGTAAGAGAAAGTAGGGAAGTAAATGAGTACATTTGATATAGTTTTAATAGTAGGAATTTCCGTATCTATTTTACTTTTCATTTTGATGATGGTCTCTCTTGTTCAATTTATTATTTCGAAAAAGAATGTTACGGCTCTGCAAAATGGTAAACCTAAGGACAGAAAAAAAAGAAGGAAATGGAAACGTGAAGTTCGACAGGCTGAAAATCAAAAATCTAAAAAATTAAGATTAACTTTGTTTAGCTTTTTAGCCTTTCTGATTTTTGGAGGAGCTTCTGGTTATGCCAAGTATTATCAGGCGACAACTATTACTGATGAGGATACAGAAAATATTGTTTATGCTTATTACTTATTGGATCAGTTGGAGCAACAGATTAAAGATATTGATGGTAAATCTGAGAAAAAAGCATCAGATAATATTCATTCAATAGCTGTTTCACTATCATCTTTTGCTTCCAAAAAAGGAAGTAATCAAAGTGTTGAGGAAGCACAAATATTACTCAATCAATATTACGCAAGAGTAGGACAATTTGGTGTTAACGTAAGTTCTCAAAATTTTGAAGCTTTAAAGAAAGATAAGGAAAAACAAGCAGAATATTTAGATGATATAAAAGTGGTGAGGCAGACTCAGAAAAAAGTGATAGATTACTACAAAATTGATGAGTCTTCTTTAAAAGAAAAAAAATAGTGACAAAGGATGACTAACTATGAGTAAAAACCATAAGAAAAGTCATAAACGAAGTCATCAAAAAAGCCGTTCTAAAAACCGAAAAAAAGATGAGAATGCATTAAAGAAAAATAGTCATAAAAAGAGACATAAAAAAAATCATCAAAGAAAAAGTAGTTCTTTACATAAGAAAAGAAAAGTTAATACTTCGAAAAATAAAAAAAGAGAAAAACGCAAGGTAGTAAAGAAAAATACTAAAAAAGTATTAGCCTTTAAGATAGGTGCTGCCGTGCTTATTTCTCTTTTATTGTATACTGCTATATTTATGCTCTTTTTTACAGTAGGTAAGATGGACGGTTATTCGATGTTAACAAGTCTAGGTAACGATGATATTGTTGCTGTTAGTCGTGGAAAAACGATGAATAGATTTGACTTAGTTTATATGAAAACACCAAATGGAAAAGGGAATTCTGTCCGACGTATTATCGGCATGCCTGGAGACTCCCTATATTATAAAGGTGATGAGCTATATATTAACGGAGAAGGCAAAGAAGAAAAATACTTAGTCGCTAAGAAAAAATCGTTAGATAGTATGATATTAACAGATGATTTTACTTTGGAGGATGTGACAGGGAGTCAAACGGTACCAAAGGGAAGTTATTTTGTTCTTGGAGATAATCGGAAAAGTTCTACAGATAGTCGGTATTATGGGTTTGTTTCAGAAAAGGAAATTATCGGAAAAGTAAATGCAAGGATTTTTCCAATAAGCAAGTTTAAAATTTTTTAACAAACTAAGAGATAAAGGATACGACGTAATGATAAAAAATAAACGAATTAAACCATCATTAGTATTTTTAATGATTTTAGTTACCTGTGTGATGTTGACAAAAAATAAAGCGAATGCTGAAGAGCAAGATCCATTGGGATTTACATATGAAAATGTTCATCCCAAAAACCAGATTAGTGATCGTGACTACTTTGAGTTAAAAGTGAACCCAGGTGATAAACAAACCTTGGTAACTAAAGTGACTAATAATAGTGATAAGGCTAAAACAATTCAAGTTACAGTAAGTGATGCCACAACAAGTTCAACAGGCGTTATTAATTATGGTGCAAGTAAAGAGAAATTGATTGGTGAGGAACCGTTAGCAATCAGTGAGATGATTGAAGCGCCTACTCAAATAAAAGTAAAACCAGGAGAAACAGAAGAAATTAAATTTAAATTAACAGTTCCCAGAGCGAAATTTGACGGACTTGTACTTGGAGGTATTCGTTTAAAAGAAATAACTAAAGAAAGCACAGAACCGATTAAGGATGGTGCTTCTTTACAAAATGAATATTCTTATATTTATTCAATTTCAATAAAAGAAAATGATAAAAAAATTGAGCCAGAAATAACATCATCAGGAGCGAAATATAGTCAAAAAGCTTACGTATCTATTAATAACGTCAGACCTATGATAGCGTCTAAAGTAAAAGCAGAGACGCTGTTAATGGGAGAAGATTCAGATAAAGTTTTGAAAGAATTTAAAGTAAGTGATTACCGAATTGCGCCCAATTCAACATTAGCTCTTCCTCTTGAAGGAACGGATGATTTAGAGTTAGGCAAATATCGTACGAAAACTACAGTATTCATAGATGACAAAAAGTGGGATTTTGAAAATAAATTTGAAGTAACTAAGGAAAATAAAGAAAAGAAACAGGATGTTCTGTTTGAAGAAACACCAAAAGAAAAAACAATAAATTGGTTAGTTATTATCCTGATTGTGGTTTCGTTTATAGCAACAACAGCAGGAATTTTCTTTATTATTAGCAAAAGTCAGAAGAAAAAAAAGACACCTGATAAAAAATAAACAAGTGAATCATTCTTTTATACTGAAAGAATGATCCACTTGTTTTTATTTACTTACAATCGGTCCCCAATTATTAGGTTCAAAAGCACGAATAGTTAATTTATCATTAGTTGATGGAATACTATCCTTACTGTATTTTACAGCAGATTTTGAAATAGTTCCATCGGCGCCCATTGGGTCAGTTCCATCTGTTGTGTAGTAGATAGTTGCCTTTTGACTTGAGCTAAATAGTAATTGTTGATTTTCTTTCTCTACTATTTGAACGGGATTTAAAGTATGAGCCATGTTATATTTTTTCCACATATCTTGTGAGAAAGC
>NZ_JAVWHO010000061.1:0-2903 GCF_036639995.1 Vagococcus sp. | reverse complement strand
ATTTTACCAGCACCTTGTTTAGAAATATCATCCGCATTCCATTTGAAACGGTAAGTTCCACCACCGCCGGCTAAAGGAGCTTGTCCTGTGCCAGTTAAGTTGTTATTGTGGAAGGCGCCGTCCGTATCGTTCACATTGAATTTCATTTTAACTGCTTTCGGGTTGTTTTCCAAAACAGAGTTTTCCACAACTGCGTCAATTTCTCTTTCAGTATCCACAAACATAAATAAAATCTGTGTATTAATCAGGTCATCAAAATCAATGTATTTCTTAGATTCTTGGAAATCTTTTGCTTTAACGGGTTGTTGAATAGTTTTCCACACAGTATTTGTTTTATCTTCAACGTCACCTGTGGCAAATGCAGCATCTTGGAATCTGATTTTAGTGTACTCGTCATCGTTACCACCAAAGTATTCTTCAAACATTTTTTCCCCAAAATCTTCACGAAGTGTTTTTACACCAAAGTACTGTCCATTGTAGAAGTAGTTAACGTAGCGAGCGCTCAGGGCAATTTTACCCATTTGTTTAGCTAAGGTATTCGTTACTTTTTCGTCATATCTGTTGTAGCCTAAGCCGTAAATATCATTTTGAGGGCCATCTTGACCTTCTTTTAATTCTAATTTAGCGAATTTTTTAACGACAGGGTAGTTATCATTAGGATATTCTTCAAAGAATTGATATTTAGCTTTTTTAGTTAAGGCGTTTCGGCTAAATTTAGTAGCCACACCAGCATTATATTGGCTAGCACTAACTTGACCAAATTTTTTGTTAGCAGAGTAGCTGAAATAGTTGCCGTGTCCTTTACCAGTATGTGCGTCAATATATTCAAACGTTCCATTAGAATCTTCGGTAGTTAAATTAGCTCTATCAGATGTTACAGAAACAATCGGAAATTCTTTCATACCTTTTGCGTATTCTTCAGGTGAGATATTTTGTTTGAACTGCCAAACTAGTCCTTTTGTCACTTCATTTTGATAGTTATTTTCTAAAATATAAGAGTGAGCCATGACACCTGTTTTGATAGAGTCGTTGTAGGCAATGGCTTTAACAACCATTGTTTTGTTAACTTTGATAGCTTCTTTATAAATAGTTCCTTTAGTAGCTGTTGGTTCAGATCCATCTGTTGTGTATCGAATGGTTAAACTAGGGTCAGCACTTAGAGCCAAGTCGAAACCTTCTGAGTAGATGCCTCTTTCTTTATTAAAGTGTAACTTAGAGTCAGTCTTAGCTACGTCGTTAGTTGCTTCAAATGTTGGTTCATTAATAACTAAAACATTTTGTGAACCATCTGGTTTTCTACCAACCGTTTGATTATAAGCATGTTTTTCATAATCAATCGAATCAATCGTCCGTTTATCTTTTTCACTACTATCGATTAAACTTAAATTACCAGAGCCACCTAATTCGAAGCTGCTATGATCATTGCCCAACTCATTTTTACCGTCCATATAAATGACACGATAACCATTAGCCGGAATAATAATTCCTTTTAAATCAAATTTTTTCTTCTTATTAACTAATGTAATATCCTTATTAAGAAGAACAGGTTTGTCATTTTTATTGTAAAGTTCGATCCAGCTTTCTTTTGAAGCAACCGTTCCTTCTGTTGAAAGCTCATTAACAAACACGTCATTGATTTCTTTATTTTCAGTAATCATATTTTTAAATGTAAGTGGTGTATCACTGTGTTTATAAGTAATAACTAACCGTGGAGAGTTTGCTTTATCAAAAGAGTACACGCTACCTAAGTAGTTATCTCCCTCAAGTTTGAACCCTATTGCGTCTCCAGATTTCCAGCCATTTAATCTGTTTTCTGTGATTAAATCACTTAAATCAGCTGTTCTAACTTTATCTCCGCGTTTTTTCAAATTATCAGTATCAAAGTTTGCTTTTAGTTTACTGTATTTACGACCAGTAATATTGGCATCTTTATTATTATAAGTTTCTGCGTTACCTAACTCAGATTGAATGCTCATGTGTGATGTAACTTGTTTTGCTGATGGTGTGTAAGTAGTAAATTCAATATAAGCATCTTCTACCACAGCATCTTCTGGGATATCTACTTGGGCAAATCTCAAGCCAAGACTTTGCTTATTAGAGTCTAAAGGAGCTGCACGATGTCCACCAAACTCCAAATTACCAGTTGTTGTTACTTTTTTTGTATTGGTCAGTTCTTTAGCTGTATCAGTTGCACTAGCAATAGGCACAGATACATCATTACTGCTAGAGTCATATTCTAAAACTAGTTTGGGAGCTGATTTAGGGTCAGATTCAAATGATTTTGCAACGTATCGACCAGTTCCGTTCCCTTTTAGTTTGAAAACAAAGTCAGTGGAATCTTGATTTTTAGCAATCATTTCTTCCATGATAGATAAAATATTTTCTGTTTCTAAGGTTTCATTGATTGCGACGTTGTCAGGGGTTTTAACAGATAATTGGTTATCTGTCATGGCACGGTTTGTAAAGGTGTTACTAACTGTTGAGAAAGGTGCATTATTGCCAATTTCTCCTTGAATAGTGAACTCAGTTGCTTTAGTTGAAGCACTTTTTGAAGTAAAAACAAGAGAAGCCTTTTTCAAAACAGCATCTTCAGGGAGTGAAACATTGGTGAATCTTAGATAATTATCGTAATTAGATAATCCGTGTAAATTTAAAGAAGTAGAAATAAGTGTTGATACTTTTCCATTTGTTGCGGCATCATTTTCTTTTGCAGCAATTGGAAACTCCTTTTTAAGTGAAAATTGTGTTTCGTTAGTATTTTGCCGTGTGACATCTGCAGTGGCTGGATGATTAGTAGTATCTCCTTCTAGTGGTTCTGCGAAGGTAGTTAAAGGGAAACTGACTAAACAAATACCTAATGCTAAAATCGATGTTCTTTTCATTGGAAACTCTCCTTTTATATT
>NZ_JAVWHO010000060.1:0-10715 GCF_036639995.1 Vagococcus sp. | reverse complement strand
ACCCTAAGGAGCGGATTTACAGTCCGCCGCGTTTAGCCACTTCGCTACCCCTCCAACTAGTCGTGTAAAAACCCGACTTCATAATAATACATAATTTATCAAAAAAAAGCAAGCCCTTTTTTTAATTATGTAAATTCCAATTTCTTAAAACTTCTTCATAGCCTTGATCCATTGTTTTAGCAATACTTACAAAACTATCATCAGCTCTAACTTCAAACTTCGCATTATCAACTTCCAATACTTCGCCAATCATTTTCTTTCCAATAAATAATTGATGGCATGTCATCATATTGTCGTCTTTTTTAATTTCTGTTTCTTTAATTTCAACTTCAACAGGTTTATTTTTTTTCATTTTATTTCACCTCTCATATCTCAACTTATTGAGAATATCATATTTTTAGATATTTGTTAAGTCAGAGAGGAAAAATAGAATAAGAAACCTTTTATCTTTGTAGTGTTTGAATAGAAGATAACACCTCATAACCTTCGTTTTCAATAAGTTCTTTGATTGCTTCACTATTTTCAGAGGTTGTTTGAAGTACAACCACCGGAATTTCTTTGTTGCGATAAACAACAATTTGGACAATATTCAAATGGTTTTCTGCAAAAATTTGGGTTAGATTGGCTAGAACTCCTTCTTGATCTTCAGCAATTTTGATTGACACTCTCGTTCCAGGTTCCCTGTATCCTGTAATTTTTAAGAAAGCATCAAATATGTCATTGTTCGTAATAATTCCTACTAATTCATTCAAATTATTTAAAACGGGTAACACATTGACCTGTTCTTTTCTCATTTGAAAAATAGCATCTTCTAATAAACACTCTTCTTTAATAGTCGCAACACTTTTTATCATAACATCTTCAACTGTCGTCTTATTTAGTAAGTAGTTAATTTCATAAACACTCAAACTCGTTGCCTTTGACGGCATTGCCTCTTGAATCGTACCTTCTGTTATTAAACCAACTAACCGTTTATTTTCAACCACTGGTAACCGATGAATATCGTGTTGTTTCATTAACTCAATGGCATCAAATATTTTAGTATCTTTTTTGGTCAAAACTAATTTTTGAGACATGTAATCTTTTACTAACATTGTTTATCCTCCTAAATACGCTTTTTGAATATCTGAACTTTTAAGTAGCTCGCTTCCTGTTCCTTCTAAAACAACTTTTCCAGTTTCTAAAACATAACCACGATCTGCAATGCTTAACGCCATTTTAGCATTTTGCTCAATAAGTAAAACAGTTGTTCCTTGACGATTGATTTCTTCTATTATTGAAAAGATTTCTTTAATAAAAATGGGTGCCAGCCCCATTGACGGCTCATCTAGCAATAGCAATTTAGGACGTGATAATAACGCTCTACCCATTGCAAGCATTTGTTGTTCTCCGCCTGAAAGAGTTGAAGCATCTTGATTTTTCCTATCAGCTAAAATGGGAAATCTCTCAAAAATGACTTCTAAGATATCAGCACTTTCTTTTTTATTTTTATATAAAAATGCGCCTAATTCTAAATTTTCCATAACTGTCATTCCTGTGAAAATATGCCGTCCTTCTGGTACTTGAACTAGTCCACTACTAACTATTTTAGGGGAAGATTCTTTTTCTATTTGTTGACCTTGAAATGTAATCGTTCCTTGACTTGGTCGAACTAAACCTGAAATCGTTCTTAAAATAGTTGTTTTTCCTGCACCATTTGCTCCAATTAAACTGACAATTTCTCCTTCTTTTACTTCAAAATTAATCTCTTTCACCGCTTGAATCATTCCATAATGAACGGATAAATTTTCAACTTTTAACATTATATATCACCACCTAAGTACGCTTTAATAACACGTTCATTATTTTTTATTTCTTCTGGATTTCCTTCAGCAATTAACTGCCCATACTCAAGGACATAAATTCTTTCGCAAACTTCCATAACAAGTGACATATCATGTTCAATTAACAAAATAGTTAGGTCAAATTCTTTTTGAATTTTCTTTATTAATTCTGTTAGTTCAGCTGTTTCTTGTGGATTCATCCCAGCAGCTGGTTCATCTAAAAAAAGAATTTTAGGTTCTGTTGCAAGCGCCCTAACAATTTCCAATCTTCTTTGCTCGCCATATGATAAATTTTTTGCCTTACTTGATTCTTTATCTAATAAATCAAAAATAGATAAAAGTTGTTGTGCTTTTTCCTTCATTTGTTTCTCAGCTTTATAAAATGTAGGTAATCTTAAAATGCTAGTTAAAACTCCTACTTCCTGTTTTCCAGTCATCGCAATCAAAACATTGTCTAGCACTGACAACTCTTTAAAGAGACGTATATTTTGAAAGGTACGACCTAACCCTTTATTAGCAATAACATATGGTTTCATACCGTTTAATCGTTCTTCTTTATTAGAGGTCGTTAAAATAACATCTCCCTCACTTGACTCATACACACCAGTCAATAAGTTAAATAGTGTGGTTTTCCCCGCACCATTAGGGCCAATTAATCCAACAAGTTCATTAGTCTCCAGTGTTAGATTAACATTGGAAACAGCTGCTAGTCCTCCAAAATTTTTAGTTAAATTATTTACTTTTAGAAGTGACATTGACATGACCTCCTTTACTGAAAAATTTCTTAAATGATAATTCTTTTGTTCCTAATAATCCTGTTGGTTTAAAAATCATAACACCAACTAATGCCACAGCATAAATAATCATTCGAATGGATCCAGCATCTTGTAAAAACATATTTAGAAATCCTAAAGCAATGGCGGCTATAAATGTTCCTGTGATACTTCCAACACCACCAAATACAACAATAATTAAAATATCAATTGACTTCATAAAATCAAAATTCTGTGGCACAATCGTTTGAATATAACTTGTATATAGTCCACCAGCAATAGCTGCTGTCATTGCACCAATTACAAAAGCAATCACTTTATATTTAGTCGTGTTTACCCCCATTGACTCTGCTGCGATTTCATTTTCCCGAACAGCCAATGTTGCTCTACCAGCTGGACTTTTAATAAAATTAGTCGTAATTAAAGTGGTTACACAGACAACAACGTAAACCATACCCCAGTTAACAAAAGGTGTGATACCAAATAAGCCGGCTGGACCGTTTGTCACACTATCAAAATTCATAATCAGTGTTCTAATAATTTCAGATACGCCTAATGTAGCAATTGCTAAATAATCTCCTGTTAATCTTAGTGTTGGAATACCAACAAGAAGAGCTACAATCCCAGATAACAATGCGCCTACAAGTAAGCCGGTTAAAAAACCAGTAAATGTAGGATTTTTTAGAGAAAAAATAGCTGTAGCATAGGCTCCAATAGCCATAAAACCTGCATGACCTAAGGAAAATTGACCTGAAACACCAATAACTAAGTTTAAACCAACAGCTAAAATAACATTTATGCCAATCATCACTAATGTCGTTTCAACAACAGGCGACATGAGACCAATTGAATAACCACCAGCCAATATGCCAAAAGTAATCACCATGAAAAGAAGCCATGACACATTATTCTTTAAATTTTCTTTCATCTCATTCACCTACACTTTCTCTTTCACATTTTTACCAAGTAAACCAGCTGGTCTAACAAGTAAAACAATAATTAAAATGGCATAAACAACAGCATCACGATAGGCTGTAAATCCTAGGGCACTAACAAAGGTTTCAATTATTCCTATTACAAAGCCTCCTAATGCAGCTCCTGGAATAATACCTATTCCACCAAATACAGCTGCAATAAATGCTTTTAAGCCTGGGGCAACGCCCATCATTGGATCAATGCTGTTATAATATAATCCAATTAAAACGCCTCCTGCTGCAGCTAGAGAAGAACCAATCGCAAAAGTGAATGAAATAGTATGATTAACATTAATACCCATTAATTGAGCAGCGTCTGCGTCAACACTAACGGCTCTCATAGCCTTTCCCATTTTTGTATATTTAACAATAAATTGCAATAAAATCATGAGAGTGATGGACGTTGTTAAAATTAGTAATTGAATATTACTAATAACAAAAATACCTAAATCATAGTTTTTATTTTCAATCATTTGTGGAAAAGGTCTTGTATCAGCTCCCACAAAGTAAATCATCAATGATTGAATTAAGAATGATACACCAATTGCTGTAATTAATGCCGCAATTCGTGTTGACTTTCTTAGAGGTCGATACGCTAAATACTCAATCAAAACGCCTAAGATTGAACAAATCGTCATAGCGATTAATAGCGTTGGAACTAACCCCAACTTAAATTGATTCGTAACAAAATAACCAACAAAAGCCCCTATCATATAAACTTCACCATGAGCGAAATTGATTAATTTTATTATGCCGTAAACCATGGTATACCCTAATGCTAACAAAGCGTAAATACTGCCTAAGGATAAACCGTTAATTAACTGTTGAAAAACATCCATTTGCAACATACCTCCTTTATTTTACTCGTATCCTTTTATGGATTAACCACATCTGCTGAAGCTTCTTTTCCATTCTTTATTCCAATAACAACAGCTGGTTTTTTAGGATTATGATTTTTATCCATGCTCATCTTCCCTGTTACTCCGTCAAAGTTTTTTAATTCAGATAACTCTTTAGCTAACTTTTCACTGTCAATTTCTCCAACTTTTTCCATTGATTCTGCAATCATATACATTGAATCATAAGCTAACGCATTAAATGAACTTGGTGTTTTCTTGTATTTTTCTTTAAATGCTTTAATAAAATGACCTACTCGGTCTGAACCTGGTGCTTTTTCAGAAAAATGAGCAGTATAATAAATTTCATCCATATTTTTCTCACCAGCAATACCTACCAATTTTTCATCAGAAAAACCATCTGCTCCTAAAATTGGTTGTTTAATGCCCATTTCTCTTGCTTGTTTAATGATTAGTCCAGCTTCCTCGTAATAACCAGGTAAGTAAATAAAATCAAACTCTTTATCTTTAATCTTTGTCAAAATCGCTTTGAAATCTTTATCCTTTTGATTGAACTTCTCATCAGCAACAATGTCACCTTCAAAAGTATTTTTAAATGATGCTGTTAAACCTTTAGCATAATCACTTGAAACATCACCAATGACTACTGCTTTTTTAGCATTTAGATTTTTTGTTGCATAATTAGCTAAAATAACACCTTGGAATGAATCTTGAAAGCATGCTCGAAACATAAATTCTTGAATCTTATCATTTAAAACAGTAATAGTATCATCTGTTCCAGAAGGTGTAATTGCAGGAACTTTACTTTTTGTCACATTTGGAATTTCTGCCTTACTTGCTCCAGATGTTGCTGGACCAATAATTGCCACAACTTCTTCCTTTGTTGTTAAATTAGCGGCAACCGCAGCTGACTCAGCAGTATCAGACTTATTGTCTTTAATCACTAATTCAACTTTTTTTCCATTAATACCACCCTTTTGGTTAATTTCTTCAACAGCTAACATAACTCCATCTTTTTCCTGATTTCCGTAAGCTGCGACTGCTCCTGATAATTCTAAATTTAATCCTATTTTTACTGTTTCAGCATTCTGTTTATTTTTTTTTAGTTGAGATGGATTTCCTCCACCAGGTATACCGCACGCCGTTAATAAAAATAAACTGGCAATAAACACTAAGGCTTTTTTTTTCATGACAACTCTCCTCTACTTCTTCAAATTAATTAACATTTGTTAATAAGATGTCTCCAATTATAATCATTTTCTAATCTTGTGTCAACAGAATTTTCTGACAATTCAAACAAATAAAAAAAACAGCAGTTAGCTGTTTTTATATTTTTTATAGGGTCCTCTGTATGTTTCATCAGGATTTTTTCTTAATGTAAATTTAGGTGGCACGTAGTCAATTCCACCCTTTACAAAAGGATGACACCTTAAGATACGGCTAGTTCCCATAACAAATCCTTTTAAAGCTCCATGATAATTGATCGCGTCAATCATATATTGAGAGCAAGTTGGATGATAACGGCAACTTCTAGGAAATAAAGGTGAAATAAATTTTTGATAGAAACGAACAGGTGCAATAAATATTTTTTTTAACATATTAACTCTAGTCACCTTCTTGAATATTAAAATAAGGTTGACCCAAAATGGTCAACCTTGTATTTCACATGAAAAGTCCTTAATTTACAACACAAATTAGCCGATTTAATTAATGAAGTCTAAAATGTGATTCCAAGTATCGGGATTGAAAGCATCTGAACTTTGTCCTTTACCTAAAATGACATAACCGATAAAGATGCCGACGAAAAAAAGAACTGCTAAAACAATGATAGCTAATAATATGATTATTAATTGCATAAGCACATGTTTAGTCACTGATCCCATTGGCTTCTCCTTACTGAATAAATTAATTAGTTAGTGATAACTTCTTTAGTTTTATTCGATACGATTTTTTCATCATTAATTCGTTCGACATTGGCTCCTAGAGCTTGTAATTTTTTATGGAAATGATAATAACCACGATCTAGATATTCTAAATGATGAACTTTCGTTACACCATCAGCTACCATACCAGCAATAATTAATGCTGCTGCAGCTCTTAGATCGGTTGCTGAAACTTCTGTTCCTTGAAGGCCTAAAACGCCATCAATATATGCAACATTGCCTGATACCTTAAATTTAGCGCCCATACGTTTCATTTCTTCAAGGTGTTGGAATCTGTTTTCAAACACAGTTTCAGATAAAACGCTTGAACCACTTGCTAATGTCATTAAAACACTCATTTGTGCTTGCATATCAGTTGGAAATCCTGGATGAGGTAGTGTTGTGATGTCAGTTGGAAGTAAAACGTCTGGCCCGATAACACGGATACCTTCTGCTTCTTCTGTAACACGTACACCCATTTCAATTAATTTAGAAATTAACGGACGATTATGTTCCGTGATTCCTTCTTTAATCAATACATTTCCACCTGTAATTGCTGCTGCAACCATAAATGTTCCTGCTTCAATCCGGTCTTGAACAACTGAGTGTTCAATTCCTGTTAGAGATGATACACCTTCAATACGAATTGTTTCAGTACCAGCTCCTGTTATTTTAGCGCCCATTTTATTTAAATAGATAGCCAAGTCAACAATTTCTGGTTCTCTTGCTACATTTTCGATAACCGTTGTTCCTGTAGCTTTAACAGCAGCCATCATGATATTTTGAGTTGCGCCTACACTAGGAAAATCAAGATAAATTCTTGCGCCTTTTAATTCATCAGCTTTAGCTTCAATATACCCATTTGTTTGGGTAATCGTAGCACCTAAGGCTTGAAATCCTTTAAGATGTAGGTCGATTGGACGTTTACCAATAGCACATCCACCAGGCATAGCTACCTTAGCATGTCCTGTTCTTGCTAAAAGTGGTCCCATTACTACAATTGATGCTCTCATTTGACTAACATACTCAAATGGCGCTTCAATTTCTAATTCTCGTGTTGCGTTAATTTTAATAGTGTTTTTTTCTTGGTTAAACTCAATATCAGTATTCAAATGTTTGATGACATTATTCATCATAAAAACATCTGAAAGGATTGGTGCATTCGTAATCGTTGTTTCCCCTTTATCGGCAAGCAAGGCACCAGCTAAAATTGGCAAAACAGCGTTCTTTGCCCCCTCAATTTTAACTTGTCCTAACAGCTTCTTTCCGCTGCGAACTTCAATATACTCCATAATTCTCCCTCCAAAATTTCTGGAATTAATTTCAAATCTCAATCATTATACCACGCACTCATACAAAATGGTATTTTTTATTACTGATTTCAAAAAATAAGGGTTTTAAGAAAGAAATCCTTGGAATAAATCGCGAGTTAAAAACATCACTTCCATAAAAAAGTTACTGACAGTGTAACCAATAAAAATTGAAAATAGCACATATATTAAACGGATTTGTTTATAATATTGTTGCCCTTTTTTAAATAAATTTTCTACCCTTAACGACTGCAATGCCCAAAAAGTTAAGTAGATAAAAGCAAAATGACTAAAAATCCTGACAATCGCATCTATACCGTACAATTTATAAAAACCACCTTTCATCTTTAACCCTCATTTTAACGAGAAAAAGACAAAAGGTAAAGGGATTATAAACCACATTTTAATTGAATTTTACAATGTGTACAGGTACTGCAACCACCAATTTCTTCTATTGTTCCTTCATGACAGAAGGGACAGATATTATCAGATAATTCGCTGGATTTAATATCAATGACTAAAGGCTTCTCTTCTTGTTCTACTTCAAAGAGCATCAGATCAGATAGTTCATTCTCTTCTGCACTTAATGTTAATACCTGAGTATCTCTACTACCGTCAACATAAACTGTACCACCCTTAGCGCCACCTTTATATAAATCTTCATAGATTTTAGCTACTTGTTTCACCGAATAACCTTTTGGCGCATTGACTGTTTTAGAAATTGAACTATCCACCCACTTTTGAATAGTACACTGAACACTAACATGCTCCTCTGGTGATAAGTCCATAGCAGAAACAAACTGTGATGGCAAGGTATCAGTTGCATCATTAGGATTTTCTTTCAAATACTCTTCGACAATGTCTGCTTTTACTTCAATAAATTTTCCTAATCGCCCACTTCTGAAATAAGAAAATGAAAAGTAAGGTTCTAAGCCAGTTGACACTCCTGCCATAGTCCCAGTCGACCCTGTTGGAGCCACCGTTAATAAGTGAGAATTACGAATACCATACTTTAATATTCCCTCATGAACATGTTTTGGCATCTTTTGCATGAAACCAGTCTTAATAAACTTTTCTCTTAACAACTTTGTCTCATTATCAGTTTGACCAACTAAATAAGGGAAACTTCCTTTTTCTTTAGCAAGTTCTATAGAAGTTTCATAGGCTGTTACTGCGATAGTCTCAAAAACAGTTTCAATTAATATGTTTCCTTCAATTGATCCATAAGCTTTTTCGCAATAAATTAACATATCAGCAAGTCCCATCACACCTAAACCAATTCGACGTTCACTTTTTGCTTGTAATTTATTTGGCTCTAAAAAATAAGGTGTTGCGTCAATGACATTATCTTGAAAACGAACACTGGTCTGAACTGCTTCTATTAGTTTTTTTGTATCAACTTCTTTTCTTTCCTTATTAACCATTTTAGCTAAGTTAATCGCTGCTAAATTACAAACTGCATAAGGAGTTAACGGTTGCTCACCACACGGATTAGTAGCAACTACACTTTGACCATAGGCTGCTGCATTAGTCATTTCATTAGCATTATCAATAAAGAAAATTCCTGGTTCGGCTGAATAAGTGGCACAAAAGGTGATTAATTCCCACAATTCTGACGCTTTAATACGGCGATAAGTTTTAACTTTACGTCCAGTTTCTTCCCACTTTCTGACATCACCCATTTCTACCCAGTTTTTATCGTAATCATTCATTTCATCTGCTGAATAGTTTTCAATGTCAGGAAATTTCAACTCATAGTCTAAGTCATTTTCAACAGCGTGCATAAATTCTTTGGTCAAACAAATCGAAATATTAGCCCCTGTCAAAAATTCTTTTTCTTTTACGCTATATGTTCCACCATCTAAAAGTTTTTGCTCAACTGTCTTAAGATAATCATTATGTGATAACTTATTTTTCTTACCTTCTGTTACTAAACATTCTAGTGCTTCTTTTTCACTTTCTGTGATTGGTGTAAACTCTAATTTTTCTTCTGCTAATTTTTTTACAAATGAACTTTTTGTTGATCTAATTAAATAGCGAAGAACAGTTTCATTTTGAATTTTAGAAATAACAAATTCAAAGACATCTGGATGCCAGTCAGCTAACATAATCATCTGCGCCCCGCGTCTACTTCCACCCTGTTCAACCAAATGAGTTAAGTTTGCAAGATCATTTAACCAAGAAACAGCACCTGATGATTTACCGTTAACACCATGAACGATTGCTGAGCGTGGTCTTAACGTTGAACCATTGGTACCAACACCTCCACCGCGACTCATGATTTCCATAACTTCTTGACGATGTTTAGCTAATCCATCTCTGGAATCATGAATAAAAGGCATTACAAAACAATTAAAATAAGTAACATTGGAATTTGTACCCGCACCGTAAAGAACTCGTCCAGCCGGTATTAATTGTTGTGAAGCTAATTGTTGATAAAATTTATCAAAAAAGAATGAATATTTTGATTGTTCTTCTTGATCTGCCATTCCTTTTGCGACTCTTTTGGCAATTTGTTCATAAAAAATTTCAAGAGGTTTTTCAATTTCTTCTTTTCTTCTTTTAACTAATCCTGTTTTTTGTTCATTCAAATCAGACAATTGGTTTCGGTAACTCTTTTCAACCTCAATAATTAAGTCTTGTTGATGAATTGTTTTGACAATTCCTAGTCCCCTTGCTGGATAATCAGGGTCATCTTTGACCGTTAAAACAACTAAGTCTCCTGCCTTTAATGACGCATTGTAAATATCTTTATAAGCGTATCTATCTAACATAACAAGTCTAGAAATCCCTTCAAATTCAATGGTCATTTCTTTTGTTATCGGAAAAACTTCCTCAAAATTTAAAATGTCTTGATTTAACCTATCTATATTAATTTGTTGCATTAATCATTCATCTCCCAATCCTATTATAAAAAACACTATATATAGTAACCTTTCATTATTATAACACTATATATAGAAATAAATAGTCTTGATTTTTAAAGTATTTTGTTGTAGTAGTTTTTTTATAAACAACACAAAAAAACTGGTTCAAAATATGAACCAGTTTTCTAA
>NZ_JAVWHO010000059.1:0-10953 GCF_036639995.1 Vagococcus sp. | reverse complement strand
TCAAAAAATTAGCAAAAATGCTTAAACTAAGAGACCAAGAGGGCTCTATTTTTTTTCTATTTTTGATTTTTTATCAAAATTAATGACAATGAACAAAAAAAAAAACCAATTACTCTTTATGAGTAATTAGTTTGTCTTCAATCTGAGCATACTAAAAGTATGCTTAATCTTTGCTAACAACTGAGCTTATTATATCGAAATATGCAGTGGCTTTTTTAATTTCATTTTCGATTTTTATATATGCGTCGCTTCCTTTTTTCACTTTATAATAATCCCAAATGATACAAGTTTCAAAGGGGGTGTCAAACCTATTTAGATAAATGGTAATTTTCGCACTGCGAAGCATTTTAACTGAAAATGATCCGACATTCGAAAATACAGGCGTAAATAAAGTTCCAGATAGATCCTTTTGGACGACGCCGAAATCATCTATTGAAATTTCATATTTACTTATTTCGTTGAATGCGAAAAATTTTACTTCGTTATTTTCGTTAATTAACATAATTGTCTTATTGTCAGAGTTAATGGTAATAACGGGGGTGTCAAATTCAAGATTTAAAATTGTTTTATCAGTTGATCTAGTTTTAGAGACCAGCTGATTTTGCAATTCTTGAGTTTTATTTTGAGATTTATCATGTTTAATAAGTCTGTAGATAAAAAAAGCAAAACAAACTATCCCTAAAATTAAGGCAACGGGCTCAAATACATAGCCTTTACTGAGTTTGAACAAATAGAGAAAAAAGAGACTTAGAAATAGTAATAAGTATTGCACAAATATAAACATATAGCTCCTCCATTCTTATTTTATACATACATAATAACATATACAAAAGGAATGGGAGGCCGAAGATAAAATTAAACAGGAGAATGATTTGATATGCACCGAGATATGAAAGAATGTCCTCATTGTGGACACGACACGTATTACATTACATCTACAGTAAGTAGCAGAAGTCAATTTCATGCTAGGTACGATGGGGAAGATACTGAAAATGGTGAAATGTACGAAGGATTAATACATGAAAACCATAAATGGGCTAAATGGGCTAAATGTTCCGAGTGTGGCAAGAGATTGTTTAGAGTGGAGGTATAGTTTGTTGGAAAAGAATGACAAATTGGCTCGTAATGTTGTAAGAGCGATAACTGGAAACTCTTCGGATCACTACGACTTTTAAGAGTTTTACTTGAAGAGCTGATAACAGCAGAAAAACGAAAAACGTTGTCGTATGAAGATATTTATGAAATATACTAAAGAAAAGTTTATGGAGAGTATTAAAAAAGACAACTAAACAGTTGTCTCAGTCGATTCCTCAGATTGCTTGTGAACAGTTGATTTTCTAGCTTTTATACGTTCAGAAATAGCGTCGTATATATTAATAGCAGCATCTACGGATAAATCGACAATTTTTATGAATGATAGTATTACTTCTTCATTTTTAGATAAACTGGTAAATAAATTTCCAATAATTCCAAATACATTCATTTTTACAACCCCTTTTTGTTAAGATATTTGATTGAATTTTTAGATAGTTTACGAACGAATCGTATGTTTGAAGTTTTTGAAAGGTTTTCTAAAACAGATTTAACTAACTCTGATTTATCTTTCTCTGGATTTTTACTAACTACATCTAAAGAAACAGATAAAATATGACTAGATTCTTCGTGAATTACTTTTTCAATTTTTTTAGAATCTTTTTCAGATAATTCTAAAGAGCCGTTTTCAGAAATAACCTTATCAATCATATACTTATTCTCTCTTACAATGTTCTCAATAGCGTCTTGTTTCATTATTTCTATTTCATTTTTCATAAATTGACCTCCAAGCTATTTTTATTTAATTATATCACAATAAAATAATGTGTTTTTTGAAATAACTAAATTTAATTGTGATTAGATAGAGTTTGTTTCAGAGGGAGGTTGGGACATTGGGAGCATTTATAGACGAAATTAGTTATTTTAAATTAGGTAAACGGAAGTGGATTTCGGATTTGGAAGTAAGACCAAAATATATTATAAAAGAATGGTTTTATAAGGAGATAGCATGGACGATTTAGATGTTTTAATAGAGTTAATGAAAGAGAAAAAATTTAGAAAAGCTAGATACTTACTGCAATCCATATTAAAAGGAAAATCTTATATCTAAGCTTGACTCCTTTAGGAATCAAGCTTTTTTAATTTATTTGCTTCTAGATAAACAGGAAACTTAAATTTTGTTCCAATTTTTTGAGCCACTGAAAAGGCAATAGAATAATCAATTAAACTATGAATAAATCCACCCACACCAACTAAAAGAAATACGGTCACAAAAAAACCATAAGAATAGCTTTCCGTGGATAGTTTTCCTGTCGTAAAGAATAACGTCACCACTAACGTTTCACATAAAGCGTGAATCAATCCAATCACGATATTAAATCCAATCATTTTCTTTGGTGATGAAATAATTCCTGGTCTTTTTGATAAATAAAAAGCACCAATAACAGCAAAGATAACATGAGATAATGCTCTAAAACCAATAATAAAAGGAAATGCTAAGAAAAAGCCAAACGCTGTTCCTAAAGCAACTAATAAAGCAACCCACGGAGAAACGAACATTGCTAAAAATACTGGCACATGACTAGCAAGTGTATACGACGCTGGTCCAATGACAATTTTAACTGGCATCACTAGTGGTATCATAATCCCCAAAGCAATGAGTAGTGCTGCATACGTTAATGACTGAACTGAATTCTTTCTCATTTAATTCATCCCCAACCCTTTTTGTAACTATGATAACGAATGCACAGACTATTGTCAACGAACATTCATTGTGAATTATTTATTTTTATTCGCCATTAATTGATTAGATAGTTCACCAAATTCTTGAATACTTAACGTTTCGCCACGACGTTTCGGATCAATTTGACTCATCTCAAGTGATTTTTCAAGCCACGCCTTAGTTTCATCGTCTTTTCCAAAATAACTAATTAAATTATTCCACAATGTTTTTCTGCGTTGTGTAAAAGCCGACTTAGCTACTTTAAAGAAAAAGTCTTCATCCACGACATCAACAATGGGCTCTGTTCGTTTGGTTAATTTAATAATCGCTGAATCCACATTAGGCTGTGGAACAAATGCTGTTTTAGGAACAATAAATGCTAGCTCAGCATTCATATAATACTGAACAGCAATTGATAAGGAACCATACGCTTTTGTCCCTGGAACTGCTGTGATTCGATCAGCCACTTCTTTTTGCATCATAACAACCATTGACTCAACATCTAAACCGGACATTAGCAAATGCATCATGATTGGCGTTGTGATGTAGTAAGGTAAGTTTGCAACAACCTTCACGCCACCTTCTGTAGTAAAAACGTCATTAGCAATTGTTTTAACGTCTGCTTTTAACACATCTTCATTCACAACGGTCACATTATCATAAATACTTAACGTATCATCCAACACTTCTATAAGACGTTGGTCAATCTCAAAAGCTAGTACTTCTCCATTAGAACGAGCTAAATGCTCAGTTAACGCACCAATTCCTGGCCCAACTTCGATAATGCGGTCATCGCTTGTTAACTCTGCAGCTGCGGCAATATTTCTTAAAATATTAGGTTCAGTTAAAAAGTTTTGCCCTAAGCTTTTCTTAAAGGAAAAACCGTATTTTTTTAATATTTCTTTCGTTCGACTTGGTGTCGCGATATCCTTATAATCACTCATTGTTTTCATCCTCTAAAATTTCTTTCATTGCTTTTTTGAAAGCCTCTTTTTCAATATGGAACATTTTCAAACGTTTTTTTAATTGTTTCCCATTTGTATAGCCAATATTAAGTTTCTCACCCAAAGATTCTCTGCGTTTTTTAGCATTGTTTCCAGCAATTAAACCAAAATAAATCAAATCTTCTATTTCTATTTCAGACTGAAAAACATCAGTAGTTGGTGTGGAAACATTTCGTAGTGCTTCTAAAATAGTCTCATCACTAGCATGCTCGACGCCTAAACTGTTTCCCTGACGTTTTGGTTCTCCTTTTTTTCTAGAGATAAACGCATGCTTTGCCGTTGGTACCACTTCAGTTATCTGTTTCCTTATTTTTTCTCCTGAAAAATCTGGGTCTGTAAAAACAATAACGCCTCTAATCTTTTCAGCATGCTCAATTTTAGTTAACGTCTCCTGACTTAACGCTGAGCCATTTGTTTCAATCGTGTCTGCATCTACTACTTGCTGAACGCGTTTTGTATCATCTTTTCCTTCAACAACAATAATTTCTTCTATTCTTATTTTTTTTGTCATTATTTTTCAATCCTAAATAAACGATGCGCGTTGCCTCTTGTTATATCAGCAACTTCTTCAACAGTCATTTGTCTTAATTCTGCCACTCGTTCCACAACATACCTTGTATAACCAGGTTCATTACGTTTTCCGCGATAAGGCATCGGCGCTAAATAAGGTGCGTCTGTTTCTACTAAAAGTTTATCCATCGGAACAATACTAGCAGCTTCATGAACTTCAAAAGCTTTTTTAAATGTCACCACACCACTAAAAGAGATGTGCATGCCTAAATCTAAAAAGCGTTTTGCCCACTCACCGTCACCACTAAAACTATGCATGATGCCGCCAATATCTTGAATATTTTCTTCTTTTAGTATTTTATACGTATCCTCCATCGCATCTCTTGTGTGGATACTTATTGGTAAATTCATTTCTTTTGCTATAGCGATTTGACGTCTAAATACTTTATCTTGCACTTCTTTAGGGTCTTCCATCCAGTAATAATCTAATCCAATCTCACCAAGAGCAACCACTTGTGTTTCCTCTAATTGTGTTTGTAACGTATTTTCTATTTCTTTTGTATAATTGCCAGCTTCTGTTGGATGCCAGCCGATAATGCTATAAATATCTTTGTAAGCGTGACTCAATTCAAGAGATTTTAAAATAGTTGGGGTATCAAATCCGACAACCGCCATTTCAGTGACACCTAATTCCTTCGCTCTTTCAATCACTTCAGGTATCTCATCTTTAAATTGTTCTGCATTTAAATGGGTATGTGTATCAAATATCATTTGTTTCACTCCAATCGTCTTTATTTTAACACAAAAGAAAACGACTGAAAGAACAAAAGCTTTCTTTCAATCGTTTATTTTTTAAGCAATTATTGAGCCGTTGTCAGCACATTTAGGTGCTTCTACTACATATAGTTTTCCATCTTCGTTTTCTGCAGATAAAATCATTCCTTGACTAACGTGACCTCTAATTTTACGAGGTTTCAAATTAGCAACAATGACTACTTTTTTACCAACTAATTCAGTTGGTTCAGGATAAAATTCCGCAATTCCTGAAAGAATTTGGCGGTCTTCTTTATCGCCAGCATCCAAACGGAATTGAAGTAATTTATCAGCATCTTTTACTTTGCGACAATCAATCACTTCTGCTACTTTCAATTCAACTTTATCGAAATCTTCATATTTCACTGGTTTCTCTTTTACAGAAACGAGTTCCACTTCTTCTGGATTCCAAGTATCTTCTTCTTCGTTTGCATTAGTTGTTTGTGCCATTTGTTCTTTAATATAAGCTACTTCAACTTCCATATCTAAACGAGGGAAGATCGGTGTTCCTTTACTAATAACTTTTGTGTTTTTAGGGAAATCTCCAAAACGAATATCGACCATTGATAAGGTTTCTTCACCTAAGCCTAATTGATTTAACATCTCTTTTGGTGTTTCTGTCATAATCGGTTGTAAAAGAATCGCTGTAATACGTAAACTTTCTGCTAAATGGACCATAACACTATTTAGAGAAGCTTTCTTCTCAGGATCTTTAGCTAATACCCAAGGCTCAGTTTCATCAATGTATTTATTGGCACGAGAAATTAACTTCCAAATTTCTGCTAAGGCGTTATTAAATTCCATTTTCTCCATTGCTTTGTTGTATTTACCAATTACATCAGCTGCTGTAGTTGATAATTCACTATCAAATTCAGTCACTTGAGAAGCGTATGCTGGGACATTGCCATCACAATATTTATTAATCATAGCAATGGTACGATTTAATAAATTACCCAAATCATTCGCCAAATCATAATTCACACGAGCCACAAATTCTTCTGGCGTAAACATACCATCTGCCCCAAAAGGAATAGATCGCATTAAATAATAACGAAGAGCATCTAAACCGTAACGCTTCACTAGCATCTCTGGATAAACCACATTCCCTTTAGATTTAGACATTTTGCCATCACTCATCACTAACCAACCATGAGCAAAAATTTGTTTTGGTAATGGTAAATCTAACGCCATTAACATAATAGGCCAATAGATAGTATGGAAACGTACAATTTCTTTACCAACCATATGAACATCAGCTGGCCAATATTTTTTAAAGTTACTGTCATCATCTGTGCCATAACCTAATGCTGAAATATAATTAGATAAGGCATCAATCCAAACATATACCACATGTTCTGGATTGGCATCAACAGGGATTCCCCAAGAAAAAGAGGTTCTACTAACTGCTAAGTCTTCTAAACCTGGCTTAATAAAATTATTAACCATTTCATTTTTACGTGAAACAGGTTCAATAAAGTCAGGATGTGCTTCGTAATATTCTAATAATCGGTCCGCATATTTACTCATACGGAAGAAATAACTTTGTTCTTTAACAAGTTCTACTTCATGCCCACTCGGTGCTTTTCCGCCAATCACATTGCCTTCGCCATCTCGGAAGACTTCTGCTAATTGATTTTCAGTAAAATATTCTTCATCAGACACTGAGTACCAACCTTCATACTCACCTAAATAAATATCTCCTTGATCTAACAATTGTTGGAATATTTTTTTAACAGTTTGCATATGTGACGTATCTGTTGTTCGAATAAATTTATTGTAATCAATATCCAATAAATTCCAAAGTTTTTTGACGTCAGTTGCCATATCGTCAACATATTCTTTTGGTTCAATTCCAAGTTGCTCTGCCTTTTGCTCAATTTTTTGGCCATGTTCGTCCAGACCTGTTAAATAAAAGACATCATACCCTTTTAATCGTTTGTAACGAGCCATTGCATCACAGGCAATTGTCGTATAGGAACTACCAATATGTAGTTTTCCACTTGGATAATAAATGGGGGTTGTTATATAAAATGTTTTCTTGTCCTCCATTTGTAAACCTCCTTGATTGTTATGAGTAAACGAGTACCCATTTTTACATGTAGTCTTAGATATTATATCACATTTTTATAAGCTTTTTCATTAAACTAAAAAAAGAAATACTTGAACACTTAAAAAAGGTTCTCTGTATTTCTTTTATAAAAAACGGGAAATTTCACCATGTTTTTTAATAAAAAAAATGAAATTTTCCTGATTTGTTTAATTTACGGTTGTTTTCTATAGAATAATCCACTATAATTTCTATTTGTGGTGTTCACACATCATATTTTAGGCTAAGGCTGTCTTTGGACGGTCTTTTTTTTATGCCAATAATCCTCTGTACTCTGGATGTTTTTCAAAATAACTTACCACGTATGAGCACGTTGGAATTAATTTCAAGTCTTCTCTTTGAGCTTTTGCAATCACTTCTAACACTAATTTTTCAGCCATCCCTTTTCCTCTTTGACTTGAATCAACAAACGTATGGTCGACAACCATGTGTCTGATTCCTTTCATTTGCCACGTGATTTCCGCAACATCTTTGCCCTCTTCTTTTAAAACAAAACGATTTTTTTCTTCTTGAAACATATCTGTCACTCCTTGAAAGTTTTTTCACTATCACTATACGCAATAATTAAATTTAAGACAAACCACTTGCATTTATTTACAGACAAAAATATAATTTAGGTAGACCTAAAAAGGAAGTGTTTGTCAGATGAATAAACATCAACACATACTAAAAGATAAACTTAATGGTTTAAGTTTACCTGAAATAAATAATACTGTTGCTATTCCAAAAGATGCTAATTTTTTTAGAAAGCTTCTTGCCTACTCGGGACCTGGTGCTCTAGTGGCAGTTGGTTATATGGATCCTGGTAACTGGGTAACATCTATTGCTGGCGGTTCACAGTTTGGTTACTTGCTGTTATCTGTTATTTTAATTTCTAGCTTAATTGCTATGTTACTTCAATATATGGCAGCTAAGCTAGGGATTGTCACTGGAATGGATTTAGCTCAAGCTACACGTGTTCACACAAAAAAGAAGATGGGAATTTTTCTCTGGATAATGAATGAACTTGCCATTATGGCAACTGACATTGCGGAAGTTATAGGTAGTGCCGTTGCACTCAATTTACTCTTTGGGTTTCCCTTAATCGTAGGTGTCTTTATTACTGTACTAGACGTTTTCTTACTTCTTACACTAACTAAACTTGGGTTTCGTAAAATTGAAGCCATTGTCATGACTCTTATTGCAACAATCTTTGTTATTTTTTCATATGAGGTAATGCTTGGTCAGCCCAACTTACCTGAACTTTTTCAAGGATTCATTCCAAAGAAACAAATCGTCACTGATAAAGGTGCCCTTTTACTTGCTTTAGGGATTGTTGGTGCAACTGTTATGCCTCACAATTTATACCTTCACTCCTCTATTGTCCAATCTAGACAATATGACCGTGAAGATTCAAAAGAAATTAAAGAAGCTATTCGTTTTGCTAAATGGGACTCTAATATTCAATTATTCTTTGCTTTTATTGTTAACTGCTTATTATTAACTCTTGGTGCCACTCTCTTTTTTGGACATGGAGACACATTAACCACCCTTGGGTCTTTGTATCACGCTTTAGCTGACTCAAGCATTGTTGGTGCCATTGCGTCCCCCTTACTAAGTGTGTTGTTTGCAGTCGCTCTTCTTGCCTCAGGACAGAATTCAACTATCACCGGAACATTGTCTGGACAAATTATTATGGAAGGATTTATCAAACTCCATATTCCAACTTGGGCACGACGATTAATTACCCGATTTTTAGCTGTCATTCCAGTGGTAATTGCTATTATCTTATTTGGTGATTCTGAGGAAGTGGTTGAAAAGCTATTAATTTATTCTCAAGTTTTTCTAAGTGCAGCACTACCAATCTCAATTATTCCCCTAACTATTTTTACAAGTCAAAAAGAGTTAATGGGAGAATTTACCAACAAAATTTGGGTCACAGTTGTCGCTTGGATTATTACAGCTGTATTAACTATCTTGAACATTTACCTCATAATTTCAACTTTTATCTAAGTTTTGATAATAAGTGTTGGTAGTTTAGCTTTCATGCCTTATAATAAAGGTATTAAAATACTATTATTGGAGGACGACCAAATGTTTCAACAAAAAAAAGTTTTCAAAAGTATGGAAAATCGTAACTTTACCCCTGAAAGTTTATTAGCTGAATTAGAAGATTTAAAACAATTTAAATTCGATAACGTTTCTTATACTGGTATTGCTTTAAACATCGACATGTTAATTACTCAATATTTAAGAAATGAACAATTTAGTTTAATCGAAGTTCAAGGTGGATTAGCTAAGAAAAATTATGATACTTGGTATGAAGATTTATCTTTAGCAATTAACATTTTCAACCACTTTGCAGACTATACAAAAGAACATTTTAACTATTACTTAGAAGAAGCTAAAAAATATCAAGCTGAAACAGGTAACAGTAACACTTCTACTGAATACAAAGCTTATTTTGAACAAGGAAACTCTATGTATTTCCATGATGTGCTACATAGCGTGTTTGACCTTTCAAGAAAAATTGATCTAAGTATCGATGATTTTAAAGAAGCTTTACTATCAGACGGCGAAGATGCTGCTAAATATGTATTACCTGAGAAAAAAGTTTTCGAAAGCAATAGAAAATAACAACTTAGAGGTCGACCCAAACAGTCGATCTCTTTTTTTATGATAATTTTTGCCAAAAAATATCACGTATCAGTAAATTAAGTGACGTATGATAGTCTCATGAAGAAGAAAGGTGGAAAATAAGTTGAACGAATTTGCAGCTGTTATTCAGTACATTGAAGACCATTTGGATAAAGAAATTGAGATGAAAAAAATTGAGCAACTCTCACAAATGTCTGAGTATAACTTTCAAAAAATCTTTTCTATTTTATCCGGAATTTCTCTAGGAGATTACATCAGAAAAAGACGACTCTCTCACTCTTTATATGATTTAAAAGAAACACCTTTAAAAATTATTGATATTGCGTTTAAATATGGTTATCAATCATCTGAAAGTTATAGCCGTGCCTTTCAACAATTTTTCCATACCTCTCCTTCTAAAGCTCGAAAAGATCAAATGGCATTAAAAATATGTCCAAAATTGTCCATTCGAGTTCAAATTAAAGGAGGAACTGACATGAACTATTATATGACCAAAAAAGAAACTTTCTATGTAACAGGTATTAAAGAAAGCTACCAAACACTTGCAGAAGGACAACAAAAAATCCCTCAATTTTGGGATAGGTTTAACGAATCAGATCTTTTTGAAAAGGTAATTCAAGAAAAAGACCCCTCTACTCCTAATACCGTTTTAGGTATCTGCCTACCTGGTGAGGGAGAAGCTTATGATTACTTCATCGGCGTTTACACCAATGAACCAACAACAAAAGAAGACCTTGAAACAATCACTCTTCCTAAAACAGATTGGGTTGTCTTTAATGCTGTTGGTAAAGTTCCCCATGCGATTAGACAAACTTATCAAGATATCTATGAATCTTTCTTTCCAAGTACTTCATATAAGCCAAAAAAATCACCCGATTTTGAGTCTTATCCACTAGATTTAGACCCAATGTCAGATGAGCATGTAACAGAAATTTGGCTACCTATTGAAAAATAGTTAAATCGAGGTCGACTAAATATCGACCTCGATTTTTTTACCTATTATCTTCTTTGTTCGCATTTTCTGTCATGAAATTTCTTTGCGTTTTATTCATTAAACTTGTTGTATTCTCTCCATTTTTGATACGGATTTTTTCTGATTTCAACAACTTCTTCTCAACCATTTCAAT
>NZ_JAVWHO010000058.1:0-12418 GCF_036639995.1 Vagococcus sp. | reverse complement strand
AAATGACTCCCAGACATCATCTTTTTCTATTTCTTGTTCTTGTTGTCCGTCTGCTAAATATTTACCTTTAGAAAGGTCATCATAAAAAGCGGCGTGACAAGTTGTTAAGTATGGTGTGATGTAGATATATGCAAGACCGAATGTCAAGCCACCTAAAATATGCCAACCGATAAAACTAAAATCTAACCAAAATAATCTCCCTTTATGTCCATCCATTAAGAGTCTGCTTTCATCGATAAAAGCAGTTGCATTCATGCTCTTTACATCAACATGAGTTGACATATCTTTATAGATAAAATTTGATTGTGAGTAGGCGTAACCTTTAACAAGACCAGGAATGATTAAAAGTAATGACCATAAAAAAGTAAAAATCATTATTAGTAAATTAATCAAGATAATGGGGATAAAATCATTTGAATTAAACAATCTAAAAGCTTGACTAGGCTCCATAGTGGCCTCTTCTTTATTTCTCACAACGTCAAGTAAAGTAAAAGAAATCCCCATAATAATAATAGCGAATATGAAATCAACAATAGGCTGAACAAGGTTAGTTGTTATTTGAGTATACCATTCTCCCTCATAGTGAGTTGAACGTGCGAACCATGCAAAGAAGAATCCAGCTAAAACTAAGAAAATCCTAAGAAGAATAGGAATTAGATTTAAGATAATAGCTTCTTTCCAACGGCCTTTTAAAGCTTCTTTTGCGTCTCGCTTAATAATGTCACTTGTTTTATACATATGTTTCCCTCCAGAGTGAAACGAATTATGTTACTTGTTATTAGTTTAAACGTTTCTATACATGTTGTAAAGGCGTGTTTAAGATGATAACGCTTATATATATAAATAAGGTTTTATGGTAAAATAAAGTATACCAATTAACTTAATATTACTAAAAGGAGTGACTGAAAATGAAAGCAGCTGTGTTTCGTTCATTGTTAGTAACCGGTCTATTTGCTTATCTTTTATTGATGCCACGGTATTTTTGGTTGACACTACTTTTACTTTTGTTGTTTTTAAGTTGGATTTGGTTTAGTACAAGTACCAAACGCTTTCGTTGGTGATGAGTGAGGAGGGATTGAATGATAATTGAAACAAAACGCTTGATTCTTAGAAATTATGAAGAAACAGATGATAAGGATGCGGCAGAATTTTTACTTGATCAGCAAGTAATGCACTATATTCCAGAAATGTTTGAGACAGAAGAAGAAGTGATTTCTTTTGTAAGAAAAGAAAAAGGGCGGAATAAATTTTATTCTGTTGTGTTAAAAGAAACAGGGAAAATGATAGGCCATCTTTCTTTTGAACCTTTTTTTGGAGATCACTCATATGAAATAGGTTGGGTATTCAACCAACAATATCATCAAAAAGGATATGCTAAAGAAGCAGCACATGCTTTACTTGACTTTGGTTTTAAAGAAAAAAATATTCACCGAATTATAGCTACTTGTCAGCCTGAAAATCCAGGATCATGGCGTTTGATGGAATCGCTTGGTATGAGAAGGGAAGGATTCTTTAAAAAATGTCTTCCTGTTGATGATGTTTGGTGGGATGAGTATTATTATGCAGTATTAAAAGAAGAGTGGTTCAATTAAAAAAACTCAAAGCTGTCACTGTTTAGTGAAAACTTTGAGTTTTTATTTTTTAATGTTGTTTCCAATGCCATTCAATGGCATTTTTTTCTAATTGTTTAACAAAGGCATCTTTGAAATCACAATACCCTTCAATGTCATGAGGATAAAGGGCAGCACCTTTTGTTTTAATGTCAGCATACCGACGCAGAGCATCTTTATTGTTACGCAAATAATCTCTCACCATAACATGTCGTCCAATTTCGTAAAGATTATCCATTTGAAACGCATGGATTTGATGAGTTCGATTATCGCCACCTTTTGCGTAATATCTTCTTTTAGGAATACCAAATTCTCCGTGTGGCAGATAACCTAGATTAGTAAATACTGTGTTTTCCTTATCTAGTGCTTCGATGTCTTTTACAACGAGTAACATGTCGATAATTGGCTTTGCAGTTAAATTAGGTACTGATGTACTTCCAATGTGGATAATTTGAACTAAATTATTGGTGGTTAATGCTTGAGTTAATGCGTCTTGTTCTTTCTTAAATAATGTCGGCCATTCTGGTTGGTACGGCACGACGTAAATATTTCTTGCCATGATGAAACTCTCCCTTAATGTTTTCTTCCGACTCATTTGAGCGTCCCACAAGAGTATCATATTCAAAAAAAAGAGGCAAGTAACAAGCCGATTGATAGAAAAAAATAAATTTTTATGTTACTTTTAACAAAGTGAAAAATTGAACCAATCACTAATTTTGATGGACGAAGGAGTATTTTTGAAGATGAAAAAAAGAACATTGGCTTTGAGTGCTATTGCTGTTTTCTCATTGGGATTACTAGCAAGTTGTGGAACTGAAAAAACAGAAAAGAAAACAAAATCAGATGAGGTAAAGGACAAATTATCTTTAAGTTTTGGGGCGATGCCTGCAGTAGATAGTTTACCTGTTTATATAGCTGAAAAAGAAGGCTTTTTCAAAGAAGAAGGTTTGGATTTAGAACTTCAAAGTTTCAAATCACCAAAAGATCGTGATGCAGCGTTAACAAGCGGACATTTAGATGGTGCTAACAGTGATTTGATAGCTTTGAGCACTTACCGACAAGGCGGTCTGGATGTTAAAGTGGTTAGTCAATCAATTGGAACATTTTCTATTTTAACCAGTAATGAAGATATTAAGACAATTTCTGATTTAAAAGGAAAAAAAGTTGGGATTGCTAAAAATCAAGCACCATATTACTTTTTAGACGAGGCGTTAAAGAAGAAAAATTTATCAGTTTCAGATATTGTCTATGAAGAAGTTCCGCAAATTCCAGTTCGTGTAGAGTTAGCAAAAAATAAAAAAATTGATGCTACGGTAGTCCCAGAGCCATTTAGAACAATTGGCTTAGCAAATGGGTTAAAAGAATTAGGCAACAGTAATGAGTTAGATATAAATGCTACAGTCTTTGGTTTTACTGGGGATAGTTTATCAAAAAATAAAAAAGCTGTGGAAGCTTTCTATCGAGGGTATAATAAAGGTGTTGATTTTATTAATGACAAACCAATGGAAGATTATTATGATGTTATGAAAGAAAAAATTGGTTTTACTGATGAGATTAAAGAAAGCGTGTCGCTACCTAAATATATACACGCAGAACAAATTAAAAAAGAACAGTTAACAAGTTCTTTTGACTGGTCGAAAGAACAAGGTATTACAACAAAAGAATGGAAAGAAACAGATGTACTAAGTCCGTTACTATCTAAATAAGAGGAGGAGCTGTATGCTAGATATCAAACAAGTGAACGTGTCTTATCACAAGCAGCGTGTGTTAGAAGAAATTGATTTAGCTGTTGGTACAAAAGAGATAGTAGCATTAATAGGCCCAAGTGGTACAGGGAAGTCAACGCTATTAAATAGTATTACGGCTCTTCACTCGATTGATTCGGGGCAAATTTTACTTAACAAAGAAAAGGTGTCACAAAAAAAACATACGATAGGTTGGATTCCTCAAAATTATGGATTGTTACCGTGGAAGAGCGTTAAGGAGAACATTCTCTTAGGTTTAAGGATTAAAAAGGTGAGCATTACATCTGAGAAACAACAGGAAATAGATGAGATGATTGAGGAACTCCAAATAAGAGAATTGCTAGATAAGTTTCCTAACCAATTAAGTGGAGGTCAACAGCAACGGGTGTCAATTGCCCGTGCCATGGTGATGAACTCTGATTTATATTTGTTAGATGAACCATTCTCAGCTTTAGATGCTATCACGCGAGAAAAAATGCAACGTTTATTTTTAACTGAATGGGAGAAAAAACCAGCACCAACTATTTTGATAACCCATGATGTTGAAGAAGCAGTTTTTTTAGGTAAGAGAATCGCTTTGTTATCTGGAAAGCCAGGGAAAATTACCCAAGTATTTGAAAACACGAGTTTTAAATTGCCTCTTACACAGAAACGATTATCTGACGATTTCTATCATGTAGCTCAGCAAATTAGGGAGGTACTTGATAATAATGATAAAGAAAAATAAGACATTTCATACACTGCTAGCTTTTGTAAGTTTGAATGTACTTTGGTATATAGCTAGTTTATTGATGAAGCAAGACATGTTACCTAGTCCTGTCTTAGTTTATCAACATCTTTTTCAAATGGATTTAGCCAAACTAGGAATGCATGCCTATAACAGTTTAGTTCGTCTTTTTTGGGGGATATTGATTGCTGTTGTTATAGGATTTTTGGTTGGCCTATTAATGGGCCGAGTAGAAAAATGGAACCAAATGTTAGATCCTGTTATTTATCTGACATATCCAATTCCTAAAATTGCATTGTTACCAATTATTATGTTGCTGTTTGGGTTAGGTAATAACTCGAAAATTATTTTAATTGCGTTAATCGTGGTTTTCCAAGTGATTTTATCGGTTAGAGATGGAATAAAAAATATTTCTGCCAGTTATTATAAAAGCCTTCAAGTTTTAGGCGCAAGTAGTTGGCAATTATTTTATCTAATTACATTACCTGCAGGACTGGCCTCTATTCTTAGTGCTCTAAGAGTGGCATTAGGAACAGCGATCGCCATTTTATTTTTTACAGAAGTTTACGGAACTGAATATGGGCTCGGTTATTTTGTAATGGACGCTTGGGGTAGGTTAGATTATTTAGACATGTATTGTGGCATACTCGTATTGAGTTTGGTTGCATTTTTATTATTTTTATTGATTGATAGGTTAGAATATCGCCTTTTAAAGTGGCGTGAATTTACTTAGATAATAGAATCCTTCTAAAAAGGATTCTATTTTTTTGCCTATTAATAAATGAATAGGTTATTTTTGTTTATAAAAGCTGTTATAATTGTATGTAATAAAACAAAAAGGGGTATTTTTATGAAGAAAAGTGTATGGTTATCAATGGTTGGTATTTCATTGCTAGCGCTAGGTGCTTGTGGGAAAGAAAAGGAAAAAGAAACGACTACGTCAAAAATATCAGAGTCAACAATTGTCTCAAGTGAAAAAACAAAGGAAACAACAGAGTCAAAGGAGAAAAAGGCAGATGTGGGTAATTGGCAAGAGATTAATGATCAATTAAAGAAAACAACAGAAGCTAAAAAATTAACAGTTCAACATGAAAGTAAAGAAGCCATTGTTAATGAAAAAGATGGTGTGAAAGTTGCTATAAATGGGTATGAATATGTTGAAATTAATGATTTTTCAAAAGATCTACGCATTACGTTTGCTGACCAAGTAGAAAAAGGTGGCGTTATTCTTGTCTCTACTACTTTAAAAAATGACTCAGACAAATCTGTTTATACAAGCGCTGGTTACACAATAAGTGTGACAGGTTTCTCTTCAGCGATTTCCAGAAATAAGAGCTTACTAGGAACAGATGTTGTAGATGATTTGGTTAAAGTTAAATACGAGATTAAACCAAAAGAAGAATTTACTGGCTATGTTGCGTTACCGGTTAAACCAGAAGCAATGGAAAAAATAGCTGAAAACGGAGAAGCCATGTTTGAATTGCCTGGTATGTATTCAAAACCGGAAAGTTTCAAAAAAGAGGATGCAATTATTGAACCAAAAGAATCTAAAATATCATTATCAGGTGAAGGTGCTGAAAAAGCGGAAGCACAAGGAGCCTTTTATGAAGATAAAGCCACTGTCGAAAATTTGGGAGAAAAAAAGATGTTAATTGACCAAAAGGATGGTAAACAAGCAGAATTTGAGGGAGCGAAAGTAACCCTAGATGGTTATCAAATAACTGAATTTACGCCAAATGAAGACGAAGCACCACGCTATAAAAACTTTGATACAGGTGTAATTGTTTTGACGGCGAAAGTAACAATTAAAAATGATGGTAAAGAAACCTTAAATCTAGGGCAAACATCGGCTACTCTAACAATTGGTAACAAAGAAAAATTAATGCATGAAAATATGTTAGAAATCAACAATGATGAAGAGTTACCAACTGGAAAAGAAGGGTCTAAGTTTATTGTTTTTGCAATGGATAAAGAATCTTACGAGAAACTATATCATGATAAAGAATTTAAACTAGATGTTAGTTTATATGATCAAAAATTTGTTCGTTTGACGGATAATGATGATTTAGCTTTTACGTTTACTAATAAATAATTAAATGAAACCAACGACTTTGAATAAAAAGTAGTCGTTGGCTTTTTTTATGAAAAAAGCTTACAAAAAGTGAGCATATTATTTTACTTATAAAAAGTTAGTTGCTATGATGCTAAAGTAATCAAAAAACAAATGTAAGGGAAAGTGAAATAAATGTCAAAATTTGTAGAATCATTAAAAAACCGTCGTTCAATTTATAATTTAGGACAAAATATCTCTTTATCAAACACAGAAGTAGAAGAGTTGATTAAGGAAGTTGTGAGAGAAACACCAACAGCTTTCAACTCTCAAACACAACGTGTGGTTATTCTTTTTGGAGATGCTCATAAAAAATTATGGACTATCACAGAAAACGCGCTAAAACCATTAACACCAGCAGAAGCATTTCCAAATACACAAGCTAAGTTAAATAGCTTTGCAGCAGGTAAGGGAACGATTCTTTTCTTTGAAGATACAGATGTGATTAAGTCTCTTCAAGAACAATTTGCTTTATATGCTGAGAACTTCCCAGTGTGGTCAGAACAAGCAAGTGGTATGACTCAATCGAATGTTTGGGTAGCTTTATCAGAAGAAAATATTGGTGCTAACTTACAACATTACAATCCAGTGATTGATGAAGAAGTAGCTAAAGAGTGGGCAATTCCAGCATCATGGAAATTAAGAGGACAAATGGTCTTTGGTTCAATTGAATCACCAGCTGGTCAAAGAGATTATATGTCAGATGAAGATCGTTTTAAAACATTTAACTAACAATAACTTTAGAAAAACTATTAAACGCACGGTGTTGTGTTTGATAGTTTTTTTGTATATATCGGTTAAGAAAGTTTTAAAAATAATAAGAATATTGAATCAAGATTTGAAAATTTGATATACTTAGGCTTAAAAAACTTAACCTTGGAGGTAACATATGAAGATTATCGTTTTAGCAGGTGGTTTTAGTGATGAAAGAGATGTGTCATTATCATCAGGTTCTCAAATTGCCAATGCGTTGATAAATAAAAATCATGAAGTATTATTAGTAGATTTATTAGCTGGTTTTCCTGAAACTACGGATTTTGAGAGTGCTTATGCTCAGTATAAAAAAGAAAATTATGCGTTTGAGGTACCTGAAACAGCTCCGAATATAACAGAATTAAAGAAAACTTTTCAAGTTGAAAGCGAAATGGGAGAAAATATCATCTCTGTTTGCCAAACGGCTGATATTGTTTTCTTAGCCCTTCATGGTGGTATTGGTGAAAGTGGTAAAATTCAAGCGATTTTTGATATTTATAATATTAATTACACAGGTTCATCGCATAAAGCGAGTGCAATAGCAATGGATAAAATTCTTTCAAAAGAGTTGATGGGCTTTCATGGGGTTAAAACGCCTAAGTGGCAAATTTATGAAGAAGGGTTGACCGTAAATTTACCATGTGTTGTGAAACCTAATAATAACGGCTCAAGTATTGGTGTTGCCTTAGTTGAAGATGAAGATACTTTATATAAAGCTATTAATAAAGCAAAAGAATATCAAACAGATATTTTACTAGAAGAAACGATTCATGGACGAGAATTTGCTGTAGGTATTTTAGGTAATGAGGTATTGCCAATTATCGAAATAATCCCTAAATCTGGTTTTTATGATTATAAAAATAAATATCAAGCAGGCAGTGCTGAAGAAGTAACACCAGCTCATTTATCCAAAGATCTTACAGAAAAGATGCAAGCAATGGCTCTAAAAACTCATAAAATTTTAGGCTTGTCTGGTTATTCTCGAATTGATTTTATGATGAACGATAGCAATGATATTTTTTGTATTGAAGCAAACACATTACCAGGTATGACACCGACAAGTTTATTGCCACAAGAAGCACAAGCATTTGGAATTGATTACGAAACATTATGTGAGAAATTAATTGCTGTTTCTTTAGATTAAAAACATTTCCTCTCTTTTTTGATCCTGTTTTTTGTTATAATAATAATTAGTATGAAAAGACAAGGAGTGTATGATGTGGGAAAGAAAAAAAGGCAACTCTTAATCAAACAAATTATTTCTCAGCAGTCAATTGAGAGTCAACATCAACTTCTAGAAAATCTTGCCAAAGAAGGTGTTGAAGCAACACAAGCAACTATCTCAAGAGATATTAGAGAGCTTAGAATTGTGAAGGTTCATGACGCCAGTGGATTGGTTAAGTATGGTATTTTGCCAGAAAAAAACAGCCAACCAGAAGACCAATTAAAAGAGGTTTTTAAAGATTCTGTGACTAACGTAACACATGTTCAATTTATGAATGTGGTAAACACTTTGCTTGGCACTGCTGATATTGTAGCAGCAGAAATTGACGAATTAAAAATAGATGGAATAGTTGGAACTTTAGCAGGAACAGATACGATTGTTCTAATTTCCAAATCAGAAGAAGATGCTAAACGTTTAAATGAGTTACTATTGTCTTATCTTGCATAATTATATTGGAGGAGATTAAATGTCAGTATTATCAGAATTACAAAATGGGTCGGATATTAGAGGAGTAGCCATTTCTCATGAAGAGTTTAGAGCTAACTTAACACAAGTCGAAGCCAAGGAAATTGCAACGGGAATTATTGCTTGGTTGAGACAAGCCAAACAAATAAAAACTAGTCCTTTAAAAATTGCAATTGGTCATGACAGTCGTTTGTCAGCCAAAGAGATTAAAGACGGATTGATTGCTTCATTTTTAAAAGAGGATGTGCTAGTGTTTGATGCAGAATTAGCAACAACACCAGCTATGTTTATGGCTACTCAATTTAGTGAATTTGGAGCAGATTGCGGAATTATGATTACCGCTAGTCATTTGCCGTTTTATTACAATGGCATTAAGCTTTTTACCAAATCTGGGGGAGCAGAACATGAAGATATTGATTATATTTTAGCTAATACAACTTCTTTTGATGAAAAAGAATCTGATAAAGGTCGTGTTGAGAAAAAAGAAATTATTTCTTTATACGCAGAAGACATGGTTAAAAAAATTCAAAAAGAAACAGAAGACAAACAACCATTAAAAGGATTTCATATTGTTTTAGATGCTGGTAATGGAGCGGGTGGTTTCTTTGCTGAAAAAGTATTGTCAGAGTTAGGTGCTAATACAACGGGCAGTCAATTTTTAGAACCAGATGGTCGTTTTCCAAACCACATTCCAAATCCGGATAATAAAGAAGCTATGGCTAGTATTAAACAAGCAGTGTTAGCAAATACAGCTGATTTAGGTGTAATTTTTGATACAGATGTTGACCGTGCAGCAGTTGTTGATAAAAGTGGTCAAGTAATCAATCGAAATAGTTTGATAGCTGTCTTGGCACAAATTGTTTTAGAAAATGAAAAAGGCCAAACTATTGTTACTAATTCACCAACCTCAAGCCATTTAAAAGATTTCATAGAAGACTTAGGTGGTAAACAAGTTCGCTATTTATGTGGCTATCGTAATGTAATTAACAAGGCGATTGAGTTAAATGAAGAAGGAATTGAAACACCTCTTGCTATTGAAACCAGTGGACATGCAGCATTTAAGGAAAATTACTTTCTTGATGACGGAGCATATGTTATTGCTAAAATTTTGATACTGTTACCGAAACTTAAAAAAGAAGGAAAAAATATAGGAGAATTAATTGAGAAATTAAAACAACCAGCAGAAGCGCAAGAAGTACGTTTTAAAATTTCTGGAGATAACTACCGAGTGTATGGGAATGACGTTATTAAAGAATTAGTGGATTTTGTAGATGCAACGTCAGGGTTTAGTGTTGATCCAGAAAATGAAGAAGGGATCCGTGTTAATGTTAGTGATAACTATGGATCAGGTTGGTTCCTTTTAAGAATGAGTTTACATGAGCCGTTGCTTGTTTTACAGGTTGAAAACGATGTAGTAGATAAAAATAAATTAGTATTTACTAAATTAAGCGAATTTTTTACTCAAAAGGGTCGTTTAAATACTGAAAAATTATCAGCTGTCTTAGGGCAGTAGGAAATAATTACTGTGAAAAGAGAGATAAATCAAGGACCAAAAATTTATTTTGAGAAAAAAACGGTTCAGGCAATGATTGATATTTACTACAAGCAATATAAAGACGATGAGCATCTTATTGAAAAAGAAGACGTAGAAAATTACGCCATGTCACGTTTAAACTATTGCCGATTCGGTGAAGAGAAACCAACATGTAAAGTTTGTCCGGTGCATTGTTATAAAAAAAGCTATAAAGAGAAAATGCAAAAAATTATGCGTTATTCTGGACCTCGAATGATGATTTATCATCCCGTCATGTCTGTTGAACATTTTGTGAAAGAATGGCGATTTAAGCGTCGTAAATAATTAATAAATTGTGTGAAATTTAAATATAAAAATGAAAAGAACAAAATCGAAAAAAAGATTTTGTTTTTTTGTGCAAAAAAAATAAAAAATTAATCAAAAGATAGATTTATCAAGGAATAATCTTATAAAAAAACCTTGTCCAGCTATTCTTTTTTGGAATAGCTAGACAAGGTTTTTAGTATTTTTTATCCTTATATTCGATTTAGAAGATTATAAATTTTAAAACCAAACAATTTAAGAATAAAAAAACAAAGAATAACTGAAGGCTGGTTCGATAAAGATATGTTAAATAAGTTTAAAATTAAATGATTTAAGCACAAAAACATTGATATTAGCAGTTGATTTATTATAAAAAACATTTAAAATTTCACGAACTTTAGAATGTGTTTATTTGTAATAATTCTTGTTTTAGTTTATCCGATTGTTTAAAACACACATTTTATAATAGGGTTGGCAAAATATGCGAATTTGAGTTAAAATAGACTTTGAACACATAAAAGGCTTTGATGTTGCTTTTTTGTTTATATTATTGAAAAAGTAAATTAACAGAATATTTTATTTATACGTTGAAGAGGAGGTGCTATTTAATAACAGATAAGATTGTATGAGAGATGCTTTTATTTTTATAGGCATACAATTTTAATATACGTAATCTATGAGAAAATAATAAAATATCTGTTTGTTAGATAGTAACCAAGCAATAACTCATTGCAAGAAAGAAGGATGCTGTATGAAATTGTCTAAAAAAATTATTTTTAGTTTTATTGGTATTGTACTGATGCTCGTTCTTACAACAACGGGCTATTCATTTTTTGAAGATGTTTATTTAATTAAAGACGGTGAAACGTTTTATAAAGATGTTCCAGAGGCTAAAAGTAGCCCCCTTGGAGCAGCAAATTATTTTCATATATTTGCTAATAAAGCTAATTTAAGGAATCATACTAACGGAAATGTCGCGACAAGAGAATTGTCCGGTGACTCTAATTTTGGAACGCAAAATATTCAAGAAATGGAGTACAATTATGCTCAACAAGTTAAAAATATTAATGGAGCTTCTGGAATTACAGGGCATACAAAAATGGTATTTGGAAAAGATGTCAGAATAGATTTATCTGAATTTAATCGCCCAAAAGTCAATGGTAAACAGATGGATAGAATAAGTGGTAATGATATTTATCAAGACAAGGCTCCAAATGTCTACATTGATTTTGATGCTGAATTTCAAAAACTTAATAATGTGAGCAAGAGTATTATTGATCATGAAGTTGATAGAACTTATAGTAGTGCTGATTTTCCTGATCGTAATATTCGTGTGATAGATGCAAGTGAGTTTAATAAAAAAGATGTTTATATAAAATTAACTTCTGATGTGCTGCAGACAGGGACGCCTATTACGATTGCTGGATTAGAAAAAAATAGTGGCGACGGGCAATTTAAAAACGTTTACATAACTGTGGATACAGGAAATCAATCATCATACACAATGGATAGTCAAATAAAATTCCGTTATACAGATGGTTCTGAAAGAGGAAATAAAGAAACTATTGATTTTAGCGATAGTACTGTTTTATGGAATTTTGAGCAGTATGGGTCACCTTTTTCAGGAAGCATTAATTTAAGGTCAACGTGGGTAGGGAGCATGTTAGCTCCAAAGGCGTCGGTTGGTGGGGAACAAAACATCGATGGTAATATTATAGCTAATGAATTTAGAGGAGCAGGAGAAACTCATAGTTGGCATTGGCAAAAGAATAAAGGTGGCGTTGTGTTAGAGAAAACAGATAGTGAAGATGGGGCATTTTTATCAGGCGCAGAATTTTCTCTCTACAATGCTGAAACAAAGAAATTAGTAAAAGAAGGACTTACAACAAATGCTGATGGCCAACTAGAAGTAAAGGATTTGCCACTTGGCAAGTACTATTTCAAAG
>NZ_JAVWHO010000057.1:0-12531 GCF_036639995.1 Vagococcus sp. | reverse complement strand
ATTAACGACGGATTTCTTTAATTCTAGCTTTTTTACCGTGTAATGCACGTAAGTAATAAAGTTTAGCACGACGTACTTTACCGTAACGTACTACTTCGATTTGTGCAACACGTGGTGTATGGATTGGGAACGTACGTTCAACACCAACACCATTAGAGATTTTACGAACTGTGTAAGTTTCGCTAATTCCAGCTCCACGACGTTTAATAACAACACCTTCAAATAACTGGATACGTTCGCGAGTACCTTCCACAACTTTTGCGTGAACACGAACTGTATCTCCAGGTCTGAAAGCTGGGATGTCAGAACGTAATTGTTCGTTTGTAATTGATTCGATTAATGGATTCATTTTCCACATTCTCCTTATTCCAAAATATTCATATGATTTCTACACAGCGGAATATCGTAATAGTGAGTGTTTCTCACTCACCAAAATAGTTTAACATATTAGAAAGTTACTGTAAAGAGGTTTTTCTTTACATTCCTTCTTCTTTTTTTATTTCTGCAAGCATAGCTTCCATCTCTTTAGTCAACTCAATACTCTCAAGCATGTCTGGTCTTCTTAAAAGTGTTCTTCTTAAGGACTCTTTTAATTGCCATTCTGCTATTAGTTTATGGTTACCATTAGTCAAAACGTGAGGAACTTCCATTCCTTCATAATCGGCGGGACGTGTGTATTGTGGGTGCTCTAGAAGTCCCGTTGAATGAGAATCTCCTTTTGCTGATTCGTCGTTTCCTAATACTTCTGGTAACAAACGAACAGTTGCATCAATCATCGTCATAGCACCCAATTCACCGCCTGTTAGAACATAATCTCCTAATGAGACTTCATCTGTTACTAAACTTCGGATTCTTTCATCATAGCCTTCATAGTGGCCGCAAATAAATACCAGATGTTCTTCTGTTGAAAAGTCTTCTGCCATCTTTTGGTTGAAAGGTTTTCCTGCTGGATCAAGTAAAATAACTCGTTGATTCATATCACCTGACTCAGCTTGAATTGATTTTAAAGCATCATGGATAGGCTGAACTTTTAAAAGCATACCAGCACCGCCACCATACGGATAATCATCCACTTGTTGGTGTTTGTTAGTTGAAAAATCTCTAAAATTACTGACATGAACATCAAGTAAATTCTTTTCAATCGCTTTTCCCAAAATTGATTCCGTTAACGGACCTTCAAACATTCTTGGAAAAAGTGTTAAGACGTCTATTCTCATCATTAATCAATCAATCCTTCAGGAATTTCTACCACAACTTTACCTTCTGATATGTTTACTTCTTTCACAACTGACTCAATGTATGGAATCAAAATATCTTTTGCTCCTTTTTCATTTGAGCCGATAATCCAAACATCATTGGCACCAGGAGAAAGAATCTCTTTAATTTTACCTAAACTAGTACCTGTTTCATCAAATACTTCAATACCGATAATTTCATGGTAATAAAAAGCATTATCTTCTAATTCCCCAATATCTTCTTTTGAAATCTTTAGAATACCGTCTCGATATTTTTCAACATCATTAATATTGGGATGGTCCTCAAAACTTAAAATATCGAAATTTTTATGTTTACGATGACTCTTAATAGTTAATTCAATTGGTTTTTTATTTTCTTGAAATAAGAACAGAACATTTCCTTTTTTATATCTTTCCTCAGAAAAATCTGTTTTTGAAATAACTCTTACTTCTCCTTTAATGCCTTGTGTATTGACAATTTTGCCAACGTTTAAAAATTCTGTCACTCACTTAACCCCTCTTCATCTAAAATGTCTTTTACATTGTATCATCTATGTTACTAGCCTGTCATTTAAAAAAAGCTTTATTACTTTAAATACTGCTTATTTTGCTAATCTTACATGGGTGATTGAATTGCCTGCTATTTGAGGTGGTATTGAAAAAGTCATAGCTACTGGACTTGTTAAGGTAAATTCTACTTCACTATCTTTTGTCAAATTCTCTATATTTAAAGATGAGTCAAATGTTTTAGGATTAGCAAGTAATACCACACCATTAGCATTCAAGTTATCACTTATTTTTTCTGGATCAGAAATAGCTTCTACTTTTTCAAAAGACAAGCGTACGGTTTCTTCATCAACAGTAGGTTTGTCGGTTAACTTTCCTCTAAACCTTGCCTCTTTAGACTCTTGAGAACTAGAGGTTGACTGTACTGTTTCCAAACTATCACTCGTATTTTCTGTTTTCTTTTCAACTTTTTTTGTACAGCCAACAAAAATAAAACTTAAAACGACAATACTTAATATCAATACTTTCTTCTTCATTCTTCTCACCTATTTCTTATTAGTTGATAAAACAAAAAAACGCCTAGTTAAAAACTAAGCGTCATTATTACCATCCAAAATATTTAAACGAACTTTTTTAGGTCCATCTGTACGTACACTATAAACAATTGTTCGAATCGCTTTAGCCACTCGACCTTGTTTCCCAATAATACGTCCAATATCTTCTGGGGCAACGGTTAAGTTGTATTCCATATATTGATCACCTTCAGTGATCTCTAAATGGACATTTTCGGGTTGACTAACTAACGGACGGACAATGGTTAATACCAAATCTTTAACATCAGTCATTCACAGTCCCACCTTATTTTTTAGTGTATTTAGCTTCGTGATGTTTTTGCATAATTCCTTCACGAGATAAAATGTTACGCACTGTATCAGAAGGTTGAGCTCCTTTTGATAACCAGTTTAAGATTTCTTCTTCTTTAACTGTTACTTGTGCTGGGTTTACTAATGGGTTGTAAGTTCCCACAACTTCGATGTAACGTCCATCACGAGGTGAACGAGAATCTGCTACTACCATACGATAAAAAGGTTTCTTTTTAGAACCCATACGTTTTAAACGAATTTTAACTGCCATTTATAGGCACCTCCAGTATATTTCTTAATCACAAGAAGTATCATAACAGTTTTTAAAAGAGATGTAAAGTGTTTTTTCTTTACAGCATCAATTTTTTTAAAATTTTAGTTGATAAGCATCCGGTAAACTCAAATGTCCCACTGAAAAATACTTGTAATCATTGTTCACCAGCGTAGATAAAACCTCAGTTAAATTTGCATTATCTTGTACTCTTATAACCAATTCATGCTCATTTAATGTCACCATATAAAGGGTTGGAAATAGCTTTTCCATTTTTTCTAAAGAAACATTCGCTAATTTAACATAGGTTGATTCATCCGCATAGCCTTGTTTTTTATCTAAAAAGAGCTCCAAATCACCACCTGTTAAAAAGAAAATACGGTCCGAATATTTTTCCAAATTTTCTAGCAAATGGGACGCAATAATAATTGTTTTCCCTTCTTGTTTCTTTTCAATAATGACATTTGAAATCAATTCGACATTAGTTGGATCTAATCCATTCATTACTTCATCCATCAACATTATCTGTGTATCACTCATTATTTGCATCGCAAAGCAAAGTCGCTGCTTCATGCCTAACGAGTAGCTCCCTACCTTTTTCTTAACGTAATGACTCATTTCTAGTCGTTTTACTAACTCGTCAATCTCTATTGTTTTAGTCTTCCACATATTTCGGTAAAGCTTCAAATGATCATAGCCAGACAAATGATCATATAAATCATTTTGATCAGGCATCATTGAAATTTCTTGATAAATTTTACTATTTTCTTTTGGATTTTTATATCGCTTTGTTTCATGAATCACTACTTCACCTTGTTTAGGTTTCAAATAATTCATCATTACGTTTAACATTGTACTTTTTCCAGTCCCATTAGGAGCCACTAACCCTACAACTTCCCCTCCTTCAAAGACCATATTCACATGACGTAAGACATGATGTTTACCAAAGTTTACTGAAATATCTTTTAATTCAATCATTTTTTTACTCCTCCATTAAACAATTCGTTTGAATCGACTGGTAATAAACAATAGCATAACTAATACAAAAAGAGTTATTCCTAAAATAATTAAGCTAAATTCAAACGTAATTTGTGTTCCCGACCAAAAGAAACTTCGATGTCCTGATATTATTTCCCCTACATGAACATAGCTTGTTGGTAAATAATTAATAGCGTGGATATCACCGTAACCAGGTCGATTATAAAACAATTCAATAAACGGCAAACCTAAAGTGATAATCAAAAGAAAATAAGCATTTTTTATCCATATACCAAGACATAAATTAATAGCTATAACAATTAGTACTAATAAAGTTACTAAGATAAAAAACCGCAGGAAAAATTGACCAACTGACATATTGTCAAAAATAATATCTCCTAATAAGGGTATTTTTCCTGGAAATTTACTTGTGGCAACTGGCAGATTCAAGGAACCAAATCCATTTTTCAGCCCCATTCCTATAAAACCAACACTTAAAGGTAGACATGTCGCTACAGTTCCTAAAAAAGCAACACTTCCTTTAACAATTAGTTTTTTTCCATCAGTTATTGGCATCCCTTTAATCATACTTGGATGTTTTCTATCACGCGCTAGTAAATCCATTGAAAAAATTAACCCACAAACAAGTAAAATGACGGGTATTAAATAATCCATTGCCCGAATTAATGAATGAGTAGCTGTTTTTTCATTGATAGTTTTCAAGTTAATAGGTTCTTTAAGCTGACTGTATTCTGTTAATTTTACAATCATCGACGCGCTTTGATAAAAATATTCCAAATCAGCAAAGGATGAACCATCTTTATAATAAAGCGGGCTTGGTTTGTACTTTAGCCCTTGATACCATTGACTTCTCACTTCAGAAAATTTCTTATACTCTTTTTTATCAAGTAATTGAAGTTGTTGTTCCTCATTTTCAACAATTGCTGGAAAGCTATCAATTGCAGCTTGTGTATCTGGATGAACCTCTCCTTCTTGATTTACTGTATCTAGGAACTCTGTTTTAGTATCTACACTTGCTTGAAGTTCTTGTCTTGAAACGCGCTCAATTATTTCAAAACTATTTTCAATTTGAATCCAGTAAAACAAAGATAAAAAAATCAGGAGTAAGTACACTGCCATATTTTTACGATTAGTAAAAAATTCTCGCCATTCATGTTTAAAAAAACCCCACATCATGCCTTCACTCCTTTCAGTCCACGTTTGCTTAAACTAGAAATTAAAAATAGTAAAACGCCACTCATAACTAGTAAATATCCCATACCAAATAATGGATTTAAAAGAGCTGACGAAGAATCGGTTAAAAATTTACCTTCAAATAAGTAGGTCGGAATTAAGTAACCTCCTAAGTACCAGGGAGAATCACTGATAAATTCTGGTAAAAGAATTGTTAATGAATAAAAAAGCATTTCTATAATTAATGTCAGATAGAAATTTCGAAGTAATACATTTAAGAATACAGATAAAACAAACACAAAAGAAAATAATACAGCTAAATAAAGGACATTGAGAAGAATCACTTGCCAATTTCTTAATATACTGAAAGATATTAGTTGAACGACTGTATAATTATTTAAATCATTCACACTGTTTCCAAATAATTGTGTTAGACCTAAGCATAAAATCAATCCACTTCCTATATTTAACATAAACAAGGAAAAAAGAGCCAAATATTTTTTTAAACATCGCTTCAAAAAAGTAATAGGTTGACCTTTCACCAGACTCTTATGCTCATACTCGTCTTCTAAAATATTAGCTGTTAAAAAGGCACAAATAGGAAACCAAAGAACACCTAAAATAGAGAAGAACAATAAACTAAGCGTACTAAATGTTTCTGGTTTCAAATAAACTGTCTCATCATTTTTTAGTAAGTAACTAAAATAGGCATCATCCATTTTTATTTTAGCTAGCGTTGGTTGTAATAATTCAATATCTTTATTAAATCCTTCTTCTTGTCGCAATTCTTTTCTTAATTTTGTCATCTCATAGCTTGATTCTATATATTTTTTTGGTTGATCGAATAAGACACTATTTAATTGTCTAGCAATAATTTGTGTTTGCTCTGATAAATTTTGATAAATTGGGTTGCCTTCATCCACATCAACAAATTGAAAAGCAAGCATACTACCTGCTATTTGATAGCTCTCTCGTTTATTTTGTTTTTCAAACGTATCATATTGATTAGTCGAAACAATCATAAATAAGACAGATACCAATATCATACCCACACCAATAAAAAGTAAATTTATTGGTTTTTTTAATATGCTTTTAAATTCCTCACCCACAACAAACTCCTCCAAGTTATTAACTTTTTCTCTTAATTATATCATCTAATTTTAATTTTTGGTAAAAAAAAAGAACAATTAAAAAATTGATCTTTTCTTATTTCTCAGATTTTTAAGCTTCATCAGTTAAAATTTTTATAAACTGTTGGTATTAAAAGTTGATGTAATTCTTCAAACCATGTCCCTACTTCTAAAAGTAATCGGTCATTTCCTTTACTTGCCATCAATTGGATGCCAATTGGTAATTGTTCATTTTTCGTTACATGGGTTGGTAAACTAATGGCTGGTTGACCTGTTAAATTTGCCAGTTGAGTATAAGGTGTTAACCATAAACTCTTTTCAAACATCTCATAGACCAATTCAGCTAATTCTTCTTTCGTTTGGTTTTCTGATTCTTCCATTCGATTTCTAATATCATCACTTTGTAAATCCTCAGAAATAGTTGGAGCAATTGTCGTTGCTGTTGGTGATAAAAATAAATCATATTGCTGAAATAGTTGTTCCATAACAACGGTTGCCTCATCCCATAAATGAAATGACGCCGCATAATCAGCAGCTGATAGTTTCTTCCCGTATTGATATATCGTCCAAGTCATTAATTCCATATCATCTATCACTAATTCACGGTTTAGATTAGCAGAAATTCCATTCATCATGTTTGCAGTTTCGCCACCGTTCATTTGATAATAACTTCTAATAAGTGAAGCCCCATCAACAGGGTAAGGAACCTCTTCGACACAATGTCCCAAACTTTCTAAAAAGTGAGCAGCATTTTTAACAGCTAATAGCGCCTCTTCACTTACTTTATTACCAATTGGTGACGTAGTACAAACAGCAATTTTTAACGGACGATTAACAACAGGTAGCATCGCCTTTGGTTGATTGAAGGGAGAAAACTGGTAAGTTGGTTTTAATATATTTAGCATCTTTTGCGTATCTCTAATTGAGACACTTAAAACAAAATTAACTGCTGCTCCTTGCCAATCGCGGTAATTCCCTGGACCATTAACAATACTTCCACGACTTGGTTTCAACCCAATCAGGCCAGAAAAGCTAGCTGGAATTCGGATTGATCCTCCCCCATCACTCGCACCTGCAATAGGAGTAATTCCTGAAGCAACTACTGAAGCAGCGCCTCCACTACTACCACCTGAAAAGCGATTTAAATCATACGGGTTTTTCGTTGGACCATTTATTTTTGCATCAGTCACATTTTTAAACCCATATTCTGGTGCTGTGGTAACGCCAAAAGGAATAAATCCTGCTTCTTCAATATACTTAACATAATTATTAGAATGAGTTGCAATATTATCTTTAAATAGTTTAGACCCTAGAGTCTCTTTAAAACCAGACTTAGTTTGCCCTAAGTCTTTTAGAGGAAATGGCACACCAAAAAAAGGTTGGCATTTTTTGGTGTCATCTAACTTCATAGCATATTCTTTTGCTTTATTTAAATCTAATTCTACAAAAGCATTTAATACGTTTAATTCATCCGCTCTTTTTTTCATTTCTTCCAGTGCTTCAATTGGTGAGAGTTCATCATTTTTTATTAAATTACTAAGATATGTTGCATCTTTAATCATAGAATATTCTCCTCATTTTTTAGTAAAAAAAGCTAAGTAAACTCACCTTTGACAGAGAAGACTACTTAGCTTTATCTATTATTTTTTCTTTTTATTTTTCTTGTTTTTTTTCATTTTCTTTTTATTCTTTTTAATCATTTTATTCATGGCCATTTTTCCAAGTTTACCTTGAACACCACTACCCATTAAGTTCTCCATACCCGCTGGCATATTTCCCTTACTCATTTGCTGCATCATCTTACGTGACTCGTTAAACTGTTTAATCATACGATTCACTTCAACAACAGAGTTTCCAGAACCAGCTGCAATACGACGGCGACGGCTTGGATTTAATAAATCTGGATTTTCTCTTTCGGCTGGTGTCATTGAAAAGACGATGGCTTTCTTTCTAGCCACATCTTTTGGATCAACCTTCATTTGATCAAGACCTGGTACATTATTCATTCCAGGAATCATTTTGATTAAATCTTCCAAAGGACCCATACTCATTACTTGGTCTAATTGCTCAATAAAATCATTAAAGTTAAAAGAATTTTCACGCATTTTTTGCGCTAATTCTTCTGCCTTATCTTCATCATAGTCACGTTGAGCTTTTTCAATCAACGTTAACATATCACCCATGCCAAGAATTCTTGATGACATTCTATCTGGATGGAATACTTCAACATCAGTTAATTTTTCGCCTGTCCCAATAAACTTAATTGGTTTTCCAGTTATTCCACGAATTGAAAGGGCCGCACCACCTCGAGTGTCCCCATCTAATTTAGTTAAAACAACCCCAGTTACATCAAGTTGCTCATCAAAACTTTGGGCAACAGTTACAGCGTCTTGACCAGTCATCGCATCAACTGTTAATAGAATTTCATTTGGATTAGCAAATTCTTTAATACGTTTTAACTCATCCATTAACTGCTCATCAATATGTAAACGACCTGCCGTATCAATGAAAACATAATCATTTTTATTTTCTTTTGCTTGTTCTAAACCACGACGAACAATTTCCACTGGGTCAGTATCAGTTCCCATATCAAAAACAGGAATATCTAATTGTTGACCAATTACTTTTAATTGATCAATCGCAGCAGGACGATACACGTCTCCTGCAATTAATAATGGACGAGCTTTTTCATTTTGCTTTAAAAAGTTCGATAATTTACCAACAAAAGTTGTTTTACCAGCACCTTGTAAACCAACCATCATAATAATTGTTGGGATTTTTGGTGATTTATTTAACTCAACTGCTTCTGAACCTAATACTTTAGTTAATTCTTCGTCAACAATCTTAACAATTTGTTGTGTTGGATTCAGTGATTCAAGAATCTCAACACCGATTGATCGTTCTCCAACACGTTTTGTAAATCCGCGCACAACTTGTAAGTTAACGTCTGCTTCTAGAAGAGCTAGACGTATCTCGCGCATCATTTCTTTTACGTCTTCTTCTTTCACCGTACCTTTTTTCTTTAATTTACTCATCGCTACCTGTAAGCGATCTGTTAAGCTTTCAAATGCCAATTTAATTCTCTCCTACTCTTCTTCGATTTCTTGAATGCTATCCAAAATAGAGGTAATTCGCTCTTTTTCTGAATAGTCATCTGACATAATTTCTTTTATTTCGTCAATCATTTCTTCTCTAACAATATAGTTAGAATATAAATGAAGTTTTCTTTCATATGTTTCAAGTAATTTTTCTGTTCGTTTAATGTTATCATAAACAGCTTGTCTACTAACACCGTATTCATTAGCAATTTCTCCTAAAGAAAAATCATCTGCATAATAAAGTTCGATATAATTCATCTGTTTTTCGGTTAAAAGAGTTGAGTAAAATTCAAATAACGCATTCATTCGATTCGTTTTTTCTATTTCCACGTTATCCCTCCTTTAATATATCAATGAATATTATCACCACAACATTATAACACAATCACTTACTGTTTTTTACTAATTTTACGAAAAACAAAAAGACTAAGAAATTTACTTAGTCTCTTGTAACATCCTCATTTGTCTCTTCATCAGTTTCATCTTCTTTTTCAACTATTGGTAACGTGAATCTAAATGCAGCACCATTATTGACATGACTTTTCACACTAATTTCACCATTATAATTGTCAATTAATTGTTGTGCTATTGATAATCCTAAGCCGTTTCCACCAGTGTTTCTTGCTCTGGCTTTATCTACTCGGTAAAAACGATTAAATATTCGCTCTAAATTTTCTTTTGATATCCCTTCACCAAAATCTTGTACTTGAACTTCAAGAGATTTATACGATAAGGAAACAGATATTAAAACCTCTTTCCGAGTGGTTGAATATTTCACAGCATTATCCAGTAAAATGATTAAAATTTGTTCTAAATGATTTCGATATATTTTGATAGCTACATCTTCATCCAAGTCATCATCTAAATTAAATGTAAATTCAGGGTACAACATTCTAAAATTACTAACGTTTGTATGAATCACTTCTTTAGCCATAGTGACATTATCCGCATAATGAAACTCTGATTGCTCTGCTCTTGATAAATCAAGCATCTCTTGGACTAGGCTTTTCATCCGAACAATTTCTTGAAGTGACGCTTCAAGAGATTCTGCTAAAACCTCTGGATCATCTTTTCCCCAACGATTTAATAGATTAATATGTCCTTCAATTACAGCCACCGGTGTTCTTAACTCATGAGACACATCCTCAACAAATTGCTGTTGCTGTAAGATAAATTTTTGCATTCTCTCTAACATGTCATTAAACGCATTGGCTAAATCAGAAATTTCATCATTTGATTTTGGTACAGGCATTCTAACTCCCGTTTTATGCGCTTCTTCAATACTATTTAAGGTTTTCGCCATCTTTCTTAATGGACTTGTAAAATAGCTAGACAGAATAAATCCAATGATAATACTCAGTAAAATACCGACAATTTCCAAAATCACTAATGTATCTAATAATTTTTTACTGACTTCATAATAATTGTTAAGTTCATAAAATCCTTGAGTATAGCCAATTAGTTTGCCTGTTTTATTTGAATGTATCGGACTAAGCAAAACAAAACCTGTGATATTATCAAAGGTTTGAATATTAGTCACTCTTTGCTCGTCATCATCAAATGGCAGATAAGCATTTTTTGTTTCAAACAGTAAACGATGGTCCGTTCCATAGACTTTAGCATTTAATTCGGGTTGAGATAATTCAGAAATAAAACTATTTAATTGCATTAAACTTGCTTCTAACGTTTCACGGTCGTAGTATTTGTTGCCATCAAAATCACCAGCAGATTCCTTTAAATAAAAAACTGTACTATTTAACGTTAGCTTATCCTCAGAACGAGACAATCTGCTTTCAATTTCTTCCATAGTACGGTTAAATTTAGTTTTTTCTTGTTGTACCATTATTTTAGTACTTGTTTGATAAGTGACAATCGCAAAAATAGTAAATAAGATTGAAATCGCAAAAGCCGTTAAAAAGGTCCATTTAAAAGTAATAGAGCGCCACGAAAACTTAGATGGCAACTCTATATTTTGAAAAGATTTCATTAGGATCTCATCACATACCCTGTACCACGAACAGTTTGGATATAACTGTCTTCGCCAGGTACATCAATTTTATTTCTTAAATAACGAATATAAACGTCAACTACATTGGTTTCAACTTCGATTTCATAGCCCCATACTTTGTTTAATAGGACATCTCTTGATAAAACAACGTTAATATTTTCCATCAAAATAAGTAGTAACTCGTACTCTCGTTTAGTTAATTCGATAATTTCGTCAGCACGACGAACTACACGATTTTCTTTTTCGATAGTTAAATCGCGATAAGTAATCGTGGTTTGTTTCGTAATATTTTTATCTCCTTCAATATCAATACGACGAAGCAAAGCTCTTAATCTTGCTAAAAGTTCTTCAATGGCAAATGGTTTAATGATATAGTCATCCGCCCCATGATCTAATCCAGAAACTCTATCGATAACTGAATCTCTTGCAGTCATCATAATAATTGGTGTATTTTTAGCTTGTCTAATTCGGCGACAAACTTCTAATCCATTTAATTCTGGTAACATTAAATCCAGTAAAATGGCATCCCAATCTCCAGATAAAGCAGCTTCCAAACCGGTACGTCCATTATAATGAACCTCAGTTTCGTAGCCCTCATGTTTAAGTTCTAATTCTACAAAACGAGCTAAGTTTTTTTCATCTTCAACAATTAATATTCTATTTGACATAACAACACATGCCTTTCTAAGCTACTTATAATCTTTCAAACGCTATCATCATTATAACGACTTTTCATTGAAAAAGCTATTCGTTCCAGTATTTTTTTTACCTCCTTAAATATTGTCCATTAAAGGAATAATTTAATTGTTTTTTCTCTTTAAATATACTTAAAAGTAAAATAAGTGAACATCCTAAAGCTACTTCTACTCTCTCATAATGTTGAACGTTTTTAAATAATATTTAAAACACATCCAAATAAAAAACAATTAAAACTCTTATACCTAAATTACGTTCATCTTTACCAGCTATCGCTTAGTACAAGATTATCAAAAAAAGATTAATTTATTCTTTTTTTAAGATCGTTGATATTTATTTGTTTTCGCCACAAACATAAAACTAAAAATTAAATCTTAGTAATTTCTAATTTTTATTAAAGAATATTTTGATGAGAAAAACGACTATTTTTTCAAAACCACCATTTCTTCCTTAAATTAACATTAGCTCAATTAATAAAATCATGAGTATTTTATATAAATAACCTGAGCAATATATAATAAAAAAACAAAAAAACAGATTAAAATTTTCAT
>NZ_JAVWHO010000056.1:0-13255 GCF_036639995.1 Vagococcus sp. | reverse complement strand
ACATCGTGAAACAAAATAAGAAAATTGTAAAAAAGCTAACCATATTGACGATGATTTCTAGAAATCTATCGATAAGAAGAGGTTAGCTTTTTATTTTAAGAAGTTTCATAATATTAATCTTGAAGAGAGTTTATTTTAAGGGTATACTGTTAGATGTATAGAAATTTAACAGATAATATGTTAGTAAATAGTGAGTTAAAGAAACATAAGGAGTGTACAAAATGAAATTTTTTAAAAGTGTTATTGATGAAATGAAAGTTGTTACATGGCCAGCTAAAGATAAATTAACAAAAGACGTTATAACAGTTATTCAATCAACATTATTGTTTGCCGTATTTTTTGCTATTTCAGATTTCGCTATTGACGCTATCATGAAGTTTTTTGCGTAATCGATAAATAACTAGTAATGAAAGCACTTGGATGTTATAATACAAACAAAGGAAAAAACTTCGCAAATGCTGAGGTTTTTTTATTTTATCAAGAAAAGGCGGGAAATCCTCAATGGAATCATTTGAAAAAAACTGGTATGTTTTACATACGTATTCAGGCTATGAAAATAAAGTGAAGCAAAATATTGAATCACGTGCTCAAAGTATGGGAATGGAAGATTTTATCTACAGAGTTGTTGTGCCAGAACAAGAAGAACGAGAAGTAAAAAATGGCAAAGAAAAAGTAACAGCTAAAAAAACTTTTCCAGGCTATGTTTTAGTTGAAATGGTCATGACAGATGACTCATGGTATGTTGTCCGTAATACACCTGGTGTGACTGGATTTGTCGGTTCTCACGGTGCCGGAAGTAAGCCAGCGCCATTACTTGATGAAGAAATCGAACATATCTTACGTAAATTAGGTATTAGTAAACGTCACGTTGACTTAGATGTTGAAGTTGGCGAAACAGTAACAATTATCGAAGGTGCTTTCTCAGGTTTAACTGGAGAAATCACAGAAGTAGATAATGAAAAACAAAAACTTAAAGTTAATATTGACATGTTTGGTCGTGAAACAAGCACAGAACTAGACTTTGAACAAATTGATAAATTATAATACTGGGGGGCAAGAATAAAGAAATTTATTCTGCCTTTTTTTATAAGGTGGGAATAGCAATGAAAAAAAATGTGCTAACTTTTATGGGAATGTTGACATTACTTTTTTTAATTGGATGTCAAAAAACAGAAACCCCTTCACATAAAAATTTAAAAAAAGCCAAAGAAACAGAACAGATAAAGAAAACAAATGTACCGACTGTTTTTATTCATGGCTATAGTGGTACGGAAAGAACCATGAAAAATATGGTAAAAGACTTTGAAAAAGATGATTTTGGAAAAGAAGAATTAGTAATGGAAGTAGATGAAAGCGGCAATGTTTCTACAGAAAATATGAACGCTGAAGTATTTAAAGAGAATAATCCGATGGTTCGATTAGTTTTTTCCGATAGTAAAAGTCATCAGTGGAATCAAGCGGAATGGATAAAATCAGCTTTAACATTTTTAAAAAAGGAATATCATGTTGAAGAGGTAAATCTTGTTGGTTTTTCAATGGGTGGTATTAGTAGTTTTTTATATTTGGAAACCTTTCAAAATGATGAAACCCAACCTAAAGTAAAAAAAGTTGCAACAATTGGTGCTCCTTTTAATGAGTTTATTGAAAACGAGGAGCAAGAACTGGATGATATATTAAAAAATGGTCCACAAACAGTTAGTGAACAGTTAGTAAATTATGGAAATTTATCAGATAATTTATCTAAAGAAACCTCCTTTTTATTGATCGGTGGTCAGTTATCTGAATCCAAAAAAGGGGACGGAACGGTTCCTATCAGTAGTTCACTAGGTATTTATAATTTGTTAGAAAAAAAGGGGATTCCTGTAAAAAACGAAGTGATTTTTGGTGTTAATGCTAGCCATAGTTCTCTTCGTAAAAATGAAGATGTGGATCGTTTTTTATCAGATTTTTTGTGGCAAAGCTAAATTACTTACTTGACATTTAAGTTAATACCCTTTAAGATTTAGAACAAGATTTACTTTTTTAACACAGTAGGAAATAAAACTGGCGCCTAAGAAAGTCGATGAATGCTGCGAATCGACCCCATTTATTTACCGAATTACACTAAAAAAGTTACATGAGAATATCGTATAAACGAGATAAAACAAGTCATTGTTTTTAAAACTAAGGTGGTACCGTGATGTCAAAGTCGCCCTTATAGAGAAATCTATAGGGCGGCTTTTTTTATATTTAGGAGGAGAAAAAAATGAGAGAAAAAAGTTGTGGAGGAATTATTCGTTATTGTCGATCTGGTAGTTGAAAAAATAAACTATAGGAGAGATTAACATGAATAAAAAAATAAGTTTAGCAGAAGCAAGTATTGTTTTAAGTTTAATTATATTAAGTATTTCCATTGGTGTCATTGGATTAAAATTATCCCCTAATATCACGATTTTATTTGCAATTAGCGTGAGTATTTTGTATGTCATTATTAAGAGATTACCCATGAGTTTGATTAATGACGGAATTGTGTCAGGTTTAAAACCTGGTATCATCCCCATTTTTATTTTTCTACTTGTCGGAGCACTCATTTCGGTTTGGATTCAAGCAGGAATCATTCCAACGTTAATGGTGGTAGGTTTTAAGATAATCAGTGTAAAATGGTTTGTTCCATCAGTCTTTTTAGTCTGTGCGATTGTCGGAAGTGCCGTTGGAAGTGCCTTTACAGTTATGTCGACTATTGGAATTGCCTTTTTTGGTATCGGGGCAACGATTGGTTTAAATCCAGCACTAGTTGTTGGGGCGATTGTTTCTGGTTCAGTCTTTGGCGATAAAATGTCTCCACTTTCTGAATCGACTAATTTAGCTTCAGCCATTGCAGGCGCAGATTTATTTAAGCATATTAAACATTTGATGTGGTCAACGGTGCCAGCGTTTTTTGTCTCATTAATTTTATTTGCTGTACTTGGTATGAGTAATTCAAATGCAGATTTAAGTGAAATTGATACAGTAGTCAATGTACTAGAGGCTAATTTTTCAATTTCAGCCTGGGCAGTTGTACCTATTCTATTAATGTTAATCTGTGCCTGGAAAAAAATACCCGCGATTATTACAATTTTATTTAATGTCATTGTGGGTATTGTGATGATATTAATTCAATCTCCATCAGTTAGCATTGCAAGCATTGCGACGATGGTTGAAAAAGGGTTTGTATCTGAAACCGGTAATCAAGAAATCGATTTACTTCTTTCAAGAGGTGGTATCGATAGTATGATGCCAACTGTCTCTCTCATTATTTTAACCTTATCACTAGGTGGTATTTTAATGAAAACAGGTTTAATCTCGATTGTCATCGAATCTCTGGTTAAAAGGTTAAGTTCAACTTGGCAATTGATTGTGATTACTTTGTTTTCAAGCATTGGAGTAAACATTTTTATTGGGGAACAATTTTTGTCAGTGATTTTACCGGGAAATGCCTTTAAAGATGCTTACAAAGAAAGAAATATTGACCCAGTTGTTTTAAGTCGAACATTAGAAGATGGAGGAACGGTTATTAATTATTTAATACCTTGGGGAATTGCAGGAAGTTTTGTGGCAAGCACTTTTGGTGTACCAACACTAACTTACTTACCATTTGTCTTTTTCAGTTTGTTGTCTCCAATCTTTTCAATTCTTAGTGCTATCACAGGAATTGGTGTTTTATATACTGAGGATGTTAAAAAAATACAGTAATGAATTAAAAAACGTATCAAGAATAGGCGTAGTTATGGCCAAATTCTTGATACGTTTTTTATATGGCAAGTCGATATAAATAGTAGAAATAAATACCTAATACACAGTTGTTAATAGCGACTAAAATAATAATACTTTGGAAGGTAAGAAGTGATAGACCACTTAAAATCAAAAGCAACAGACAGAATAAAATGGTGTTAAGTAGGCTGATTTTAAGTACGGATTGTTCAAAACCAATGCCTTGCAAGCTGTATTTCCCAATTTCATAAATAGGTCGACTAGCTTCAGTTATTATTATGAGTAAAAAAATTGGTTTAGCAGTAGCAATAAGTGATGTGTCTTTAGTAAAAAAGTAAAAAACATTAGGACTGCTAATCTGAAACAAAGAAGTAAAAGAGAAATAGATTATTAATATTAGACTGCCTGCTATTAATGGCAAAAAGCCAAGTTCTCGCTTGTGATTTATCTTCTCGCCAATCAGAATAATGAGGCCGTTACAGTACATGTACATTGGCGTTAAACAAAGGTCAGTGATATAACGGCAAAGCGTATAGCTCGAATAAATAAGGATGCCAAATCCACTTAAAAATGAGGTAATAAGTAAACTAAAAACAGAACCTTCTATAATCTCTTGAATAAATAAAGGTAGACTTTTAAGAAAAAGAAATTTTTTTTGAGTGCTTTTGACGTTGAGTAAGTGATGTAATTCTTTTCGAATAACAAACAGGTGAGCAAGTAATGTAAATCCTGTTGCTAGTGTGGTTGATAAGGCAATGCCCATAATTTTATCTTCCCCTTTAAAAACATGGAAAATAAGAAGATAGGCGATGGCTAATTGTAAAACAGCCGATACTACTCCAATTTTTAAGATAAGAGCAGTTTTATTATAGAGTTTTAATTGATTGCTAAAGGCAAAAATAAGCATTGAAAAAAGTAGTTTGAAGATAACTATGTAGGTATACTTTAAACCAAGTGCTGTTAATGAGCGATTAAAATGAAACCAGTGTGCCAAAACAAAAGGCATACTGATTAAAATAATTGGCAAAAAAGTTAAACTAATGAAAAGGTTTAACTCAATAATTGAACGGAAAAAGTCATTAAATAAAGAAGGATTTGAATTTTTTACTCGTGAAGAGTAGATATTAAAAGAAAGAGTACCAGAACCAAGGATACCTATTAAGGTGAACATAATGGTATCGATAATACTGACAATCGTGATGGCATTAGTTGAGATGTGTCCCGTGAAACGAGATAAAAACAGCGCTAAAAGATTGTTAGTTAATTGATTGATAATTAAAGGCATCGAGAAAGAATTGAGTTGTTTGACGACTTTTTGATGTTGATTCCACATAATGAATGCTCCTTTTTTATAATTTTTAAGGGCGCACTAAATAAACTAGTTAGCCACGATTTAAAAATTATTGTTTAGGTGCTGCCATTAGGGTCATCCACTCCTTTAAGATATGTTAAGTGTAGTTCTTAGACATAAAAAAAGCAACAGCTCTTAGTAAAAAGGGAGCTGTTACTTCTTTTAGTCGTTAGGGTAAAGCTTATTCGTAATGGATAAGCCAGTTTTGGTTGTTGCTAAGCCACCTTCAGCAGTTTCTTTGAAAATACTTGGCATTTGCATACCTACTCGGTGCATTGCTTCCACGACTTCATCTGGTGGAATAACGCTTGTGATTCCGGCCAAGGCCATGTCAGCTGAAACGTAAGCTTGGGAAGCGCCTAAAGCGTTTCGTTTAACACAAGGAACTTCAACAAGGCCAGCAACAGGGTCACAAATAAGTCCCATCATATTTTTGATTGTAATGGCCACAGCTTGCGCAGATTGTTCAGGTGTTCCACCACAAACTTCAACTAATGCGGCACTTGCCATGGCACTAGCAGAACCAATCTCTGCTTGACATCCACCAGCAGCACCACTAATTGATGCATTGTTGGCAATCACTAAACCAAAAGCACCTGCAGTAAAAAGGAAGTTGATTTGTTGCTCACGAGTTAAGCCTCTTTCTACTGTTAAAGCAGATAAAACACCAGCAGCAACTCCCGCACTCCCAGCAGTAGGTGTAGCGCAAATAATGCCCATTTCGGCGTTAACTTCATTAACTGCAATGGCATTTCGAACAGCAGTTAGAACCGTTTTTCCACCAAGGTAGTTGCCTTCTTTTATATACGCATCCATTTTAGTTGCATCTCCACCAGTTAAACCAGTCACAGAAGTAACCCCTTTAACGCCTTTTTCAATGGAAGCCATCATAACGTCTAAATTTTTCCCCATATGCTCTAAGATAACTTCTCTAGGTTGTTGAGACATTTCTATTTCTGTTTGAATCATTGCTTCGTGGATTGAGCCACAGTTATTTGCTAATTCTACTAATTCTTCAATTGATTTAAATAACATTCATCTTCCTCCTTACCCAAAGAAACTAACTTCGTCAATATATTTAACTTCTTTTAATAAACGCTCTAAACCAGCAATACGTTCATCTACTTCAATAATCATAATCGCTTTATCGCCTTTAGCTTCTCTAGTAACAGTCATCGTACTAATATTAATTTCATGTTCTGATAAAATACTAGTAACTTTAGCAATAACGCCAGGTTTATCTTGATGAACAGTGATATATGTTGGTGTTGACATATCCAAATTAATTTTGAAACCATTGATTTCAGAAATCTGAATAGCCCCACCACCAATGGATATTCCCATACAAGTTAGTGTTCGATTACCAGCTTTAACAACAATTTTAACTGAATTAGGATGATCTGCTTTTTCTGCTTTAGGAATAAAAGCAACTTCAACGCCTGCTTCATGAGCAATTTTTAGTGAATCAGAAAGACGTTCGTCATCTGGTTCCATATCAAGTAACCCACCAACTAACGCAATATCTGTACCATGTCCACGGTAAGTTTTTGCAAATGATTCGTATAAATAAAGATCAACTGTTTCAGGTTGTTCACCAAAAATCTGACGAACCACTTTTCCTATTCTTGCAGCACCTGCTGTGTGAGAGCTGCTTGGACCAATCATGACAGGTCCAATGATATCAAAGACACTTTTATATTGAGCCATATTTATTCTCCTTACTTTACTTCCAATTTTTTTCTATCTGTATTCTAACATGAGAACGCTTTTTTTCCACTCAATCTAAATGATTATTTGGTAATTTTTTTTTAATAATTCTTTCTGTCTGAAAAAATTGTTCGTTATAAGTAACGATTCTTTCGCTAGTCATCATTTAAAGGTATTGGGTATTTGTGGCCAAATTGTTTAATGCCTAAAAGGACGGCTTCTAATTCTCGACCTTTAGGTGATAATTTGTACAAGGTTTTAGGTGGGATAGTTCCAAAAATAACTTTTTCGATTAATTCATCTTCTGCGAGTTCTTTTAAATCTTTACTGAGTGTATGGGCTGTAATCCCACTCAATAAACGTGTGAGTTCATTAAATCGTCTGTCTTTTTCTAACAAATGAAACAAAATTAAAATTTTCCATTTTCCACCAATAACGGCTAAAGTATTGGCTGTATCACATTGACATCGAGCCATTTGTTCGTAAGTTTTTCTCATGGTAGTTGCCTCCTTGATTTTAGGTATCTTTTTAAACAGTATTGTTATAAATATACTTCTAAAGTAGACTAATGTAAACAAATGAGGAGGAACAAATATGAATGAAACAATCTCAGTATTACAAACTCACGGAACTATTAGAGATTTTGATAAGCAGTATGAAATAACTGATGAGATGATGGATGCAATAATTAGTTCGAGCAAACAAGCTCCCTCTTGGATGAATGGTCAAGCATACAGTGTGACCATCTTTACTGGAAGTGAAAAAGAAAAACTTGCTAAATTAGTAGAAACAGATCCCAATCAAGATCGGAATGTAGATATTATTCAAACGGCCAGTGCTTTCTTATTATTTAATGTTAATTTATCCTATTATCAAATGACACCTAATTTTTCTGACGATATTGAACCGCTATTAATAGGCGCAGTAGACGCATCCCTGGCGTTACAAAATGCATTAGTTGCTTCAGAAAGTTTGGGATTAGGAAGTTGTGTGATTGGTGGTGTAAGAAGAGTATCTGATAAAATAATAACAGCTTATAACTATCCGCAATTGATGCATCCTCTAGTGGGCTTAGCGATTGGTAAACCAATCAATGAAAAACGAGTAAAACCAAGACTTAGCAATGAACTAAATATTTTAAAACCAGATCATGGATTATCATCGTCAATAATAGGAGAACAGGTTGAGTGTTACAATAAAGAATTGAGTAGTTATTCCCAGAGTGTAGGGTACAAAAGCTCTCCGTGGCAAAATAGATTTAAAGGATATTATGAAAAGAAAAATTACCCACAGTTAACAAAAATAACGCTGAAACGACAAGGGTTATTATAGAAGAGTTAGTTAAATTTGATATAGGAGTTTATGATAGCTTGTTATCGTAAACTCTTTTTTAATTAAGAAGAGTAAAATAGCTTGATATTTAATTGATTGTGATAAAATAAAGAGATGAAGATAGCGTATATTGATTGTGAGGTATAAAAATGAATGCAGAAATTATTGCCGTTGGGACAGAAATATTATTAGGTCAAATTGTTAATACTAATGCGACTTATCTATCTCAATATTTAACAAATTTAGGATTTGATATTTATCATCAAGAAGTGGTAGGTGATAACGAAGGTAGACTTTTACATGTTTTAGAAGAAGCTAAAAAACGTTCGGACTTAATTGTTTTGTGTGGTGGATTAGGGCCAACAGAAGATGACTTGACCAAACAAACGGTGGCTAAATTTGTTGGAAAAGGATTAGTTTATGATGAAGAAGCACTGAATCACGTGCTTGAATTTTTCAAATATGCTAAAAAACCGATGACTGAAAATAATAAACAACAAGCCCTGACCATAAACGGTGCGACAACAATTCAGAATAATGCGGGACTAGCGTGTGGTTTATTATATGAAGAAGAAGGAACTTATTATTTATTATTACCTGGCCCACCTAGTGAAATGAAGGCTATGACCGAAAACGGAACAACCAATCTTTTACAAAAAATAGTACCTGATAAAGCAAAATTAACATCACGATACTTACGTTTTATTGGAATTGGAGAATCACGTTTAGTGACGGATTTGTCAGAATTAATAGAACATCAAACAAATCCAACTATAGCGCCTTATGCCAAATCTAACGAAGTGATGTTAAGAATCACCGCTAAAACAGAGGATGATGAAACAGCAAAAATAATGTTAGATGACATCGAAAAAGAGATTAATCAGTATGTTGGAGTATATTTCTATGGATACGGTGAAAATCTAACGATGGAAGAAGTTGTTGTTGGTTTGCTGAAAGATAAGCAACAAACTTTAACAGTTGTAGAAGGTGTTACAGGGGGACTTTGCCAAAGTAGACTAACCGATATCAAAGGCAGTTCTGATGTTTTTCCTGGTGGGTTTATTGCGTATTCAACTAAAAGTAAAGCAGACTTATTAGGTGTGACAGAAGAAGAATTAGAAATTAATGGTGTGTACAATGAAATAAGTGCTATAAAAATGGCTCAAAGTGCTAGAGAAAAAATGCAGACAGATTATGGCTTAGCTATTATCGGTATTGCAGGACCAGGTAGTTTAGAAGATATTCTCGTAGGAACACTATACTTTGGTTTAGCCTCAGCAAAAGGAAATAGCTGTGAAGAAATGATAATTAATAGAGAACGAGACTATATTAGAGATGGTGCGGTGAAGCATGGTTTAAATATGGTGAGGAAGCATTTAAAATAAAAAAGCGAATATTTGTTCGCTTTTATCTTGCTTTTTTTGATTAAAGAAAGTATTATAATAAATGAAGAGAGAAACTCAAAGGAGGCACATTGATGTCAGACAATCGTAAAGCTGCATTAGATGCAGCGTTAAAGAAAATAGAAAAAGATTTTGGTAAAGGCTCAGTAATGAAATTAGGTGAGAAGATTGATACTCAAATTTCAACAATCTCAACTGGTTCGTTAGCATTAGATTCAGCATTAGGCGTGGGTGGTTACCCAAGAGGTCGTATCATAGAAGTCTATGGTCCAGAAAGTTCTGGTAAAACAACTGTTGCGTTACATGCGATTGCTTCTGTTCAAAAAGAAGGTGGAACAGCAGCGTTTATCGATGCTGAGCATGCACTTGATCCTAAATATGCTCAAGCCTTAGGTGTTAATATCGATGAGTTATTACTATCTCAACCAGATACTGGTGAGCAAGGATTAAATATAGCTGAAGCACTTGTATCAAGTGGTGCTATTGATATTGTTGTTGTCGACTCAGTAGCAGCTTTAGTACCAAGAGCTGAAATTGATGGTGAAATGGGAGATACTCACGTAGGTCTTCAAGCTCGTTTGATGTCTCAAGCTTTGAGAAAATTATCTGGAACAATTAATAAAACTAAAACAATAGCAATATTTATTAACCAAATTCGTGAAAAAGTAGGAGTTATGTTTGGTAATCCTGAAGTAACACCAGGTGGACGCGCTCTTAAATTTTATGCGACAGTTCGTTTAGAGGTTCGTCGCGCTGAGCAGTTAAAACAAGGAACTGATATTGTTGGTAATAGAACAAAAATTAAGGTTGTAAAAAATAAAGTAGCGCCACCATTTAAAGTCGCAGAAGTAGATATTATGTACGGTGAAGGTATTTCTCAAGAAGGAGAATTACTAGATATGGCTTCTGATAAAGATATTGTTAATAAAAGTGGTGCATGGTATTCATATAATGAGGAACGTATTGGTCAGGGACGTGAAAATGCGAAGAAATACTTTGCTGAGCACCCAGATATGATGGAAGAAATTTATCAAAAAGTTCGTGTGGCGTATAATATTGATGATTCTGTTGTAGTACCTGAAGAAGAAGAGCACGCAGATGAATTAGCACTAGATTTAGAAGAATAAAATAAGAAAAAACTGTTAAATAAATGAAATACTTTATTTAACAGTTTTTTATATTGAATACAATTATTATTTAAGTTGACACTGTCTTTTACAAAGCTTAAAATGAAGGATGTATAGTTTTGTTTTATACACTCGTGCCTGTAGAGCATGATTCAGTAATATTTTACTTTTAATCTACACATAGAAAATAATTAAAGATAGTATGGAGGTGTTTTTATGAATTTGATACTCCTCACTATCATCGGATTAATTGTAGGTTTGACAATTGGCTACTTTATTGCGAAGTCTAAGCATGAGAAATCAATAGCTGGGGCTAATAATACAGCGTCAGGTATTATTGAACAAGCAAGAAGAGATGCCGAAACTCTAAAAAAAGAGTGTTTGTTGGAAGCTAAGGAACAGAATCAGAATTACCGATTAGAAATCGAAAGTGAGCTGAAGGAAGAAAGAGTAGAATTAAAAAATCAAGAAAATAGACTACTACAAAAAGAAAATAATCTTGATCGCAAAGATGACTCTTTAGAAAAGCGTGAACGTTCACTTGAAGAAAAAGAGGAAAAGATTGATTCTAAGAAACAATTGATTGATGAGCGGGAACAAGAGGTATCAGAATTAATCGAACAGCAAAAAGCTGTGTTGGAAAAAATTGGTGCTTTAACAAAAGATGAAGCTAAAGATATCATAATGGCGGAGACAGAAAAAGAATTGACTCATGAAAGAGCAATGCTTGTTAAAGATAGCGATCAACGCGCGAAAGAAGAAGCAGATAGAAAAGCTAAAAACTTACTATCATTAGCAATTCAACGCTGTGCAGCAGACCAAGTGTCAGAGTTAACAGTAACTGTCGTTAACTTACCAAACGATGATATGAAAGGTCGAATTATTGGACGAGAAGGCCGAAACATTCGTACCCTTGAGACATTGACTGGGATTGATTTAATCATCGACGATACGCCAGAAGCAGTGGTTCTATCAGGATTTGATCCAATCAGACGTGAAGTAGCACGAATGACATTGGAAAAATTAATCCAAGATGGCCGAATTCATCCGGCACGTATTGAAGAAATGGTTGAAAAATCAAGAAAAGAAATGGATGAAAGAATTCGTGAATACGGTGAAAATGCAGCCTTTGAGGTTGGCGTTCATTCATTACATCCAGATTTAATTAAGATTTTAGGTCGTATGAGATTTAGAACAAGTTACGGTCAAAATGTTTTAAATCATTCGATTGAAGTCGCTAAGTTGTCTGGTGTGTTAGCAGAAGAGCTTGGAGAAGACGCAACACTAGCAAGAAGAGCTGGTTTACTACATGATATTGGTAAAGCATTAGATCATGAAGTTGATGGTTCTCACGTTGAAATAGGAACTGAACTGGTAAGTAAATACAAAGAAAACCCAGTTGTTATTAATGCAGTGGCTTCTCACCATGGCGATGTAGAAGCAACATCAGTTATTTCTGTATTAGTTGCAGCAGCTGATGCGTTATCAGCAGCAAGACCGGGTGCTAGAAGTGAATCATTAGAAAATTATATTAAACGTCTAGAACGTTTAGAAAATATTGCCAATGATTTCCCTGGTGTTGATACAAGTTTTGCTATCCAAGCAGGTAGAGAAATTCGTGTCATGGTGAAACCTGATGAGGTAACCGATGACGAAGCGACATTACTTGTTAGAGATGTTCGTAAGCGAATTGAAAACGAGTTAGAATACCCAGGACATATTAAAGTAACTGTTGTTCGTGAAGTTAGAGCAGTGGATTACGCTAAGTAATTATAATTCTTAATACTTAAAAGAGGGCAAACAGATGAACTGTTTGTTCTCTTTTTTTGATACTGTCTTAAAAACCTTGAGTTAAAGGGGTGTCAAAGAATATTTGCTAAAATGTTAACTGATTTTGATAGTAGGTAAAGGCGGTAGTTGAGATAATTTTATCGAAAGGAGTTGTTTTAAAATGACATTAGGAGAAAAGCTCAAAAAGATTCGACAAGACAATCATTTGAGTCAGGAGGATTTTTCAGAACAGTTTCATGTGACAAGACAAACTGTTTCAAATTGGGAGAACGGTAAAAGTTTTCCAGATTTAGAGACACTAGTTAAAATTAGCAATATATTTAATGTGTCGACAGATGAATTGCTAAAAGAAGATGAGGCGGTTGTTCAACGAATAGATTCAGAAAAGAAGAAGAAAAATACGTTATTAATTGTGTTGCTTGTTCTAATTGTAGGTATTAATTTTTCTGGATTTTTCTTTTATCAGGAATTAAAGAAACAAACAGCTGTCTCTTTTAGTATGGAAGACCATAAGACAATTAAGATAGCTAAAAAAAAGGAGACAGAAGTGGCTACTGGGTATTTCTCTATTCCTAAAAAGGGTAACTACGAATTAAAGGTATCTGGAGAATCTGATGACGGTGAAGTAGAAGTGAAAATAAAGAATACAAAGAATGACAAAGTAGTTTACGAAAGCAAAAAAAGTGAATGGCAAGAAAATCAGCTCGTATTACTTGAAGAAGCGTCTTATCAAGTTCAAGTCAATGTGAAAGATACAAAAGTAAGTCCGGTCAGTTTGTCTTATCAAGTGAAGGTAGCTAATAAATAGAATAAAA
>NZ_JAVWHO010000055.1:0-14412 GCF_036639995.1 Vagococcus sp. | reverse complement strand
TATGAACCGCGTAAAATTATTTCGTACAGACAAAAAAATATCCCAACTAGAGTTAGCTAAACGCGTTGGAGTGGCTAGGCAAACCATAAATCTAATTGAAAATGGTAGGTATAATCCGTCACTTGAATTGTGCATAAAACTTGCTAAAGAACTTGAGACAGATTTAAATAGTTTATTTTGGAGGGAAGATACTTAATGGAAAAAGAAAAGTTAGGTACTCGTTTCATCAAACGAATATATGGTATTACAGGAGTTTTAGATGAGTACAAAAAGAATGAAGTCAATCGTATAGGAAACAATGCTTTTATGTTTTTGTGGGTGTATTCGATAGTGGCTAATGTAGTGACCTTATTTTTAACTCAGTATGTTGAGTTTGAGATATTACTATGGGGTTACTTATTAGTTAATTGTTTTGTTTTATTTTTTGGCGTGGGTCTTTATTTGATGTATGAAATAGAGTGCTTAGGATTAGCTGATCAAGAAGTAGAGGAATCTAATTATTTACAAGCTAAGAAAAAAATGAAAAAAAATGGAATAACCGCAACTATCATTTTCTTTATTATTCAACTTATTTTACAGGGGTTTGATTATTCAGTAAAGAATATTTTTTTGATATTGGTAGGAAGTATTTTCTTTGGCGGTATGATGTATGCCATAGGAGTTGCTAATATAAAAAAATAAAAGAAGATTAGAGAAAGAGGTCGATTTTTTTATAGATCGACCTCTATTTTTGTTATCTAGGTTCATCTAAAACTAAACCTAAAGTCATCCCAATAATAATAGCCTGTTCATAGTTTACAATGAAGCCTTTAATTAAATCAGGAGAGAGTGATACATTTTCAAATTGACATGAAGAGAGGTTTAACTGATTTAAATTTGTTCCTATCCAATTGGTTTTATTTAATTCACAGTTAACTAATTCAAGATTTTTCCATTTGACTTCACTAAGTTCGGAAAAATTAAGTTGGCAGTCAGAAAAGAAAACTCGCTTCATTTGACTAAAATTGAATGAAGCATAATTGATGGTACAATCGATAAATTGGCAATTTTGAAGTAAGCCCTCAGCAAAATTAGCCCCAGTTAATTTACAATTTTTAAAAATTGAGCGATGGAAAGCACCACCTATCCATTCAATGTTTGAAAAGTCGCATGATTCAAAAAGGCAATCAACACATTCAAATCGATTGAATGAACTACTGGTAAAATCAACTTTCACAAAGTGACTTTTTTCAAAAATTAAATTATCATGATGGCTGTTAATATAAGACGTTTCTCGTATTAAATGGTGTTTTATCAAAAGTTCATCTTCTAAATATTCAGGTAATATCTCTTCAAGAGCCGGACTTATAACAGGTTGTTCTATTTTAAAATTAGGCATAATAAAATTCTCCTTAATCCAATTGTTTATTGTATGTTATAAGCCTATCATATTATTTTATGAAAATATATAATGAAAAAGGTTGACATAGACATCAAAGTTGGTATAATAAGGGAGTTGAGAAATTAAGAAGAAGCACCCGCTTCTCGCCTTAGTGATATTTATGACTGGGCTAGATAGTAAAATTTTCCTTATTTTAGTAAGGTTAATTGTTTAGGTGCGGGACTTTTATATTTTAAAAGGACTCGTTTTTTTCGTTTTTTCTCTAAAAATTGTGGAGGTGAATGACCATAGCAAAAGATATTATGGTAAACGACGGCATTCGTGCAAGAGAAGTACGTTTAATTTCGGCAGACGGCGAACAGTTAGGTGTTAAAAGTAAAGTTGAAGCATTGAGAATTGCTGAGAGTGCTAACTTAGACCTAGTTTTAGTTGCACCAAATGCGAAACCACCCGTTGCGAAAGTAATGGATCATGGGAAATTCCGTTTTGAGCAGCAGAAAAAAGAACGCGAAGCTCGTAAAAAACAAAAAGTAATCAATGTTAAAGAAGTACGTTTAAGTCCAACAATTGACGTTAATGATTTTAATACCAAACTTCGTAACGCACGTAAGTTCCTTGAAAAAGGCGATAAAGTGAAAGCTTCTATCCGTTTCAAAGGTCGTGCGATTACTCATAAGGAAATTGGTCTGAACGTCTTAAATCGTTTAGCTGAGGAGACTGAAGATATCGCTACAGTTGAACAAAAAGCTAAAATGGATGGTAGAAGTATGTTCTTAGTACTTTCACCAAAATCAGATAAGTAACAAGAATTTGAGGAGGAAATCAAAATGCCAAAAATGAAAACTCACCGCGGACTAGCAAAACGTGTTAAGCGTACTGGTGGTGGCGGATTAAAAAGATATCGTGCGTTTACAAGTCACCGTTTCCACGGTAAAACTAAAAAACAACGTCGTCAATTACGCCGTCCAAGAATGGTAGCAAAAGGCGATTACAAACGTATTCGTCAACAATTGACTCGTATGAAATAAGCTTTTTAGTTTTTTGATAATGACTAAAAACAACTACAAACTTTAAGAGAACCCAAGGAGGAATTATCATGGCACGTGTAAAAGGTGGAACAGTAACTCGCCAACGTCGTAAAAAAGTGCTTAAGTTAGCTAAAGGCTACTATGGCTCAAAACATACATTATTTAAAACAGCAAAAGAACAAGTGATGAGATCACACGTTTACGCATTTAGAGATCGTAAACAAACTAAACGTAACTTCCGTAAATTATGGATCGCTCGTATTAACGCTGGTGCTCGCATGAACGGATTAAGCTACAGCAAAATGATGCACGGCTTAAAATTAGCTGAAATCGACATCAACCGTAAAATGTTATCTGAATTAGCTATCCATGATGCAGAAGCTTTCACAGCTCTTGCTGAAACAGCTAAAACAGCTTTAGCTAAATAATTAAATTTACGTTGAATTTTCAACGCTTGCGCCTACTCTTATGAGTGGGTGTTTTTTTTATGAGAAATAGGAGACATTTTAAAAAAATTTGAAAAAAAGCTTAAAAGTAATGTTAAAATGGTAACAAAGGAGGGATAACAATGAGTGAGTGTCCAGAATGCTATAGTGATAACAATAGAATGACACCAATGTATAAAGCATATAGTTGTTTAAGTGAACATGTTCAATATATTTGTGGTACCTGTCATCGATGTATTTGTATTGAAAAAGATGATAGGAGAGGACTTTATCGTTGGAATTTCCCCTTTAAATCGTTAGAGGATGCTAAAGTATACATCAGAACAGCTGAATATGTTTTAAAAAAAGAATGTTTTATTTATGAAATTAAATTAGATAAAGAAAGGCGTTCATTTAAAATTTTTAGCGATAAAAGTGAGTTAACTGCCTATCTTAAAAAGAATAAGGATAAAAAGTGTAACAAAGTACCTGTGTTTAAAACAGGTGACTATCAAGAATTTCCAAATACGGAAGTTAGAAAATTAACATCAGAAGAAGTTAATTTTTATATGACAAGTATGTAAACAATAAACCTGATGAAAATTAGGTTTATTTTTTTGCTTAAAAACATAATTGTATTTTTAAGCTTCACGTTAATGGTTAGCTTAATGATGAAAACCCCTTCAAATCAACGGTTTTGTGAAAATGAAAACCATTGATATTAAAAAGTGATATCTCAAAAGTTTTGAAACGTTGCTTTTAACAGGTTGAATAGCTAAAATCGAGTCATTGAGTTTGGAAGGAGTGTGAAGATAGTGTTTTTTCACAAAATGACTAGTCGTGATATTCGAGATAATTTGGCGACTGAAAGTTATTTAATGACTCACTATGAAAAAGAAGAACCCTTATTTTTAATGTATATCCAAAAACCTTGCATAATTATTGGAAAACATCAAAATATGTTTGATGAAGTCAATCTTAAAGCAGCAAGACAAGATAAGCTGACTCTTACTAGAAGATTGTCTGGTGGTGGAGCTGTTTATGATGACTTAGGAAATATTAGTTTTAGTTTTGTTGTTGACAAAAACAAAGCAACGTTTGGTGATTATAGTTCAATGGTTGAACCAATCGTTAGTGTATTGAAAGAGATGGGGGTTCAAGATATTTCTGTAAATGGACGTAACGATATTTTAATCAATGGGAAAAAGGTATCGGGAAATGCAATGTATACAAAGAAAAATAAAATGTTTTCTCATGGAACGTTGTTGTATGATGTCGATTTAGATAAATTACCCGCTTATTTAAATGTGTCTGAAGAAAAATTAGCATCAAAACACATTAAATCAGTGGCTTCTCGCGTGACCAATATTAAGCCATATTTAAGTAAAACATACCAATCTTTATCAACTTTAGAATTTCAAGATGAGCTGTTAAAACGATTATATAAGGTGAATGATTTAGCTGATATTGCTCCAAAAGAGATAGTGTTAGATAAAAAAGATCATCAGGAAATAACACAATTAGTCAAAGACATTTACGGAAACGATGATTGGGTATTTGGACATCATCAACCCTTTACGAATAAAAAAAGAGCGTATATTCCATTAGTTGGTTTACTTGAAGCAAGATTCCAATTAAAGAATGGTAGGATACATTTTATTGATTTTTTAGGAGATTTTTTTAATCAAGAAAACTTAAGTGATTTAAGACATCATTTGGAAGATGTGCCATATCAACGAATAGCGCTAAAGAAATCTTTAGAAGAAATAGAGGTTAGTCATTATTTTACTAATTTAACAAATGATCAATTGATTGATTTTCTTATTGGAGATCATTCTGATGATTGAGTTAGTTAATGTCTCAAAAATATATGATGATAAATCAAGAGCACTTAAGGATGTAAATTTAACAGTTTATGAAAATGAAACACTAGGAATTGTAGGTGAAAGTGGATCAGGTAAGTCAACACTTTTAAGGTTAATTCATTTAATGGAACAACCAACAAGTGGAGATCTTCTTTTTAAACAAACATCAACGTTGAAATGGACCAAAAAGGATATTAGACGACAAAAAGAAAAAATGAGTATGTTGTTCCAACACTTTAATTTGCTGAGTAATTTAACGGTGTTAGAAAATATTCTTCTTCCTTTAAAGCTTCAAAAACGATTAAACAAAGAAAAAGCTCTAAGCTTGCTTGAATTTGTTGGCTTGAAAGATAAGGCTAATAGTTATCCGTCGCAACTTAGTGGTGGTCAAAAACAACGTGTTGCCTTAGCAAGAGCCCTCATTACTGAGCCGCAAGTTTTATTATTAGATGAGGCAACAAGTGCTTTGGATATCCAAACAACTGAAGAAATATTACGGTTACTTGATGAAGTTAAAAGAAAGTATCATCCAACCATTGTTTTTGTTAGTCATGACTTAGAAGTTATAAAGAAAACGTGTGACCGTGTGTTAGTGATGGAGAAGGGGGAAATCGTTGCAGAAAGTAAAGTTTCTAAAAGTCAATTAGGGACGGAAGGATTGACATATAAAGAGAAAGCCATAAAGGTATTAAGTTCATGAAACAAGTGATGTATTACTTACCAGAGATGTTAAAAGCGTTGAAAGAAACAGGGATCATGCTTAGTATCTCACTTGTCATAGGTCTGATTGTGGGGCTTTTGATTGGGATCCTTTTATATCTCCATGGATCAGATGGTGTGAAGCCAAATAAAGGTGTTATGTTTTTTCTAAATAGTTATGTTAACGTGGCTCGTTCTTTTCCGTTTCTATTATTAGTTGTAGCAGTCATTCCAGTTACTCGATTTATTTTTGATACGGCGTTTGGTCCAATTGCAGCCTCATTTCCGTTAAGTCTTGTGGCAGTGGCTATATTTGGTCGTTTAGTAGAGCAAGTGTTATTAGATGTTCCAAAAGAAGTCACAGAGTTATCAAGTGCATTAGGTGCAACGAATAGTCAATTTGTTTTTTATTTTTTATTGAAGGAGGCAAGAAGTGGATTAGTTCTAAGTTTTACCTCCATGATGATTAGTTTAATGTCGTATTCAACGGTTATGGGAGTCGTTGGTGGCGGTGGAATTGGTGACTTTGCCATCCGTTTTGGCTATCAGCGCTATGAGTACGAAGTGATGTACACAACAATTGTTTTAATGATTTTAATTGTTGGAAGTATTCAATTATTAGGAACTTATATTAGTAAAAAAATAGATAAAAGGAAGTAAGAAAAAATGAAAAAATTAGGATTATCATTAAGTTTGTTAGCATTAGTCGTAGGTATGACTGCATGTGGTAGTAAAGCAGAAACAAAGAAAGAAACAACAGAGTCTAAATCAAAAGAAGAGAAAGTTATTAAAGTAGCCTCTCAAACAATGCCAATGACTGATGTTGTTGAAGTCGCAGCTAAAGAAGCGAAAAAAGATGGTTGGACTGTTGAGTTAGTTCAAGTAAATGATAATATTCAATATAATGAGTTGTTAAAAAATAAAGAGGTAGATGCCAATTTTGCTCAACATGAACCCTTTATGCAAAAATTCAATCAAGAGAAAAAAGCTGATTTAGTAGCTATTCAAAAAATTTACAATGCTAAAGTTGGCTTTTATTCGAAGAATTATAAAAATATGTCAGATATTCCAGATGGTGCTAAAGTAGCTATTCCAAATGATGTATCCAATGAAGGTCGTGCATTAGCTATACTGAACGAACAGGGGTTGATCACACTAAAAGATGGTGTAGGTTTTAACGGAACGCTAAAAGATATTGAAAAAAATGATAAAAAGTTAGAATTTATGTCAATTGATTTGCTGAATTTGGCAGAAAGTTACAATGAAAAAAATGTTGCTCTTGTGTATAATTATCCGACGTACATTGCCAAAATTGGTTTGAAACCAGCAGATGCACTATTCTTAGAGAAAACAGTTGATGAACGTTTTGCGATTTCTCTTGTAGCAAGAGAAGATAATAAAGATTCTGATAAAATAAAAGAATTGAAAAAAGCAATGACAAGTCAGGCAGTTAAAGATTTTTTAGAAAAAGAGCATAGTGATACATTAACACCTGCCTTCTAATAATACCCATCTTACATTTTTGTTCGTATAATTTGTGAAAAATAAATTGTACAATAGAACAAAGAGGAGCGTGATAAGAATGGAAATCGCAAGAAAAAAAGGTTTAACGACATTTGATTTAAAAATAATTGGTATAGTTCTTATGTTTATCGATCATGTTCATCAGATGTTTGCTATTATGGGAGCACCTACTTGGATTGATTGGTTTGGTCGACCTGTGGCAACATTATTTTTCTTTATCAGTGTGGAAGGTTTTTCTCATACAAGAAATAAGGAGAAATATTTATTAAGATTATTAATTGGTTTTTGGGCAATGAACATAGGGACAACCATTGTTCAACATTTCTTTTCTTTAGGAAATATGGCTATTCAAAATAATATTTTTACCGATTTATTTGTTGGTGCATTAGCTATGTATGGAATTGATTACTTTAGCAAGTTTAAAGAGCAGAAAAAAGGAAAATATATTTTGTTTGGACTAGTTTGCTTATTATTACCACTTATTTTATCTCTAGTTTCTTTACTAGGATTATCTAGTGGCAATATGGCATTGATTTCTGTTGCTAGAGTGATTCCATTAACTTTGTTTGCTGAAAATAGTATAATGGTTTATCTAATGCCGGTAATGTATCTGCTTAGAAATAATCGAAAATTACAGTGTTTATCAATTGCTATAGTAGCTGGACTTTTCTTGTTTAGTAATATAGGAGCAGCCTTTACAACTAATTCGCAATGGATGATGGTCTTTTCAATTATTCCGATATTACTTTATAGTGGTGAAAAAGGGCGTGGAATGAAATCATTCTTTTATATATTCTATCCAGCACATATTTGGATACTTTATATTATCGCCTCTATTATTTATAATCATTAATAAAAAAATTCCTGGAAACAGGAATTTTTTTGTTTAATGTGAAGATTAAAACTTTTTAAGAAAACTAGTAAAAAAAATATATTGTTATGAAAATATTTGAAGAAAGCTTTATCTGATAACTATATGTAGTTGTCAATAGTTTTTTATTAATTTTTTAACACTATATATAGTTGAAATGGGCTTCAGATTGATATATTATATACTAAGTATGTAAAAAAAGGAGTCGAAAAAAATGATTGAAATCAACGAAAAAAACACAGATTCACTAGATATTAGTTCTGATTTGAACAATATTCAAGTCATTAAAAGAGATGGCAGAATCGCAGAATTTAATGAAGTGAAAATTGCGAATGCTTTACTAAAAGCAGAGGAAAAAATTAATGGTGCTGTTACACCTCATTCTGAAGCTAAAGTAGAAGAGTTAGTTGATTTGGTCATAGAAGAAATTGCTCAACGTTTTAATAATAATGTTAAGATTTATGAAATCCAAAATATTGTGGAACATATTTTATTAGATAACTGCGAATATGAATTGGCAGAAGAATATATTAACTATCGCACGAAACGAGACTTTGAGAGAAGTCGTGCTACAGATATTAATTTTACAATTGGTAGATTACTAAATAAAGATAGTGCACTGGTTAATGAAAATGCTAATAAAGATAGTGATGTATTTAATACTCAACGTGACTTAACAGCAGGAATCGTTGGAAAATCAATTGGTTTGAAATTATTACCTCCACATGTGGCTAACGCTCATCAAAAAGGTGATATTCATTACCATGATTTAGATTATCATCCGTATTCACCAATGACTAACTGTTGTTTGATTGATTTTAAAGGCATGCTAAACAATGGCTTTAAAATTGGAAATGCAGAAGTAGAGGCACCAAAATCTATTCAGACAGCTACAGCTCAAATTTCACAAATCATTGCTAACGTTGCTTCAAGCCAATATGGTGGCTGTTCAGCAGATCGTATTGATGAATTTTTAGCGCCATTTGCAGAAAAAAATTACTTTAAGCATTTAGAAGATGCGAAAGAATGGATTGAAGACGAAAGCCGTCATGACGAGTATGCTAAGAAAAAAACGCAAAAAGATATCTTTGATGCAATGCAAAGTTTAGAATACGAGATCAATACATTATTTACATCAAATGGTCAAACACCATTTACATCATTAGGTTTTGGTCTTGGGACAAATTGGTTTGAACGTGAAATTCAACGTGCCATTTTCTTAAATCGTATCAAAGGATTAGGAGAAGAACATCGAACAGCTATTTTTCCTAAATTAATTTTTACAGTTAAAGATGGTGTGAATCATAAAGAAACTGATCCAAACTATGATATTAAAGAGCTTGCTTTGGAATGTGCAACAAAAAGAATGTATCCTGACATTTTAAATTACGATAAGATTGTTGAATTGACTGGAAGTTTCAAAGTACCAATGGGCTGCCGATCTTTCTTACAAGGTTGGAAAGATGAAAATGGACAAGAAATCAATGCAGGTCGTATGAACTTAGGTGTTGTAACGCTTAATTTACCAAGAATTGCTTTAGAAGCAGCTGGTAATAAAGAAAAATTTTGGTCACTTCTTGAAGAAAGATTAGGAACAGTGAAAGATGCACTAGTTTTTAGAATCGATCGTTGTAAAGAAGCAACACCAGCTAATGCACCGATTCTTTACATGCACGGAGCATTTGGAGAAAAATTAAAGAAAACAGATTCTGTTAATGAATTGTTTAAAAATAAACGTGCGACAGTTTCTCTAGGTTATATTGGTCTTTATGAAGTAGCGTCTAGTTTTTATGGTGGTGAATGGGAGGAAAATCCAGAAGCTAAGGAATTTACTTTAGAGATTTTACGTTCTCTTAAAGGTCATGCTGATAACTGGGGAGATGAATATGGCTATCACTTTAGTGTCTATTCAACACCAAGTGAAAGTTTAACAGATCGTTTTTGCCAAATTGATCGTTCAAAATTTGGTGTAGTTGAAAATATTACTGATAAAGAATACTACACTAATAGTTTTCATTATGATGTAAGAAAAAATCCAACACCATTTGAAAAATTAGATTTTGAAAAAGATTACCCTCAATATTGTTCGGGTGGCTTCATTCATTACTGTGAATATCCAGTGCTACAACAAAATAGAAAAGCACTAGAGGCTGTTTGGGATTATGCGTATGATAAAATTGGTTACTTGGGAACAAATACACCAATTGATCATTGCTATAAGTGTGATTTTGAAGGTGATTTTAATCCGACAGAACGTGGCTTTGAATGTCCATCATGTGGTAATAACGATCCGAAAACATGTGATGTTGTTAAAAGAACTTGTGGCTACTTAGGTAACCCTCAAGCGCGTCCAATGGTTCATGGTCGCCATAAAGAAATATCATCACGTGTTAAACATATGAAATAAAAAATAGAGAGGCTAATCCGTTTTAGGATGGCCTCTTAACTTTAGGAGTGAGATAAATGAAAAATCCTAAACCAAAAGAATGGTCGTCTGACAAGTGGAGTAAGGGCTATATTGCAGATTATAAACCTTTTATGTTTGTGGATGGAGAAGGTGTTAGATGCAGTATTTATGTTAGTGGGTGCCTGTTTGCGTGTGAAGGATGTTTCAATAAGGCCATTCAAAATTTTAATTATGGTACACCGTTTACTCAAGAGCTAGAAGATAAAATATTTCAAGATTTAAGCCATAAATCTGTTCAAGGATTAACGCTTTTAGGTGGTGAACCTTTTTTAAATACAGAAGTTTGTTTGAGGTTAGTAGATAGATTTAGATCAGAGTTTGGTGAAACAAAAGATATCTGGTCATGGTCAGGTTATACGTTTGAAGAATTATTGCTAGAAACAGAAGATAAACTTGAACTACTCTCTAAAATTGATATTTTAGTTGATGGACGTTTTGAATTAACTAGACGTGATTTAACCTTACAGTTTCGAGGTAGTAGTAATCAACGGATTATAGATGTTAAAAAGTCTTTAGAGAAAAACGAAACTATTATTTGGGAAAAGTGTTTAGATAAAGAGAGATATAATGATTAAATGAAAACAAATCCTTCTAAAGTGAAAAGGATTTGTTTTTTTATCTATGTATTCTTAAAATATGTTGTGTATAATGAAAGACAGTAGGGATATTTGTTGTTAGAAAGGATGTTTGTAGAAATGAAAAAAGTTAAATGGTTAATAGGACTTTCGATGTTAAGTTTTCTTGGATTTAACTCTGGAATTGTTTCGAATGCTGAGGAAAGTCAAACAAAAGAATCAGTTGTAGTTGAGCAGAAAGAAACAATGATGTCTACCGAATCAAGTGAGGCATTAATTAGTGACTCAACGAGTAAAAGTGGGGAAACAACGGACCAAACAGCTGAAACAGTTGAAGAAACGATGTCTGAAATCCGAGCAATAAAAAGTGCTGCTCCAAATCAGGTGAAGAAAACACCAGAAGGCGATTATATAAGTGATGGCAGCTATGTTCAAGTAGCAAGTAAAAACTATGATATTTGGTCAAATTTTAGCTGGGAAAAAAGAAGTCATTCTTCTAATTATTATGGTCAAACGCTAAAAGCAAAAGGTAGATATGAGCATGAAAATGGTGCAACGTATTATTCTTTATACAATAAAGATGATAAGTGGATAGGTTATATAAATGCTAAAGCAACGAAAAAGATAGACGCTCAAGGCAATTATATAAGTGATGGCAGCTATGTTAAAATCAAAAATGGTAATTATAGTACTTGGCAAAATTTTAATTGGCAGAAAAAATATAGTGGTAATAGTCTAAAAAATCAAACGTTTAAAGCAAGAGGTCGTTATGAGCATTTCAATGGTTCAACATATTACTCAATTTATGATAATCAGGGTAAATGGTATGGTTATCTGAGTGCTGCAGCAGTTAGCAAAACTACTGCTCAAGGTGATTACATTAATGATGGCAGCTATGTCAAAATAGTGAAGAAAAACTATGATATTTGGCAAAATTTTAGTTGGCAGAAAAAAAGTAATACAAATAGTTATTACGGAAAAGTACTAAAAGCAAAAGGTCGCTATAAGCATTTTAATGGCTCAACTTATTTATCTTTGTATGATAATAAAAATAAATGGGTAGGTTACTTAAATAGTAACGCAACCTCTAAAACTGTTGCAGAAGGCGATTATATTAAAGATGGTCGTTATATAGAGGTTACAAAAAATGGCTATTCTTTATGGCAAAATTTCAAATTTGATTTTAGAGGAAGTTCAGACAACGTTCAAACTCAAATTTTACAAGCAAGAGGTCGATATGAACATTTCAATGGTTCTACGTATTATTCATTGTATGACGATTTAGGATTCTGGCGAGGATACATTAATGCAAGTGCCACTAAGAAATCTTACAAACCAAAAGTTGAATTGTCTGAAAAAGAAATAAAAGCAGCACAGAAAGAAATGCTGAGATTAGTGAATAAAGAGCGTCGTAGAGTAAAAGTTAATGAACTCCAAGGAGACTCAATACTAGATAAAGCAGCTAATTACCGAGCAAGAGAAATAAAGAAAACTTTTGCTCACCACAGACCAGATGGCAATGATATTTTAGATGCTGTTGAAGAGGCCGGAGCAGATGTTAGTAGCTTAGGTGCGGGGGAAAATATAGCGTATAATCAACTTCCTAAAAATGATGGAAAAGCTGTTGCTAACTTACTGTTTAAGCAGTGGATGAATTCGCCAGGACATAAACGGAATATCCAATCTAATATGTATGATTATGTTGGATTTGGTTTTTATGCTTCAGGTGGAAGAATTTACGGTACACAAGTTTTTATAGTTGTCTACGAATAAAAAGTATCCTAGAAACTTATTTATGAGTTTCTAGGATACTTTTTTTATTTATGATTATTTTGCTTTATATTAAAAAAATAATGATGAATTACATCTGTTTGGTGTATAATAATTAGTGTGTTGTGGTTGGAAAAAAGTCTTAAAAGGAAAGGATGTTTGTTAAATGAAAAAGGTTAAATTAACATTGGCTTTATCGATGTTAGGATTATTCGGTCTTATTGGTGGAACAATTACTAACGCAGAAGAAGCAACAAGTAAAGAAGAAGTAACTGTAGAAAGTTCAGTGAAGGAAGAAAGTATATCAGTTGAAACAAGTACTGAACAAAGCACAGAACAGTCAGTAGAAGCAACAACAGAAACCAAAGAAGAGGCTGTAGCAACAAGAAGCGCAGCACCAGTTTTGGCACCAGCTCAAAAAGCGCCTGAGGGTGACTATATTAAAGATGGTAGTTATATCCAAATTACTAAAAAAAATTATGAAATCTGGGAAAACTTTAAATGGGAGAAAAAAGGTAATACAACAGACTATTATCAACAAAAATTTAAAGCAGAAGGTCGTTATCAACATAGAAATGGCGCAACTTATTATGAAATTTTTGATAATAAGGGAGTTAGATATGGTTTAGTTAATGCTAAAGCTACTGAAAAGGTTGGTGCACAAGGGAAATACATTTCTGATGGTAGCTATATTAAAATTAAAAATGGTAACTACAGTACATGGCAAAATTTTGATTGGAAAAAGAAAGTTAGTGCGAATTCTTTAAAAGGACAAGTATTAAAAGCAAGAGGTCGTTATGAACATTTTAATGGATCAACTTATTATTCTATTTATGATAATAAAGGAAAATGGTATGGCTATCTAAGTGCAGCAGCAGTATCAAAAACAAAAGCACAAGGTGATTATATTTCTGATGGTAGTTATGTAAAAGTTAGTAAGAAAAATTATGATACTTGGCAAAACTTTAGTTGGAAGAAAAAAAGTAATACAAATAACTACTATGGTAAAATTTTAAAAGCTAAAGGTCGTTACAAACATTTTAACGGTTCATCATACTACTCTTTATATGATAATAAAGATAGATGGTGTGGTTATTTGAATGTCAATGCTGTTACTAAAACAAAAGCAGAAGGCGACTATATTAAAGACGGTCGTTATGTAAAAATAGCAAAGAAAAATTATGATACATACAATAGTTTTAAATGGAGTAAAAAAGGAATTTCAACAAACTTAGAAGGTCAAATTTTACAAGCAAGAGGTCGTTACCAACATTTTAACGGCTCAACATACTACTCATTATATGATGATCTAGGCAATTGGAGAGGTTATATTAATGCGGGAGCTACAACAAAATCTTACAAACAAGCTGTAGAGTTATCTCCTAATGAAATCAAAAAAGCTCAGGCTGAGATGTTGAGATTAGTTAATAACGAACGTAAGAAAAATGGTGTACAACCAGTTAAAAGAGATGATGTTTTTGATAAAGCTGCCAATTTCCGCGCAAGAGAACTAAAACAAAAATTCTCTAGTAGTAGACCAGATGGAACAAATGGCCTAACAGCTATTAAAGAATTGGGAGTAGATGCAAGTGAATTTGGCTTTGGCGAAAACAGTGCTTATACTAACAATATTAGAAATAAGAAAAATGATGGCAAAAAAATGGCACAAGAGTTATTTGGCCAATGGGTTAAAGCAAAAAAACATAAAGAACTTATGCTAAGTGAATATTGTAACTATGCAGGATTTGGTTTCTATGTATCTCAAGGAATGCTTTATGGTGTACAAACATTTGTAGTTGTTTGGTAA
>NZ_JAVWHO010000054.1:12103-14614 GCF_036639995.1 Vagococcus sp. | reverse complement strand
TGAATTAATTCCACATTAATTGCCACATTATCTCCTGGCATCACCATTTCAGTATCACCTGGTAAAGTAATATTCCCCGTTACGTCAGTTGTTCTTAAGTAAAATTGAGGGCGGTAGTTATTAAAGAACGGCGTATGGCGCCCGCCTTCTTCTTTACTCAACACATAGATTTCAGCCTTGAATGTTGTGTGAGGTGTAATAGAACCAGGTTTTGCTATTACTTGTCCGCGTTCAACTTCATCTCTTGTCACTCCGCGAAGTAAAAGACCAACATTGTCTCCTGCTTCACCTCGCTCAAGTGTTTTGCGGAACATTTCAATTCCTGTCACGACTGCTTTTTTTACTTCTTTTCTAATACCGACAATGTCAACTTCATCTCCCACATTGACGACACCTCTTTCAATTCGGCCTGAAACAACTGTTCCTCGTCCTGAGATAGAAAAGACATCTTCTACTGATAACAATAATGGTTTGTCTGTTTCACGAGATGGTGTTGGGACATAACTGTCAACAGTATCCATCAATTCCATAATTGCCGCCTCTGCTTTTTCATCACCTTCGATTGCTTTCAACGCAGAACCTTTAATAATTGGTGTTGTATCTCCTGGAAAACCATATTCAGATAATAATTCTCTAACTTCCATTTCAACTAAATCAATTAACTCATCATCATCAACTAAATCAGTTTTATTTAAAAAGACAATAAGGTATTTTACTCCAACCTGTCTTGATAACAAAATGTGTTCTCTTGTTTGAGGCATTGGGCCATCTGTTGCTGATACAACTAAAATTGCACCATCCATTTGTGCAGCACCAGTAATCATATTTTTTACATAATCCGCATGTCCCGGTGCATCAATATGAGCGTAGTGTCTTTTTTCAGTTTCATACTCAACATGAGAGGCATTAATTGTGATACCACGCTCTCTTTCTTCAGGGGCGCCATCAATGCTTGCATAATCTTGAGGATTTGCAAGGCCTTTTTTTGCTAACACACTAGTAATAGCCGCTGTTAACGTTGTTTTCCCGTGATCGACGTGTCCAATTGTTCCGATATTTACATGTTCTTTTGTTCGTTCAAAATGTTGTTTTGCCATTGTGCAAACCTCCTATAATTTGTTGGCACTTCTTTTGAAGTGATAAAGGCTTTGAACGTTGATCAATTAATTGACCATCTTTGACCTTTATAATTGTATTATAGTCTTATTATTGAAACATGCAATTAATATGCTTACGATAAGTAAGAGTACATATTATATAGACGATTCCTTATCTTTGTATGATAATTAATTTAAAGAAACTTGTAATGATTTGTAAAGTCATTCGTTTATATAGTGAAAGGAGGGCGTTTCATATGGAGCAATCGGAATTAGAGCTTTTGTATACAACTTATTCAAAAGAGCTATTTCTCTACGCTTTTTCTTTTACCAAAAATCAACATGATGCCGAAGAATTAGTAAGTGATGCCTTCTTTCAACTGGCCATTCAAGATAATCAACCAAAAAATATTAAATTTTGGTTATTTCTAGTTGTTAAAAATCGGTTTATTGACCAGAAACGTAAAAAGAAACGATGGCAAATAACATCATTGGACTTTTTCCAACCCAAAGAACATAAAAAAACGGATGATTCCTTATTACTTTCTGAGAAAAATCAAGCTCTCTATAATGCCTTAGATTCTTTAAAATCGCCCAACAAAGAATTGATTCTATTCTTTTATTTTCTAGACTGGTCAACTATTGAAATTGGCGAATTCTTGTCACTAACTCCGAATCAAGTCAGAGTTGGTTTACATCGTAGCCGCAAACAATTAAAGGAGGTTCTAAAAAATGAAAACTAATTTAAAAGAACTTTTGGAAAAATACAAAACGAACACAGCTACCAAAGAAGAAAAGCAACAAATCGAAGAAAAAATAGAAGAATTTAATTTACTTCAGGAGTATTTACTAAAGGATGATGATTCTTTTCACTTTTCACCTGAAGATTCCTCTGTTATTGACACTAAAAAATTAAGAAAACAGGTCAATCGAAAAATTTATCGTCTGGTGTTACTCACCTTTTCAGTCATTATTGGTATTATTTTAGCTTTTCATTTTTTACTTAGCCCAATGCTTAATCAACTTTACTTTAACCCAACAAAAAAAGAGGCTGACGCTCCAATAGCTACTTACGATTTAGTTAGTGGAGTCTATACCGAATTAACTAATCCGATGTATCGATTGAATCAAGTAGCTGTTAAACAAACAGGTATTGGGAGTTATGATATTACTAAAACTTTTAACATGACGATGAATACTGTCACACCTGACTTTCCATCACTAACTTATTCTATCAAACGAAATCAGGTCGAAGCTTTAGCTGAAAATATGATTAATTATAGTATTCCATCAATTTGGAAATCAAATGACAAAGAAAATAAAACCATTACAACTCAAGCAAAAAATCAAACTCTAAGTAAACTAAATGAATTACCTAAAAGCAGTGAAATTGATGCAACTTTTTCTTTCAACA
>NZ_JAVWHO010000054.1:4499-12003 GCF_036639995.1 Vagococcus sp. | reverse complement strand
ATAATCCAGAATAAAAAATAGGCTTCTGATTCTTTCATCGAAATCAGGAGCCTATTTTATTTAGTTTATAAATTTATGTAAGTGAGTTTCATTTACCACATCATCTAATGTCAGTATCCCATCAATTGAAGCAATTCCCACTTTTTCTTGCTGCTTATAAACACGATATACAACTAAACTAGCTATTTTACCTGTAATCTCTTTTTCATTACTACCGTATAAACTAAAGCCGTTTTTGTCATCTTCTTTACCATTTGACACCCGAATTGCAAAGGCATCAGTTCCGATCATTTCTTTTTTCATTACCTTTTTTAAAATATGAATAACTTGTTTTTTCTCTAAAAAACTTAATCCATTCATTCGATTTAACCAGTGTAAGCTTTTGGTCATGATATTCATGTCAAATCCAAAATAAGTTGTAATTGGAATTTTTGGGTATTGCTCATTCAAAATATGTTGATCTGAAAAATTAAAATTATATGTTTCTCTTTGTTTCAACTTCGGCGTAAAATCTACTACCCGCTTTAATGTAAAATTTTTAATTGGTTGGGAGGCTTGTTTGATATGATACGGTTGATTAATATTATCAAACATCCAATGAACAGCGGCTTCACCGTGACTTTCTCCAGTACCTAATAAGATATCAATCGCAACTGTTTTGGGTTGATATCTTTTAATGTAGTCAGCAGTGGCAAGGTTGGTTAAGCCCGGTGCTAATCCAACACTTGTTACAACAGAAACAGTTTTATTTTGAGGCAACTGATTTATTTTTTTGATAAATTCACTATTAGCAGTTATATCAACATAATCAATCTTTAAAGCCATTAACTCTTCAACAAATGTCGTTTCTTTTTGGTCAATACACATAACGACTAACTGAATGTCCTCAAACATGGCTTTCTTAATCGGTTCGTGAATATCTATTTGACGGTAATCTATCCTCAATTTTTCTTTTTCAATAAAATTAGTCATTTTATCCAAACTGCGCCCAGCAATAACCAATTGATTTTCCGATATGCCTTTGTCTAGTAAATTTTTTAATATAATTCGTCCGACCGCTCCGTGACCACCAATAATTAATAGTTTATTTTTCATTTTCTTTCCCCATTTATTCCTGATTTCTCAAATAATCATTTAAGGCATCAATTCCTTTAGTAAATCCAATAATTTCATCTTTTGTTAACTTTGTTTCCAATATAGAATCAAAATCAATCTTCATTTTTTGATGAGCTTCATAATTTTTAATACCTATAGCTGTTAACGATAAATAACTTTTTCGTTTGTCTTCCTTATCTAATTCCTTCTCAACAACACCACGCTCAATCAGTCGTTTAAGTTGTTGGGACACTGCACCTTTTGTAATGTTTAACCTTTCCCCGATTTCTTTACTTGTTATTTTTTTTGTTAATCCGATACATTCCACAAGATGGAATTCACTTGGTGTTAGTTGGTCACATTCATTATTTTTCAAACTAGCTTGTTCACATTGATGAATCAATTGAAAAAGCTCTCCTAATTTTTGAGTTATTTTTTTATTTTCCATATAATTAGTTTAGCAACTAAACTAATTAGAGTCAATAAAAAAATCTGGTAGCTACTCACTCACCAGATTTTGATTTAATTTAGTTTAGTTTGACCCTTCATATCAACGATTAAGTTAAAGGTTAGCCCAAGTAACACAAACAATCCACCTAAAACTTTTCCAATGGATAGTTGGTTGAGAGCAAAATAATCAACCACAATACCGATAAATATTTGACCGATAAAGACAAAAAGTGTTTGGTAAAACACAGAAATTTTTGGTGTAATATAACTTGAAAGAACAACAACAGCTACACTTACAACACCGCCTAAATACGCCCAAAGAGGAATACTTTTAAAATCAATTGACACTGCTTTTAACAGCTCACTGCTAAATATAAACAACACAACTGATGACAAAAATCCCGTTACATAATTAAAAAAGGTACTTTGAAACAAACCGATTTTTGCTGCTAAATTAGCATTTATAATTCTCGCGACAACAATTGACACACCTGCTAAAACCGCCGATAAAAAATAGAATAAAATCATCATGTTTCCTCCTTTTAGTAAAATGCCATAACAACAATACCTGCAATGATAAGTAATAAACCAATTATTTTTTTAGATTCGAAGGGAATTTTTTTCATTCCTAACAGTCCATAATGGTCAATAATAAGTGAAGAAAGAGACTGACCTAATAAGCCTAGAGCAACTGTTAGAGATACTCCTAATGTAGCAAAACTCAAATTATTAAATAACACGGTTAAAACACCGATTACTCCCCCAGTATAAACATACCATGACAGATTATTTCTTAGTTTTAACTTGGTTTTTGCCATTATCATGACAATAATCGTTCCAACTAATCCTAAAAAATGAATCAACATACTTGATGTATAATTACCTGTAGCATTTGCTAAGGTACCATTCAGTGTTATCATTAAAGTAATTAACATCCCTATAGCAACTGAAATTATTTTCGTCATTTTCTCATCCCCTAAACTCTTTACTAAAATCAATATAGCATGGTCTATCTCTTGCCCATTAGGACATATGTCCCACTAAAAAAGAAAGTCGGTAACATTATGAAAAAAATTGATAACCCTAAACTCCTTCAACAATTTATTGATACCTATAACATGACACAACACTTTTCAAATGACCCTAGTCACTTATTGAATCTTTATTTTTTTAAAAAGGGAGAGCATATTTGCTACGAAGACGAGCCCATGGACTATTTATTTTTCTTTGTTGAAGGGAAAGCAAAAATTTACATCACTCTCAAAAATGGAAAATCTTTACTTCTTTGTTTTTATGAAGATTTCAAACTCATCGGTGATTTAGAAGTAATGAACAATAAAAATGCGACTGCCAATGTTCAAGTCATGGAAGATGCTTATTGTATTGGCATTCATAAAGATGTGGTAAAAAAATATCTTCTCACTGATATCAAATTTTTACACTTTATTTGTCAATCTCTTAGTTTAGAGTTGGAACGTTCTTCAAAAAATAGCTCCATTAATCTCCTTTATCCTTTAGAGAATCGATTGGCCAGCTATATTTTTGCCACCATTGAACATTCAAACGAAGCTACTCCTGTATTCAATGAAAATTTAACAGCATTATCTGAACTTTTAGGTGGCAGTTATCGTCAACTGCACCGGTCAATCAACGCATTATGTGATAAAAATATTTTAGAACGAAAGTCTCATGGCTTTAGTGTTCTAGATGTTAAACGCTTAGAGGAAATGACTGCTGATTTGTATCAATAACGAATATTGGTATAGTTCATTATTTTAGTGATCTAGTTGCTTTATTTAAATTTAGCTATTCCAAAAATGAATAGCAAAACCATCTATAGTAACTATGACAAATTTTTATTTATAGATGTTTCAAGTACTTTTAAATAAAATAATGCGTTTTATGTCATTTTTTTATTTAAGAACAAAATATTGACCCTCCATTTTTTTGGTATACTTAACTTATAAAGTTAATTCCACAAGAGTGCGCTTCATTATAGAAATCAAAAAAGCGACATTGACTTAAAAGTCATTATCGCTTTTCTCTTTATTTTAATGCGTAAATCCATAGGTATCTTTATTACGTTTATCATGGAACAAAATATGCGCTTGATTTAATTCTTCGATGCATTCTTTAAAATCGTTAATAAAAGCAATTCCCCGATTTTTTCCTAAGTCCGCACGACACACAATTCGCTGAACCACAATGTCATCCAAATTTTTAGGTAATGGGTAAGCTGGCACTTGCCATCCTCTCATCTGAAGTCGATCAGCTAAATCATACAGAGTCCATTGAATCCCAGTATCTTTTTTTAGAGCGTAACATACAATAGGTATCGTCTCTCCTGTGTTATACATCTCAAAAAGTTGCGTTTCCTCAATAGCACTAGCAATATCTTTAGCAACTTCTTGTGTTCGTAGATGAATATCAAGATAACCATTAAAACCAAATCGATAAAAATTATAATATTGCCCAATAATTTGACTAGCACTTCTTGAAAAATTAATTGCCATTGTCGGCATACTTCCACCTAAGTAGCTAACTTCAAAAATTAATTCTTCTGGTAAGTATTTCTTATCTCGCCAAATAATCCAACCAACACCTGGATAGACTAATCCATATTTATGTCCCGACGTATTAATGGACACTACATTTTCTAATCTAAAATCCCATAAACGATCTGGCTCTACAAACGGTGTAAACATACCTCCACTTGCCGCATCCACATGAATAACCAGCTGGTGTGTGTTATGTTGATTATACTCAGATACGATACTATCAAGTTTCAAAATATCATCAAATTTGCCAGTATAAGTAATTCCTAAAATCCCAACAATACCAATAGTGTTTTCATCCACATAATCTAATACTCTATCCGTGTCTAAATTTAAATGTGCCTTATCCATTGGAACCTCTCTTAATTCGACATCCCAATACACACAAAATTTTTCCCAACAAACTTGATACCCTGAGGAAATCACTAGATTTGGTTGACACATTTTTACATCAATACCTCTTTCAGCCGCCAATTTACGCCAACGAAATTTCATGGCTAAACCAGCCAACATACACGCTTCACTCGAGCCGACTGTTGAAGTTCCTATCGTATGCAATTTATCTGGCGCTTGCCATAAATCTGACAAGATAGCAACGCAAGCTTTCTCTACTTCAGCTGTTTGTGGGTACTCTGATTTGTCAATTGCGTTTTTCTCCATTGTTTCTGACATTAAAAGACTAGCCTCAGGTTCCATATAAGTTTGACAGAATGTTGCTAAATTTTGTCTGGCATTACCTTCATCTATTAACTGATCCTTTAACAAACGATAAGCAATATTGGAAGAAATCGGCTCTGTTCGTAATGAAGATAGTAATACTTCTTCATCTGAAAACAACGAACCAAATACAGGAATATCTTGATTATTATTTTTCAACATAACAGCATCAACCTCTTTTTAATTTAATTTAAAAATCGTTAATATGAGCCCTGTTTATTCGCATTTTTTGACGCTTTGACAACATTTAAAGCCACTACCGCTGTTTCGCAAACATAATCGCCAACGTGTTGCTTGCGATTAGTAAATGCCGCAATGATATAACCAATCATAAGTAACGGATTTTTCAGAATGAAACGGCAAGCCCCTTCCCTTACTAAAACAGTTGCCCACGACAATTGAATATCACTCATGCTGATAACTTGAAGCCCAAAAATCATTTTACCGATTGTTTGACCACGGTTTAATTTAGTTAATAAAATAAAATAAGCCAGATAAACCATTAGGCGAATTAAATTGCCTGGACCAATAAAACTATCTGAAGGCATGATTGGAAAAACGAGTGATATAAAGCTAATAACAATCGTTGAGATGGCACCTATACAAAGCATATCTACTAAAAAGGCAAAGAAGCGAAGCCAAAAGCCAGCAAAATAGTACGTTGGAAATTCATACGGATTTTCTTCCATTTGCTTTGGTTCTTCTACGTATTCTTCGTACATTCTATTCACCTCCGTAGTAATACATTGCTTTAGGTGCTTCTTTTGTGGTTAAGTTTTCTAAAATTGCCATAAAATCATCTTTTTCAGATCCTCTAGCTAATTTAGCTCCAAACAATGTATTCGCAAATCCTGATACATCTGTATTAAACTCAACATATTCCGCACCCTTTAAGTGTTGCTCTTTACGCAATGCTTCTAAAGCATCTTCTGGGTAACCAATCTCATCTACCAAACCATTTTCTTTAGCTTGTTTGCCATCATAAATTCGGCCATCTGCAATTTTTTTAACTTTATCTTCTGGCATTTTACGACCATCACTCACAATTTTTACAAATCTTGCATAAGCACTATCAATATAAGACTGGAACACTTCTTTGTCCTTATCTGTAACTGGTCTTTGTCCAGAACCCATATCTTTTAAATCACCACTTTTATAAGTCGCATCTTTAATACCTAACTTTTCCATTAAGCCTGAATAGTTAGTACCTGACATGATAACACCAATAGATCCTGTTGTTGTTTCTTCTGTGGCATAGATTTTATCTGCAGCTGCCGAAATATAATATCCACCACTAGCTGCTAAATTTTTCATACTCACATAAATCGGAATGTCACGCTCTTTTTTCAAGCTTTTTAATTCCTTAGCAATCTCAGCACTTTCGTATACCCCACCACCAGGAGAATTTACTTCAAGTAATACGCCTTGAACTGTTGTATCATCCTTAATTGTTTCTATTTGTTGCAAGAACTTTTGGTGATTGTATGTTTCTTGAGACCAAAAACTTGTTGGGTTACTATCAATGATAGCTCCTTCGACTGACAAGCGCACAATTTTTTTGTTGCTGTCACCTTCTTCAATCGTTGTCGGAACTAACTTATCAGATCCATATAACAGGCTATTCAAACTATCTGCCCCTGTTTTTTCTTCAACTTCAGGCGATTTAAAACTAATAACGACTGAAAATAAACATAAACCAACGGCTACTGCTACTGCAAACCATCTTCTTTGATTCATCCTAACTCCTCCTTAAAATAAACAGTATCACTATAATTATAGCAATGGACCATAGATAATTAAAGTTATTTTGAAAAGCGTCTATTCTAAACAAAAAAAGAACCGAATTTTTTTCGATTCTTTTTACTTTATTTCGTTAATTGTTCCAAGCGCCACTCACAAATTCTTTGAATTAATTCTTCTGGTAATTCTTTTTCTACAGGAAATTGAATTGCACCTTTACTTGTTTTATATGGTTCTAATTCTTTGGAAAAATGACAGATAGGCGCTGGTGTTGGATAAAAACCAATATGGTGTTTAGCGTTGGAAAAATGAACAATGTTCTCATGTTGAAAGTACGTCGGCATACCGTATTTTATACACTCTTTTGCTTCAGGAAAAACATCTTTCATTATTTTTTGCATCGTTCTTAGCTTCTCTTGCCTGTCTTTTGGGCAGTTTTCAATATACTCATCAACTACTGTTTTTTTCATCATAATCACCCGTTTATTTTTATTATAACAGATATTAAATAAGGTAATATAACCAGCCTATTATACCCGCTAAAAGAGTTAATAATAGAGGATTTACCTGGTATTTCAAACTAAAATAAACAGTTCCAACCATGATAAATAATGAAAAAACATCTACGCTCATTTTAGAGATATTCAATAAATTATCCACACCAAAAACAGTGGATAACATCAAAATAAAAGCTACCGCAAAAATTAAACCAATAGATACTACTTTTACGTTATCTAATATCAGATTTAAACTTTTATTTTGTTTAATTCCTACTTCATATTTACTAAATAAGCCAACAAAAACAACTGACGGAACACATACAGCTAGAGTTGTCACCGTGGCACCTAAAAAACCACCATATAGTTGCCCAACATATGTCGCTGAATTAATCGCAATTGGTCCTGGTATAAGAACATCTAACGCATTTAAATCCGCATATTGCTCAA
>NZ_JAVWHO010000054.1:0-4399 GCF_036639995.1 Vagococcus sp. | reverse complement strand
GCAATTGGTCCTGGTATAAGAACATCTAACGCATTTAAATCCGCATATTGCTCAATCGTCATACCAAAGGATAGCATCTCTTCAAAAATAAGAGATAACATGGCATAACCGCCACCAAATCCCAAAAAGCCAATCTTTAAAAAGGTGATAAATAATTTAATCAACATAGTTTATCCCCTTTTTTAAAAATGGCAGAAACAGCTCCTATAACTACAGCAACCAATATTAAACGAGGGGCACTTAGTAAATTAAAAATAGTCAAAAAAAATGCCAATAAAGATAAGCAAATCGTTAGTTTATCTTTTAAATTAAACTTCGCTAATGTGTAGGCAGCTAAAAAAAGAAACGCCGCTGACGTGGCTCTAATACCTGTTAAAGCACTCAACACTGCACCTTCTTTAGGAACCAAATCATAAAAATATGTAGCAAGAGACATTAAAATAAAAGCCGGTAAAACAGCTCCAACACCTGCAAAAAACATGCCCATTTTGCCATTTACTTTTCTTCCAATAAAGCAAGCGTTCGTTAAAGCAATCACACCAGGAAAAACTTGAGATAAGGTGGTGTATTCATGTAACTCTTTTCTTTCTATCCACTCTCTTTTGTCACACAACTCTCTTTCAACTAAAGGAAGCATTGCCATACCACCTGAAAATGTAAATGCTCCTGCCATTAAGTAGACTTTGAGTAATACTAAATTTTTCTTCATTTCATTCCTCCTAGTTCTTAGCTTATCACCTTAAACACATACACAAAAATACATATATGATAATATAGAGATAACTAAAAAGTAATAAGGATGATTCTAATGAACATGAGGCAATTAACTATATTTCTTGAGGTATGTCATCACATGTCCATAACCAAAACAGCTCGTAGTCTTTATCTCTCTCAGCCCGCCATTTCAAAAGCTATTAAAGAATTAGAAACAGAGATTGATACTCCTCTTTTTGACCGAATTAACGGGAAAATTTATTTAAATGAAGAAGGTAAATTATTTCGTCTCAAAGCAAAAGAACTTTTAAAAGATTTTGAGGAACTGAAAAATTTTAAATGCACTTACGAAGATTCTACACCTATTCGAGTTGGTGTGAGTTTAACAATCGCTTTAAAAACACTCCCCTTAGCTATTAAATCTTTCAAAAAGAAATACCCAGAGACTCCCATTCAACTTTATGCTGAAAATGTGGAGCAAATTCAAAAACGACTTTTAAATGGTGATATTGACATTGCTTTCACAGAGGATTTTGAACAAAATCAGTTATTTTATTTAGAGGCATTATCCACTTATAAAATGATCTGTGTAGGTAGCGCAAATAGTCAATGGCAGCAGAAATCTTATTTAAAAAAAGGTGAATTAGTCAATCAATCTTTTTTATTAAGAGAAAGAGGAAGTACACTAAGAGATACGTTTGATGCATTTGTAAATAAAGAAAAATTAACTATTCAACCACTTCTAGAAAGTGTTAATACTGAAATTTTGATTAACGCAACCAAGCATAATTTAGGTCTAACCATTCTGCCTGCCCCTCTTGCTCAAGAAGATTTAGCTAACCATGAGCTAATTGAAATAACCATTGAAGATTTTAATGCTTATTCAACTAACTATATTGTTACCCTTCACGGCAAGAAGAAAAGCACCAAACTAAAAAATTTAATCTCGTGTTTTAAAGAATTCGAATAATAAAAATCGCTCAAAATTACATCACATAATTTTGAGCGATAAATTTACCAACCGCCAGAAGCACCACCACCACTTGAGGAGCCGCCGCCAAATGAACCGCCATCATATCCGCCACCACCACTACTACTGTTGTTATCTCGGTAATAGGATGACGCTGTGTAATTCCCCGTTACCATCTTACCCTTTTCATTATAAAGTTTATTGCCAGCTAACAAGTATGCTCCCATAAAACTAACCTTTGCACTAATTGGAATAACTGAATAAGCTGGAGCAAACGCCATTATTTTTTCATAATAGCTATAAGAAAGCATCAAGCGAGGTTTAAAAACGTATAAGTAATACAATTCGATCCCTACTGCCTCTTCGCTTTGTTTACTAATACATAATTGTCCATCTACTTCTAAATTTTTGTTTTTCACTAGTTTTTTAAGAGCTTTTTTTAATTTCATTGATTTTTTCAACATATTAAAGATTATGAGAAAGATAATAATAGTAAACGCTATACCTACTATTACGGTAAATTTATTGTCACTCTTCAATTCTTGCTTTTGCCTAATTATCCGGTCGATTTCTGGTGTTTTAGATACCATGGCACTCCCTAACCTATCAACAATCCAAGACACACCATCAGAATAATCCTTTGAACGAAAACTCTCTACCGCCGCATCATTTTCTAAAATCTCACTAGCAACCGTATCACTTATTTTTTCTGACATGCCTGAACCTGTATGAATTCTCGTTTTTCGGTCATTAACAGCCATCAAAAAGAGAACGCCATTATTCTTTTCCTTTTGACCAATGCCTAATTTTTGGAACACATCTTGAGAAAAGTCCCTAATGGATACACCGTAAGGTAATTCATCAACAGTGATAATCATGAGCTGCTCACCGTCTTGCTCTTCTGCCATTTTTTTATTTAAATTGTATATTTTTTTTCGAACTTTTCTAGATAAAATATCTGCGTTATCAGAGACAAATACATTATTTTTATTTATCTCTAGCTCTGTATTATCAACATAAATAGACTTATTTTTTTCTGTAATATCCCACTGATAACTTATATTTTTTTCAAGCTCTTCAAAATCTATATTTTTTGAGTCTCTATTGGTAAGTACTTTCTCCTCAACTTCTTTCCTCTTTGTTAACTCTGATATTTCCTTTTTGAGCACTCGTTGTTCAGTAAAAGTGTCGAAGCTGACTGCTGCCATAACATAACAAAAAAACAAACCAATAATAAATATAATAATTGCTATGGTATTCGTAATACACGCACTAACATACTTTTTCCTACCATATGAACAAACTTCCTTAAACACTTTCTCATCTACTCTGAGATGCTTATTATTCTTTTTCATGATCAACTCACCTCTATATTAAAGATAACAAAAAAACTGTACTAGGAAAACAACTTCCTAACACAGTTTTTAATATACTTCTTCTTTTCTTCTAAAATACATAGGTAAAAAGACACAATGAGCCACAAACACTAATACTAAAATCACTCGAACCAATGAGCTTGGAACAATGAAAAAAGGAATCGCAAGAGTAACAAAAACAATACCTAAAATCTTACTCAACTGACTTCTCGTCATTTCTTTTCTTTCAATAATTCCTTCCATATGAGCTTTATACCATTTAGTTTGGATAAAATAATCATGCCATTTCTTAGAACTATTAATCCAGAGAAACGAAGTCGCTAGATAAAACGGTACTGTTGGTAGAATGGGTAAAAATAAGCCAATTGTTCCTAAAACAAAAGTTATCATACCTAAGATAAAAAATAATATTCGTTTCATTTGTCCCTCCAACTTGATAAACATTTTCCTTAACTTTACTATAGGTGATTTGAAGAGTAAAGTTAAACCTTACTTAAGGATAAACCATCTACGTCAATTATGTGAATAATCATTCTGCATTAATTATTAAATAAAATTTTTTCGTCACTTTATCTATTTATTAATAACGACAGATTTAGCTTAAATCACTTTATTCAAAGTCAAAACTAATCTTTAAAAACATGAAAATATATTTTTACAATTGATTTTTCATCAAAGTAATCATCTTTTTTAAAGTCATTATCTCCATTAATAGTTACTTCTTTTGTATCACCTTCACTTGATAATATACCTAATGTTAAATCTGCTACTTTTTCAGTTTCTACATTTTCAAATCCCATATCTGTTAATTTATCTTTTACGAGTTGATATTGTTCACCTTTAAAATCACTTTGATTTGCGGTAATTTTAACTCCACTAGGATGGGACTCAAAATATGCTCCGATACTTAGTATTAGTATTCCAACAACTATGAAAATGGTAAGACCCAAAATAATTTTAGTATTAAGTTTTCTTTCTTCTTGTTTAGCTCTAAATTCCCATTCAGCTTTAGAAGCTTCTTTTTTTTGCAATTCTTTTACACGTTCTAATTCTACTTCTCGTTGTGCCCCAATTATAGAATGTTTTGCATTAGCAATGAAGGTAGCACCACAATATGAACAGGTAACTTCTTGATCATTAATATGAGATAATACTTTAATATTCAGGTTGCCTCCACAATTTTCACACACAATTTTAGTTAGTTTCATCTTAAATCCTCTCTTTTTAATAAAATCGTTTATCTATATTTTTATCAGAAAAATACTAAAGTTAACATAAGTAACCTTGAGATAATAATAAGTTAATTGTACCTCAACTAGCTAGAAACAAAAAGAAACAT
>NZ_JAVWHO010000053.1:7603-15027 GCF_036639995.1 Vagococcus sp. | reverse complement strand
AGACAATACCTTCTCTAGCAATGGTTTCTTTATTAATGTTGGGACTTGGATTGGGAGTAAATACAGTCATTGTTACCGTATTTCTATATTCCTTATTACCGATTATTTCTAACACCTACACAGGTATGAGGCAAGTCAGTTACGATATTTTAGATGCTGGAAAAGGCATGGGGATGACACCATTTCAGCGACTTTATTTAATAGAGTTGCCCTTGTCAGTATCAGTTATTATGGCAGGACTTAGAAATGCCCTTGTTGTAGCGATTGGTATTACAGCTATTGGCTCCTTTGTTGGTGCAGGAGGTCTTGGGGATATTATTATTCGAGGAACTAATGCAACAGATGGAACAGCGATTATTTTAGTTGGTGCGCTACCAACAGCCTTAATGGCGATTGTGACAGATTGGTTGTTAAGTCTTGTTGAGAAAAAATTAGACCCGAGTTTGAAAATGGCAAGTAAAATTTCAGATGAATAAAGATGAATCACATAACAAATCTTTGTTATGTGATTCTTTTCGTTTTTTTAGTTAAACCACTGATTTTGAACGCTTATTCTATTGATGGATTTATTATTTCCCGTAATATAAAATTATTTTATTTCTTCTAAAGTAAAAATATGTTAATTAAAGTTTCAAAAATATTGTTAAATAATTGATTTTTTCTTTAATACCCTTATAATTGATTTATAGTAAATAAAATATTATTAAGGAGTCAGTATGAAAAAAAGACAATTGTGGTATTTAACAGCATTTATTTCACTTTTTATTTTTAGCACATTGTTTAATGGTGTTAAAGTATTAGCGGCAAACGAAAACTCAGGTATGAGTTTTAATTTGGATGCGACAATCTCTGATAAACATAGAAAAAAAGGAGAGAATGAAAGCTACTTTGATTTGTTGATGAAGCCAGGTGAAAGTACAGATTTAAAAGTAACAGTACTAAGCTCAAGTAATGCGACTCAAAAAATAAAAGTGACACCTTCAAACTCTTATACCAGTCAAACTGGATTAGTTGATTACACAACGGATGATAAAAAATTAGATAAAACATTAAAGCATCCAATGACAACTCTCGTTTCAGAAGCTCAAACAGTTGAACTGAAACCTAATGAGAAAAAAGAATTAACATTTAAGTTAACCATGCCAAAAGAAGATGTAAAAGGGGTACTTGTAGGTGGACTTGTTGCTGAAACAGTAGATGACAAAAAAGATTCTGATAAAAAAGAAAAATCACAAGGTGTTAAAATAACCAATAAGTTTCAAGTTATCAAACCGATTGTTCTACGTCAAAATGAAGAAACAGTCAAAACAGAATTAAAATTAAACGACGTTAAACCAGCTTTAGTTGGATACCGCACAGCTGTGACGGCTAACATTCAAAATGAAACACCAACAATGTTTGGTAAATTGAATGTTGTTGCTAAAATTACAAAAAAAGGCAGTACAGAGGTTCTTAAGAAAACTGAGAAGAAAGACATGGAAATGGCACCAAATTCTAACTTTGATTTTCCAATTAGTTGGAATGATCAACCTTTAGAGCCAGGGGACTACACGTTAGATATGGTTGCAACATCTGGTGAAAGAGAATGGCCATTTAAAAAAGATTTTAAGATTACCAAAGAGGATAGTGAAAAACTGAATGAAGAAGCGGTTGATTTACCTGAAAAAGAATCGTTACCAATTTGGATTTGGATTTTAATTGGTTCATTAGTAGGCGTTATTCTTATTATTTTAATTGTTGTATTGGTTAAACATAATAAGAAGAAAAAGAAAGAAAAAGAAAGAAAAGCATCTAAGAAGAGCAGTAGTTCAAAAGGTACTAAAAAGAAATCGTCTAAAAGTAGCAGCAGCAGTAAGAGCAAAAGTAAAAAAAATAAAAGTAGTTCATCGAAGAAAAAGTAACTAGATAAAAAATACTCCTTTTTAACATAAAAGGAGTGTTTTTTTTTTATAACTTCCATTTTTCTATTGTGAAATTATTATATATTTTTTTATAAAGCCTTTTCATTTTCAATTTAAATTAAAAAAATATAAGAAATGTTAAAAAACGATGAGGAAAAAGCGGTGGTATAGTTAATAAGAAAAAATACCAAACATAAAAATATGTATTTTATGTTTTGTTTATCACTGTTTATTTAAAAAAAAGAAATTATAGTAGGGATTTGTGATATTAAATAACGTTTTTTTTTTAATTTGAAAAGTATGTAAGATTTATTATCACATTCTTTTAAAAAAAAAGAACAACATTTTATCTGTTAACATAAAACAATTGACTATATAACCAGTTATAAAGAATTGGAAAACTATCGCTAAATATAAAATATATAAGTAAATAGACAAAAAATAAATTAAGAAATGTGAATTATAATTAATCATTTATTGTAAAAAACATTTCCATACTGTTTTAAATGACTATTCAGTAGTTAATGTAAATTAAATCGGTGATAAGTAACTAAGAACACTGCTAAAAAGTAATCATCTTATTTTAAAAACATTATAAGATAATATTAGAATAAAATTTGTTTGGTAAATAGAGATCATCTTTTTAGATAAATAATTAACATAGTAAAGCATTTTCATATAGAAAAAATAAAACAGATACTAAAATAAAAGCTATAATAAATAAATATTTTTTGTTATTTATTTAAAATTTAAATAACAATGACAAAAAAAAAAAAATTAAAACGTTTTAATTTTCTTTTTTAGTCCGTTAAGTCTCGTTAAAAACGATTAATCGTTATTAAATCTCAATTAATGTTTATAATTAAAGTGTTCACTAAAAGAAAGTTTTTAGTCATCGAAATATATTTTAAGCATTAATATTCCAAAATCGTTAAACGTATGATAAATTTAGTATGTACTATAATTACTAAACGAAGAATAAGAATTAGTTTGTTTATGAATAAACAATGAAGTTAAATGAATTTTTTATGAAACCTTTTTTAAAGAAGTACCCAATTTCACTTAGCTTATTTATTCTTGTTATTTGTTTCATTAGATTAAAGGATTGTTGGTAATTCTTTATGAAGAAAAGGAGGTTAAATATATGAAAAAAAATAAGAAAATCCTTTTTCTAACATTCACATGCAGTTTGGTATTTGGTTTTACTGGAAACAAACAAGCCTTTGCTGCGACTGAGGAGGAACCAAAATATAAGGATGGGCAAACGACAAATCAATTTTATTCGGAGTTACAAGAATATTATTTAAACAATGGTTATGTTATTCGAAATGATGCGGGGTTAGGTGGGTTAAAAAAGCAACCTAGTGAGTACTCTCAACCTTTTTACAGTAAATCGATTAAACGATTTCCTAAAGAACGCCCTAATAAACCTGATTTTAAGTTTATGTTTGGTTCAGGGTATGGTTTATATCAATCGATTAGACCTTTATATACTTATGATGGTACTCAGTTCGGTGCTGATTATAGAACAACAGATTCTGATGCCTTAGCAAATTTTATACCAAATTATTATAACGTGGATCGTCGTCCACAAAATGATACTCAAAACTTAACATTTACATTGCTACCTTTTGTATATGGTGATGAGGGAGCTGATTTTACAAAATATACTCCGTCGATAAGTAATGGAAAACGTAAACAGGACCCTAATGTTGAATATGAAACATATGTTCAAGGGATGACATTTTTGGAGTTTGATTCTAATAAAGAGGCGCAAGCAAAACCTGTTCAGTTTAATTGGGCAAAAGATTCAAGGTACTCTAATATATTTTGGAATATGAAAGAAGAAAAAGCGATTTTTCTTGCGCAAAACAACAAGGGTGACAAGATATTAAAAATGTCATTTGCCCCAAACCTGAAACAACAAAATTTTACTAACGAATTTGAAATGTATAACTTAAGTGGAACAAAAAAAATATATCGTTTGCTTTATAACAGTGTTTTCGAACATCGACCATCAGCAAATCTAGTAACAAACTCAGTTCCTTATTATTCTCTAGGTGTTGATAAAGACGGTAAACCTAAAGGCTTTTATTCGACAAACACAGGAACTGATAAGACAATTCTTTCATGGCGAGTAGATGGTTTGCAATATCCACCAGAAAACTTTGTTGTTACGGAGGCTACGCAAAATATTCCTTTTATAAATGGGGACTGGGGGCCATTTAATGAGTCAGCACATACAGTTTCTTTCTTACAGCCGGTAAGCGCAGCTTTAAATAGTTATAATCCTTCTAATGCTTTAGGAACTGGGGCGGAAGCTGTTCCTAAGAATGGCAAGTTCGGGGAAATGATAAATGCCAGAAATCCAGCTGATTACGGACAGTTTAAACAGTATGCATCTGGAATAGGTTTTAAGTCACCATCAAAAGAATTATCAAAAGGTCAAAGTATAACGATGCAATTTGGAACAGGTGTTGATACATTATACGATAAACCGGCAATTTCTGAATATTCAGAAATGGATAAAAAAGAAGATGAGGATTTTGTTTTAAAACCAAAATGGTTTGATCAAAATGCCAAATCAAGTGGTTTAACCATCCAGCCTTATTTGAATAATGAAAAGTTGGATATAATTCAGATTCAAAAAGATATACCAGAAGCCACCCAAGGGGAATTTGATTTTGTAGTTCCAAAAGAAAAATTTAATATTGGCAAACCCAACGTCATTAAGTTTATTATAAAGGATTCTGAGTATAATGAATTATTAGGATCTACAGATAAACAAAATGTACCTCATTATAACGAAATGCAATTTACTGTTAATAATTTAAGGAAAGTTTCTCTTAACTATAAAGACACAAGGGATAAGTCCATTTCAACACCTCAAGGTTATGAGGATACTAAGTATGCTTTGGACGGTTCTAAAGTTGAAGTAACTGTTCCCTTAACTGTTAAAGTAGGCGAAAAAGAATTGCCGTTAGAGGGAATTTTACCAGATCCAGCGGTGGATAAAAATATAACGTTGAATCCAAAAACTGGGAAAATTACTATTGCTAAACTTAATGAGAATTATAAAACAGGTATATCAGTAATCTATAAAGTACTAGCTGTTAATGCTAAAATTTCACGTATTGAACAAGCAAGTAATCAATTTATTTTAGAAGATATAAAAGCAAGTACGCCAAGCAAAATTTATGATTTAGACGACTTGGAAATTGATTCTGACTTGAACGTGGCTCTTGAAGCTGCTCAAAATCAAAAAGATAAGCCGTTGAAATTAGATTATGAAGGTTATACTAAATTAGATGGTTATAAGGTATTTGTTAAGGGTGAAGAAGTAACTCCAACACCAACAAAAGTTCCGAATGAAGATTTTGAAATTAAGTATTTCTACAATGGTGAAGTAAATATTACTAAAGTTCCAGAGCTTTCGTTTGGTGATGATAAAGGTAATTTATTAATCAGTAATGATGAAAGTAAAAAATATTCACTTCAAGGAAATGATGAAGAATCAACTGTTGAAATGTATGACACTCGAAATAGTGTGGATACAAAAATGACGGTAGAATTAAAAGGTGACATCTTAAATAAAGCAGAAAAAAAATACAACGGGGAACTTCAATTTAAAAAAGAAGATAGTTCAGAGCCGTTATCGATTAGTGAGGGTAAACCAGTACTAGTTATGAGTTCTAAAAAAGAAAAACATTTTAATACCTTTTCTTTGAAAGGTCCTGCTAATGGAATGAAAGGTTTGTACATGGTGCAGTACTCAGGAAATTATTCTGGCGATTTTACTGGGACTTTAGTTTGGAAGGTAACACCTGATACAGCTAAGGAAACAGCGAAGTAACTTGGATACAGGAAAAGAGAAGGAAAAGGTGATATGTAAAATGAAATCTTTTAAAAAGTTAGTTTTATTTTTTGTTTTTTCTTTTTCATTATCACTGGCTCTGCCAATCGAAATATTTGCAGCAGATGGTGATGTGGAATCGGAAGCAACAGTAGGGTTTGCTGAAAAAACAATCAAAGGTGAACCGGAACCTCCTAAAAAAATCGTTGATCCGATTAAAAAGGGAGACGGAGACGACAACGGTAAAACATTTTATAAAATTTTACCAAAAACAGGTGAAACCTCAAGTAGCCTAGTAACTTACATTGGTTTAGCGCTTGTTTTATTTATGGGCGCTTTGTCATATAAAACTTATCAAAAAAGGGGAGAACGATAAAATGAGTAAAAAATTATTAGCAACAACAGCATTAGTTGCACTATCAGTATCTGGTGCAGCACTAACAACTTTTGCGGCAGCAGATGCAACAAAAGGTGAAAACACAGCAAACGTTACAGTATTACCAGGTGACGAAGAGCCAACAACACCAGTCGACCCAACTGATCCAACTGGACAAAAAGGTAATTTAACAGTAGATAACTTAATCGATTTTAAATTCAATGATGTAAAATTAGCATCTAATGAATTTAGAACTGGATTAAAAGATATCAATACTGGTGGTAGAGGTAAAGATAACCAAAAGCGTAATATTCAAGTAACGGACAAACGTGGTACTGGTGCAGGATGGACACTTCGTTTAGCTCAAAGCAAAATGATGAGTACAACTGTTAAAGAAGGCAATAAATCAGAATTAAAAGGTGCTTATATTAGTATTCCAACAGTTAGTCCAGAAACAAATGTTTACACAACAGTTGATAACAAAAATCCACAAGCAAAACCAGTAACATTAGGTTACAAATTTGTTGAAGGAAAATACGGTGAACCTCAAAAATTTGCTGAAGCAGCAAAAGAAAATGGTATGGGTACATGGGTATTTAACACAAATACTTCTAAAGAAGATAAAGTTGAATTAGTGATTCCAGCAGGTAACTTTACAGGTACCTACGAAGGAATTATGACATGGTCAGTTGTTGATTTAGATACACAATTACCAGCTAAATAATAAATAAAAAAAAGAGGAGATTTTAAAATGAAAGCAAATAAAATATTAGGTACAGTTTTATTATCAGGTTTAGTATTATCATTAGCAACACCAGCATTTGCAGCTACTGCAGAAGAAATTCAAAAAGATTTGAATAAATCAAATGACATGCAAGTAAAAATTTCAGCAGCAAAAGAAATTGACCCAGAAGTAGACCCAACAAAACCAGTTGTTGATCCACCAGAAGTAATCCATGGTTCAATTGGTATCTCTCAAGTGAGTCCACTATTCTTTAAAGAAGTTAAACTAAATGGTAAACAACAAATGACAGCTGCTCAATTCTATTCAAGAGCACAAGCAGAAAATGGTGAACGTTTAGGTAAAGCGTCAGAATTTACAGGCAAAATTGAAAAAGAATATGCTGATGAAGATGCATTTCCTAAAGAAGCAATCACACCATCAATGCAAGTAGTTGATGCACGTGGTACACGTGAAGGCTGGACAATTACAGCTAAATTAACAGAATTAAAAGCTGATGAAGAAGTAATGAAAGGTGCGACATTAACTTATAGCAATCCTATCGTAACATCT
>NZ_JAVWHO010000053.1:1826-7503 GCF_036639995.1 Vagococcus sp. | reverse complement strand
TGAAGAAGTAATGAAAGGTGCGACATTAACTTATAGCAATCCTATCGTAACATCTACAGCAGATAATTCTGATGTAGCAACATATCCAACTTCACCACTTAATCAAAAAGTAGAAATTCCAGCAGATGGTGCATCATCAGGTGTTGTTTTAAGTGCTGAAGACGGTCAAGGTGCAGGGACTTTCTACGCTAGATATAATCCACAAGCATTTAAAATTGCTGATAAAGATTTTGCAGCAACTCCAATCGAATTAAAAGTGCCTTCTTCAACTAAAAAAGGTGACTACAAAGGCGTTGTTACTTATACATTAACACCAATTGGAACTCAACCTGAAGCTGAATAATCTGTAAGAAAGAGAGGGAAAGGAAATGTCTTTAAAAAAACAAGTAGCATCAATACTTTTATTAAGTAGTTGTGCTATCTTCCCTTTCTCTTTTAGCTATGCTGAAGAACTTGGTTTAACTTCTGCAGATTCACCTAAAAGTGATGTTGCTGAAGGTAAAACAAATGCTGGAGTAAGTGTAGAAAAGGGAGGACGTCAAGTTACACCGCCCATTTCACCAAAAGATCCTAGCGTAGACTTAGACATGATTGATAAAGATGAGGGTAAGCAAACGAATCAAGAAGGCCCTATTTCAATCGACTATGTGAGTCACTTTAGATTTGGAGGAAACCACAAAATTGATCAAGCCACCATGAAAATTCCTTTAGAAAATAAAGGAACACCTTTTTTTCAAGTAACTGATATAACAGGTGACGGTACTGGTTGGCAATTACGTGGTAAACTTAATGAATTCAAAAATGACAAAGGCAGTACGATAAAGGGTGCTAAAATCAGTATGTCAACGGGGGAATTGATTACAAGAAACCCGTCTCAAACAAGTGACAGCTCAGGATTCTCCATCCCAAAAACAGTTGTATTTGAATCAGGAGGTAATTTTGTCCCGTTAATGACAGCCAAACCAGATTTTGGCTCAGGCACGTGGGCAGTCAAATTTGATGATTATAAAAAATCGGTTATCTTTGAAGCTCCTGGTAAAAATATTGAGGCCAATAGTACTTACAAGTCAGGTTTTGTTTGGCAGTTAGTGACAGTACCGCAAATGGACTAGGAGGGATTCAATGAAAAAAAATATCACATTATTTTCACTCGCTTCATTAATCCTTATAACTAGTGCGTTGCCGTCTGAAACATTGGCAGCCAAAATAGAAGATGATAAAGAAGTCCAATTTGGGTTAGTTGGAGATACAAGTGAAAATAAAGAGCCTGTAAAAATTCCAGGTGCAGTGAATATCGGAGAACATTCAAAATTTAGTGGGCAAGTTGCCGTAACTAATTTTCCAAAACTATCTTTTGATTCACAAGAATTATCACATAAAGAAATTTATGTGGATTCGAAAGGAAAATCAGGTGAAGTGCCAGGTTTTCGTGTAGATGATATAAGTGGAACGGGAGCAGGATGGACGCTTAGTGTGAGTGCCTCTGATTTTGTTAGAGATGATAATTCAGATATCAAACTAAGTGGTGCAAGTTTAGTTTTTCCAAAAGCTAAAAGCAAGACTTTTGCAAAAAATATTTCAAAAGGACCAAATTATGTTGAGGATAAAAAAAATCCTGATTTGAAAGAGACCACAATTGGAGCTTTAACAGTGCCATTTGATGGTTCAGATAAACATAATTTGCTTGTGGCAAAGGAAGGACAAGGAATGGGTGCATGGGAAGTTGCTTATGATAGTAACTCAAAAATCAAACTACAACTCCCATCTGGTCAGTTACTAGGTAATTATGAGGCTACAGTGACTTATTCGTTATCTGTAGGAGATATGAACTTAGATACGGCAAAATAAAAAGAAAAGGAAGATATAGAATGAAAAAAGTTAATATGTTAATGGCTTTAAGCGCATCAGCAATGATTTTAGGCGGAGCAGTTTCAGCAAACGCTGCGGTTATTAAAGAAGAATTAGAACGTAAAGATGATATGAAATTTGAAATTACAACTCAAGGTGAAGGAACTGTTAAAGATCCAGACCCAATTAAAGATGGTGGCGAGCCTGAAGATAAAACAACAGGACCTCTTATTCCATTTAAAGGTGATTTAGCAATCACAGCTATCCCTCAATTAAATTTTGGTAAAATTGAATTAGGTGGAAAATCAGCAACTGCTTATCAAGACTTATTCATGTCTAAACCTTACAAATATGAAGATGGTAAAGGCGCTGTTATTGACGAATCAAAAGAAGAAAAAAAATATAAACCAGGCGTTCGTGTGGATGATGTCCGCGGAACAAATGAAGGATGGACATTATTTGCAAGTTTAGGTGAAATTAAAGGAGCAAAAGAAAAAAATATTCTTAAAGGTGCTCAACTTAAATTCCCATCTGTTACTATTTCAACAAATAACGTTCATGCTGCTTTACCAGCAGATTCAAACGGTGATATCCATGGACAAGCTTCTTTAGAAGCAACGTTAGCTTCAGATGATGCTAGTCATAAATTAATGGAAGCAGCTAAAGGAACTGGACGTGGTGGTAACCAAGCAACTTACTTCTTTGGTATAAAAGATGATACTCAACCAGAAGGTTATAAACCTGATCAAACTAAACAAATTAGCTTAACTGTACCAGCTGGTTCATTAGTTGATACTTATACAGGAACTGTAACATATAAATTAACTGAAACACCTGCTGACAAACCTGCAGAATAATCAGAAGATAATCAAAAAAACTGTTAATCACAAATTTAGTGATTAACAGTTTTTTCTATTTTCTTTATTCTTTTAAAAATCCGTGCATTTTATACCATTCATCTGGATGCCATATCCAGTGACGGTTATCTTTTTCTAATAAATCAAAGGCACATTTAGGTCCCATAGAAGCTGCTGAGTAGGTGGGAATATCTGCTTCTTCTTTATCCCACGTTTGTCTAACGACATCAACAATTTTCCAAGAGTTAGCCACTTCATCCCAGTGGGTAAAGTTTGTTGCGTCTCCTTTTAAGCAATCTAAGATTAATTTTTCATAGGCTTCTGGACTATTATCTAAGTTTTCTTGAGAGTGACGGTAGTCTAATTTAACAGGATCAATATTAAATCCATCACCAATTTCTTTTCCATTTAAACTAAGAGAAAAGCCTTCTGTTGGTTGAATATAGATGGTTAAAATGTTTTCTGGAAGATTTGTTGTGATGTCACTAGCTTCTCTAAAAACATTAATAGGTGTTGATTTAAAGACAATATTAATTCGTGTTCCTTTTTCTGTTAGACGTTTACCAGTTCTAATATAAAAGGGAACACCAGCCCATCTAAAGTTATCAATCATTAATTTGCCTGCGACAAAGGTTTCTGTTTGAGAGTTTTCTTCAACACCAGGTTCTTCTTGATAACTAACAAATTCTTTTCCAGATAATTTACCATGAGCATATTGCCCGCGGACAAAATTTTGATTTACTTCATCTTCCGTATAAACACGAATTGATTTTAGTGCATTTATTTTTTCAGTACGAATAGCCTCTTCTGAAAAAATAGTAGGTGGCTCCATTGCAAGAAGTGCCACAACTTGAAGGATATGATTTTGCACCATGTCTTTTAAGGCACCACTTTGGTCATAGTAGCCACCACGTTCTTCAACGCCTAAATCTTCGGCTAAAGTAATCTGAACGTTATCGATGTATTGATGATTCCATAGAGATTCAAAAATATTATTACCAAAGCGAACAGCAGAGATATTTTGAATCATTTCTTTTCCTAAGTAATGGTCGATACGGAATATTTGGTCTTCATTAAAGACAGCAGCAATTTCATCATTTAGTTGTTTAGCAGTCTCGTAGTCTGTACCAAAAGGTTTTTCAATGATTAAGCGACTAAAACCAGTCTCTGTCATAATTTTTTCAGATTTAATGTGTTTTGAGATGGTACCAAAGAAGCGTGGTGCCATGGCTAGATAAAAGAGGCGATTGCCTTCTAATTTGTACGTCTCATCTAATTGGTTCGCTAATTCGCCTAAGACTTTGTATTCTTCTGTGTCATTAACATTGTGAGATTGATAGTAAAAATGACTAGTAAAAGCGGCAATTTCTTCAGCGGAAGGTTCCAGGCTTTCAATAGACTCAATAACCACATCCCTAAAATAGTCATTTGTCCACTCACGGCGAGCAGTTCCAATAACCGCAAAGCGCTTGTTAATCATTCCTTTACGAAATAATCGGAATAAAGAAGGGTACAATTTTCTTTTGGCTAAATCCCCAGTTCCACCAAAAATAATAAATAGTGCTTTATTTTCTTGACTCATCATGTAACCTACTTTCTTAACAATAAGTAAAATATCTTGAGTAATATTCTCCAATATATTTTACTTGTATTAGGGAAACAAAGCAATTAATAAGAGTGTTTTCTTCAATAAACTTGTGAAAACCTTATGATATGTAATCATTCATTGTTATGCTATACTATAAAAAAAACAAAAATGAGGAGAAAAAACGTGGCAAAAAAATATTCAGAAATACATCAAATTCCGTACTATGAATGTGATACGGAAAATTATTTAAAAATTCCAACCATGATCAAGATGTTAATTAAGATATCTGAGGATCAAAGTGCCAGCTTAGGCGTCAGTGATGAGTTTGTTTTATCTTTAGGATTGGGATGGATTATTTTACAACATGATCTAACCATTCACAGGTTGCCTCAAGCAGGAGAATCAATTAAATTAGTGACAGAAGCTGAAAGTTACAATAAATATTTTTGTTATCGTAATTTTTGGATTTATGATGAAGCTGGCAAAGAGTGTGTTCATATGGAAACGACATTTGCTTTAATGGATTTAAAAGAAAGAAAAATGGGTAGTGTTCCAGATGAAGTCATTGCTCCTTTTGAATCAGAAAAAATAAAACGAATCAAACGTGGGGAAAAAATTTTACCTCTTGAAACAGCTGAAAGAGAAGAAGAATATCGCGTTCGCTATTATGATATAGATGGCAATAAGCATGTTAACAACTCTGTTTATTTAGACTGGATGCTAGATGTCTTGGGCTATGAGTTTTTATCAACGCACGTGCCAAAAACAATTTTTATTAAATTTAATAAAGAAGTTCGTTATGGAGAAAGTGTGATGAGTCGTTATCAACACTTAGAAGAAGGCGTAACAAGACATCAGATATCTTTTGGCGGGGATGCTAGTGCGGATGCCAATATGACATGGGAAAAAAGATAAACATAAAAGACAAGTATTATAATGAAGGAAAATGATTAAAATTAAACCATCTCTTGGGGGAATGAGATATGAAATATATAAAAAAATCATCAAAATTAGATTATGTGAGCTATGATGTGCGAGGTCCAGTGTTAGAAGAAGCAGAGAAAATGCAAAAAAGAGGCATTGATATTATCAAGCTGAATACGGGAAATCCAGCAGCCTTTGACTTTAAAGCACCAAATGAAATTATTGATGACCTGATTACGAATGCAAGAAATTCTGAAGGGTACTCTGATTCAAAAGGTATTTTTTCAGCTAGAAAAGCTATTCAGCAGTATTGTCAGTTAAAGGGATTTCCAAATGTTACCATTGATGATATTTATACTGGAAATGGTGTCAGTGAGTTAATCACGATGTCAATGCAAGGATTAATCGATAATGGAGATGAAATATTAGTTCCAATGCCTGATTATCCGCTTTGGACAGC
>NZ_JAVWHO010000053.1:0-1726 GCF_036639995.1 Vagococcus sp. | reverse complement strand
TCGATAATGGAGATGAAATATTAGTTCCAATGCCTGATTATCCGCTTTGGACAGCAGCTGTTACTTTAGCCGGAGGGAATGCTGTTCATTATATCTGTGATGAAGAAGCCGAGTGGTACCCAGACATTGCTGATATAAAAAGTAAGATAACAAGTCGAACAAAAGCGATTGTCTTGATTAATCCTAATAATCCAACAGGAGCTCTTTATTCAAGAGAATTGTTAGAAGAAATTGTTAAAGTGGCTCGTGAGCATCAATTAATTGTTTATTCAGATGAAATATACGACCGTTTAGTGATGGACGGGGAAGAACACATTTCAACAGCGACATTAGCACCTGATTTATGTGTGATTACCTTTAACGGTTTATCAAAATCTCACCGTGTGGCAGGTTTTCGTTGTGGCTGGATGGTGATTAGTGGTGAGAAAAAATATGTTAAAGGTTATATTGAGGGCTTGAATATGCTAGCGTCAATGCGTCTATGTTCCAACGTGTTGTCTCAGCAAATTATTCAGACAGCTCTTGGTGGGTTTCAAAGTGTGGATGATTTATTACTTCCAGGTGGACGCATCTATGAGCAACGTGAATTTATTACGAAAGCTTTAAATGATATTCCAGGCATTACTGCGAAAAAACCAAAGGCGGCCTTTTACATTTTTCCTAAAATAGATACAAAAAAATTTAACATAAGAGATGATGAACAGTTTGTTTTGGACTTTTTACATGAAAAACATGTGCTGTTAGTTCACGGACGAGGCTTTAATATGGCAACACCTGACCATTTTAGAATTGTTTATTTACCTAAAAAGGATGAGTTAGAGCTTACAACAAATGCCTTAGCCGATTTTTTACAAACATATAGACAAAGATAACGAACTGATTTAGATATTGTGAGTAAAATGAAAAACCAAGAAAGACAAGCTTTCTTGGTTTTTTTATATACTAATTAGGGGTTGGCATGTTTTCTTACTAACGACAACACGGCCAAGATATTTTTCTTTGACTTCTGATGTCGGGTTTAGAACACTAACCAGAACAGAGTTTTCATATTCTTTTTCAATGATTCCTTCAAATTGACTACCTTGCCAATCAAAATTAACTTTACTATTAACTTCCATAGTAAGCGCTCCCATCTGAAATAACATTTTTTCCATAAATAACAAATAAACTTTCTTGATGCGATCATTATAACACAAAGTTGTATAAAAAAGGAGACATAAAATAAAATAAATCCTGAAAATAGTGATTATTGTTCGATATCAAATAATATAATTTTTATTAATTGTATAGACCAATCCTTGACGAGAAAAGAATTTAGTGATAATTTAAAAGTAAATAATCATAGAAGGAAGTTTTGGCAATGAAAACAGTTATTTATGCGGATAAATTTTTCTTAACAAGTGGAATGGAAGGTCCTGGGTTTTTAGATATCTCTCATGGTGTTTTCGGGAAAATCGCTAAAGAAAAACCAAAGGATGCAACTGAGGTCATTGATTGCACAGGTAAATGGATTGCACCAGGCTTAGTTGATACTCATATCCATGGTTTTAAGAATAATGATGTTATGGACAATAAGGCAGAAGGTATTAAACAAATGTCTGAGGATTTATTATCATGTGGTGTGACGTCTTTTTTACCAACAACATTAACATCAAGTCGGGAACAATTAACAGCTGTGGCTAAAACAATTGGTGAAGTTCATCAAGAAGTAAAGGGTGCTAAGATT
>NZ_JAVWHO010000052.1:12395-15316 GCF_036639995.1 Vagococcus sp. | reverse complement strand
AAAAGGAGGATTTTATAATGAATTTAGAAGATACTATTAACACGACATTTATTGAATATTTCGAATTTCTTGAAATACCCTCAATTTCTACTGAACAAAAAGGAATTGAAGAGTCTATTGATTGGCTGAAAAAAAGATTTGAAAAACTTGGAGCGGAACAAATAAAGATAATGGATGACTTTAGTGTTGCACCAGTTATTATGGCAAAGTTTAACGGTAACTCAGATAAAACAATTTTAATATATAATCATTACGATGTTCAGCCAATAGATGATATCGATAAATGGGAAACAGAACCTTTTAAAGCAACGATAATAAATGAGAAACTATTCTGTAGAGGTTCTAGTGACTGTAAAGGTGAAATTATAGCAAGGTTAATGCTAATAGATTATTTTCAAAATAATGGTGGTCTTCCCTGTAATATAATATTTTTTATTGAAGGAGAAGAAGAGATAGGCAGTCCTAATCTACAAAAATATTTAGATAAATATCATTTAGAAATGTCGGCGGACGTCTGTTTATGGGAGTGTGGATGGAAAAATGAAAAAGAGCAAATTGAAATCAGTTGTGGTGTCAAAGGAATATTGTCTTTTGATTTAGAAGTTCAAACTGCTAAACAAACTATTCATTCTGCCTATGCTGGCATAGTTGAAAATCCGGGTTGGCAACTTGTTAAATGTCTTTCAAGTTTAAAAAATGAACACAATAAAATTACTATAAAAGGCTTCTATGATGATATCATACCTTTAAACAACACACTTATTAATGCTATTCAAAACCTTGAATTCGATGAAGAATCATTTAAAAATATTTATGGAATTACTGAAGAGTTGATAGGGAGCGAGCATCAATTAATTTTAGTCAATGAACCTACTTTTAACATCAGCAACATTCAAGTAGGAGACAGATTAAGTAGTAACAGCATCCCTTCAATCGCTTCAGCAAAGATTGATTGCCGATTTGTTCCAAATCAGACACCAGAAAAAATATTAAATCTTTTGAAACAACATATTAAAAATAATAATTTTGAAAATATTAAAATAAGAAATGTGCATTATGAATCAGCTTATAGATCTGACATAACCAACTCTTATATAAAAAAATTAGTCGAAAGTACTAAAAAGATTTACGGAGTAGATCAGTGTCGATTAATACCCAATCTCTCAGGCGGTGGTCCTATGTCAATATTTGGAGAATTGTTAGATATTCCGATTGTTTCAATAGGATGTAGTTATTCAGGAAGTAATGTACATTCAGATAACGAAAATATAAGATTAAATGATTTGAAACAAAACATAAATTGTTTGAGAGATTGGATGTTGAAGATAAGTAAATAGTTATTTAACTTTATGGTAGACATAATCAGATGTTACACCAAGCTAAAAAGCCCTTAGAATCATTCTGAGGGCTTTAAATATTTTCTAAGATAATTCTCCATGTTTTTCTCTTAAAATCTTCAGATTTAACATAAGTGACGTTATACTGAGCTAGAAATGAAAAATAATACGAATTAATTCTCTTAAAATTAAACCGACAAAGACCCCAGTAATTCCGATTATCCAATTCTTCTTATTTTTCATAAATCTCACTCCTTATTTTTTCTTAATTATACCATGATAATATTTTAGTGATTTACATAATGTGGCATTATACCAAGTTAAATATTTAGTGTTTTCTCTCTTTTTTTAATAAGAAAAAAATAAAGATAATATAAAAAACAACTAAAATAGAAACGGATAATATTTGATTGTTTATAGAATTGTCTAAAGAAACAGAAGCTAAAATGTTAAATCCTGCATGAAAAAATATTGTTGTATAGATAGTTTGAGTCTTTAAATAAAGTAATGCAAAAACAATTCCTAAGAGTAGAGCATTGACTATTTGTAGTATAACTAAAACCATAGGAAATTCAGGATTAATTCCAGTAGCAACATGTAAAAGGCCAAAAACAACACTAGAAAATAAAATATATCTTTTCGTATTTACAGATAAAAAAAATAGATAAATAGATCTAAATAATGTTTCTTCAACAAAGCCAACTAATAACATTTGAATAATGATCAATACGATTGTTTTTAAGGAAAGAGAATGATTAATACCCATCACAACTGGCTGAATGGATGTAATGATTAACATAAAAATAATAAAAATAGGATTACATTTACCTTTTTTAAAGCCAAAAGGTTGAAGGGAATGTCCTTTTTTTTGCATATAAAAAATAAGAGTAACTGTAGCTATTGCAAAGGCAATTATTTGTAATAGTAAAAAGTTATCATTATCTAACTTTAAAATAATTCCCAACGCTGAGAATATACTGATTAATAGAGTTAACAGCACTCCGAAGCCTATTAGTTTTAGATAAATTTTTGTCATAATTATTCTCCTTTAAGTCATGTTTTATAAAATATATCATGGAATAAAATAAAAAATATGGTTATAATTCCTATATATCGGACTGAGATTAGGAGTAAAAAATGTATAATGAAATAATAAAAAAAATTCGGATAGAAAAAGGCATGAAACAAAAAGAAGTTTATTTGAATGTTGTATCAAAATCTTTTTATAGTGATTTTGAAGCTGGAAAAAATTCTATAGAGGTAAGTAAATTTATGGGGCTTTTAAGTAATTTAGGAATTTCTTTCAATGAATTTGAATATTATCAAAAAGAAAATGAAATTAATTTGGAAGAAAAAATTGATAAGCTTTATAATCAAGGACAGTTTGAAGAATTATATTCTTTTTATTTGGAAAATCATGAAAATAAACAAGTCACTTTAAGATACTTAGCGATGAAATCTTATTTACTAGTTTTAATAACTAATACGAATTTTTATAAATTTTCACGTGAGCCGTTTAGGGAAATAATCAGTGAAGTTGAAAATTATAAGACATGGACACTAAAAGAAATATCTTTGGCTAAA
>NZ_JAVWHO010000052.1:0-12295 GCF_036639995.1 Vagococcus sp. | reverse complement strand
TCTTATTTCCATCTGACTTGAAATACAGAATAAAAATAAATCTTACATATTAATAAAACCGTGATATTCTTTATGTTCTATCGAAACATCCTCACCTTGTTTCTGAGCTTCTTGAACTCGATGCTCCCCCCACTCTGACATTGTAATTAAAACATCTCTCAAACTCTTTCCTTCTTCCGTTAATGAATAAACAACTTTAGGCGGAACTTGGTTAAATATTTCTCTTTTAATAATATGATCTTCTTCCAATTCTCTTAATTGTTGTGTTAACACTTTTTGAGTTACATTGGGAATCTTTCGTTTCAGCTCTCCAGAACGCAATGATTGATGGCCTAAATGACAGAGTATAATCGGTTTCCATTTCCCACCAATTACATCTAGCGTTGCTTCAATTCCTAATTGATAAATTTTTTTCACCATCTGACCTCACTCCTTCTCCATTAGGTACTTCCAAGTAACTATCCCACTTAATTGTGCGTACTTACGTTTTCATTTTTACCCGTTTATACTACCACATATAAGAGAATAAAAACTATCTCTTAAAACTATCCCAAAGGAGAAATTCAAATGACTTCGTACACATTTTTAGAACCCTTTACTTTTCAAAATGGTTTACAATTAAAAAACAAGGTAATCATGGCACCTATGACAACTATGTCTAGCTTTTATAATGGCATAATCACTCAAGATGAGTTAAATTATTATTCTGCTAGATCAGGTGGACCAGGTATGATTATTACAGCAGTTGCTAATGTAACCAATAATGGAAAAGGCTTTGAAGGAGAACTTTCTGTTTCATCAGATGACATGATTCCAGGCCTAAGGCAATTAGCAAATACTTTGAAAAAAAATGGTGGAAAAGCTGTTTTACAAATCTTTCATGCCGGAAGAAAATCAACAAGTAACATTTTAAGAGGAGAAACACCAGTCAGTGCAAGCGCAATTGCTGCAAGTTATCCCAAAAATTCTGAAATACCTCGTGCACTGACTCATGAAGAAATTGAAGGTATTATTTCAGCATTTGGGAAAGCGACTAAAAGAGCGATTGAAGCGGGTTTTGATGGTATCGAACTACACGGAGCCAATACTTATTTACTTCAACAATTTTTCTCAGAAAACTCAAATCAACGAACTGATAAATGGGGAGGAAATCGTGACAAACGGATGACTTTTGCATTAAGAGTAATTGATGAAGTCAGTCGTACAATTGAACAATATGCCACTCAACCTTTCTTATTAGGTTATCGTATTTCCCCTGAAGAAATTGAAACACCAGGTATTCGATTAGAGGACACCCTTTATTTTGTTAATGCCATTAAACATCAAATCAGTTACTTACACCTATCAATGGGAAGTTATTTAAGAACCTCTTTAAATGATTCTTCTGATACTACTCCCATTCTAAAACAAATTTCAACCGTCATTGATGGTGCAATTCCTCTGATTGGCATTGGTTCTGTCGAAACACCTAGAGAGGCTGAAAATGTTCTTAATTCAGGCGCTGATCTAGTAGCAATTGGCCGTGAATTTATCAGAGAGCCTCAGTGGGTTCAAAAAGTGATAACAGGTGATGAAAAAAGTATCAGAACAACTATCAGCCCTAATGATCTTGATGAATTAGCCATTCCAAATGTCATGCAAACTTACTTAAAAGAATCTTTTAATAGTGTCATGCATTTTACAACAAATACTAATAAGATAGATACGTATCAAAATCAATTGGCACCTATGGAAGGCTTTGAGAAGAAATTGTAAGTCAAAAGCATTAATCTGATTTTAGAGAAAAGAAAAAATAATTGGCTAGCATAACAAAAACTTATATTAAAAAGCCACCCTATTGCGAGTAGGATGGCTTTTCTTTTTGCTGTTGTAACTCAGTGTTGGTACTAGTGATGATCAACTGATTATCCACTAAAAGTAGCACGGTCATTAAAAACCTAGTTAAATTTCCGAAATAATAATTTCAGACCAACCTACTCGGCATCCTGCATTAATAGCAACGTTCATTGAATTGGTGTGAGAAAGTGATGTGCTATATACAGGGATAATATTGGGTTGTTCTTTTTGTATTGTGGATATCAATGTTTTAACTAACATAGTTGCGATACCTTTTTTATTAAAATTACGATCTAATATTTCAATCCCTATCTCCCATGTGTACTTGCCATTTTTATTAGCTCCACAAATTGCAATTAAAGTATTATCAACATAATAACCAAATCCTATTTGGTCTGGATCATGTTCAGAATAGCAAAAGGACTCTGTAATCTGTTTGTTCTGTTTAAAGTTAAAGATATCCTCTTGATTGAAACGTTGGAACGTTAAGGGGATCTCTTCTGAATTAATCACTTTGTTTGGAATAAAAAAGGGTGCAATGCGTTCTATCTTTAATTGATATTTTTTTAACGTATGATTTAATTTATAAATATGATTCATTTCTAAAAACCATTCTGCATTTATGTTGCCGTATAATTTTTCTAATTCTTTAGTTAAAGCTTCTATTTCAGTTCTTACAAAGATTTTATTATTAAAACAAACAATATCAGCTTTATTTCTATCCCAATAACGTGCATCAGAATTACTAGTTGATGTTAAGAAAAAACTTTCTTGTAATAGTTCACTATCACAGTTGAAATCAATTTCAAATTGTTTTATCAATAATTTTTTATACATTGTCCCCCTCCTTATGCCTGAAAAATGATTTTTTAATATTATAACATAACAAATAATTTATTAGTTCCGATATTATATCTATTTGTCAACTTCTCAAGGTTTGCAGCATACAGGAGTATGCAAATACTTACAAAACAGCTCATATTTCTCTTCATAATATTCTTTTTTTAACTTAGATGGTTCGTAATACTCTCCATCTATCTCGTTGATTTCTACTAAAAAACACCAGTCTTTCAACCCTTGTGTAGGTTCCGTTTGACTTGAAACATAGCATTTCTTTTGAAAAATATCAGCTACCATTTGGGTAATCACTTGATTATTAAATACACCACCACTTAAAACAAGCGTGTTTTCTTTTTCTGAAAACGATAATTGATTAAAAATATAGAATAAATTAAAAATAACCCCTTCAATAACAGCTTGTATCATCTCCGGTTGCTTGTGTTGCAAGGTTAACCCATAAAAAGTCCCTGTTTGACTACTATCCCAAAGCGGCGCACGCTCTCCTTGAAGATACGGCATAAATACTAAGTAAGGCACTTGTGGTAAATCAGAGAGTTTTGAAAAAAGAGTTTCCTTGTCTTCATAAAATAACTCACTTAACCATTCAAACACTCGACCACCGTTATTTGTTGGTCCACCAATTACCCACTGCTCCTCATCTAAATAATAACAAAACGTATTCTCTTCCGAATTAAGCGTACGAACACTACTTAACAGTCTAACCGCCCCACTTGTTCCAAGAGTTATGGTTAAAGGTGATTTCGTTTGATTAAAACTACCTAGAGCTACCATGCAACCATCACTTGCACCAATCAATAACTCGCACTCAACAGAAACACCCAACTTTTCTATCATCTCTTGTTTCAGAACTAGTCGTGTTTTGGGATGAACGACCTTAGCTAACTTTTTTTCATCTAACATGAGAAAAGATAAAATCTCTTGGTCCCACTCTAATTGATGACTATTAAAAATCCCTGTAGCAGAGGCCACTGAATAGTCAACCACAGTTTCCCCCGTCAGCTCACGGCTAATCAACGACTTGATGTCTAGCCACTCCGTCACACGTTGATACCAAGCTTCTTCTGACAATCGAAAATACAATAGTTTTGCAAATGGACTCATTGGATGAATAGGTGTCCCTGTTTTTTGGTAAAACAAACGACTTTTTTCTTTATCTTGTTTAAAATCATCAATCACTTTAGCACTTCTATTATCCGACCATAAAAACATCTCCTGTGGCAACTGTTCTTGCTCCACTGGAATGAGTGTGTGCATAGCCGTACTTAACGCAATTGTATCGATATTAGAATAATTTCTACTAATTTCGACTATATCTTTTTTTAGTTGCTCTAGTATTTTTGTCGGATTTTGTGTGGCGTACGCTCCTACTAGATACGTCGTAATTCTAGTAGATTTCGATAGTAAAGTCCTATTATTATTAGCTTCTTCCACTCTATATTTAATCGCTGTTGTCCCAATATCGACTGCCAGTAGCAATCCCATCTTACTCTTCCTCAGCTTTTGGTACAGCATGACCGCCAAATTGATTTCTTAACGAGGCAATGACTTTCTCACCGTATTTTTCTTTATCCATTGAACTATAACGAGTTAATAACGACTGCGTAATAACAGGAGCTGATTGTTGCATCTCAAGCATTTCTTCCACCGTCCATTTTCCTTCTCCCGAAGAAGGAACTTCCCCGCTAATGTTTTCCATGTTAGGATTTTCTCTTAACGCATTTTCTGTTAGTTCCATCAACCAACTACGAATAACCGAACCATGATTAAAAACAGTGGCTACTTTTTCTAAATCATACTCATAAGACGCATGATGAAGTAAATTAAATCCTTCACCGATAGCTTGCATCATTCCGTACTCAATTCCGTTATGCACCATCTTCAAATAATGACCACTTCCTGCTGGTCCACAGTAAAGATACCCCTTTGGAACACAAATTAAACGAAAGACGTCTTCTATTTTTTCAAACGCTTCCTGGTCGCCACCAATCATCATACAAGCCCCATTTTTTGCACCACTCATACCTCCAGAAGTTCCCACGTCTAAAAAGTGAATGCCTGATTCCTTCAGCTCATAAAAAGCACGAACACTTTCTGTATATTTCGAGTTACCTCCATCAATTAAAATATCACCTGAATTTAGTCTTTCTTTACATAAAGCAATCATTTCTGCTGTTATTTTCCCAGCTGGAAGCATTAACCAGTAAACACTCATTTCATGAGTATTCATTTCAAATAACTCATCTAGACTGCCTACAACATTTGCCCCCAAGTCTTTAGCTAGTTGTCGTTGCGCCTCATTAATATCAAAACAAGTAACTTCTTGCTGATTTTTCAACATATTTTCTACTAAATTAAGACCCATTTTTCCTAAGCCCAACATGTTTATCTTCATAATATCCTCCATTGAAAAAAAGGCTGACTTTATTTTGCCAGCCTCTTTCATTGTTTTATTTTAATTCTGGCCAGTAACCTTTGTTTGCTTCAATTAAGTCATCTAATAAGTCTTTAGCAACTTTGGCACTAGGTACTGTTTTTGACAGAGTCAACGCTTGCCATAATTTTTGGTAACTTCCCTCAACATAAGCTTCCACTACTAATTTTTCAACTGTTACTTGTTGGAACATTAAGGCTTGCTCAAAATTAGGTATTTTCCCTTGAACGATTGCTTCTGGACCATCAACACCCACTATACATGGTACTTCAACCATCGCATCATCTGGAAAGTTAGTAATTGCGCCATTATTTTCAACAATCAATAACATTCTTTCGTGCGTATTAAAAGCAATCGCTCTAGCTAAATCAACAATAAATGAAGCATGTGCATCGATTTCAAAACCAATTCCATCAGCTGTCCCACGTTTGGTAATTTCTTTTGCTTGATCAAAGACACGTTTTTCTCTACCAGCCATCACTTCATTAGCTCTTGTGTATTCTGGATTCATACTGTCATACACATAATCTGGGTAGAAATAATATTTTAAATAAGTATTTGGTAAAAATCTTGGATCAATCGCGTAAATATCTTTTGCTTTTTTATGGGTATCTTGCCAAGACGGATCAGTATGCTGCGTATCGACTTCTACTTGTGTTAAGTACCCATTTTTAGAAACATACTCACGGATATCATCAATATACTCATGACCCTCTTTGTCTTTGACACTTGTCCACCAACCAAAATGATTTAAACCAAAATAGGATACTTCTAAATCTTTTGGTTCTTTACCAATAATTTGAGACATACGACGTAGCGTTCCAACTGGCATATCACAAATGTTTAAGACTTTCGAATCTGGACGTAGTACACGACAAGCTTCCGCTACTATAGCTGCTGGATTTGAATAATTCAACATCCACGCATCAGGAGAGTATTTTTCCATATAATCAATAATCTCTAACATACCCGTAATGCTTCTCATACCATAAGCAATCCCACCAGGTCCACATGTTTCTTGACCAAAGACGCCATGTTTTAAAGGTAGTTTTTCATCTACTTCACGCATTTCATATTTTCCAACGCGAATGTGCGCCATACAAAAATCAATGTCTGTAAACGCCACTTCTGGATCTGTTGTATGAACAAACTCAACATTTGGTGCTTGCTCTTTCATCATAATCGCTAAGGCGTCTCCTAGTATTCCTTGGCGATCACCATCATTATCATATAGAGTTAACTTTCTTAATGGAAAACGATCTGCATTATCTAAAAGCATCATTACGATGCCTGGTGTAAAGGTACTTCCTCCACCTGCAATACTTACTGAAAATTGTTTCATTATTCTTCCGACCTTTCTTCACGACCTAAATATTTTTCTAAATCCCCTCTAATGGTTGGTACATTCAAACCATATACCACGTGAACATTCTCACCATTGGCAATAATTCCTTTGGCTAATGTCTCGTTTTTCAACAACTCTTCATTAACACGTTCTGGCTCTTTCAATTTTAGACGTAGACGAGAATAGCAATTATCAATAGAGATAATATTACTCGCTCCTCCTAATCCATCCACAATAAGCGGTGATAAATCATTGGTAACATTTCCTTTTTTCTCTTGATACTCTTTTTTAGAGTATAATTTAGTTTCAGCAGATGCCTCTTCACGTCCAATTGTTTTTAGATTTAATTTGGTAATTAAGAATCTAAAGATGACATAGTATAAAACGAAGAAGACTAATCCAACAATGATATATACCGGCCATCTCGTTTTTTCAATACCAAGAGGTAGATTATATAATAGAAAGTCGATAAAGCCATTTGGGCCAATTGCTCTTGAGCCAAAGACATTTAAAACTACCATGCTCAAACCACTTAAAATTGAGTGAATTACAAATAAAATTGGTGACACAAACATAAATGAAAACTCAATAGGTTCTGTCACACCGGCAATAAATGAAGTAAAGGCAGCTGGAATTAAGATAGCTTTTACTTTCATTTTATTTTCTGGCTTGGCTGTATGATACATTGCTAAACACGCACCAATTAAACCAAACATTTTAGAAATACCACGAGCATCCCAAATCACACTAGGTGCAAGAACACTAACAGATGGATCCGCAATTTCTGCAAAATAAATATTTCTAGCACCTTCAAATACTTGCCCACCAATTTCAGCTGTTCCACCTAATGATGTATATAAGAACGGTGTATAAATCAAGTGATGAAGCCCAGTTGGAATCAATAACCGCTCAAGCATTCCATAAAGGAAAATACCAAAATTCCCACTATTCTTAATGACGCCACCTAACGAATTAATGCCACTTTGAACCACTGGCCAAACAAAGGTAAAACCAACTGCCATTAAAACAATAATTGGAATCAAAACGATAAAGACAAAACGCGCACCACCATAAATTTGAAACGCATTATTAAATGTTGTATCAATCCATTTATTATGAACAAGTGCAATAATCACACCTAGGATAATACCTAAGAAAACACCCATATCTAAGATTTGAACACCTAAAACTAAACTTTGTCCCGAACCTCTTAGACTTTCTGGATCAACTAAAATGCCTCTTAGCTCCATAAATTTGTTCATTGCAAAAATAAAAACTAAATAACCAAGAACAGCTGTAAATGCAGCTTCGGCTTTCTTTTTATTGGCTAAACCTAACGCAATTCCCACACAGAATATCAAACCTAAATTAGTTAATACTGGTAAAAGTGCTGAAGATAAAATACTCCCAAACCCTGTTGTGATTGGATTATCCAAAAACGGAACTTTCTCAATCAGTGCAGCATTTGTAAAAATGTTCCCTATAGCAATTAAAAGACCGGCAATCGGCAAAATTAATACCGGTACAAACATGGCTTTCGAAAATTTCTGCAAGCCCTCCATGACTTTTTGTTTCATTTTATTTTTCTCCCCCTATCAATGATGTCATCATTATATAAAGCCCTTTCACTAATTAAAAGGGCTTTCAAACAAGTAAAAACCTGTTTCACTATCTTGAAACAGGTTTCATGTTAAAAAATTATATACAAAATGTTCAATGACCAGTAAGAGTTTTCCAAAAAAACTATTAAAGTTCTTATTTTGACCGTCCATTTTACGGTCATCATCTACTAAAAAGGAAATATTTGATAAATTATAAGCAGTACTTGCTTCATTACCAGTAAATAAAACTAAGGGAATTCCTCGCTCCTTTAAATAATCCATTTTTTCAATCAATCGATCTGTTTCACCTGATTTTGAAATACCAATAAACATCGAAATATTTTGAACGTTATTTTCAATAATCGCAACTGAGTCTTTTTCACTCAAATAAATCACTCGAATTCCATTAACGAGTAATTTTTTAGATAAGTATTCTCCAGCAATTCCCGAAAATCCTGTAGCATAAATTAAAATTAACTTTTGACTACTTTCTTCATACAGTGCCTTTATTTTTTTAGCCTCTTCAACAATAGCTTCTTCATTTACTTGATAATCAACAATGGCAGACTGTCTCTTTTGCTCTGAGTATTGTTTGTCATTTTTTAAATAATGATACAACTCAACATATCCCGTAAAGCCCAACTTTTTTGACATTCTCACAATGGTTGCTGGTGAGGTGAAATGTTTACCCGCAATTTCTCTAACCCCCACACCACTAAGAGAATCAATATTAGATGCGATGTAGTGAAGCAGTTCTTTTTCAGTGTCTGTTAGTTTTTTATTCTTTGTTAAAAGCTCTAAATCCATTGAAACCCCTCATCTCTGACTCTTCCTACAAATCAATCAATCTAATTTTTTTCATATTTTCATGAACAGATAAATCTTCTATCAGCTCATACACGTTATAATTCTTTGGCATTTCAATGGTATAAACGTTAGTATACATCCGACGTTCATTCATAATTTCAACTTGTACATTGATGTCCTTAACCACTACATGATGAGTCCTAAAATAATCAGTAATAAATTCTTTAGTTTCTACCCTATGAATGTATTTTACTTCCAACGTTTTAATTGACGGGACGACGATGACTTTTTTCAGTAGTGATAGCACAGACTGAATAACAATAAAACCGATTAATGCCACCTTATAATATCCCATACCAACAGCAAGGCCTAAACAAGCAACTGTCCACAGTGAAGCGGCAGTTGTTAAACCGGCAACAGCTCGTTTAGTGACAATGATTGTTCCTGCCCCTAAAAAACCAATTCCACTAATCACTTGTGCAATCAGCCTTGTTTGATCCGAACGAACAACACCAATTAATTCAGGGTGATTAGCAACTTGCTCTAAAACATTTAAATGGATCTCTGTTTGAAGAATCGCAATAATCGTAGCACCTACACAGACTAAAATATGGGTTCTCATACCTGCAGGGCGACTTTTAAATTCACGGTCAAACCCAATCGCACCAGACATCACAACAGCAAGCAACAAGCGCTGACCAATCTCCAAAAAAGTCATACAAACACCCCTCATTTTTAAGTTTCTATTCCTTAATTATAGCGAGTTTAAAAAATTAAATCAATTTAGGAGCAGTTAATGAAATTTTTTCCCTTTTTTATTTTACCTTAGTTAAAAGGACTGTTACTATAAATATAACAAATCAATCTTAACTAAAAAGGAGCGATTCCCTTGAAAAAGTTTATCAAATTTTTCGTTGCATTTGGCATCTTCTTGCTATCTGCTTGGAAACTAAAATCAGAATTATCCTCAATTAATTTTAAAGACGTGTTCCAAATCATCGAAAACAGATCTCTTGCTTCAATTGCGACATTAATCCTTGTCAGCTTGCTTGGTGTTTGGATTCTCAGTTTATACGACTTAGTGTTAGTAAAATCGCAAAAACTAGATGTGCCACTCAAGAAAACAATGAAAATCAGTTGGATTATTAATTCTTTAAATACTCTTATTGGCTTTGGTGGTATTATCGGCTCTACCATTCGGTACAACTATTTCCAAGGCTTTACTGAAACAGAAGAAGAAAAAACCGAGCTTAAGAAAAGCATCTCCTTACTTCTGTTATCCATGTTGACTGGGATTGGTGTCCTTTCTTTCTTAGTACTATTCAACGTTTTTTCTCCTTCTTATTTATTAGAGAAAAAACCAATTTTAAAGATTGGGCTCTTTGTCCTAGCTGCGCTACTCCCTATCTTTTTATTTGTGACGATCAAAAAACCACCCGTTCCTCATGATAGATGGTTAAGCTTAAAATATACCTGTGTTTCCGTACTTGATTATTTATTTGTTGGAATTGTGATGTTTCTATCACTAAGATTTGTAGGAGTCCATGTTAGCTTTTGGCAAATGGAAAGCGTCTTTATCATCGCAGCCATTGCGGGTTTAATCAGTATGGTACCAGGGGGATTAGGAGCATTTGATGTTATTTTCTTACTTGGTATGACTCATCAATTTGGCCTAAAAGAGGGACCTATTTTATTAGGTTTAGTTTTTTACCGATTAGCTTATTATATTTTACCTTTCTTCCTAGGGTTAATTCTTTCTATTAGCGAACTTCAATTATTACTAAAAGATAAACTAACAGAGAAAAATGAAGTCATCCTATTTACAAAAGAATTTGGTACAATTTTTGTTGATATCACTAAAAAAAGGGTTCAAACCTTAATCAGATGGTTTATTATCACCCTATTTATCATTGGTTCTATTTTCTTCTTCCAAGATTCATTCTTTGGTCTTTTTGCTATCTCACCAAAAGAAACCAATGTTTTTATTTTCTTTTTTGCTGTTTCTTATATCTTAGCGAGCATTTATATGATTCCAAATTATGTTGGTTTGTATTACGGCTCAAGAGAAGCTTTTACTAATTTAGTCATTTTACTTAGCATTATTTTTATCAGCCAAGTTGTCTTATTTGATGAATTATTCTTCATTGAAGGCTTTATTTTCACCTTTATTTTAGGCTTGGTTCTATTTCTATCGCGGAAAAACTTTTCAGTTTACCTAACCATTCGCTATCGCCGAGAAAAAGTTGTTTGGCTTTTCACGCTCCTATTACTTGGATTTAATATCCAATCAATTTATGAAACCTCTGATTATTATAAGCTCAATCTTTTCAATGGTTTCATCTATTACGTTTTAGGTATTTCTGCGGTTTGGTTCCTTTACGTCATTGCAAATCGCTATCGCTTGCGACATAAATATACTTTTTCGACACTTGCTTTTGAACCAAACATGAGTCATCAAACAGAGGATTACCATGAAGTACTTGACTCTTTTGAAGGGAGTAACCTAGCTAATCTTGGCTTTTTACCTGCGAATAAAGTGATTGTTAACAAAAAACTTAACGTTGCAAGTATCTACCAAGAATTATCCTATTTTATTCTCGTTTTAGGTGATCCGGTTGGAGATAAAGAAAATTTCTTTCCATTTGTTAAACAAATACATGACTATGCAACCAGAGTTGGAAAAGAATTAATTTTTTATCAAACATCTACCGAGAATATTCACATTTATACAGAATTTAATTACAATCTATTTAACTTAGGTGAAGAAGCAGAAGTCGATGTAACTACTTTCAAAATTTCAGGAAACAAAGGAAAAGTCTTTAGACAGCTTATCAACAAACAAGAACAAGAAGAATTAAGCTTTCAAATTGAAGATAGCACAACAGATTTGATTGCTGAATTAAAAGTTATTTCTGATGAGTGGTTAGGTAATCGAAAAGAAATGAGTTTCTCTCTTGGTAGTTTTGATGAGAACTACTTATCAAAACAAGCTATCGCAACGATTAGAGACAAAGATGGTCACGCTATTGCCTTTGCCTCTATGATGCCTGCTTATATTGAAGGAAAAACATCGATTGATTTAATTCGTTGGAAAGAGCATAATTCTATCCCGATGATGGATTTACTTTACCTAAATCTAATTTTATGGGCCAAAGAAAACGACTATCAAACTTTCAATCTAGGAATGGCACCATTATCTAGTAGTTACGAAAAATCAAATGGTTTTCTTGGTACTATCACAACAAGTATTTATCAGCACTCTTCTAGTGTTTATTCATTTAAAGGATTGCGAAATTATAAAAATAAATTCAAACCTACTTGGTATCCAAGATATTTAGTTTTCCCAAGACGGTTAATGATTTTCCAAGCTTTCTCACAAAGTTACAAAGCCATACATCCTAAAAAATAAAAAAA
>NZ_JAVWHO010000051.1:0-16519 GCF_036639995.1 Vagococcus sp. | reverse complement strand
ATTATGTCAAAGATGGCTACACTTGGCATAACCCAACTGAAACAGGCGATATTATTGAGATGGTGTTAGTGTTTTAAAGCAAAAAAATGAAGTGAACTTCACACCAAAATAAAAAATCAGCCTAGAGCATTCTCTAAGCTGATTTTTTATTCTGAAGACGTATCTTCTTTTTTTGTGTCTTTTATTTTATTTACAATCAAATTGTTTTCAAGATAACCGCCAACGATACTACGTTTCCCTTTTATCTGCCCATAGAAGGCTTTTTCTAAGGTGACATTTATCACACCACCCAAAATAATCAACGTGGCAGCTAAATTTAACCAAAGGATAAAAAAGATGAAACCTCCAATTACCCCGTAACTATTAATTCGTTGCGAAAAATGTTGAATGTAGATACCGTAAAACTGTGTCACACCCATCCAACAAATTGTCGTAAAAATCGATCCTGGAATAATTGTTCTAAAATGAACCTTAGCACTTGGGACAAAATAATAAAGCATAAGTAAAATAACTAGTAACACTGATGCTGTAACTGGCCATTTCACTGCTTTAAATGTCATTAGCAAATCATCTGGTTGTCCAAAAATAGGTAAGACATATTCTAAAATAGTCTGGCCAAATGCCATCATAACCATTAATAAAAAGATACTAAATATTAAGAAAAAGACCATTAAAAATGAAAATAATCGACGAATAAACTCAAATTTATCTCGCCCAACACCATACGCTTTATCTAAACTTAGGCGGATACCATTGATTCCTTTGCTCATCGCCCAAAAAGTACCAATCGCAGAAATAGATAGTAAGCCTCCACTACTTACCTTCATCAAATCATTAATCGTAACCTCTAATGTTTTATAGATATCAGGTGGAAGCAGCTCTTTAATGTAGGGTAAAATATTTTGATTATTCAAATTCAGATACGGTAAGATGTTCCCCAATGCAATCAGCAAGGGAAAGAAAGATAAAAGTAAGTAATAGGTAATAACTATTGCGTAGATACCTACTTCTGCCTGTTGAAACGTCTCGATAAATATTTTAAAAGAACCTTTCCAACCAGGTCTTTGTTTCTCTTGTTCTTGCATTGGTTTACTCCTCGTTTAGTCTTGCAACGTCAAAATTTGTGGACCTTCTTTTGTAATCGCTAATGTGTGTTCATATTGGCATGATAAACCGCCATCTTTAGTTCTAGCTGTCCAGCCGTTGTTATCCATCTTCATTTGCCAAGTTCCTGTGTTTACCATAGGTTCAATGGTAATAACCATACCTTCTTTTAGGCGTAGGCCTTTTCCTTTTTCACCGTAATGAGGCACTTGTGGTGCTTCATGGATAGTTGGACCAATGCCGTGACCAATGAAATCTCTAACAACTGCTAAATTTTCACCTTCCACATATGTTTGGATAGCATGACCAATGTCTCCGATTCTATTACCTACTTGTGCTTGTTCAATACCTAAATATAATGCTTTTTTGGTAACTTCCATTAATTTATCGATTTCTGGTGTTGATTTGCCAACCACGTATGACCAACAAGAGTCTGACATTGCGCCTTTGTACTCAACACACATATCCACTTTAATTAAATCACCATCTTTTAAAGCTTCTTTTCTTGGGAAGCCGTGGCAAATTTCATCATTTATACTACAACATGTTGCATATTTATAGCCTTCAAACCCAATTTGAGCTGCAACGGCATTATTTTTTTTGATGATATCATGAACAAATAGTTCAATATCCCAACTTGTTACGCCTGGTTTAATAAAATCACGTAACGCACGATGAACACTTGCTAAGATAGCTCCTGAATCAGCCATCATTTCAATTTCTCTTGGTGATTTTAATGTAATCATTTATATATCCCTACTTTCTCTTAAATAGCAATATCATTTTAGCACAATCCATTAAATACGCCAAATAAGTCTTGCACGCAAAGTAAGTCTGATTCCATTGAAAAAACTGATTTATTTGTTATAATTTTGGTATCTTTAATATTGAGAGGGGTTTTTTTGTGACTGTAGCTAAAATTGTTTATGCTAGTTTAACTGGTAATACAGAAGAGATTGCTGATATCGTAGCAGAAGCTTTAGAAAATTTAGATGTTGATGTGGAAGTAAACGAATGTACACAAGTTGATGCAGAAGATTTTTTAGACGCTGACATTTGTATTGTTGCTTCTTATACATATGACGACTTTTTACTACCTGATGAACTAGTCGATTTCCATGAAGAATTATTAGATCTTGACTTAACAGGTAAAACATATGGTGTTGTTGGTAGTGGCGACACTTTCTATCCTTATTTCTGTCAGGTAGTTGATCAATTTGATAAGGCATTTGCTCAAGTAGGGGCAAAAAAAGGGGCACAATCTGTCAAAGTTGAGTTAGCTCCTGAAGAAAATGATATTGTGGCACTTGAAAGATTTGCGAAAATTTTAGTTGAAACACATAATATCGGTAAATAAAAAAATGTGAACAAAAGAGACCTATTCTTCTTAAATTAAGAACATGTCGCCTTTTGTTCACTTTTTTTATTCACAAAATAAGAACCTTTTTTGAACTGACAGACGCCGAAATTTTAGATTACATGGTAATCGTAAAATTTGGGTTGTTTTTTAAAGATTTATTTACTATTTTTAAAATACTAATCATCTCTTCATTTGTCGGATGCATTCTTTCGCTTGACGCTAGTGATGCTAATCCTGTTGCAGTAATCCAGTTGCCTAAGAATGCTGTATTCAGCTCTTCTTCCGATAAATCACTATACATGTCAGATTCTTTAACTTTTTCAATAAACATTTTTAACCCAAACTCATTTAACAATTTTCCGCCTGCATGCTCTTCAATGAATAATGCTCTAAAAAGCATTTTTTCATCTTTAGCAAACGCAACATAATTTAGAGATAGGTCGATAATTGGATCTCCTGAAATTTCCTTATCAAACACTTCATTCCTTAAATAGGTTTCAACTTGTTCAAAAAAGGCCTCTCTCAATTCTTCCATGTTTTTAAACTCTAAATATATTGGTTGTGTCGAACTTTTCATTTTACTTGCAATATTACGTGCTGTAAATCCCGAAAACCCTTCTGTTGCAACCACTTCATGCGTTGCGTTTAAAATATGTTCTCTTGTGATAGTTTTTCTTCTTGCCATAAGACACCCACCTTTCACTTCTTGTTTTTTTATGATAAACATACTAAATAAAAAAACTTTATTGTTCTTCTATCTATTTTTTATTGTATCATGATTTTTTAATAATACAAATGTTTAAGCTTAAATGTGTGTGATTTTTTAAAGAAATTTAAATTATAAATGGTGTTTTTTTTACATCTATTATAATTGATATAAGCCTTTCCTTATGCTACTATTTAGGAAAATATAATATAATAGGAGGAATTTTTTTATGGTATTAGAAAATTTTGATTCGTTATTAAAAAAATATGCAAAATTAATTGTTGAAGTAGGAGTGAACGTCCAAAAATCTCACACTGTTGTTCTTCAAATCCAAGTTGAACAAGCACCTCTTGCTCGCCTTGTTGTTGAAGAGGCTTACAATTTAGGCGCGAAACAAGTTATCGTTCAATGGACAGATGATGTGGTTAGTCGTCAAATGTTCATTAACGCAGACCAAGAAATCATCGAAAATGTTCCTCAATATAAAATTGATGAAATGAATGATTGGATTGAAAAAGGTGCCAGCCGTATCAGTGTTGTTTCTCAAGACCCTGATGCCTTTAGCGGTGTTGATAATGAACGTCTTTCTACTTATCAATTAGCCATGGGTAAAGCTATGATGCCACTTCGTCAAGTAACTCAAGCAAACAAAGTTAGCTGGGTAGTTGTTGCTGCTGCGGGTAGTAAATGGGCTGAAAAAGTATTCCCAGAACTTTCTTCTAATGAAGAACAAGTAGACGCTCTTTGGGAAGCTATCTTTAAAACAACTCGTATTTACGAAGAAGATCCAGTTGCTGCATGGCATGCTCATGATAAATTACTAGAAGAAAAATCAGCTGAATTAAATGCTGAACAATTTGATGCACTTCATTACACTGCTCCTGGAACGGACTTAATCATTGGTCTTCCTGAAAATCATCATTGGGAAGGTGCTGGTAGTATGAATGCTCGCGGAGAACGCTTCATGGCTAATATGCCAACTGAAGAAGTCTTCACTGCACCAGACAACCGCCGAATTGATGGCGTGATTGTCAGCACAAAACCATTAAGCTACTCAGGTAACACTCTTGAAAACATGACATTTACTTTTAAAGACGGAAAAGTAGTTGATGTTAAAGCTGAAAAAGGCGAGGAAGTCTTGAAAAAATTAATCGACATTGATGAAGGAGCGAAAAGTTTAGGTGAAGTTGCTTTAGTTCCTGATAGCTCTCAAATTTCTCAATCAGGTTTAACTTTCTATAATACTTTATTTGATGAAAATGCTTCAAATCACTTGGCTTTAGGTTCAGCTTACGCGTTTAATATTAAAGGCGGAACTGAAATGAGCGAAGAAGAATTAGAAGCAGCAGGTCTTAACCGCAGCCAAACTCACGTTGATTTCATGGTTGGCTCAAACAAAATGAATATTGATGGTATTAAAAAAGATGGTACTCGTGTGCCTGTTTTTAGAAACGGCGAATGGGCTTAAATCTTATAGAAAAAGCTGATGAACTTTATGTTCATCAGCTTTTTTATTCGCTTAGCTCTCATTGCTCTTTACTTATCTTTTCTTAAAATAGACAATCCCCACTCCTGAAATTGCAATTAAACCAATTATAGTATTCACAACGGTTTGCTTTTCACCTGTTTGAGGTAATTTAGGGTTACCTGTTGAAGGTTTTGTTGTTTCTGGCTTTGTACTAGTTGTCACATCTTTTGCTTGTTTTTCCACTTCACTCCATAAGGCATCTAATGCCTCTACCGTTTGACAATTCTTAAGTTGAGCTAAGAATTTATCGCCTTGTTCTTTCGTTAATTTTCCTTGTTCAACATACTGGTTAATACCTTTTTCAATCTTAGTGTATTTCTCCTTGAAGACTCCGCCAGCTAATTCCTCATTTGTTTTTACTTGTTTATCCACTTCAGCTTCAATTTGATCCCATTCTTCTAATAACAAGCTAGCTTCTACTCTCTTTAAAAAAGCATCGCCTTGCTCTTTGGTTAATTTACCTTGATTCATTAACTCTTTTACTTTAGCTACTAACTTTTCTTTTTTTTCAGTAATAGCATCAGGATTAACTAAATGAGATATTTCATTGTAGATTGCTTCTATTTCTTTAATTGATTTAGCATCAGCAATTCTCTTTAATAATTTATCTTTTTCTTCCTGAGTCAATTTACCTTGGTTATAAAAATTCTTAATGACTTCTGAGTAAGAGTCTTTTTCAACTTTTAAACCATTTTCTTTAGCCACTCCATCAACTTCTTGCTCCATTGCTAGTAATTCTTCAACGGTCCCTATTTTTTCTACTCTACCTAAAAGCTCTGATATCTTATCAGCTGATAACGAATAGGTTAACTTATTAATATTGTATTTTAACGCTTCTTTTCTACCTACCATATCAACGGAATCAGTTGAATCCACTTCTTTCTTTGGTTCCTCTACTTTTTCTTTCTTTTCAACTTTCATAATACTTTCGTCTGTTTTTGCTCCCTGTACTTCTTCTGCTTTTACAAAGTTAGCAAACCCTAATACCAACATACCAACCGTAAAACACCCAATCACACGCTTTTTCATCATAGTCTCCTTCTTTCCTTTTATTTGATTAATTTTTTTATTCGTTATTTTCTTTTGGATGTTTTACTTTCCAAAAAGCAAATCCGCCACCTAATAGAATAATAATCCCTAAAATGACGTTAATCATTGTTTGTTTTTCACCTGTTTGAGGTAATATTTTTTGTAATCCTGTTGCTGGTTCTTTTGTTGTTTTTTTGCCAGCTTCATTTTCCTTCACTAACTTATCAGTTTCTCCTGAGATTGCCATTAGATCTTGAATAGTTGTACTCTTTTGTACTTTGGCAATTAAGTTATTTCCTTGTTCTTTTGTTAGTTTTCCTTCTTCAACTAATTTGTTAATTTTTTCAATTAAACTCTTTTGAGATGTTTCGAAAGCTTCTTTTGTTAGTTCATCATTTTTTTCAAGCTCTTTAGCGACTTCTAGCTCTACGGCTACAAGCTCTTCTAAATAGCGACTTTCCTCAATATTTTTTAAAAATTTATCTCCTTGTTCTTGTGTTAATTTAAATTGTTCCATTAAACTCTGAACATATTTTGTTAATTCATCTTTTTTCTTTAAGTAAGCATCTACATTGATTAGTTTAGAAAACTCTGCTGTAATATTACTTATTTCATCTGTTGTTTTTGCTTTATTCAATCTTTCAATATATGCATCTGCTTCTTCTTTAGTTAATTTATTTAAACGTTGTAGATCTTTTACAATACCTATGCCATTATTTCTTGCTAGTAATGCCGAGTAGTTAGCGCCTAAATTTTTTAGTTCTACTTCCAGTCCTTGTAATTCTTCCATTGTTGTTGCTTGTTCAACTTTTGCGAGCAACTGATTTCCTTGCTCTTTTAATGGCCCTGCACTAAAAGATTTTATTGCTTCGCGCATTCTTGCTTTTTCTGCTTCTACCTCTGTACTAACTTCTTTAACAGGATCAACTTGCTTTACAGGTTCAATTGGTTTTTCTTGCTCAACCACATCTTTAGCTGATTCTTGCTCATCTTGTTTTTCAACTTTAGTCACATTGTCTTCTGCTTTAGTCACTTCATTTCCCTCTGCTCTTACTACCATACCAACACCAAAAGTCACCATTCCAATTAGCGCTAATCCTATCATTTTCTTTTTCATTATGCTCTCCTCTTCCTTCGTTGTCATTTTTAAGAAACTTATTTGTAATACAACTGTAACATTACGTAATATAAAATACTAGTATTATTTTAAAATCATTTATTAAGATTTCCTTAAAAAACATTTAATAGCAGCGTTAAATAGATAAACGGCATAATTTTATATTAATTATCTAACAGTTATATTTCTTTTATATTACATTAACTGTAATATAAAAGAATTCTCGTAGAAATTTAATAATTATCTACAAGAATTCTTCTTTTCTATTATTCTTTTATTAATAAAGACTTGATACGATCTACTTTCCCTTGTTGATAAAGTGTGTGATCTGATACCGGTTGATGGCTAACTACTTTCCCTGTTACATATGCTTGTGCCTTAAACATCTCATTTAAGTTTTCCTCAAACATTAAGAAATCTGATTGAGCTAACCTTGCTTTGACTTTTACTTCATCTTTCAACTCTTTCACTTTAATAATCCTAGCCTCTAACTTGCCTAATTCTCCAATTAACTTCCCTAGATATCTTTTATTACTCGTAAATAACATTTCGATTACCGGTTCAACAATAACCGTTTCTGCAGCTAGCAACGCTTTATATAATGCATATGGTGTTAATTTACGAAATTCAGACGGAGTGCTAACAGGACTAAAAAACTCAGCGTCCGTTAACGTCACGGTAATATTTATCAACTCATAATCATAAAGGCCTGTTTTGATTGACTCATAAACACTTGTTTCAATCGCACGTTGAAACGACTGTTTTAAATACCCAGTTGTTACTAAACTCTCAAAACAAATACCCTGATTATCATTTGGTGTAACACTTAACGTCATGGTTGCCCAATAAGGGTTTAGTGCTTCATCTACTTCAATACATCCTACTCCACTTTGTTTTAGCTCTTCCTGATAAACAATTTTAGGTAAAGAAAGGGTTAAACTCTCAAAAGAATATTTACGACGTAGTGTTTCTTCAATGTATTCTCGTTGAACACGTCCAAATATAGTAACAGATATTTCAGATGTTTTTTCATCTATTTTAACATTTAATAAGGGATCTTCTGTTGTCATTTCCGTTAATAAATCCAACAAAATCATTCGCTCTACTTGATTAATATCAAAGGTCAATTTCAGGGTCGGCTCAGGAAGTGTTAATTCTAACGATGGCTTTCTCCCAATATAATCACCAATCATTAATTTATCAGCATTTGGCAACATGAAAATTTCTCCTGTTTCAATGAGATCTGTCTGCTCAAATAAGTTATCCTTTAACGTTAATAAACGACTTACCTTTATTGATTCCGATTTATTAAGTGAATAGGTATCATATCGTTTGATTGTTCCTGATAATAATTTAAAAAAAGCTTGTTTTTGATTATTTAGGTAACTTATTTTATATAAATAGGCAGAGACTTCTTCTGTCATTTGACTCTTAAGTTCTATTTTTGCCAAAGCTGTTAATAATTTCTCCACACCTTGAGATGTAACGGCTGAGCCTAAATAAACGGGATAAATTTTTGCTTCTAAAAGTTGTTCGTTTAGTTGTTTATCTAAATCTTCCTGTATTATTGGTGCATCGTTCATAAATTTTTCAAGTAACGTTTCCGATTGCTCAATAATGATGTCTTGATTAACTTCCTTGTTTTTCTCATCCATAATAAGTAACTGAGAACTGCATTTATCATATAATTCTTGAATGATTTTTTCTGGCTCAGCAGTTGGTAAATCAACCTTATTAATAAAGAAAATAGTTGGTATGCCTGCTTCTTTTAACGTATCAAAAATTCTTCTAGTTTGAGTTGGCAATTGCCCTACACTTGACACTACTAAAATAGCGACATCAATCACATTTAGTGCTCTAACAACTTCGCCAAAAAATTCAATATGACCTGGCATGTCAACCAAATTAATTTTAGTATCCATATAATTAAGGGATACTGAAGCAGTTTTAATCGTAATGCCTCGTTCCTTTTCTAAATCTAGAGTATCTGTCACGGTATTAGCGTTTTTGATACTTCCTTTTTGATATTCCAAATGAGTCCGACTATATAAACTTTCTGTGAGTGAGGTTTTCCCTGCGTCTACGTGAGCGACAATACCGATATTTATTATTTTCATACAAAAAAGACTTCTATGGTTTTACTCGCAAAAATACTCTTGCTAAATACCATAGAAGTCCTGTATTCACGACCTTCTAAAAGAGTTCAAGAGTATTTCTTTTGAAAGCACACCAAATAAGCCTTTGTTTTTCTAAGTCTTATTAAAATGTGCTATAAAGAAATACTCCGAAGCATATGAAGATCACTCACTTATTTTATTTTCATTTTCCATGAATTATTAATTTAACTCAGTGTATCGAATTCCATTATTTTTGTCAATAAAGACAAAAAAAAGAAGAAGCAGCATTAACTTCTTCTTTAAAAAAAAGGGATTATTTTTACTGACCACTACTCAATTGAGCAGTTCCCCTTCCCCAAGGTGTCAGCAAACTAACGGGATTATTATACCGCTTACTTCTCCTTAGTGCTTATTGAAAGTTGAAACAGATTGTCCCATAAAACTAAAAAGACTACTTGCAACATCTTTTTCTTCACGTTAGTATAGGAATAGAGTACAGAACACAATATGCAATGAGGGGGAATCTTTTGATATGAAACTTAAATATTTTGTTAGTAATAAAGAAATTATGAAAATAGAAATTTTAAATGAGCTGCTTACTAGTCAAAAAAGAATTTTCATGAAAGATTTAACTAGGAAGTTTGATGTTTCTAAAAACTCAATACTTCGCTATACAGCCGAATTGCGAGATGATTTAAATTTACTTTTTGATGATGTTAAATTACTTTATTCTGAAGATGGTAACTATCTAGTAACTACTAATGCTAAGCAAGAACATGCTTATATTGTCAATCGTTTAAAAGAACACTATATTACCAGTAGTTCGTTATTTTTAATATTAATGAAGATTATCGGTACTAATCAATCAATCACACAAATTGCCGCTTCTTTAAACTTCTCTCCTTCTACGGTTTACAATAAGATTGCTCAATTGAACGAACTTGCTAAACCTTATGATATCGAAATTAGCATGGTTAGTGATAGTCGATTCAAAGGAAATGAATTTAATGTGCGCTACTTTATTTATCGCTTATTGCTTTTTCAACATAAAACAAATAAAGATAATCCATTTAACTCAGATGCACTAAATGACTTTTTAGATATCACCAATATCCACGACAACCTTCTTCAACATAAAAACCTAACCAGTTCTGAAGAAATGCGCGTTAGGATGCTTCAAGGAATTTCCTTGTACCGAATTAAACGAGCTCATCAAGTCATTCCTGAAAACGAGGACTTTTTAAAGGATATCTCCTTTTTCAACTCTTCTTATTTCTCTCTTTTTTCTGATTCGATGATAGTTTCTGATAAAGAGCGACAACGAGAATCTTTAATTTTTTGTTTTCTCTTACGGACAACTATTTTTGAAATTGAATCTGAAAGTAAAAAAGCCAACATCGTAGCCAATTATTTAAATTCAGGGCTAAAAATTGCCAGAGATACTGAATTTATTCTTCAAAAATTTTCTGAGTTTGGTAATATTAATTTTAGTCCTTATACTTATAATGAATCTTATTATTTATTGTTAATTAATTTGATTTATTTGAAACATATCAACATTGATTTATCCGTTTTTTATGAGGATGATACATTACTAAATGATATTTATAAAAATGCTAGTCTAGAGTACGTTGAAAATAAGCAACGAATCAATACTTTTTTAAATGACACATCTATTATAGAATCAATTACTCATTTCACTAATGCAGAACTCCAACAATTAACGTTTGTTTTTCAGTTTATTTTTGACGTCAATATTAAACCTAAAACATTAAAAGTCTTTGTTCAGTTCTCAAAAAACATCCATACTGGACCGATGATTATCCATCTTTTAAAAACAACCTTTCACCCTTCTGCTCTTGAAATAATAAAAGATCCGGTCAATGCTGACTTAATCATTTCTGATACTTATGAAGGAGATTTGTTTAAGGCAGACCATTTTTATTTTGAAAATACTTATAATAACTCTCAATATCAAAATTTATTAATCTTCGTGTCTCATTTGATTCATGAAAACATTTTGACTGTGAAGATAAAATAAAAAAAGCCTTTGAGGGCTTTTTTTGTTTTTTAACGTCCACGAGAGGATTTGAACCTCCGACCTACCGCTTAGGAGGCGGTTGCTCTATCCAGCTGAGCTACGAGGACTAGTCATTCATTATTCTTATCACTGTTCCTATTTTAAAGTGTCATTTCTAGAGTGTCAATGTTCTTTCGTTCTTTTCTTTGAAATTAATATTTTTAACGAAACAGGCATAGTTCCTATTCGAATGTTGAAAACGCTTAACAAACTTTGTGTAAAACTCCTTTTCCGTATTGAACTTCGATATAATGGGTGTATCTAAAAAAGAGGAGTTGTCAGACTAATGATTGTAGGAACTCACCGACCAAGTAAATTGATTATTGATCGTAGTGCTATTAGAGAAAACATTAAACGGGAGCAAGTCCGTTTAGGTAATGACGTTGCTATTTTTGCCGTATTAAAAGCAAATGCTTATGGTATGGGAACTCTTGAAATTGCTAAAGTTGCTAAAGAAAGTGGCGTTACTGGTTTTTGTGTGGCTATATTAGATGAAGCATTGGCGTTAAGAGCGTCAGGTTTCAAGGAACCTATTTTAGTGATGAGTGTGACAAGTATTGAGGATGTTGCCTTAGCAAGCGATTTAGATATTTCGCTTACTATGCCTTCTGTCTCTTGGCTTGAAGATGTTTCTAAATTAAAGTTGGCTAAACCTCTCAATGTTCATGTTAAGCTTGACACTGGCATGGGGCGAATTGGACTAATTGAAGAGGATGATATCAAAAAAACGTTGGCACTTTTTTCAAAAAATCAACAACTAATATTAGAAGGACTTTTCATGCACTTTGCTAAAGCAGACTCTGAAGATTTGGCTCATTTTAATTTACAAAAGGAACGATTCATTCGAATGAAACGTTTTTTCCCCGATAATATCAAGTACATTCACACCTCGAATTCTGCTGCCACTATTTTTAGAGATGCTTGGGGATCAAATATGGTTCGTTTTGGTTTTAGTCTTTACGGGATGAACCCTACTGGTAGAGATCTTGACATGCCTTATCCTGTCGCAGATGCTTTATCCATCGAAACTGCACTCACACATGTTAAACAATTAAAAAAAGGAGAATCCGTAAGTTACGGTGCTACTTATTATACTAAATCCGATGAGTGGATTGGCACGTTACCACTAGGATATGGCGATGGATTTTCTCGTGGTTTTCAAGGATTTGAAGTCCTCATAGATGGAGAAAAAGCACCAATCATCGGGAGGATGTGTATGGACCAGTGTATGATTCGTCTTTCAAAAGAATATCCCGTAGGAACAAAAGTTACAATCGTTGGAAAAAATGGGGATAACATCAACACGCTTCAAGATATGGCAGACCATTTAGGAACGATTTGCGCCGAGATACTTTGCCGATTCACTGACAGGATGCCTCGGGAGTATATTAACTAACATAAATAAAATCACGAAAAATAAGAAACACTTTTTCGTGATTTTATTATCCATTTTGTTTTTTAAAATCCAACCAGTATAAAAATAAGCTACTTGGTAAAACTACAATTAAAAGTAATTGTAAAATACCTGTTAAATTACGTTCTGAAAAAAAGATGATGAACATAGCTAATACTAAAGCCACGATTGGAAAGATATCACTTTTTTCAAATTTACGGCTTGTCTTTGTTTTTTTATTTATCATATTATCACTCTCACTTAATTAACTCTTGAAGCAAGTATACCGAAAATAATTGGTTTTTTTATTAACAAAGCATGTTTTCTTTCTTAAGTTTTGTTAAGGGGAATAAAATAAGATAACAAACTTTACAAATAATGTAATGTTCGTTATCTTATCTCAATTAAAGCTCGTTTATTTCCAACTAGCCCCTTTATTCTTGTTACGATTTGTTCTATTTTTTTTCTTCTTTTTCTTTGGTTGTTCTACTTTTTCTTTTGGTGCATGAGTTGAAGTTTTAGCCTGTTTACTAACTGGTTTTTTAATTTCTTTCTTTGTTGGCTCTTCGATTTCTACTTCTTTTTTTTCAGTAACAAGCTCCCCGTGACTTGTAAAGACTTCTGACAACTCCCGGCCTAAGCTGTTCGTAATTTTTCTTAGTTCTCTAATATCTCTATCATTCACCAAACTAATGACTTCGCCGGCTTTTCCCATACGCCCCACACGTCCTGAGCGATGAGTATAACTTTCTTTACTTCCAGCTAAATCATATTGCACCACATAATATAGATTTGAAAAGTCTAGACCACGTGCCCCGATATCAGTAGTTAACAGTAGAGCTACTTCACCACTTTCAAAGTCTTCAATCGCTTTTTTTCTTTCACTTTGATGTTGATCAGAAGCAAGCGTTCGATGATCAATCCCTAAATAAGACAGACGTTCTGATGCTGCGCCTAATTCTGTTAGTTGATTAAAGAAAACTAAGCCTTTAAAACCTTCAATATGAGCCAAACGTCTTAACGTGTCTGAGCGTTTTCTTGTTGGTGCTAAGATAAAGGAATGTTTAATTACACCTTTTGTATCATCCTCTTTAGTAACATCCACTACTTCTGGAGTCACTCTAAATAGCGTATCTACTTCTGGTAAAATCACTTGTCCTGTGGCAGAAACCGCAACTATTTGAGTATCTGCCATCACACTTTTCATTACACTTTTTGTCGCGTTATATTCTTCTTGGGCTACTAAATCATCCACTTCATCTAGTACTAAGCAATTGATTAAGTGTGCTTTGATTTTTTTGGCTTTAATTAACTCTAAAACACGTCCTGGTGTTCCTACTAATACTTCTGGTCGTTTTTTTAATCTTTCAACTTGACGGCTAATATTAGCTCCACCAATGATTGATTGGATTTTTAAATCTAAAGGTTTTATCCATTCTCTTGTTACATCAGCTACTTGTGAAGCAAGTTCCTGAGAAGGAAGTAAAATCAACAATTGATTGCCTTCGCCTTTTTTTACATTTTGTAACAATGGTAAAAGAAAGGCTAGTGTTTTTCCTGAACCTGTTGGCGAAATTCCTAATACACTTTTTCTCTCTCTTAAAGGCTCATATATTTTTTCTTGAATTAATGTTGGGGCTTTAAAATTCTCTTTCACCCATTGTTCTTGCCATTCTTTTGGTAAATTATCTATTAAAGTCATTCATGTACTCCTTTTTTCTATTTATCTGCGTCAAACACAATACCGGCTTGTTTTCTTAGTGACTCCATCACACTGTGTACATCTTTTGCTAACTGAATCCAATCTTGATACTGTTTTTGCTCTTTCACATTCATTGGGTTATTAATGACCTTACTAAAAGCGATTGCTTCTTCAATCATTGGATTATCCAAACTTTCCTCTGCATAACTTAATTCAATCAATTGCCCTTTGTCCCTTTTTTTCACTTTAATTTCTTGAATCGAGTTTACTGCATCTAAACAAATAGTACTATCACCTAAGTAGATTTCAGAGGGTAAATAATTATCCGCATTTTTTCCAGTCATCATAGTCACATCAAACCCATCATAACGGAAAATCATTGTGCCTAAACCATCCACACCTGTAGGTAATTTTTGGTCAAAATAGAAACTTTCCTTTGGTTTACCAAACCAACTAATGGCTGCATAAATTAAGTACACACCCAAATCCATTAACGCTCCACCTGAGAATTTCGGTGAAAAAATATTAGGTTCTTCACCTTTTAACACAGCATCATAACGAGATGAGTACTTCATAAAGTTTAAATTAGCCCCCAAAATATCTTCTCGATTTTTCAGCAAAAGAGCCACTCGTTCAAAGTTTTCTTCATGAATATGTCTTGCTGCTTCAAAATAAAACACTTCTTTTTCTTCAGCTAAATCAATTAATTCTTCCAATTCTTCTAAAGTTGAAACAGCAGGCTTTTCAACAATCACATGTTTTCCTGCTTCGATGGCTCCTTTAGCTTGTTCATAGTGCAGACTATTAGGGGACGCAATGTAGATAACATCTAAATCGTCTAGGTGGAAAAAGTCCACAAGATCGGTTGAGTACATCATTTCTTCTGAGTTGGGGTAGCGGCTAGCAAATTCTTGCGCTTTTTCAACTTGTCGTGAGTAGACAGCTTTCAATTGGTATTCTTCACTTTTGATGGCTGCTGAAACAAATTCATGCGTAATCCAATTTGTTCCGATAATTCCTAAATTTAACATAAATAACGTCAACCTTTCTTATCCAATAATTTAAATGGGACTTTTTTGTTGATACTCACTTCATCTGGTTTAACAAAACAGTTATAAGCTAATACTTCAAGACTATCTGCCATGCCCTTTTTAAGCGCTACTTGAAGCTCTGGTTGCATCTCTTCATTAATTGTCGCATAGATAATATCTTCAAACTGGACAACAAAAATAACTGCTCTTAAATAGCCTTCGTTTTTTGCCTCAATTAATGTTTCTACATGCTTCAAGCCACGAAGGCTTGGGGCATCAGGAAACGAGCCTCTCCCTTGACTCTCCAAGGTCATTCCTTTAACTTCTACTAACAATCTCTCACTCTTATCTGTTTCAATAAAAAAGTCAAACCGAGAATCTTGATAAGTATATTCTCTCTTAATCTGAATCACTTTGCCACTTAGTATAGCAAATTTTATAAGATTTTGCTTGAGTCCTTCTTCAACTAATTCATTGGGCAGTTGACTATCAATATTAAACCATGATTTCCCCTTTTTTACTGCCACTAAATCATACTTTGTTTTCCTTGTTGGTTTATCTTGAAAGTTAACAGCAACTTTGACGCCTGGTATTAATAACTCTTTACAGCGTCCTGTATTTTTCACATGGGTTACTATTTCTTCTCCACTATCTTTTATACAGATTGCAATAAATCTATTGGGTCTTTCTTTAAAGGTGACTATTTCAATTGCTTCATACTTTGCCATTTTTTTCCCTCACTTTTTTCAGGTCACTCATATTCTATTTTGATTATACCATTTTCCTTCTAAAGTCCGAGTGTCTCATCCTTCTAACACCTTGATTAAAAATCCTTCCTAAAGTCAATATCTAACTGCCCCTTTTTCAGTCATACTATCTTTAACAACTTAAACATAAGGGAGCAAATAAAGATGAAAAAAGGAATTATCAGTTTACTATTAGCAGGTGTCGTTTTCGGTAGTGGTTACTACGTTTATGATAAAAATTATGGGACAGAAGATTACTACACAAAAATCTCAACAGATGGTGAAAAAGTTGTCTTAAAATCAGATCGAGGGGAATCATTTAACCGATATCACTATAATTTAGAAAGTTACAAAGATGCCAATACGTCTAAATCATTTGAGTTTGATTCAGTACAAGATAAGCCACTAAAAAAAGAAGCTTATTTAAAATTGAAAATTAATGATAAAAAAGGTGTCATGGGTTGGGAAGAGACTACTAGCGTGCCAAAGGATATCAAAGAAAAATTGGATAAAGCTTAATCGTTAAAGAAGCAACCTTAATAAAAAGGCTGCTTCAGACTGTAGACAAAGTATCAGATTTTCGATACTTTGTCTTTTTTTCTTGGT
>NZ_JAVWHO010000050.1:0-17201 GCF_036639995.1 Vagococcus sp. | reverse complement strand
TTAACCTGTTTTTTCTCTATTATATTTTATTCAAACACAAATTGATTTTCATACAATTCTGCATAAAAGCCATGTGCTTTTAATAATTCTTCATGAGTACCTTCTTCAATAACTTCACCTTGATTTAAAACAACGATATAATCAGCATTTAAAATAGTTTTCAACCGATGTGCAATCACGAAACTAGTTCTGCCTTGAATAATGTTTTCCATAGCTTTTTGGATACGACTTTCTGTCACAGTATCCACGTTACTTGTTGCTTCATCTAAAATTAAAAGCGAAGGATCTGTTAATATCGTTCTAGCGATACTAATTAATTGCTTTTGACCAACACTAAACACGCTGTTTTCATCATTAATTTTAGTATCATATCCTTCATCAAGAGTCATGATAAATTCGTGAATATTTGCTTTTTTAGCCGCTTCAATCACGTCTTCCTCAGAGGCTTCTTCGTTACCAAAAATAATATTATCGCGAATCGTTCCTGAAAATAGTACAGACTCTTGAAGAACAATACCAATGTGCGAACGAAGACTTGGTAGAGAAATGTCTCGAATATCTTTTCCATCAATTGAGATACTGCCTCCATCAACATTATAAAAACGATTCAGTAAATTCATAACAGTTGTTTTACCTGAGCCAGTTGGGCCTACTAAAGCGACCATTTGGCCTTTTCTTGCTTGAATATTAATATTTTTCAAAATAGGTATGCCTTCTTCATAAGAAAAATCAACATTTTTAAGTGTCACATCTGATTGTACTCCTTCAATCGTTGATGTATTTTCTCTTTCAAATTCATCATCTACTACAAAAATATCAGTTAATCTTCTAGCACCAGTAAACGCTAATTGTAGCATGCTAAATTGTGAAGATATTTGTGTTAACGGCATATAAAATTGTTGTGAATATTGAATAAACATAACAATTAAACCAAGTCCAGCCGCCTTGTCCATGTCCCCATTAAGAACTAGCATACCACCAAAGAAAATTACAATAGCAGTATTCAATAAGGATATACCTTGCATGGTTGGAAATAGTAATCCTGAATAAACTTGACCTTTAAACGTTGCCTTTTTAACTTCTTGATTTAGTAATTCAAAACCTTCAATCGTTTCTTCTTCTAAACCATTAGTAATAATGACTTTTTGGCCAGATATTTTTTCATTAATATAACCATTTAATTTACCAACATTTTCTTGTTGAATTTCAACATTTTTCTCAGCTTGTTTAATGATATAAATTGCAATCAAAATAGCAACCGGTGAAATCGCTAATGTTGCCCACGTCATCTCAACATTTTCTCTAAACATCATGATTAAAACACCAATCATCATAGAGATATTTGTTAACACTTGAATTAGCGCTTGATTCATTGTATTTGAAATATTATCTAAATCACTTGTAAAACGACTTAAAATTTCACCATCTTGATGATTATCAAAATACTCAATTGTCATTTTTTCTAATTTTTTAAATAAGTTAATACGCATATGATTTGTTGATTTTCCAGTCACAGCAGACATTAAAATATTTTGAATGAACATAGCAATCCAGTTAAGTAAATACAGTCCTACTAGTAATTTAATAATGCTAACAAATGGACCTTTGTCCGCATCATGCATAGCAAAATAAGTACCTGCATACTTGGCTAATTCTTCAATCGCCTTACCTGTATATTGAGGTGCTTTAACTTGTAAGTAAGTAGAAAAAATAATCGCAATCGTAATAACTATTAACTGCCAACGATATACCTTTAAATATTCCCAGAAAAACTGGGCGACATTTTTTCGTTTATTCGTTTTTTTAGACATTCTTTACTCAACCTCCTTTGCTTTTTGGGTTTCATAAATTTCACGGTAAACATCACTTGTCTTGAGTAACTCTTTATGAGTTCCTTGAGCTACAAGTTCACCATCGTCTAATACTAAAATATTATCAGCTTGAACAACAGATGAAATTTTTTGAGCAATAATAAATGTTGTTGTACCTGTTAATTCATTCGCTAGTGCTTCTTTAACCAATTTTTCCGATCTAGCATCAAGAGCACTGGTACTGTCATCTAAAACTAAGACTTTGGGATTCCCAATTACGCCACGAGTGATAGATAATCGTTGTTTCTGTCCACCTGAGAAATTTGAGCCTCGTTCTTCAACATGACTATAATAACCATCTACTTGGCGATCAATAAATTCGCTTGCTTGAGCAATTGTAGAAGCTTTTGCCATAGTTGAATCATCTGCTTTTTTATTTCCTTGTCTTAAGTTATCCGCAATAGTTCCTGAAAATAAAATAGCTTTTTGAAGAACAAGAGCCACACTTTGTCTTAAATCAGTTTTATCGACATCAACTAAATCAGCACCACCCACATGAATAGATCCATTTGTAGGATCATACATTCTAACTATCATTTGCGCTAAGGTTGATTTTCCTGCTCCTGTCGCTCCGACAACACCAATAGACTCACCACTGGATACGTTAAAGCTAATATTTTTTAGTGTGGGTTTATCCGCACCATCATAAGCAAAGCTTACATTTTCAAACGATACATCTCCTGTTTGAATTGGTTCTGTATTTTCAGTCTTAAATGTTAATGTAGGTTCTGTTTCCATTATTTCATTCAATCGTTTTAAAGAAACCATACCACGAGAAGCCATCATCATCATCATACCGCCAATAATGATACTCATCATAATCTGCATTAAATAATTCATAAATGACACAATTGCTCCAATAACCTCTAAATCTGTTTTTGCATAATCTGCTGCAAAGAAAATTGAGGTAACAATAGCTAAATTAGCAATTAACATAAAAGTTGGAATCATAATTGAAAATAAATTACCTACTGAAATAGTGTGTTTTGCTAATTTGTCTGAGACACTTGTAAATTTTTTGATTTCTTCATCCTCTTGAACAAAGGACTTAACCACACGAATTCCTGCTAAATTTTCTTTTGCAATGCTATTAACTTTTTCAATATACCCTTGAATTTTAGTAAAGTGTTTTCCCATCATTCCAAATAGAGTCATCACAGTTAGTAAAACTAATACCACTAAAAGAATGATCACCCACCATAATTTTGGAAGAGTAATCATAGCTAAAATAAAACTTCCTATAAATAGAATAGGTATTCTTAAAATAGTTTGAAATGTCATCATCACTATATTTTGAATTTGATTGACATCATTAGTTAAACGAACAACTAAATTGCTTGTTGAAAATTTTTCAACATCACTAAATGAGAAAGTTTGAATTTTTTTAAAACCATCTGCTCTAATACCAGAAGCGACTTCCTGAGAGATTTTAGCTGCTAAAACGGTATTCACAATTCCTGCTAGTAAACCAATAACTGCAACGACAATTAGTATAATTCCAACATTTTTTAATTCCTGATTGTCCTCTTTCATAATTGCTGTCATTACTTTTTGCAGTAATTTAGGCTGCCATAATTGCGATGTGACCATAACTACGGTCATTAAAAATGACATGAACACAAATCGACCTTGTTCTTTGATTTTTTTTATCAATAATGCCATACATTACCCCTCTTTCATTAAATAAGTCAGAACTATATATTATACGAATAAACGTTCTTTTGCAAATGATAAATACCTATTTTTTAACAAAAAACAAAAAAACTTTTGCCCTTTCATGATAAAAGAGCAAAAGTTATATAATTATTTATTATCTTCAGAATACCAATCATAATGGAACACGCCAGCTTGGTCTTTTCTTAAGTATGTATGAGCACCAAAGTAATCTCTTTGTGCTTGAATGATGTTTGCTGGTAAATCAGCCGTACGATAAGAATCAAAATAAGCAATTGCCGATGAAAACGTTGGAGTTGGAACACCAGCTTGAACAGCTAATGATACAACATCTCTCACAGATTGTTGGTATTTTTCAGTAATATCTAAGAAATACTCATCAAGTAAAAGATTTTTCAATTCAGGATTTCGATCATAAGCATCTGTAATTTCTTGTAAGAAACGTGCACGAATAATACAACCTGCTCTGAAAATTTTAGCAATTTCTCCATAATTTAAATCCCAGCCGTATTCTTCACTAGCTGTTCTGTATTGAGCAAAACCTTGAGCATAACTCATAATTTTACTGAAATAAAGAGCTTGTCTAATTTTTTCAATAAATTCCTTTTTATCTCCAGTAAATTTAGGTGCAGTCATTGCTGGAATAATTTTACTTGCTTCTACACGTTCTTCTTTAAGTGCTGAAATATAGCGAGCGAACACTGATTCTGTAATTAACGGTAGTGGTGTTCCTAGATCAAGAGCGTTTTGACTTGTCCATTTACCAGTTCCTTTATTACCTGCAGCGTCTAAAATAACCTCTACAATTGGTTTTCCAGAACCTAAATCATCTTTTCTCGTTAAGATATCTGAAGTAATTTCCATTAAGTAACTATCTAATTCGCCGTTATTCCAATCAGCAAAAATTTCCGCTACTTCTTCAACTGATAATCCAAGAACTCGTGTTAATAAATCATATGATTCAGCAATTAATTGCATATCCCCATATTCGATGCCATTATGGACCATTTTAACGTAATGTCCGGCACCATTTTGACCAATATATGTCACACATGGTTCACCATCATCTGCTTTTGCTGCAATTTTCTCAAAGATTGGTTTAACCAGTTCATACGCTTCTTTTTGTCCTCCTGGCATCATTGAAGGTCCTTTAAGTGCTCCTTCTTCTCCACCTGAGACACCTGTCCCGATAAAATTAATACCTGAGTTAGCTAATTCTTCATTTCTTCTAATTGTATCTTGGAAGAAAGTATTACCGCCATCAATTAAAACGTCTCCCTTATCTAGGTGAGGTAATAAACTTTGAATTGTTGAATCTGTTGCTTTTCCTGCTTGCACCATTAACATGATACGACGAGGTTTCTCTAAAGAAACCACAAATTCTTCAATTGTATATGTTGCCACTAATTTTTTCTCTGGGTGCTCTTTAATTACTTCTTCAGTTTTTGAGCCTGTTCTATTAAAGATGGATACTGAATACCCTCTGCTTTCAATATTTAAAGCTAAATTTTTTCCCATTACGGCCATTCCTACGACACCGATTTGTTGTTTGGACATGAAACTACCTCCTAATATTCGAACCATCTTTTAAAAGACAATTGTTAAATCTCATTCATTATAGCTTATTTTCAAAAAAATTAAAATAATTCTTACCTTTATTACATATCACTGTTTCTTGAAAGTAAGAAAACTGAGAAAATAATGATTAACATACTAATAATTTCAATAGGTAAAATAACTACGCCTAAAAATAAACTTGAAAATAATGCCGAACTTAAAGGTTCAAATGACGTTAATAAACTTGAAAATTGTGCTGGAATATAACGAGTACTTGTTAGTAAACAAATGTAAGATAAAATAGTTCCAAAAATAACAATAAAGGCTAACAGTAAAAAGGTCAATCCATCAATTTGTGGTGCGTCTTTCCAAATCGGATGATAAAATTGAAATAATAACCCCCCTAGAAACATCCCCCAACCAATAATCGTTGTTGTCCCATATTGGGCCATAATTTTTCTTGGTTGAATTATATAAAATGCCCCGAAAAAGCCAGCCATTAATCCCCAAAATAAACCTAACGGAGAAATAGACAACGTACCAAAATTTCCCTTTGTTACAAGTAGCGCTGTTCCAAGTAAAGATAGAACAATGCTAATAATACTCATTACATTAGGTACTTTTTTAGATTCAAAAATGAAATAAATGACAATAAAAATAGGCGATAAATACTGTAAAATGGTTGCTGTCGCTGCATTAGCTACCTGTATCGCCGCAAAGAATGCATATTGTAAAAAGATAACTCCAAACACACTAAAAATGAGTGTACTTAACATATCTCTTTTATTTTTTAAAATAGCAAAAATTTTGCCCCGCTCTTTTGTATATAGATAAAGAAGAATCAATACTCCCGCAAATAACATTCTGACACTTACTAACCAACTTGTTGAAGCTCCTTTAGTTTGCATGATGTACTGAGCACAAACTCCAGAACCTCCCCAAAAAATTGCACCAATAATTGCTAAAGCAATTCCCTTAACTTTGTTCCCGTGTTTATTCATCCAATTCCTCCTGACCCCCCTATTATAGTAATAACTTCTTAAATAAGCAAAAAAATCTAAGAAAGTTTTCACTTTCCTAGACTTTCTTATTTATTTAATTGACTTTTTTAAGGCTTCTAAGTTTTTCTCCATCACAGATATATAATCTGCTCCGTTCTCTCTCTCTTTTTTAGATAGATTTTCCATTGGATTTAACACATCTAAGTTAGCTCCTGTAGCATCTGAGATAGTTTTAGCAATCTTTGGAGATGCTGAGCTTTCTGTATAAATTATTTCTATCTTTTTATTTTTAACAAAATCCTCAATTTGTTTTAATTCCTTTGGTGTAGGCTCTTGATCAGGTGATAAACCTGAAATTGGTACTTGCTTAAGATTATAACGATGTGCTAAATAAGAAAATGCCATATGTTGTGTGACAAACTCACGATTTTTAGCCTCTTTTAAATTTGACTCAAAATTTTGATTTAACGTTTCTAATTTTTTATTAAAATCAGCTGTATTTTTTGTGTAACTATCTTTGTTTTTCTCATCTACAGCAATAATACCTTTAGATATTGTCTCCACTTCTTTTTGAACTAAAACTGGATCTAACCAAACATGTGGATCTACAGCATGAGAATGACCATCTTCTTTTTCATCTTCGCCTTCAGATTCTTCATGGCTTCCTTCAAGCAATTCAATACCTTTACTTGCTTCAATTACTTTTACTTTTGACGTATCAATATTTTTTAACACACTCTCAACCCATGTTTCCATTTCATGGGAATTATAAATAAAAACATCCGCTTCTTGAATTTTAGCCATATCTTTTGGACTAGGTTCGTAATCATGAGGTTCTACACCACCATCGATTAGCATAGAGACATTCCCTTTATCCTGTACGATTTTATCTGCAAAATCATACATAGGATAAAATGTTGTCACAATATTTAGTTTATCTTCTTTCTTTGATTCTTGTTTAGTTCCTGCACATGCCGCTAGTGAGAACATTGCTCCAACTAACATCATTATTTTAAAGTATTTCTTCATCTTTACTCTCCTTCAAATCGTAATCATTACTACTTAGATTTTTATTTTATCTGTTTCTTTATCAAAATGCAAGTCATATCCACAAAAAAAGAGATAAATCTCGAAAAGATTTATCTCTTTAACAGTTATTTACGTTTTTTTTTATTTCCAGAAGAAAAGGCATCTTTCATTTTATCGAAAAAACCTTCTTCTTGCTCAATGACTGCTTTATCTCCACTAGCTATTGAAAATTCTCTCAAAGCCTTCTTTTGATCTTCATTTAAATCAGTTGGTGTTTCAACAAGTACTGTCACTCGTTGGTCTCCATTACCGCTTCCACGAAGTTTTGGAGCACCTTTACCTTTTAACCTAAACGGTGTTCCTGTTTGAGTCCCTGCAGGAACTTTTAGTTTCACACGTCCATGAACAGTTGGTACTTCAATTTCATCTCCAAGTGCTGCTTGAGCAAAGGAAATTGGTTGCTCATAGTAAATTTCTGCTCCGTCTCTTTCAAAAACAGGACTTTCTTCTACCTTAAAGACAACATATAAATCACCATAAGGTCCACCATTAAAACCAGCTTCCCCTTGACCTGCTAAACGCATTTGTTGACCATCTTCAACACCTGCTGGAACATTTACTTTAACAGAATGAGATTTAACCATTCTTCCTGCTCCGTTACATGTTGTACATTTATCTTTAATTACTTTTCCAGTTCCACTACATTCATCACAGGCTTGACGACTCATCATACGACCAAGTGGTGTCTGTCTTTCTACATTGATTGATCCTGAACCATGACATTTGCTACATGTTTCAGGCTGTGTTCCTGGTTTAGCACCAGAACCATTACATGTTGTACAGTCATCTTCACGATTATAACGGATACTTTTTTCTAAACCGAAAATCGCTTCGTTAAATGTTAAATCCAGTGTATATTGTAAATCAGAACCTTGTCTTGGTGCATTAGGATTAGAACTGCGTCCAGATCCACCACCGAAAAATGATTCAAAGATATCTTCAAAACCACCAAAGCTACCTCCGCCACCAAAATCGCCAAAGCCCCCACCAAAACCACCTGCTCCAAAGTTTGGATCGGTACTTGCATGACCATATTGATCATATGCAGCTCGTTTTTGAGAATCGCTCAATACTTCAAAAGCTTCTGATATCTCTTTAAACTTATCTTCTGCATCTGGTTCTTTGTTAATATCTGGATGGTATTTTTTTGATAACTTACGATAGGCTTTTTTTAATTCGTCGTCTGTCGCTGTTTTTGAAACACCTAAGACTTCATAATAATCTCTTTTGGCCATTTTACGTAACCCTCCATCTTCTCTACTGTAGAATCCATTAAATCATAACACAAATCAGATGACTCTTAAACCTAATTTTTATTATGAAGAGAAAAAGCCAAAAGCGCAATGCTTTGGCTTTTTCAAAAAATCTCTACTTATTTATTGTCATCTTCATTAATTTCTTCAAAGTCAGCATCTACAACATCATCTGCTCCACCTTGTGCAGCTTCTGGATTTTCTTGTTGTGCTTGTTGAGCTGCTTGTTCATATAATTTAACAGTCAAAGCTTGAACGATTTCGTTTAATTCATCACGTTTAGCTTTCATGTCTTCTAAATTATTTGCTTCAACAGCTGCTTTTAATTCATCACGAGCAGCTTCTGCTTTTTTCACTTCTTCTGCATCGACTTTTCCTTCAAGTTCTCCTAAAGTTTTGTCAACTGAGAATAATAAAGCATCGATGTCATTTCTTAAATCTACTTCTTCTTTACGTTCTTTATCTGCTTCAGCGTTTGCTTCAGCATCTTTTACCATTTTTTCAATTTCTTCATCTGTTAAACCAGAAGAAGATTTGATTGTAATAGTTTGTTCTTTTTGAGTACCTAAATCTTTAGCACTTACGTTTACGATACCATTTTTATCAATATCAAATGTTACTTCGATTTGAGGAATTCCACGTGGTGCTGCTGGAATATCAGTTAATTGGAAACGACCTAATGTTTTGTTATCTGTTGCCATTGGGCGTTCACCTTGTAATACGTGAATGTCTACAGCTGGTTGGTTATCAGCAGCTGTTGAGAATACTTGTGATTTACTTGTTGGAATTGTTGTATTACGATCAATTAATTTAGTAAATACTGATCCCATTGTTTCAATACCTAATGATAATGGTGTAACATCTAAAAGAACAACGTCTTTAACATCACCAGTAATAACGCCACCTTGGATAGCAGCACCCATTGCTACAACTTCATCAGGGTTTACTGATTTATTAGGTTCTTTACTTGTTTCTTTACGTACCGCTTCAACAACAGCTGGAATACGAGTAGATCCACCTACTAAGATAACTTCATCAATTTCAGAAATTGGAATACCAGCATCTTTAATTGCTTGGCGAACTGGAATTTTTGTTCTTTCTACTAAGTCAGATGTTAATTCATCAAATTTAGCACGAGTTAAGTTCATTTCTAAGTGAAGAGGTCCAGCATCTCCAGCAGTGATAAATGGTAAGCTAATTTGTGTACTTGTAACACCAGATAAATCTTTTTTAGCTTTTTCAGCTGCATCTTTCAAACGTTGAACAGCCATTTTATCTTGTGATAAATCAATACCATTTTCTTTTTTAAATGCTTCAACTAAATGAGTAATAATTTTTTCATCAAAATCATCCCCACCTAAGTTGTTATCTCCTGCAGTTGATAATACATCAAATACGCCATCTCCAAGTTCAAGGATAGACACGTCAAATGTACCACCACCAAGGTCAAATACTAAAACTTTTTCTTCTTTATCTGTTTTATCTAAACCATAAGCTAAAGCTGCTGCTGTTGGTTCGTTAACAATACGTTCTACTTCTAAACCAGCAATTTTACCAGCATCTTTTGTTGCTTGACGCTGTGCATCATTAAAGTAAGCTGGAACAGTGATAACTGCTTTATCTACTTTTTCACCTAAATAGTCTTCAGCAAAACCTTTTAAGTATTGTAAAATCATTGCTGAAATTTCTTGAGGTGTATATGATTTTCCTTCGATTTCTTCTTTAAAGCCAACTTCACCAATGTGGCGTTTGATAGAACCGATTGTGTTAGGGTTAGTTACTGCTTGACGTTTAGCAACTTCACCTACTTGAATTTCACCATTTTTGAATGAAACAACAGATGGTGTTGTTCTGTTACCTTCTGGGTTTGTAATGATTTTTGCTTCTCCGCCTTCTAAGACTGATACTGCAGAGTTTGTTGTTCCTAAGTCAATACCGATAATTTTACTCATATTTATGATCCCCTTTAATTAATTTTTATTTTTATTGTGCAACAATTACCATTGCTGGTCTTAAAATTCTGTCATGTAAGATGTAGCCTTTTTGTAAGACTTGAACAATCTCGTCTGATTTTTGACCATCCGACAATGGAATTGTTTGAACCGCTTGATGTTTGTTTGGATCGAATGTTTGCCCAAGAGAGTCGATTTCTTCAACACCTGCTTCTTTAAATGCATGAAGCATGCCTTCTCTTACCATTTCGATTCCTTTTTTCATACTCTCTCCGTGCTCATCACTTGTTTCAATTTCTAAGGCACGGTCTAGATTATCTAGTGCTGTCAGCAAATCTTTTGCTAAATTTTGTGCACGATATTTAGCAGAATCCTCACGTTCTTTATTATGACGATTTCTCATGTTAACTATTTCAGCTTGAGCTCTTAGAAATTTATCTTCCATCTCATTTAACTCTTGCTTCAGCGTTTCTTCAACAGTGACTTCTTCAATCACTTCTTCTGACGTTTCTTCTAATTCTTCAATTTCTTCGTTTTTACTCAAATCATTCGTCTCCTTCCAGCAACTATTTTTCTAGCGAACCATCTAAACTTCGATAATAAGAATCTAAATGCTCGGATAATTCATCTGTAAATACATTGACTAATCCTAGTAGTTTCGAGTAGGACATACTGGTTGGTCCTAATAAGGCAATAACACCTTTACCATGTTTTGGTACCTCATATGATGCCGTGATTAAACTCATATTTAAAAGTAACTCATTTTCGATTTCATCCCCGATTTTAATATCTACCCCTGTTGTATCGGGTAGCAATATTTCGGTCAACCGATCTGAATCACTAAACAAAGAGTAAATAGATTTAAATTCAGCAATGTCTGTTAACGTGTCTGAATTTAATAAATTCATCCCTCCACTTATATAAACCTGATCATCAAAAGCTTGATTAAATACTTCCTCAAACAAGTATAGTATATTTGACGAGTTTGAGAAATACTTCTGAAGGACTAAAGGTATTTCAGTCCTTAGCTTGTGATAAACAGTTAGAAGGCTCTCACCGACAAGTCGGTCATTAATAATTCGTATCATTTTCTCAATGTCCTCAGACGAGATATTCTCTGGAATAGAAAATACTTGACTCTCAACATATCCCTGATCTGTCACGATAATCGCAATTAGTTGATTCCTATTTAATGGAACAATTCGAAAACCGGTTAATTTTCTTTCCTTTACTTCCGGACCTAAAGAAAATGCGGTGTAGCTTGTTAGATCAGATAATATTTTTGCAGATTGCTCAATGATTTCATTAGTTGCATTATATCTTCGATCTAGCATTTGTCTAATTTCAATCACTTCATTGTTTGACATCTCTACAGGTTTCATCAAATGATCCACATAAAAACGATATCCTTTAATAGAAGGAACTCGTCCTGATGATGAATGCATCTTTTGAATAAGTTCATACTCTTCTAGCTTAGCTAAATCATTACGGATTGTCGCAGAGCTTGCATTAATACCATGGTTCATCAAGGTTTTCGATCCGACTGGCAACCCTGTCTCGGTATAAAGCTTAACAAGTAAATGCAAAATATTCAGTTGTCTTTGACTTAACACAATCATCACCTTCTTTTTTAGCACTCTATACTAACAAGTGCTAACTACATTTATTAATATATCAAGTTAGTAATTAATTGTCAACAATAAACCATTATTTTTTTAGCACTCTAAAACATCGAGTGCTAACTTTTAGTTTTATTAGACAATTATGATGATAACCGCTCATTTGGTTAGTGTTTTCACATTTTATTTTAAAGCAGTTCTTCCTTTTCCCCTATCATTTAACCATTTCTTATATAATATAAGTTAATAAATAAAGGAGATGGTAGAAATGAAGAAGAAGTTTAGTTTTCCAAGTGCTTACACGGTTATTTTGATTGTTCTGTTTTTAGTATTAGTTCTAACTTATTTTATTCCAGCTGGTAAGTACGCAACCCTTGGCTACGAAAGTGACAGTCAGGAATTTGTTATTACTCAACCTGATGGTAAAACATCCAAAGAACCTGCAACACAAAAAACACTAGACAAGTACGAAATCAAAACAAATCTGAAAAAATTTACAAATGGGGATGTTTATAAACCTGTTGGTATTCCTGGTTCTTATCAAGAATTAGAGCGGGAAAAAAGAACATTTCTAGATGCGGCTAAAGAATTTTTAAGCGCACCTGTTCAAGGTTTGGCAGAGTCAATTGACATTATTACTTTTGTTTTAATTCTAGGTGGTATTATCGGTGTCATCAATAAAACAGGGGCATTTAATGCCGGTATGAACGCTTTATCAAAAAGGTTGTACGGGAAAGAAAAATGGCTTATTATTTTAACACTAACTTTAATTGCCATTGGCGGAACCACATTTGGTTTTGCAGAAGAAACGATTGCTTTTTATCCAATCTTAATCCCAATTTTTATGGCAGCTGGCTATGACGCAATGGTTGCCATCGCAACTATCTATCTTGGTAGCTCCATTGGTACCCTAGCCTCAACAATTAATCCTTTTTCAATTGTTATTGCCAGTAATACTGCTGGAATTAACTTTACTGATGGCATTGGGCTTAGAATTGCTTTACTTGTTATTGGTACGATTATCAGTATTTGGTACACTGTTCGTTACGCTGAACGAGTAAGAAAAAATCCAGAAGAATCTCTTCTTTATGATCAAAAAGAAGAATTAGAAAAAAAATTCTTAAAGAGTGCTGACGAAAGTGAAATTCCAGTCTTTGATTTACGTAAAAAGTTAATGTTAACTATTTTTGCAGCTGGTTTTGTCGTAATGGTATACGGTGTGAAAGAATTAGGTTGGTTATTTGTTGAAATTTCTTCTTTATTCTTATTAATCACATTTATCCTTGCTGCCATTTCAGGTCTGAAAGAAAAAGAATTTGTAAGTGAGTTTGTTACTGGAGCAAGTGATTTACTTGGTGTTGCTCTTATCATTGGTATCGCACGTGGTGTAACAATTATCATGGAAAACGGAATGATTAGTGATACCTTAATGTATTGGTTAAGTAACAGTGTTGCCGATATGCATGGTCCTGTCTTTACGACTATGATGTATTTCATTTATATCTTGCTTGGTTTCTTCATTCCATCATCATCTGGTTTAGCGGTACTTTCAATGCCAATCATGGCACCACTTGCAGATGTTGTAAATGTTGACCGTGCTTTAGTTATTGATGCTTACAACTGGGGACAAGGTATTATTTCTTATATCGCTCCTACAGGTTTAATTTTAGCTTCACTTGAAATGGTTGATGTAACCTTTGATAAGTGGTTAAAATTCGTTTGGAAATTAATGGTAATTACAATTGTTCTTTCTATTGTCTTACTTGCAATTGGTGTATATCTATAGTAAATAAAAGAGAGTTGCTATTCCAAAAAGGAATAGCAACTCTTTTAATTATCCTTGATATATCAAGCTTTGTAGCAAATTTTTTAAAAAATGTAAAAAATAATTTTTTGTGTTTTTAGCTCATTAAAAACTCTTTAAATACATCATTACCTAAAATTAATCCTTTACTCGTCAATGCTAACCACTCATCGTTTTGCTCCAGTAATCCATCTGTTATTAACTGCTTAACAACATTGCCATAAACAGATTCTAATGAGTGATTAAATTTTTTCTCAAATTTTTGAATAGATACCCCTTCTGTTTTTCGTAACCCTAAAAACATCTCTTCTTCCATTTGATTTTCAAGTGTTAACTCTTCAATTGTAATAGTAGGTAGCTTATTTTCTTTCAAAGGCTTCAAATAATGCTGAATAGGACCGTGATTTTTATAGCGGATATTACCTAAGTAACCACTGGCTCCAGCTCCAAGACCATAATAATGTTCATTATTCCAATAAATTAAATTATGCTGACTTTCTTTGCCAGGTTTTGCAAAATTACTTACTTCATATTGCTTTCTACCAGCCTTTGTCATTTTATCAATTGCCAGTTCAAACATGTCACCTTCTACGTCAATACCAGGTAAATGCAATCTTCCTTGTCTTGCCCAGTTATAAAACATGGTTTTATTTTCTAAAATCAAGGAATACATAGAATAATGAGGCAAATCAAGAGCTAATGCTTTATTTAAAGTATCTTCAAAATTTTCAAGTGTTTGATTGGGCAGTGCAAAAATCAAATCAATACTCACATTATTAAAATTTGCTGCCTCAAATATTTTCATTGTGTCATATACATCTTGAGCAGTATGTTTTCGGCCAATTTTTTTTAGTAAGCGATCATCAAAAGATTGTACTCCCATCGATAATCTATTAACGCCATAATTTTGTAAGACTCTCAATTTTTCTAAGGTCAAATCCCCTGGGTTAGCTTCAACTGTAAACTCGTTTTTCTCATCAAAGGGTAGCGTTTCTCTAATTCCTTTTAAAAGAACATCTAACTGATGTGCTGATAAGGATGTGGGCGTTCCCCCACCAATATAAATTGTTTCCGTATCTTCTGAAGGGTATTTTTCACGGGTTAACGTAATTTCTTTAATTAATGCCTCAATATATTCATCAACTGGTTGGCCTTCGATGAACACTTTATTAAAATCACAATAAAAACAAATATGCTCACAAAAAGGAATATGAATATAAGCTGAAGTCATTATAGAACTCCTTTGTACGTAAAGTATTCTCTTGTGTCTTCCTCATCTTTTTTAAGTTGAGCAACCAGGCTATCAATACCGTCAAATTTCATTTCTTTTCTTAAGTAATGGCACCACTGAACTGAAACTTGCTCTCCGTAAATGTCTTCGTCAAAATCTAAAATATTCACTTCAATGGTCATTGGTCGATTAGACTCGAAAGTTATGTTAAAACCAATTTGAGCCATGCCCATGTACCACTGGCCTGCGACACAAATTTTAACAGCATAAACTCCACCAACTGGTAATAAGGATTGTTGGGCAATTTTTATATTAGCTGTTGGAAAACCAAGTGTTCTTCCTCGTTTATCCCCATGAACCACCATTCCAGACAATTCGTAAGGATAATCTAAAAATGCGTTAGCACCTTCCATATTTCCTTCAGCCATCATTTTTCGAATATTAGTCGAACTGATTTTTTCATCTCCAAACTGCTGTTTTGGTACTTCAATTACATCAAATCTATTTTTACTATAGTCTGGTAATAAATCCATACTAGCAATATCTGCTTTTCCATACGTGTAATCAAACCCTGCTACTGCAGCAACAGCATGTAAACCAACAATGTATTGATCTACAAAATCCTGTGGTTCAAGACTGGCAAAAGCCGATGTAAACTCTATTACATATAAAATATCAACATCAAGAGCTTCCATTCTCTTGATTTTTTGATCGGTTGTTGTTATGTATTTCATTTTTTTATGGTCTACTTTTTTAAAAACAACTGAAGGATGATGGTTAAACGTCATCACAGCTAATTTTTTTCCTCTTCTAATTGCTTCTTCTTTTCCTGTATTAATTACTTTTTGGTGTCCTAAATGAACCCCATCAAAAAAACCTAACACTAATACCACTTCGTCTGTAGGTATTTGTGATTGCTTATATGGATGATGAATTTTTATTACTTCCATTTGTTTTCCCCTTTAATCGTTTCGTAAGACTTTTGTTGGTTTTAGCATTCCCTTTCTAGAAGGATGCACATCATAAATACTAACAATTTTTTCTTGATAAAACAAAGCAATTGGCTCATTTACTTCATTTTTCCCAAAAAAATCAACAGGTAAGACTGAACCATTTTTTACAACTTGGTACATCTCGTCAGTTAACTCTAATTTTTCAAAAGATTCCACCGCTCTTTCAATAGGATATAAGAACTCTTCTTGGCGTTCTAAATCCATTAACAGAGCAATCTCTTCTATTGTAAAGCATTCATCTTTTGAAAAACCACCACTTTTTGTCCGTGTTAAATCAGACATATGGGCAGCAACGTTAAGTTTTTTACCTGTATCAACAGCCAATGTTCTGACATAGGTTCCTTTACCACAGTCAACAATAAATCGCCAACTTTGTTGTTGTTTATTTGGATTGTATTCTGGTGTGGATGTTCTTAAATAGGAATAAATCATTGCTTTTCTTTCAGGACGCTCTACTTCTTCACCATTTCTAGCATATTCATAAAGTCTTCTACCATTGACCTTCACTGCTGAATACATTGGCGGAATTTGAGTAATTTCACCTAAAAATTCAGACATTGCCTGATCAATTTCAGCCATGTTAAATTCTTTTTTTATCGGAGTTATCTCTACTATTTCACCACTCGCATCTTCAGTTTCTGTTGAAAATCCTAGAGTCACTTCTCCCATATATACCTTATTAGAATCCTGAATATATTCAATGACTTTAGTCCCTTTACCAACACAAATTGGTAACACGCCATCCACATCAGGGTCAAGGGTGCCACTATGTCCTACCTTTTTAGTTTTTAATATTTTTCTTAATTTAAATACACAATCATGACTCGTCATACCACGAGGTTTCCAAACGGGAATAATTCCTTCCATCTCTTTGCTCCTTTATTTCAAATATACCTTGATATTATAACATACTTACCCCTTTAAAAAGAGTCTGAATTACCAATCAAAAAAACAGGTGATTCAAAAATCAACCTGCTTCAATCTATTTATTCATTCTATTTAACCAAGAGGATTAATCAAGTAAGCTAATTTTTCTTCTGTTAAATCTTGAAGTAACCTAAGAACTAATTTTTTTGCTGCGTCATAGTCATGATAATCCACATAACAATGATGAGTATGAGCATAACGAACTGGTAT
>NZ_JAVWHO010000049.1:0-17395 GCF_036639995.1 Vagococcus sp. | reverse complement strand
TTTCACAAAACCCGTATTTTAATAACTATGTATAGACCAATCATTTGCTTTTTATCATAATAATCTCATAAATCACCTGATTTAAAACAAAATGAAAGCCTTTTTACGATTGTTAGTCTACAATGGAAATGAAGGGTCGCTTTTTGATTCTTCTAAATTTTGACAATGGAAAGGTAGGATTTTTTAATGAATGAAGAACAACTGACTAGAATAAGTAGTGGTAAAGGGTTTATCGCAGCATTAGATCAAAGTGGTGGTAGCACACCAAAAGCTTTAAAGGCTTATGGTATTGAAGAAAATAGTTACGATACAGATGACGCAATGTTTAATTTAGTTCATGAGATGCGCTCACGAATTATTAAAAGTCCAGCGTTTAATTCATACCATATTTTAGGGGCTATTTTATTTGAGGGTACCATGGAACGAGATATTGATGGCATCTCTACAGCTGATTATTTATGGAATGAAAAAGGTATTTTATCTTTCTTGAAAATTGATAAGGGACTTGCTGAGGAAGCAAACGGCGTTCAATTATTAAAACCAATTCCAGATTTAGAGGAACTCTTACAAAAAGCGAATCATTACCATATTTTTGGTACAAAAGAGCGTTCACTCATCAAACTTGCTAACCCAACAGGTATTAAAGAAGTCGTTGAGCAACAATTTGACTTAGCTAAAAAAGTTGCAAAAGCTGGTTTAGTACCAATCATCGAACCTGAAGTTGATATTCATTCACCTGAAAAAGAAGCAGCAGAAACCATTTTAAAAGAAGAAATATTAAAACAATTAGCAACACTAGATGCTGATACTAAGGTTATGTTGAAGTTGTCTATTCCAACTGTGGACAATCTTTATGAAGAGTTAGCTAACCATTCTCATGTTCTTCGCGTGGTTGCCTTATCTGGTGGCTATTCTAGGGAAGAAGCTAACGAGCTTTTAAGCCGCAACAAGCAGTTAATTGCTAGTTTTTCTCGTGCATTGGCTGAGGGACTTACTTTCCAACAAACAGCAGAAGAATTTAATAAAACACTAGATACTTCGATCTTAGCTATTTACAATGCATCTATTGCATAGAAAATATTTTTAGATTATTTACAACAAACAAAGCTCTTCAGAAATTTCTGAAGAGCTTTTTCTTTAAGCAATCAATTCGTGTTGAAGGGATTGTTCACTTACGTAGTTAGCGTATGTTTCATGATTTTTGATTAACTCACTATGGGTACCTTCACCAGTGATTTTTCCTTTTTCAATGAAGTAAATTTTATCACTATCCACAATAGTTGCTAAACGATGAGCGATAACTAAAGTAGTTCGTCCTTCCATTAAATGACTCAATGCTTTTTGAACCATCATTTCAGACTCACTATCTAAACTAGCTGTTGCTTCATCTAGCATTAAAACTTTTGGATTTCTTAAAAAAGCTCTAGCAATAGAGATACGTTGCCGTTGACCACCTGATATTTTTACGCCTCGTTCTCCTACTTCTGTATTCAATCCATCTGGCATCTCTTCTACAAACTTTTTGGCATAAGCAAGTTCTAAGACATGCCACAGTGCCTCATCCTCAAACGTTTCATCTAATCCAAAGGTTAAGTTTTCACGAATTGTACCTGCCATAATCGCACTATCTTGGGAAACATACCCAATTTGAGAGCGATAATGACCTAAAGCCATTTGGTTAATAGACTTTTTATCAAAGGAAATGGTTCCTTCATTTGGCTCATAGAATCGTTCTAATAAACTAAAGATGGTTGATTTACCTCCACCTGATGGTCCTGCAAAAGCAATGACTTGATTCGGTTCAGCAGAAAAAGATATATTTTGTAAAATAGGCTCTGACTCATCATATGAAAAGTGAACATTTTCAACAACTAATTCTTTCCCATCTAAATTAACATTTTCACCACTATCAAACTCTTCAATTTCTTCATTTAATAGCTCTTGAACTCGTTTAGTAGAGCCTGAAACTTTAGCTAGCTCAGAAAATAAAGTGGCAATACTTGGAATCGAACCTAGCAAATTGAATAAATACATAATAAAGCTCATTAATGTTCCGATTTCCATCGTCCTTACTGCGATTCGGTGCATGCCATATGCAAGTAAACCAAATATCATACTCATCATGAGCATCATCATAACAGGTTGCATCACCGCATCAAAAACCGCTTCTTTTTTTCCTACTTTGTATAAATCATCAATTTCTTTATTTGCTTTTTCTTTGGCCTGTTTTTCCGCATTAGACGTTTTTACTAAGCGTATCTCACCTAAAACCTCATTAACTATTCCGTTAAACTTAGCTAGTGCATCTTGTCTTAAATGACCAATTTTTGTCCCAAAACTAAATATAGGGACCATCACTAACATCAATAAAGGGACAACCACAAGCATGGCTAAGCTCATTTGCCAGTCCATTCGAATCATCATGACAATTGAGCCCACCATCAAAATAATGCTGGCCAATGTTTGTGGAAAAGTTGTTGCAAGTAGCTGTTTCACTTGAGACGTATCATTTACTAAGCGACTACTTGTTTCACCGGCTTTTACTGTATCAAAATATTTTACTCTTAAGGCAATTAATTTCTCCCACAAATTTTTCCGTAAATTTTGGATAACATTTTCTCCAAAGATTCCTAAAATAGTTCCACCTATTGCTGAAACTAAAGCAGAAACAACTGAAAGAATGACTACTTTTATTAACAAATCGTAGTCCACGCCCTTAGCAAAATTATTCACTAAAGATGAGGCCATTTTAGGTATATAAATTTGAACCCCAGATGAAATGCCTAATAAAAGAACGCCAATAATTAATAATATATATTTTGGCTTAGCTGTATTGATTAATTTAACAAATTCTTTTATTGAAAATTTGCTACCATCTGCTCGTACATGTTCTGAATGATGCTCCACTATCTATTCCTTCTTCCTCTAAATCGTTCATGTCCGTTAAACCCACCATACTCCCGCGGGTCATTAAATCTACCTCGCTCCATCATTTGCTCTCTTGAACGTGAAAAATGGGCGGACATCTCATCAAATTGTTGCCAACGTTTATCGTCTGAAAAAACTTGATTTAGTTTTTTTGAAAATTCATCATCTAAAATTGTTTCTTCTAAACGCGTTAGGTAATCACTGAACTCCTGGAGTTCCTCTTGTGAGAATCCTTTAAACATTTCTTTTCTTAGTAACGCTCCTGTCCCTTCTCGGTGTGCTAAATTTTCTCTTCCTTTATCTGTTAGGCGAACCAAGGTTACTCGCGCGTCTTCACTTGATTTAATCCGTTCGACTGTTTCTGATTTTTCTAATTTTTTTATTATTTGAGTCACACTAGATGGTTTTATATCCAAATACTCCGAAATTCGCCCTGCTGTTGTATCGCCTTCAATTGATAATAATTTCAATGTTTCCACTGCATTATCTGTTTTTTCCTCCACCCGATCGGCAAAAATAAGAAATGGGTGATGAGCAATCTCAGCAATTAATTTTAAAATATTATTTTCATACATTATTTTTCCTCGTCTCATTTTATTTAGTTTACAAGTTAATTAACAAACTAAATATATAACTATTTAGTTACCTTGTCAACAACAAAACTAAATATATTAAAAAAAAGAAGTCAACCATTCAGTCGCCTTCTTAGATTAAATTGTTTAATTTTCATAAGGTATATTTATTTCAAATTCCGCACCACTTTCGCCGTGATTCTTCACCACTATCGTTCCATGATGTAATTCAATGATTTTTTTTACTATTGCTAAGCCTAAGCCATTACCGCTTTCTTTAGTTGTTCTTGATTTATCTGTTTTATAAAACTTTTGAAAGATAAGAAGTAACTCCTCTTCTGGAATTCCTATTCCCGTATCTCTGAAAGTAATAATCAATTGATCTTGCTTATCAAAATCAATCATTACCTTTCCAAATTGAGGTGTAAATTTAATGCTATTAGTTAGTAAATTAAACCAGACTTGTTGAAGTAAATCAAAATCACCTTTAATAAAAATCGGTTTGTTTTTCAAAATAACAACGTCTATTTCTTTTTGAGACCACTGATTTTCTAGCATAACTACCGTCTGTCTAATTTGTTCAACCACATCAAAAGACTCTACTTTAAACGGGTGATGTTCTGAATCAAGTGAAGCAAGCTTTAATAAATTATCCCCTAATCGCGATAATCGTTCACTCTCAGAGATAATAATATTTAAATAATAAGGTCGCTGTTCATCCGTAATCAGTTGTTCGTTTTTTAACGCCTTAGCAAAACCAGAAATCGATGTCAAAGGGGACTGAATTTCGTGAGAGACATTTGAAACAAAGTCTTGGCGCATCTCTTCCATTTTTTTTAGTTCATCAGTCATTTTATTAAAGCTTCGTGCCAACTCCCCTACTTCATCTTGGCGTTTCAAATCAAGTGCTACATCAAAATCTCCAGTTGTTATTACTTCTGTTGCTTCTTTTAACTTTTTAAGCGGCGAGATCAAGTAGTGGGCTGCAATTAAAATTCCCGCACTACCTAAAACTAGGGTACAGACAATAATAAAAAGGAGTAACATGTTAAAAATCAGTTCATTCTCATAAGAAAATTGCAAAAATATAGCAGAATTTTGCCCTTTAACGGTGATAGGTAAACCAACATAACTATCTTTTTCCTGTTTGGTAGACCTAGACACTTCACCCTTTAGCACAGTCTCAACACTCTTATCACTTATTTTTGCTACATTATTATTATTCAAGCTATAAAATGCTTCTTGTTTTTGATTGTCATAAAAATGGATAGGATATGAGGTTAATTTGGCCATTCTTTGAAAAAATTCTTCGAGATTCTCATCGGTGTTTTTTTCGTAAAGCTGAACAATTTCATGTCCTTTATCTAGCATACTTTTTTGACCATCTCGATTTATTTTTTGTTGAAACAGAAATATTCCAATAAGAGAAGAAGCCATTAGACTGATAAGCGTGATAGTGATAAAAACAAACACAATTCGAGCATAGAGTGTTTTTCTCATACGATCACCAAACGGTAACCTAAACCTCTAACTGATTCAATTAGAAATATGTCTTTACTATCAACAAATTTTTCCCGAATTCGCTTAATATGAACATCAACAGTTCGGTCATCCCCTTCATAATCAATTCCCCAAATATGAGTAATTAACTGCTCTCTTGTAAAAATTTGATTAGGATAGCTAGCTAAGGTAAACAAAACCTCAAATTCTTTAAGCGTCATTCCTATCTTTTCCTGATTTTTTAGCACTTCATAGGATTGACGATTTAAGGAAATTGGCCCTAAATCAATTTTTTGAGATGTATTTATTTTAGCTCGTTTCAACAAGGCTTTTACGCGTAAAACTAGCTCTAGAGGATCAAAGGGCTTTGTTAAATAATCATCTGTCCCTAATTGAAATCCTCTAATTTTATGAGTTGTCTCTCCCTTTGCAGTGACCATCAAAATAGGAATCTCAGAATCAGTAGAGCGAATTTTTTTTATTACTTCCCAACCGTCCATCTCAGGCATCATGATGTCTAATACCAATAAAGCAATCGTTTGTTTCTCAATAATCTTTAAGGCTTCTTTTCCATTTTGAGCCTCGACTACATCAAATCCTTCATTTTTTAAATACAACTTCATTAACTCTCGGATTGCTAAATCATCGTCAACAATTAATAACTGACCCATCTCTTTTTCACTCCTTATCCAAATTGCCACCCAAGTAAATTCCAATAAAAGAAAAACGTACTAAGAATAATACTTGCAGCAACAACGAAGGTAATTAATATTCGATAGACGAATGAATATTCCTGACGATACCAGATAAAAGCACTTTTTACTAATAAAGAAATACATAACATCACCACAACAATCGGAAGAATTAAAAAGAGTTTTAAAGACAATGTAATCTCACTCAACCTCTTTAGGGCATCCATATTTAATACTTGTGTCACAGTAAGAACCAATGTTAGTAAAGAAACACTTGCAGTAGCTGCTAATAATCCGTAAAGTCTCTTTGAATATTTACTCGCTGTTTTAAATTTTCTTACTCTAACTAACATGGTTAATATAGTAACTATAAATATAACAGTAGCAATTCCTAAGAGCGTTAGCCAAACCTTACTCTGATCCCAAAACTTTGTCTTTTCAAGTGGCATATCAGGCATAAAATCAAGTAACATACTCGTTGCTTTCCCAGTTTTATCAGTTTTAAACACTAGTTTTTGCTGCCCACCCACTTGTTGGAATAAATTAGGGGCTATTTTTTTGAAAAACTCTTGCTCTTTTCCTTGACCAATTGTTAGTTGACCTTCTTCTTGAGACACTGTCATTTCTGTTAAAAGGCTAAAAAACTTATCAATATGACTAATATTTCGTCGGGTAAATTTATATGACCCAGTATAATTAGCCAGTTCCTCTTCACTTGTCTTAATAAACTGAGGCTCTTTCTTAATATCTAGTGGATAGAAATGATTAAAAAATTCTGATTTCATTGAACCAAGTGCCTCATCAGCTTGCCCACCACTAAAGGATAAAAATATCCCTACTTTCTGCTCCGGAACGAGAATTAAATCGGTGATAAACGTAACATCAGCACCTGCATGAGAAATTGTTTTTTGCCCATTAATTTCTCCTTCTTGAAATCCTAACGTTGATCCTGGTAAACGCTTGTCAAAACGAAAAGCTGTCTGATGCATTAAATCAGTCGTTTGTTTTTTTAGTATTTGTTTGTTGTTAAGACTTCCTTTGTTCAAATGCGCCAACATGAATTTAGCCATGTCATTAGCAGAAACCGTTCCAGCGCCAGCTGGACTAAACCCACCTTCGTACGTAGGAATACCAGGAACAAATTGCTTATTTTCATAATTATAACCAATCACTTGGTTACTAAGGTATTTATCTGGCAATGGTTCCACAACTGTGGCATGCGTCATATTTAAAACGTCGAAGATATTTTTTTGAATGTAATCTTCATAAGACATTCCACTGACATCTTCAACAATTAACCCAGCCAGTGTAGCCCCGTAATTCGAGTAAGACGCCGTTTCTCCAGCTGGACGAATTCTAGCTAAAGGATGTTTTTTTAATGTGTCACTAATTGTTTCATTAAGTTTCTTCTCATCTGTGGTGATTTGATACCCCACACCACCTTCTTCAAACCCTGCAGCGTGTGTCATTAAATCTCGCATCGTTATGCTTTTTTTGAAAGTATCAGGAATTTTAACTTCTTTCAAATAAGTATTAATGTCCGTGTCTAAATCAATTTTACCTTGTTCAACTAGTTGCATGACCGCAGTCCAAGTAAATAATTTAGTGGTTGAGGCTATCCGAAACATACTATTATTGGCATCAGCCTTTTGCTTCTCCTTAATATTAGCCATACCATAACCATTTGAATAAATTAGCTTTTCATCTTTAACCACCGAAATAACTGCACCTGGGATGTGAAACTTCTCTACATTCCTTGTCATTTCTTTATCCACAAATTCAGCCACATTCTTTTCATTATCTAACTTTGTTGATTCAACTGCATCAACTTTCTGTCCAACAATAACTATTAGTAATAGAGCTAAAATTATCCCTATTTTTCTAAATTCTTTCATTTTTGTTCCTCCTACTTTCACTTTAATAATTAAAGAGTAACTATTGTTTATGAACTGAGCGTGAACAAATGAAAAATGATGGAATCAATCCATTTAAAACTATTGATAATTTGCTGGGTCTTGATTTGTCAAACTAATTCTGCTTGTTTAGCCTGTCTAATAACAGTCATATTACCCTCCTAACTCGTCTCTTAACACAGTAGATGGTAATTCTCTTGATACCTCTAATAATTTTAATAATTTTTCGCAAAATTTTACTTCTGTTGGTGTATAGACAACTAATTGTAGCTCTGTAAATTCAGGAATAAGTAATGTGGATACTCGAAATACCAGCTCTCCTACTTCTGGATGATAAAGGTGTTTTATCTTACTATCTGGCGACTGAATAGCATAGTCATTCCACCATGTTTCAAATTGAGGACTAATTTCTTTTAATTCATTAATAAAAGCGATATACCATTTTTCACTAATGTAATCACTACTACTGTAACGAAATAATTCAACAGATCGTTTAGCTTCGACTTCCCAGTCAACTAATAATTCTTTTTGATACGGATTCGTAAATAATCCCCAAATTAAATTTTTCTCTCGCCACGATAACTCTTCATAGTTAGAGACAGACGCTGGAACAAACAAATTATAGGCATTTTGATTGCCCAAAACAAGATTCCAACACTTATCCAAAATATATACCGGATTTGACCCAAAGGAAGTCAATAATTGCTGAAGTTCAGTCATATTTTCCAATGAAAGTTCAGTAACAACGGCTTCTTTCTTTTTAGCCAACTGATATAAGTGAGCTTTTTCAGAAGGTTCTAATTTAAGAACACGAGCAATACTTTTTAACACGTCGTCTGAGACACTGATATCACGGCCTTGCTCTAACCAAGTGTACCAAGACACACTAACACCAGCTAATTGGGCCAATTCTTCCCTACGAAGACCAGGTGTTCTTCTTCTGCCATTTGTCGTAATTCCAACGTCTTCTGGTTTTATTTGCTCTCGTCTTTTTCTCAAAAAATTGCCCAAAGCTTCCAAGCGTTCATCGTTATTATTATTTAATAGACTATGAGTTTTTGTCATAGGATAAGTTCACTCCTTGTTGGCTAACTATCATTTAGTCATAATAATAACACAAGCCTCGATACTTAGCTGAAACAGAGGACTGATAAAAGAAAAGAGGAAATCTAATGAATCAATTTGAATTTAAAAACCCGACTAAACTAATTTTTGGACAACAACAACTGGATAAATTACCACGTGAAATTCCTACTTCTTCAAAAGTGCTAATCATTTATGGTGGAAAAAGTGCCAAAAAAAGCGGCTTGATCAATGAAGTCAAAACACATTTAACAGACTTTGAGTATGGTGAATTTGGTGGCATTTCACCAAACCCAACTTATGAAAATCTAATGGACCTTGTAGAGCTTGTTAAATTAGAAAACTATACCTTTCTTTTAGCTGTAGGCGGAGGCTCTGTCATTGATGCCACAAAATTTGTTGCCGCAGCTACCTTATTTGACCAAGGCGACCCTGTTGATATGTTAATCAAACAAATACCTGCTACAAAAGCTATACCTATTGGTACCATTTTAACACTATCTGGCACAGGAACAGAGATGAATGGGGAAGCTGTTATTTCAGTTAAAAAGGAGGGGTCTAAAATACCTTTTCAAAGCTCAGCCATTTATCCCATGTTTTCAATCCTTGATCCAAGTTATACCTATAGTGCACCCTTAGAACAAGTGAATAATGGAATTGTTGACACCTTTGTTCATATTATGGAACAATATCTAACCTATCCAGTTAACGCAAAAGTACAAGATCGATTTGCTGAAGGTCTTTTGATGACATTGATTGAAGAAGGCCCAAAAGCGATTAAACAACCAACGAATTATGACGTTCGCGCTAATTTAATGTTGACTTCAACTCTTGCAATTAACGGCCTCATTGGCTCTGGTGTACCACAAGACTGGTCAACTCACATGATTGGGCATTGTTTAACAGCCTTTTATGGCATTGATCACGGTAAAACAATGGGAATTATTCTACCGGCAATGTTAGAAGTTCAACGCGTTGAAAAACGTGAAAAGCTATTACAATACGCAGAAAGAGTTTGGGGCCTTACAGACAAATCAGATGAAACGATTACTCTTGCCATTCAAAAGACCCGTGACTTCTTTGAATCTCTTGGTAGTTCAACACGACTTACTAGCTACTCACTCGGTGAGGAAATTATTCCTGATATTCTCAGAGCATTAGAACCACTGGCTGCCCTTAATATCAAACTTGGTGAAAATGGAACTTTAACATTAGACAAAGTCGCTCAAGTGATTCAATTAGCAGTATAAAAAAATAACAAATCATTTCTTGTTTGACCTCTTTCTTTATCAATCCAACAATTAGCATTCATTTAATCGAAAAAAGACCTTTAATAAAGTCAACGCTTTGATATAATTGAATCAAACGACAAGATATGGAGATATTGAATTGAGCAAAGAAGAGAAGAAACTAACAAGAAGTTTGAATAATGACCGAAGCAACAAAGAACTACTGCGCACAGAAATAAATAATGCCACCGACCCAAATGTTCGATTAGAATTAACAAAAATGCTACTGGATATTGAAAAAGCAGAGAAAAAAAGAAAGATCACACGTTGGAGCTTCATCATTGTGCTAATCCTTGGTTTTACCTTTTTCCTTTGGCACTTAGGTAACAAATCAACAAAAGAAACCAAACCTAATCAAGTATCTGAAACACAAACAAGTACAAGCAAAGAGACAACTAGCGACACTTCAACAACTCAGTCAACTTTTTCTGAAACAAACTTAACAGAAGCACAAGTAAAAGAGTGGGTGATGTCTATTTTAGATTTGCTACCACCTCCACCTACTAGATATATTTTAGATATGAAAACTGATGACAAAGACAAATTAATTTATATTAGTGTTGGCATTGATCAAATGGATAGTCTAGGAACATTCAGAATAAATGCACAAGGAGAACTTGAAGCTAAAGGGGCAATCACTGGTAGCTTAGTTGATCCCAACTGGACTTTGATGTCAAAAAAATACCTAGATACAAGTATCGCTGAAGAATTCTTTAAAGAAAAAAATGCTAAAAACTCAAAAATAAATGACACTTTCCAATCAGCACGTCAAATGCTTATTGGAAAGAAATACTCTATCGTCCCCATTCTCTATGACGGACAGGATGCTGCTGAAGCAATGGAGGATAACAAAGCTCCTCAAAATTTAATTCATGATGGCGCCCAAGAAATCACCTTCATTGATGACACGACTATTCGAACAGAATTACTTGGTAATTACAGACCTGATTACGAGGATACTTATTCCATCAATGAAAACAAACTGATGATACGTCACAATGACATTCCTTATACTTTAAGTAACAGTGGCATCTCCTTTGATACATGGACAACAGAGATGGACGGACACACTGTAACTTGGCAAATGAAATAACTAAAAAAACATCACTATTCCGATTTGGCTACCACACTTTGGAATAGTGACGTTTATTTTTTTATGTTTTTTTAATAGTTGAAATCCTTTATTTATTAATACTTTTATCTAATAAAAATAAATTTATCTGTTATAAATTTTTGGAAAACTCTGTTATGTTATCATTTTTTATCGGCAATATCATACAAATGCTGAACCACGTTTATCTTTCGCATGGTAGCTGTTATATTTAATTGTTTCTCCAAAAAATTTGTATTTAACTTCTTCTTAGAAGCATCTCTAGGAAGGTACATATACAAACAATGATTTCCTTTTCTGAAAATTTCATTAAAAAAATCCGTGTTCATTACAACATTTAATCTATCTTGAGGTATCTCGTCATTAGTAAAAACCAGATGAATTCTTGAATAATCAAAGGAATCATCAAACGGATTTTCTTTAATGGCAGCTTCAAAATCGGCTCTTTCTTTAATGATAATGGATAATTCAGCGCCTATTTTTTCTTTAATGGTTTGATGAATTTTGGCTCTTGTTTCTTCAACTGATAACTCTGTTTCTAAGATAATATTACCACTTTGAATATAGGTTCTGACCTGTTGAAAACCTGCTTCTTCTAGTATTTCAACTAGATAAGACATTTTAGGGATTTTATTTTTCCCGACTGGTGTGACACCTCTTAGAAGGGCGATTAATTGCATTAAAGTTACCTCCGTATTGGTTATAGATCTTACTTTTAATAGCATTAATAAGTAATTATTATTGTAACATTAAATAAAGCTGATAACTGATTCTCGTACTTTTATCATTTTAACATGCTTGAATGACTTAAAAATTTGTCTTAGAGAATGAATCATAGAAGTAGTTGTATCTCGATTTCAATTAGAAGAATTTAAATTAAAAATGAAAAAAATAATAGAAGACAATATAAATAATAATGAACTTATTGTTTCATCAATATTGATTGACTCAAGCTACCGATACGATGGACATTTTATTGAAGTCCAAAAATTAACATACTAAAAAAAGCTTACGACTGTGCTAAAATAAACTATGCTAACAACTTAAAAAGTTAAATATGATTGGAGGGAATATTTTTGACTTTTTTTATTATGTTTTTATATTTAGTTAACTTATTTTTTGCACTATTCTTAGTTTTTTTCCGAGAAAAAGATACTAGTGTTACTTGGGCATGGTTATTAATATTTATTTTTGTTCCGATTGTCGGTTTCTTTCTTTACCTGTTTTTCGGTTATGGTCTAAGTGAAAAACAAAAATTCAAAGTCGAAACACATCACGTTCAAGCTATGGAAGAGTTGCAACAACTTATTGAACCTAAAGACGGCTTGTTTAGCTTTCCTACTGATAGTAGCCATTTTCAGACAAATTTCCTTTACAGCTTAAACAAAATTCCACTTAGCCATAAAAATCAAGTAACGTTAATTACTGATGGCCAAGACAAGCTGGATCTTTTGATAAAGGATTGTCAGAATGCGACTAAGTCTATTCATCTTGAATACTATGCTTTTGTTACAGATGAAACAGGACTTACACTTTTAGACATCTTAACAACTAAAGCAAAAGAGGGCATCTCAGTGAAGCTACTTTATGATGAACTAGGTTCTAAAGGGGTTAACAAAAAATTATTCAAATCATTAATTGATGCTGGTGGTGAAGTAACAACTTACCTAACGTCCCAACAAGCTCTTCTAAAATTCAGAATGAATTATCACGATCACCGAAAGATAGTTGTCATTGACAATCAAATTAGCTATACAGGTGGATTTAATATCGCCAATCAATACGTCAAACCTGTGGCTCCTTTTGGCTATTGGCGTGATACTCATGTCCGGGTGATTGGTCCTGCAAGTAGTTTTTTACAGCTACGATTCATTATGGACTGGAATGTCTCTGTTCCTGAAAATAAAAAAGTAGCCTATAAACAAAACTATTTTCACCAAGAGCTAGTACCTGATGCTGCTAATACAGATATCCAAGTCATTTCAAGTGGACCCAATAATGAAAAACAGCAGATAAAATTAACCTTCGTTAAACTTATTTTGTCAGCAAAAAAACGCGTTTGGATTCAAACTCCCTATCTTATTCCAGATGACACCATTATTGATGCTCTTGAAATTGCTAAACGCTCAGGTGTAGACGTTAAAATTATGGTGCCTGATAAACCTGACCATCCTTTCATCTACCGAGCAACTCAATTTTTTGCTAACGTCTTAATCAAAAAAGAAATTGATATTTACTCTTATAATGGTGGATTCTTACACTCCAAAGTCTTGATTATTGATGATGAAGTAAGTATGGTTGGCTCAGCTAATCAAGATATCAGAAGTTATAAGTTAAATTTTGAAACTAGTCTAGTTATTTTTGATTCACATATAAACGAAGAATTAACCGCTGCATTTAACCACGATCTAACTAAATCAACTCAGTTAACCCTTGAAGCATTTAAAGAAATGTCTCATTGGACACGTTTCAAACAAAAAGTGTCTCGGTTATTTTCACCAATTATGTAAATTATTTTTTTAATAAAAAAAGCCACTATTTCCATTTAGCTACCGCACTATGGAATAGTGACTTTTATTTTTTTCTGTTTTTTTAATAGTTGAAACTTTCTATTTATTAGCATTTTGATAGAAAAAAATTAGTTTTATTTGTTATAAATTTACGAAAAACTCTGTTATGTTATAATTTTTTTATTAGTAATATCAGACAAATGCTGTACCACATTTATCTTTCTCATTTTAGCCGTTATGTTCAATTGCTTTTCTAAAAAATTTGTATTCAGTTTCTTCTTAGAGATATTTCAAAAGACTAGCAAAACAAATAATAAATAATAATTGACAAGAAAAAATTAGTACTATATAGTTCTAGTATGTCAAATATAAAAATTTCAAATAAAAAAAGAGTTATCGAAGTAGCGGCACTTCTATTCTTTCAAGAAGGCTACACATACACAAGTATGGATGAAGTGGTTAAAAAAAGTGGTGTTTCAAAATCAAATGTTTATTACCATTTCTCAAGTAAGGAGGAGTTGTTGTTAGCAGTTATTGATTATTGGATAGATGTCTATCAGTCCAATATTGAAGAAGTTATGAAACAGACAGACTTATCTTTGTCAGAAAGAATGTTAACTTTTTTAGAAGGACTTGCTAGTTCTATTGAACAGAGAAATTATCAAGGGAGTTGCCCTTTTATTACATTCATCATGCAATCACCAAATGATGATTTAGACGTGAAGGAAAAAATAAATCATTTTTTTGACGATTTAACATCTATTTGTGAACATTTGATTCAACAAGGAATTGAAACGAAGGAATTTCGAAAAGACATTAACGCAAAAGAAACCGCTCAACTTTTTATTAATAACTTAGAAGGAGCTTTATTTTTAGCCGAAGTAAAAAGAGATAGTAGCATTATCACCTCTACAGCTAAGGATTTTTTAAAATTACTCATATAAGAGTAATTTTTTTACACTAAACTAGTACTACTCGGTACTAAAGGAGAATGTTATGAATATACTAATTATTGGTGGAACAGGTTTTATCGGAAAAGAAGTTATTAAGCAATTGGTAGTAGAAGAAGTTTCATTAACGCTACTTGTTAGAAACAAAGCTAAAGCAGCTGCATTAACAGAATTAGCATCATCAAAAATACAGCTCGTTACTGGAGATTTAACTCAACCAAATCTTGGCTTAAATGAAATGGACAAGAAAAAAGTTTTAAAAAGTCAGGTGATTCTCCATTGCGGTGGACCTATGGATATTACTTTATCTGAGGAACTAGCAAAAACAGCCTTTTTAGAAGGTAGTAAAAGAGTAATGGATCTTGCTGAAGAAATTCATCAACATACTGGTTTACAGAGATTGGTTCATATTGTTGGTTACATGAGTCCCATTAATGATAACGATAATTCTTGGAAAAATATGGATGTTTTCCGTGACGAACACCCTGATTTAATCGATGCACCGCCATATGAAAAAATGAAATTTTTAGCTGATATTTATATTAGACAAGAAGCAAAGAAAAATAAAATACCATTAACCGTTATTAATCCGCCAACAGTTATTGGTGATGACCAAACTGGTAGTACTGAGCAACTAGGTGGGCTTGGCCTATTTATAAAAATAATCAGAAATGGATTTCTCCCTGTCATTCCAGGTGGTAAAAATTATCGCTTACCTTTAATTAATAATAATATTCTAGCCCAGTTTATTGTTGAAACAATCATTAGTGATTCAAAAGGAAACGAAACTTATACTTTTGTTCCTGATAAAAAATCTGATAGAAACATCGCAACTCTAATGTCTCTAATTTCTGAAAGTATGAATATAAAAACACCACGAGTCACAGTTCCTCACTGGTTACTAACATTTATTATGTCCTTTGGTGGAAGTAAATTAACGGGTGTTCCAAAGGCTAGTTTAAATTTTTTAACAAACGAATCCTTCAATAATCAATCAGTCAAAGAAAATTTTGAACCCGAATTAGTTAGTAAAATGCCTGCTTCAAATATTCCACAAACTATCGCAGATATTGATTTCAGACAAACTTTTACTGACCAAAATATAATGCCATATGAGAGAAAAAGTATTAATGGTATTACTTATTATCATTTAAAAGGTTCAGACAAGCCTATTATTCTGTTCCACGGACTGTTTAGTGACGGTACTGATTTGTTTAACTTGGGATTAGAATTAAATAAACAGACTAATAAAGCTATTTTCATTGTTGATTTACCCGGTTTTGGTAGATCACCTTTTATTAAAAATCCAAATATTTTAACACCTTACATTGAGATGATTCAATCAATAAAAGAACTAGTTCCTCAAGGTTCAAGTTTTATTGGTCACTCTTTTGGCGCCGCACTTTTAATCGAAGCTTTTAGCAGAAAAATTTTATTAGATACGGATAAAATAATTCTATTACAGCCACCAGTCAATAAAACAATAAAAGAACCTTATAATTGGTTGAGTAAAATTATCTTAAAAAATACTTCTTATAAACAACTAGCCAAATATTTTAATCGAAACGGTCTGTTAGTAGCTATTGATGCCGTTTCTGATAACTATTTGAAAAGAGTAATGGAGAGTATTGAATCTCCCCGAATATTAAATACAACACTTCAGCTTAATAAAGAATTGAAAAAAATAGCACTCAATAATAAAATGAATGACTCTTTTCACGTCATTTGGGGTACTGAAGATAAAAGCTACACATTTAAAACCGTAAATAGTCAAATCAGTACCTTACCTCAAGGGCATTACTTTCCAATTAGTAATCCAAAAGAAACAGCAGAAATTATTATTGAGATGCTTAATAATAAATAAAAAAATAGCGAATAGAATAATTCTGTTCGCTACTTTTTCTGTTTAAGCCTGTTTATCAAATTATTATTTAATTAAACCAACTAATTTATAAATATTTTTCACTACATCAGCCGGCGCTGAATCTGTAGAAACTACAAAATCACTGCCTTTGATTATTAGAGGTTCAAAATTATTTTTATCACTTATTATTTTTTGCCATTCTTCTCTGCTTTTACCAAATGATTTATTATTTCTTGTTAACACTCTTTCATGCATTACCTCAAGTGGAGCCGTAAGTGTAATAACAAAATCTAAATAAGGATAGATTTCTCTTTGATTTATTGCAGTTCCCGCTAGGAAAATATTCTTAGCCTTATTTTGTTGGAGATAGTCAACAATTCTATTGGTATCTACCTTAAGTTCATTGCTTTCTTCATCCATAAAAATCCAACCATCATAATCTAAATCTATAACATGTTCGTAATTTTGACATATTTGTTTAAGAGTTGTTGATTTGCCCACACCTGACATGCCAGTTAACAATACTTTTACCATGTTTACCTCCTACAATAATAACTCAAGTACTCCATGATACAAAAAAGAGAGACCACATCAGTTTGCTAATGTGGTTCCTCCTTTAATTTATCACATTTATTCTTCCAATCCTACTAATTTTCTTTGTTTACGATTAGATTCGTCTGCTACATGTTTAAAAACAGTTTTGGCTTCTTGTATCGTTCCATTCTCAAGTAATTGAATAATACTTTGGTTGTATTTATCTACAATTTGTTTCACTTCTTCTTTCTCACTCATGAATGTGTTCCTCCAATTCTTCTCTTGTATATTTCAATGGTAGAAATAGTTCAATATTATCTGCTGAAAAATGAGTCTCAGATATATTATTTTGATAATCCTTCACAATAATATTCAACATGATTTCAGGGTTCCTAGACTTCACTTTTTCTATATTTTCTCTTGATTTGAAAAAGGCATTTATAAAAGTT
>NZ_JAVWHO010000048.1:0-17403 GCF_036639995.1 Vagococcus sp. | reverse complement strand
AATAAAAAGCTTGTTTTTTTATTTTGTGAAAAACAAAAAACGAAGAAGAAAAGGAGAGCATTAAAAGCATCTTATTTTAAATAAGTGTTTTGAAATAGATGTTTTCATATTTATCTTAACTTTTAACCTTACAAATGTCTAAAACAGTTATTTAGAAACCGCTTTTAAAAATATTGTGCTATATGTTATTTAATGATTATTATGCTAAAAAACTAAGAAAATTTGATCTTTATATGATACATTATATAAGATTATGAAATTTAAAGAAAGGAGTTTACGCTTTTGTATAACAATAAGGGATGTTATATAAGAGTCAAATAGATAGGGATAATATAAAGTGATACTGAGGGATTATCAGTATTTAAAAAATAGGAAATAAGGGGAAAAAAATGAAATTATTGGGTAAACAAGCACAAAAGATGCCCTTAGAAATAGGGGTTTTTATTTTGCTGTTTTTTTGTGCGCTTCAAAATATATTTTTAAATGAGGTCGTCAGTCCAGAAGCGTTTATGTTCACAAACATTTTTGCTTTAATAGGTATAAGTTTAGGGCTACTTGGATCGTCTATCGTTATTGTGGGTGTTGATTTTATCATTATTGCTGTGAGTGCGTTTTTATTATTCTTTCAACCAGTCGTGATGGTTATGTCATTAAAGGTATTCTATATATTTAGCATACCAATGTATAGTTTTTTGGCTTACGAAATTAGCCAATCTATTCTAGTGAGAAAGCATCTCGTATCGGGCAAGGAAGATATTATCCGTTACTTGAAAAATACAGATCCTATTACAGGATTAAGATCAAAAGCATCTTTTGTAAAAAAATACGAACAATTTGCTAATTCTTTAGATATTAGACAATTAGACGACAAAAGACAATTAGCTCTATCCATGTATCAAATTGATTTTTTTGAACAGTATGTTTATCAAGATGAAGAAGCAAGTAAAGAAGTTCTAAAAAGCATAGCCGAATCACTTATCTATACGCGCTATCCTGAAGAACTTATTTTTCATATTAGTGATGGTGTGTTTGTGGTTTTATCAACTATACATCAAAGTGAAGAAGAGTTAATGACTTGGCAGAAAATGAATGGTATTACTACTACTCAATTAAGCCAAATTCCGTATAAAAATGACGAAGGGACACATGATATAACGATTAAAAAAGGTGAGATAGTTCTTTTGCCAGATGAGGCTCTGACACAAGAAAAGGTTTTAAGTAAGTTATATCGTCAAACAGAAGCAGATTTATCTGCCGAATACATTGTGTAAGGAGCGTCCCTATGGATATTATCGGAGATTTATTTTTAAAATTAAGTCATACAGTAACTCTTTTATTTTTTGTGGTATCACTTTTTTTGTTTAATGCATTGTTATTGATTAAAGCAAGAGTCTGGAAGCATTTCAAAAGGAGATATTAAGATGGGAAAATGGTTAATTATTTTTGCACTTATCTCTATTTGGATGTCAGTGAGTATTACAGTTTTGATTCTTTTTGGTGCCATTAAGTACTTGTTAAAAATTTTAAAATCACCCAAAAATGAATTAACAACTTTATCAGAAACACCTATGGTAACCGTGATTGTTCCGGCTCATAATGAGGAGTTAGTCATTGGTGACACAATTTCTGCTATTTTAAATTTGAATTATCCTAAAGACTCGTTGGAAATTAAAATAGTAGCAGATAATTGCCAAGATCAAACATTAAAAATGGCAGAAGCTGTGATTTTAAAAGAGAATGTAAAAGGAATTGATATCGAGGTAATTGATAGAAAAGGAACAGGTGGAAAAGCTGGTGTTTTAAATGACATGTTAAAAATCGCAAAAGGGAAATGGATTTGTGTCTACGATGCTGATGCAATGCCAGAAAAAAATTCATTGTATTTCCTAGTGAAAAAAGCATTGGAAGACAAAGAGCGATATGGCGCAGTTTTTGGCCGAAACAAAACACGTAATTATAAACAGAATTTTTTAACTCGTTGTATTAATTTGGAGATTGTGACAACACAGAGAATTCATCATACAGGTCAATGGGAGCTATTTAAAATTGGTAGGATTCCAGGAACTAATTTTATTATTAAAACAGAATTTGTTAGAAATATTGGTGGTTGGGATAACGGGGCATTAACAGAAGACACAGCTATTTCATTTAAAATAATGGAAAGAGGTAAATTAATTGCTTTAGCGCCACATTCTGAAGCTTTTCAACAAGAACCAGAAACATTAGAGGCTTATTATCATCAGCGTAAAAGATGGGCTAAAGGAAATTATGAGGTTATTTTAGATAATTTCAAGCATTTATTTGATGGAAGCAATTGGCGAATTAAATTAGAAGTTTTATATTATACGAGTACCTTTTTTTGGTTTAATTTATCTATTTTACTTTCAAATTTTTTATTTTTGAGTAATTTGTTAGCCATGATTGTTCGTCTGTTTCGTCCAGATTTTAGTATTCCCTTTACTTTTGGAGGGTCTAATCGAGAAATAGCAGCCATTCTTTTAGTTAATTGGTTGCTAATGTTTATTATTTATCTATTGCAAATTAATATTGCCTTAGTCAGTCAATATGGTCAGGAAACGACGACGAATTTATTTTATTCAGTGATTTCCTATTTTACTTATGCTCAATTTTTTATTGTTGTTGCAACAAGTGCTTTTTTCTCTCTTATTTTTGACAAATTATTTAAGCGAGATGGTACGAAATGGTATAAAACCCAGCGCTTTAATCATTGAGAGGTGAAAAAAATGAAGAAAAAGCCACTTGTTATTTGGTCGATATTAACTGGAGTTATTTTGATTTATGTAGTTATGGTGTTAGTGAGTATTCAGTCTAATAACGATAAATTACAAAAAGAAATATTTCAAGACTGGTATGACTCCTATGTTCAAAAAAATAGTCAGGGAGCATTTGTTAATACATCTAATGATGGAAGCAGGCCAATCGCTCTTTCTGAGTCTCAAGGATATGGGATGTTAGCAATGGTAATGGCAGCTAAAAAAGGATATATAGAAGAAAAAGAGTTTATCCCATTTGTTACTTATTATGAAAATCATCAACTATCAGAAGATAACTATTTAATGAATTGGAAACAAGAAAGTATAAAAGGAAAATGGCAAAATTACGATAAAAATAGTGCAACAGATGGTGATTTGGATATTGCGTATGCTTTAATTCAAGCTAGTGAAATTTGGTCAACATCCACCATTAACTATGAAGAAAAAGCAGTACATCTTTTAAAGAGCATTAAGGATTATACTTATAATGAAAAAACAAAGGTACTTACTGTTGGTAATTGGGCAACGTTATCAAAAGAGTACTGGAACTTATTTCGACCGTCAGATGTTGTCCCAACTCATTTTGATAAATTTTATAACGTAACAAAAGATAACTTTTGGCAAGAAGTAAAAGAGAATTCTCTCACGTATTTAACTCAGCTGAGTAGTCAAAATGAATTTGGATTAATACCAGATTTCGCTTGGATTGAAAGCAACGATATAGTTCCAGCGGCATCTAAAGATGTGGCGACGAAAGACGATGGAAATTACGGATATAATTCTTTAAGACTTCCTTTTAGATTAGCGCATTCAAAAGATGAAAAAGCTAAAAAGGTTAATGAAAAACTATTAACTTTTTTAGCAGATCAAGAGCAAGTAAAAGCAGGCTACACCTTATCTGGAAAAGCCTTAGCGGATTACCCATCAATCAGTTATTCTGCGCCAATCTTACTTGCAACTAGTGAAGAAAAGAAATTTTCTGGATTGTATGCTGATGCAAGATGGATTATGCATGAGAAAGTGCTAGGCAAAGATTATTATGGTGACACGTTAAAAGTGTTGTCAGTGTTACAATTAGAATTATAAAAAAGCGTAACAATTACGATATTGTAATTGTTACGCTTTTTTAATTGTTATAGTTGACATATAACGATAATCGTTATAGTATATGTATAACAAAAAGAGGTGATTTAATGATTATTGAAATAGATACAGCAAGTGAAACACCCATTTATACACAGTTAGTTTATCAAATAAAATTAGGGTTGGTGAGAGGTAAGTTAAAACCAGGAGATAGTTTACCTAGTGTTAGAAGTTTGGCAGGGGATATTGGGATTAACCTTCATACCGTTAACAAAGCATATAAAGCGCTTGTTGGTGAGGGAATTGTTGAGCAAGTAAAAAAAGGCTATCAAATTTCAGAACAAACACCACCTGATATTAGTGATGAGTATCTTGAAACATTTAAAGAGCAACTTTTTGACTTACTTATTGATGCAAAAGTATTTGATATTGATGTGACCACTTTGTTAGGTGAGATGGAAGATAGATTAAAGGGAGATGTTGAAAATGATTAATGTGGTAGTGATGCTTTTTTTTAATATAATGATTGGTTTAATTTTAGGACTAACTCCTTTTTATAGTAAACTAGATATGCCATTTGGTGTAACATTACCCAAAGATGAAGCAACTAAAAAAATAATAAATCACCAAAAGAAAAGTTATCTTTTTCTTAATGTTGGGATGAGCGTTTTACTAAGTGTGGGAATTTTAACCTTTGCTTTATTCCAAAAAGAAGTGGAGTTAAATCAGCTTATTTATTTTAGTACCTCCGCTTTATTTATTCAATTGATTTTGTCATTAGGTGTTTATATTACAAAGTATAAACAATTAAGACAGTATAAAAGTAACTTAGATATAAAAACAACCTCAAATAAAAAAATCGTGGTGGATTTGTCTTTTAGAGACCAAAAGCTAATTTTTCCAACAAGTTATTTAGTTGGATTAAATATGGTATTTGTATTGTTAACGTTAATTATAACAATTACTTATTACAATCAAATACCAGATAATTTTGTGACTAAATGGGATATGAATATGAATCCAGTCATTGTAACTGATAAATCCTGGGCAAACGTTTTAGCTATTCCAGCAATTCAATTATTTATGACCGTTGTCATGGGAATTGGTAATCAAGCATATCTAAAAGGAAAACAACAAATTGACACTGAGAACCCTGAAGAATCTATTGCTAGAAATAGAAAATTTAGAAAACAATCATCATTACTCAATTTAGTTATCTCGATTTTGACACAAATTCTTTTTGTTTTTATTCAATTTTCAATTGTTTTTCAGCAAATAACTCCACAAATGATGATGATATTAACACTGATATTTACGGTGACTATTTTGGTTATTGTCCTATGGTTTTCGTTACGTTATGGTCAAGGTGGAGATAGATTAAAACAAGTGAATGTTAAAGAATCTGAGGATATTAAACACTTAGAGACTGGTATTTTTGATGATGATGCTAATTGGAAGTTAGGGATGTTTTACTTTAATAAGAAGGATCCATCGTTTTGGATTGAAAAAAGAATGGGACTGGGCATGACATTTAATTTTGCTAAATGGCAAAGTTGGGCATTTATGGTAGGTGTGATTCTTGTTCCACTTTTGATTGGATTTTTAATGAGTTAACACAAAAATACTCACTGTTAAAAAACTATTTTTAACGGTGAGTGTTTTTATTTTATAATAAAAAGATATGATTTTTACAGGCTTCAATTGTTTCTTCATCCCACAAGGATACTTGAACTTCACCAATGTGTGCTTTTCCTAATAGGAGCATACACATTCTACTTTGTCCGATACCTCCACCAATAGTCAGAGGCAATTCATTGTTAAGAACTTGCTGATGGTATAAGTATTCCAAACGATCTTTAGCGTTAGCTTTTTCTAATTGAGCTAAAAGAGCTTTGTCATCAACACGAATTCCCATACTTGATAACTCCATGGCGCACTGAAGGGTTTCATGCCAAAATAATAAATCCCCATTTAGTGACCAATCATCATAATCAGGTGCGCGGTTATCGTGAGGTGCTCCTTGTTTTAGAGTATCTCCAATTTGTAAAATAAATGTTGTTGGATGCTCTTTAACATAAGCATGTTCTCTATCTTTTGAGGACAAATCAGGATAAAGATCAGCAAGTTCTTGGCTAGTGATAAAAGCTACATCGGTGTCGATTGAAATATTGACACTTGGGTATTTTGTATGTAGCCTACTAGCTGTTTCTGCCATTGCATTAACTAGTCCACGAACGGTTTGTTTCAAATAATCAATAGTTCGCTCTTCTTTTGTAATAACTCTTTCCCAATCCCATTGATCCACATAAATTGAATGCAAATTATCTAATTCTTCATCACGTCTGATGGCATTCATGTCAGCATATAAACCATTTCCTGAATGAAAATCGTATTGTTTTAAAGCAACACGCTTCCATTTTGCTAAAGAATGAACAACTTCACCGTTATCATCTAAAGCAGGCACATCAAATTTAACAGGACGTTCAGTCCCACTTAAATTATCATTTAATCCCGAACGTTCATCAACAAATAATGGGGCCGACACCCGTTTTAATTTTAAACTTCCAGTTAAAGCTTCTTCAAAACAACGCTTAATAAAGCCAATAGCTGTTTGAGTTTCATAAACATTAAGTGTTGAGTAATACTCTTTAGGAATAATTGTTTTTTCCATACGCTTGTTACAACTCCTCCAATATTTTTACTGATTATTGTATCATACATTAGCTTGTGAGTTAAATAGGATGAATACAATAAAACATGAAAAAGATGGTTGCATTTTCGAATGAAATCGCTATAATTGAAATTGAGATTCATTATCAATTAATGAGCCTCATTATTTTTGTTTATACTTGTTAAGTATTGATCATATATTACAGGGGGAGAAGTAATGAAGAAAAAGTTTTTGTCGTTAATAGGTTTAGTTTTAATGTTAGTTTTAGTTGTGGGATGTAAGGGTGCAGAAGGCAAAGATACCAAAAAAGCGACAACTAAAAGTATTGAAACTGAAATGGGGAAAGTAGAAGTACCAGTAAATCCTAAAAAGGTATTAGTTAATTGGTATATTCACGATGTGGCTTCACTTGGTATAACACCAGTTGGTTATGCAGGTTGGGCACAAGAATCAATGCCAATGTATAAAGAAATTAAAGACATACCAGCAATTGAAAAATGGGAAAAAGAAGAGTTACTATCTTATGAACCAGATTTAATTATTACATATAATAAAGAAGATTATGAAAAATTTTCAAAAATTGCACCAGTTGTTGTGATTTCAGAGAAAAAAACGCCTGAAGAAAGATTAATAATTTTAGGTGATGTTTTAGGAAAAGAAAAAGAAGCCAAAAAATTAGTGGATACATTTGGCGAAAAATTAGAAAAATCGAAAGAAGTTTTTGCTAAGGAAGAGTTTAAAAACAAAACTTTTAGTATTTTTGAAGACTGGGGTAGCGCGTCTTACGGTGTAGGGTATGAAACAGGCTCACGAGGCGGTACTTTGCTTTATGACTATGTAGGCCTTAAATATCCAGATAAATTGGAAAAAATTGTTCAAGAATCTGGTGAAGCTAGAAAAGGCTTGTCTTATGAAGTTGCTGCAGACTATTTTGGAGATTATGTTATTTGGTTCTTACAACCGGATGTAGAAAAATCAGAATTTGAAAAAACAAAAATTTGGCCAACCATACCAGCTGTTAAAGAAGGCCGCGTGTTAACTGTTCCAGGTGAATTAAATGGGTTGTTTTATTATTCAGATGTTTCCAGTTTGATTACTCAGCTTGATTATTTTTCTGAGAATTTTGAAGCCTTAACTAAAAAATAAACGAGTCAAAAAGTAAGTGAGATAAGGTTGGCTAAAAGTCAGCCTTATTTTTATTGAAAGGATGTCACGATGCAAGAGCAAAAACGTAAAAGTGGTTCAGTTAATTTTTTTCTCTATATGATAATTGGTATTGTTTTTTTACTAGTTGCTTGTTTTTTTTCAATATCGTTTGGTGCAGCAGAAATTTCTGTTAAAAGTGCATGGGAGGCGTTATTTTCCTTTGATAGTTCTTTAACGGAACATCAGACGGTTTTATCATTAAGACTACCAAGAACTCTGGCTGATATGATAGTTGGGGCAAGTTTGGCCGTCTCTGGTGCAATCATGCAAGGAACGACTAAAAATCCTTTGGCAGATTCAGGTTTAATGGGAATTAGTTCAGGAGCAACGTTTGCTATGGCATTAACACTAGCTCTAATGCCGCAATTTAGTTATTTTCAAATGCTAATAACGGCATGTATTGGAGCCAGTTTAACAACAGGTTTAACTTATTTTGTTGCCTCAACTGGAAAAAAAGGAATGACACCTCAACGTTTGGTCCTTGCAGGTATTTCCATTTCAATGTTATTTGGTGCATTAAGTAGTTATCTATCTATTAAATATCATTTAGGTCATACACTAATGTATTTTACGGCTGGTGGAACAGCTGGGGCTAAGTGGAGTGAATTAAGTATTATTTTTCCGTTTTTCATTGTTGGCATATTGTCAGCTATTATTTTATCTCCGTCAGTGACAATGCTAAGTCTTGGTGAAGAGGTAGCAGCTGGTTTAGGCTTGAATATAAAAAAAGTAAAAGGTTTTTCTACATTGATTGTATTAGTGCTGACAGGTTTATCGGTTGTTGTAATTGGACCTGTTAGCTTTGTTGGTTTGATTGTACCTCACATGATTCGTTATTTTGTTGGTGTTGATTATCGTTATATTATTCCAGCCAGTATATTGTATGGTGCTCTTTTAACTGTGGTGGCAGATGTGATAGGTCGTGTGATCAATCGTCCCTTTGAAACGCCTATTGGTATTATTTTTTCATTAATTGGCGTTCCTTTCTTTTTATATTTGGTGAAGAAAAAGGAGCGTGATTTTTAATGAAGCAATCTAAAACAAAAAGAATTAGTATTTTGATTGGTTTAGTTATTATTCTTCTTATTTTGAGTATTTTAAGTATTAATCTTGGAAAGATGAGTTTGGCACCTAGTGAGGTGTTACAAGTCATTATTGGGCAAGGGACACCGCAACAAAATCTTATTGTATATGAATTTAGACTACCTAGAATTATTTTAGCTATATTTGTTGGTATTGGTATGGGAATTTCGGGAACACTAATGCAAAGTCTTTTAAAAAATGATATGGCTAGTCCTGGAACATTAGGGATTAGTTCTGGTTCTGGATTATTTGTATTAATGTATATTGTGATGTTTCACTCAGAAAGTTCTCTTCTTTCAACGTATGGTATTCCTGTTGTTTCTTTTGTAGGGGGAATTTTGGCAGCTTTAATTATCTTTTTTCTTTCATATCGAAGAAATAAGGATATGTCACCAACAACCTTAATTTTAACGGGGGTTGCTGTGGGAAGTGGCTACAGTGCATTGACAACTATGTTGAGTCTTAGAATGGATGAAAGACAAATGGAATTTATTCAGAAATGGCAAGCTGGTAACTTATGGGGAGATGACTGGCAATATTTAAAAGTCTTAATTCCTTGGGTGAGTATTCTTGTTATTTATACAATATATAAAGCACAAATTATTAATACGATTAATTTAGGCGATGAAACAGCTAAAGGTTTAGGCGTTTGTGTTAAGCGAGAATTTATTATTTTAATGTTTGTTGCGGTGGCATTGTCTTCTGGAAGTGTTGCATTAGGTGGTAACTTCTTTTTTGTCGGAATTATTGCACCTCACATAGCTCGTAAATTAGTAGGAGCTAACCATTTTTATGTCTTACCAGTTTCTGGTCTGATTGGTAGTTTAGTTATTTTATTAGCAGACACTATAACTCGCTCAATCAGTTTAGGAAGTGACGTGCCAACTGGAATTGTTATCACGGTGTTAAGTACACCGTACTTCTTATATTTATTATCGAAAGCAGATTAGGAGAAAAAGATGAATCAAATAGAAACTCAAAAATTATCCATTGCTTATGATGAGCATATTATTGTTGAAAATCTTGACTTAATTATTCCAAAAGGAAAAATAACTTCGATTATAGGGCCCAATGGTTGTGGTAAATCGACAATATTAAAAACAATTGGTCGAATTCAGAAGAAAAAATCAGGTATGGTTTACTTAGATAGTGAAGATATTTTCACGATTCCAACGAAAGCTATTGCACAAAAAATGGCGATATTACCTCAATCTCCAACAGCACCAAATGGCTTAACCGTTTATGAATTAGTATCTTATGGTCGTTTTCCTCATCAAAAAGGATTTGGAAAATTGACTTCAAAGGATAAAGAATTAATTGAGTGGGCGATTGGTGTAACGAAATTAACGGACTTTCAGTACAGAGAAATTGATAGTTTATCAGGTGGGCAACGGCAACGTGTATGGATAGCCATGGCTCTAGCACAGCAAACAGAATTAATTTTATTAGATGAGCCGACAACTTATTTAGATATGGCGCATCAATTAGAGGTATTGGAATTATTGGCGGAATTAAATAAAAGTCAGCACTGCACCATTGCGATGGTTCTTCATGACTTGAACTTGGCTGCGAGATTTTCAGATTATATGATCGCTGTCAATCAGGGGCAAATCAAAGCAACGGGTACTTCTGAGGAAGTTATAACAAAGGAAGTTTTAAAAGATGTTTTTCAGATAGAGGCAACAATTGTCAAAGAGCCAATTAGCCAAAAACCGGTTTGTTTAACGTATCAGTTGATAAAATAAGAACTAGTTATTTTATTTAGAAAGAGTATGCTTAGTGTATAGACAAATCCAGGAGGTTTAGGAATGAGATACCAATTGATTGATGAACTAGAAGCTTATCAACCCTTTAATGAGCAAGAGGAAAAAGATCGCCGTTTAATAATTAATGCATTGAAAACAGAAGATGATATTTTCTTACGTAAAAATTTACTTTATCATATGACAGCGTCAGCCTGGGTTGTAAATAAAACACGTGACAAGGCATTGATGGCTTATCATAATATTTATAATTCGTGGGCATGGTTAGGTGGACATGCAGACGGTGAAGCTGACTTGTTAAAAGTTGCCTTAAAAGAAGTTGAAGAGGAAAGCGGTTTGACTAATATTTCTCCTGTGACATCCAAAATTTTTTCAGTTGAAGTACTAGTTGTAGATGGGCACATGAAAAATAAAGAGTACGTATCTTCTCATCTTCATTTTAACGTAACCTACTTAATTGAAGCCGACGAGAAAGAAAAATTGATTGTTAAAGAAGATGAAAATAGTAATTTAAGTTGGTTTTCATTAGAAGAAGCGGTGGAGGCATCGACTGAACCTTGGCTAAAAGAAAATATTTATGTCAAAATGAACGAAAAGCTAAAACGAATGAAATAAATAAAAACTTGTTGGTTAGAAATAAATCTAATCAGCAAGCTTTTTTATTAAAAACAGTATGTATTAGTTGGGTAATGTGACTAATTTTGTTATTATAGTTTATAAATGTAGATTGTTAATTTTTATTGAAAGGAAGTGCCTGAAAATGAAAGTGACGATACGAGATATTGCAAGATTATCGGATGTTTCTGTGACAACTGTTTCTCAGATTGTTAACAATAAAGGTCATCGCTTTAGTAAGAGAACTAAAGATAAAGTCCTTAAAGTGATTGAGGAAAATAATTACACGCCTAATTATTTTGCTTCCAATATTATAAAAAATAAGTCGTGTATGATTGGCGTAATTATGCCAACTATGAATGACCCGTTTACTTATTCTATTGTTCGAAAGATGCGACCTATTCTAGGAAAGAGTAATTATCATATTTTAATTAGTGAATCTTTTGGTGAAGAAGAGATGGAACTAGAGTTATTAGAAAAGTACCATCAACTAGCTGTTGAAGCTATTTTGATTTTTACTTCTCATAAATTGCCACAGGACTTATTCAAAAAAAGTGTTTACCGAGGAACGCCAGTTATATTTATTGATAATGGGTTGAACAAGAGTTACTTTGGGGATATATTTTTAAGTGAATATCAAAGTATTTATGATAGTGTCTCTTATTTAATTAAAAAAGGGCATCAAAAAATTGGACTAATTAAGGACCGTGGTGAGACTTTTTCTTTTACGGACCGAAAGCAAGCCTACCTAGATGCTTTAAGTGATAATAAATTAATCGTTGATTCAACTCTTATTAAAGAAGTTACTCTTTCGATTGAAGCTGGGTATCAAGCAACAACTGAGATTTTAAAAGAAAAAGAGGTTACTGCTATTTTATGTTGTGATGATAATATTCCGATTGGGTGCTATCAAAGTATTTATGATTCGGGAAAAGTCGTTAATCGAGATATTGAAATCATAGGATTTGATGGTATTGAGTTTTTAAAACAAATGCGACCTAAAATCAAGACGATGCATACTCCTTTTGAAGAATTTGCAGAGATACTCTCTCAAAAAATAATAAGAGCCATTGAGTATCCTAAAGAGCCACAGGATACCCAACATTTGGAAATGTCATTCAAAATAAATGACTAATCATTGTCAATTAGAAGAATTATTGATATATTTAGTTAGATGAACTAACTAAAAGGAGGGGGATTATGTCTAAAAATATTAATTTTGATATTTACCAGTCGCTGCATTCTATTTCAAGAAATATGCACCATTTAGCTCATTATATTGGTGGAGAGCAAGGTGAGATGCAAGATTTAGGAAGAACATTGAATTTTATTAAAGACACACATCAAGCAACAGCTAAAGAATTAGGGAAGTTTTTTAATATTAAGTCATCGTCAGTAACAGTTAAAGTAAATAAATTAGTGGAGCAAGGATATATCAAGAAAACACGAGATGAAAATGATTTGAGAGTCTTTTTTTTAGAATTAACTGAAAAAGGAAGAGCCAAGTGTGAAGAGTTAAATACAGATACTCAAGATTTAGTTCAAGATATATTTGTTGACTTAACACAAAATCAAAAGAACGTTTTGTTAGATGAATTAAAACTAATTGAAAAACGATTAGCAGAAAAAAAAGAAGGTTGGGAGAAATAAACTTCTTGACATTTTAAGATCACGGACTATAATTTAACTAGTTAGTCTAACTAGTTAAATTATTTTTTTAGGCGGTGATATTTTATGACAAGGAAAAATATCATTTTCTTTGCATTATTAATGGCAACAGCTTTGGCAGCAATTGAGGGAACAATTATTTCAACTGTTGCAAGTTCGATTGTAGTATCAATGGGAAAGCCGGAATGGATTGGCTTAGTTTTTTCAGTTTATTTATTATTTAGCGGGGTTTTCTCTCTTCTATTTGGGAAAATGGCAGATGCGTGGAGTCGTAAAGGAACATTGATTCTTGGGTTAGTTATTTTTTCTAGCTTTTCATTGTTATGTGGATTAGCTACTAATATGACAACTTTGATTCTTTTTAGAGCGTTACAAGGAATTGGCTCGGGTGCCATTGTTCCTGTATCTCGTTCAATGGTCGGTTTCTTATTTGAAACAAAAGAAAGTCGTGCTAAAGCGCAAAGTATTGAAAGTTCCGTTTGGGGAATTGCTGGTTTAACAGGACCTTTCTTAGGTGGTGCGATACTTAATTATTTTAGTTGGCGTTATGTTTTCTTTTTAAATGTTCCACTAACTATTACCGCTATTGTTATTCTTTTTATTTTTGTGGACGAACCAAAAAGAAATCAAAAAATATCAATGGATTATATTGGTAGTATACTCGTTTTACTTGGGGCAATGAGCTTGTTTGGCTGTTTGTATGTTGCTTCAAGTCAGTGGATGATTATTTTATTACTATCATCAGTTGTGTTTTTTGTATTGTGGTTTAGACGGGAAAAAGCGCATGTTGGGACAAGTTTAATTGATTTAAGTGTGCTGAAAAATAAGCATGTGCTAAAAATTAATGTTTTAACGTTAACAACAGGAATGATTGCAGCAGGAATTAATGCTTATCTACCTTTATGGGGACAAGAAGTCATGTTTATGTCACCTTTAAAATCAGGCTCACTTTTGACACCCTTTTTAATTTTTTGGACAGGTGGAACGGTAATTAATACCTATATCATAAAAAAAGTTTCTGTTAACAAAGATTTGTTTATTGGTGTAATCTTCTTAATGATTGGAACAGTTATGCTTAATTTGATGAGCTTTTCATCTATTTGGTTAGCTTTTGTTACGATGATGTTTGTAGGTATTGGTATGGGAATTACTGTATCGTCATTAATGATCTATCTACAATTTAACGCACCAAAAGAGTCATTAGGTAGTGTAATGGGATTGAATTCATTTGTCTTAATGATGTCAAAATCAATCGGTGTGGCACTTTTAGGTTCTATTTATGGCAAAAATATAACATTTTTTGCTCAAGGAACAACATTTACTGTTATTTTTGCCCTTATTTTTATGTTAGCTATTCAAGCAATTATTGTTGTGAAACAGTTGCCTGAAAGTCAAGTTTAATTGAGAAAAGGAGGAGATTTTTGTGAAGACAACATTGGAAAATCGAATGAGATATTTTGATAATTTGAAAAAGAGTAAAAAAATAGCTTACTTAAATTTATTAGTGTTTATTCTATTATTTGTTGGTGAACTTGTTATTGCTTTATCAAGTGGCTCGAAAGCTTTATTAGCAGCTAGTTTTAATAATTTATCGAGTGTGATTATTTCTATTGGTATAATTTTAGGATTGAAGGTGTCGTTAAAAGATCCTTCTCATTCTCATAGTAAAGGGTATCAACAGTTTGAAACCTTGGGGAATTTATTTAGTTCGATGGTGATGTTTTTTATGTCTGCTTATATTGTGGTTGAAGGAGTAAGAGGAGCGTATGCTTCTGTTAAAGAGACACCTATTCAAGCAGATATATTACCAGCTTTAGTTGCTATTGGAGCTGGAGGGATTATGTTAATCATGTTTCTAGTTAATCGGAAATTTTATTCAAAAATTGAAAGTAACTCGATTAACACCTTAATGAAAGATGCTTTTAGTGATACATTAATGAATTTTGGAACAGCAATGGGTATTCTTTTGGCAGTGGCATTAAATCCGATGTTTGATGGGTTAACAGCAGCGATTTTAGGTGTTATTCTTTGCCGAATGTCTTATTTAGTCATTAAGGATAATGTGTTTCATCTGTCAGACGGCTTTGATCCAGAGATGATTCAAAATTATTATAATGTTATTGAAACGATTGAAGGTGTTGAAAAAATTGTGGATATTACAGGTCGGAAAATTGGCGATGCTATCGCGGTGGATGTGACTATTGAAGTGTTAGGTTCAATTACCGTGGAAGAAGGCGGAATGATTGCAGATGAAATCGAAGCTGATTTAACAGGACGTTTTGATATTTTTGATGTGGATGTTCAAGTGAAACCCAAAAGAGTCTCAAGAAGCTGAGTAACAGGTTCTTAAGACTCTTTTTTATTTGATAACAGTTGAAAAAACAATGTGAGTGGACGAGCTGCCAAATTTTAAGGCCTGGTCAATAAAAATTTCCAACTCAGTCATGTCTGTTGCTACAATTTTAACTAAATAGCTGTATTTACCAGCCAAACGATGGCACTCAAGAATATTTTCTTGTGATAGACAAAATTCCCTAAATGCCTGGCAGTTAACTGTTTCAAATAAAATAAAAGCCTCAATGGATTTGTCTAGTTTCTTATGATTGACTTTAATTGTGTAACCTTCAATGATGCCAGCTTCTTCCATTTTTGTTATTCTCTCTTTTGTAGCTGGGGCGCTTAATAAAATTTGCTTGGCTAAATCACTAACAGCTATTCGACCATTTATTTTTAGAATGTCTAGTATTTTATAGTCAATTAAGTCCATGTTTTCCTCTCCTTTAAAAAATAAGGTATGTCACACAAAAAGCATTTATTTTTAAAGTATTTTATCATAAACTTCTTTAAATAGCTCTGCATAAAAAGTATTTTCTTTAATAAAATAAAGAGCATATTAAAGAAAGAAGGATGAACAAATGAAAAAAGTCTTATTATTATTAGCTAATGGTTTTGAATCGCTTGAAGCGAGTGTTTTCACCGATGTTTTTGGTTGGAATTTATTTGAGGGAGATGGGACGACAAAACTAGATTCAGTAGGTTTACATCCAAAATTAAGTTGTACGTGGGGATATCAATGTATACCAATGTTTCAGCTAAGTGAGATTTGCTTAGATGATTATGATGCTTTAGTTATTCCAGGGGGATTTGAAGAAGCAGACTTTTATACTGATGCGTTTGACGAACAATTTTTAACTGTTATTCGAGATTTTGATAGAAAAGGAAAACTAATTGCATCTATTTGTGTGGCTGCCTTAAGCATTGGGAAAAGTGGTGTTCTAACAGGGCGTAGAGGAACAACTTATACATTTGGAGGAAGTCAAAGAAGGCAACAATTGAAAGAAATGGGTGTTATTTTAGAAAATAAAAGAATTGTTCAAGACGAAAATATCATTACATCTTCCTCACCAGAAACAGCACTTGATGTGGCATTTATGGTACTAGAACAGTTAACAACAAATAAAAATATGTTAGAAGTAAAAAGAAGAATGGGATTTAAAAAATAATTGATTTAGGTAAAAATACATTTAAAGCCTAGGAATGAAAAAAACGTTATCAGATAGAGTGAAAAAGTGATTATTACCCATAAAAATAAAAGTTGTTTTAACTTTTAAGAGTACGATAAAGGTAAAATAAACTTAATTAAAAGATGTAATTGAAAGTTATATATATTAATGATAGAATTCATTTCGGATCAAGGGAAAACAGTTAAAGGTTAGCTCTTATAACAAATTACATGAATTTATTTGGGGGAAGAAATGAAAATTAAAGTCATTGGTTTAGGAAAAATGGGATTAAATTTAGTTAGCAATTTAGTGACTCATCAGCATGAAGTGATATGTTTTGATATAAACATAGAGCAAAGACAAGCAGCTAAGAAAGTCGGTGCATTAGCAGTTGATACCTTAAATGAGTTGTTTTTATCAGCTGATGAAGAACAATCGATATATTGGTTAATGCTACCGTCTGGAAAAATAACGGAAGAAATGATTTGTTTATGTCAGGCTAATTTAAAGCCAGAGGATATTTTGATAGATGGAGGAAATTCCCGATTTGCTGATAGTATTCATCATTTTCATTTCTTAAAGGAGAAAAAGATTCATTTTTTAGATGTGGGAACATCCGGTGGAATGAGTGGGGCTAAAAACGGTGCTTGTATGATGATTGGTGGAGAAAAAAATATTTTTGAACAAATTGAAGAATTGTTTAAAGATTTGTGTGTTGAAAATGGCTATTTATACTGCGGTGAAGCAGGAAGTGGTCATTATTTAAAAATGGTTCATAATGGGATTGAGTACGGCATTATGCAAGCCATTGGTGAGGGTTTTAATTTGCTTCATCATTCGCGATTTGATTATGATTTGGAGCAAGTTGCTCGTGTGTTTAACAATGGTTCTGTGATTCGAAGTTGGTTAATGGAGTTAACAGAAAATGCGCTACGTGAAAACCCAACAATGGCTGGTATTAGTGGGCAAGTTCCGTCATCAGGTGAAGGAAAATGGACGGTTGAGGATATGTTAGAGATGCAACAATCGGCTCCTGT
>NZ_JAVWHO010000047.1:0-17420 GCF_036639995.1 Vagococcus sp. | reverse complement strand
GTTTTTTTATACTTTTTATTTTTTTGTTAATTCACGATATAAACTTAAATATAAATTGCCATTATTATATTCACCTAGATAGACATTAGATAATTCTGTTCCTTGTTTGGCTAACTCTTTTTCTAACCAATCTCGATCTTTTTCAAAGGTTTCTAACATATCATCATCCACAAAGCCATTTGTAATCAGTGGATAACGAACCAATTCCTCCCCATACAATATAATAGTAAGCTGCCCGTTTTGCTCCTGTATCCCACGTTTAACCTGTCTTGTGTCATAGACATTGGATGCACGTAACTTAAACATTAAATCACTTGCAGATACCCCTTTTTTAGCACAATTTTCAACAAGAACTTCTCCATTTTTTATCAACGTCACAGGTTGTCCATCGATTATTTTTTTTACAAAAGATACATTTTCTTTTAAGTACTTCATCAGCGTAACTAAAAACGTCCACATGATTAAAACTAAAAAGAACTGTAACACAGATATTTGGCTATTATAGATCATCCCACCAATAATTCCACCTAGAACAAAATTTTGAAGCTGATCCAAACTTGATGTTGGCGCTAAGTTGCTTTTTCCTAGTAAATTCATTTGAAATATTAGTGTGATTAAGCCAATTGCCAGTTTGATGCCAATTTCCAAATATTCTTTCATTGACTATTCCTCCACCAATTTAACTTGATTTGCATTTAATAAATACGTTTCTTCTAGCTTAAAAGAAGATAAATCCGCATTCATATTAATTTGATAATAGGTATCATCAATCTTAATTAGCATTTCATCTTTAACATACTTAGAATTTACTGCTAATTCTTTGTTATCTTTTCTTTGACTCTCACCGATGTTATCTAAAAAATTAAGCATTTGAGTGGAATTATTGCGATTTGTCTTCCCCACTTCGTATTCATTAATTTGAATGCCTGCCATAAATACAATCGCAAGTGACACTAAAATAATTAAATCTCGATATTTCATTTGGTCTCTGTTCTGAAATTTTTTCAAGATAACAAATAACAATAAGCCCAGTAAGCCGATAAAAAGAGCATATTTTATCAAATGGCTTTGTTCAGATTGTCTGACAAAATAGTGATACGTATAAAACTCCATGTTAATTCCCCCCATTTTTAGTTTTTTTGTATCAACTCTCTCTTTATTATAGCTCACATTCTTGATTATCCTTTTCTTTTTTTAATCTTTTAACAAAAGTTAATGTCAATCTACATATGCTACAATAAGGAAAATAATTAGGAGGAATTTGTATGATAAAAAAAGAAACTACACATCAGTGGACAATTCAATTACCTTCAGAAAAAATGAGTGTCTTAACAAATGACGAAGATGATGTTGCAGTCATTTATAAAGATAGCAACTTTGGTGACACGCAAGCATTACTTCTTCGTGTTACTGATTCATCTGTCAAAATCATTTCTATGCCTCATTATATTGAAGATATCGAATTCACTTTAAACAAAGAGATTATTCTTACACTTTCACCATTTGCTAACGAGCTTGATAGCGAACAATTTAAAGAATCTTAATAAGGAAAGATAGCAGAAACTTGAATGAGCCTTAAGTTTCTGCTATCTTTTTAATTTTTTTCTTTTTTACTTCTACTTCATCTGGTAAGATAATACGATTTTTTTCTGTACTGAGTGCACGCTTTTCCATTTCTTCATGAAGTGACTCTTTCAAAATAAATTCTTTGTCAACATCACCATTTTTTTCAACGTCAGGAATTTTTTTAGGAATATAAGGATTATCTTCTAACATACTCATCACTCCTTTATTATCTTTTCTTAATTATAACACGAAATCAATCTAATTGATTACTTATAAGCCTAAAAAGGCACCTAACTCAACATAACGAGTTAGATGCCTTCAATTAGTTACTTAGCTACTTCTTGCCCTGCGATACGGCCAAAGACAATAATGTCAGTAATAGCGTTTCCGCCTAGACGGTTACTTCCGTGAATCACTCCTGTTAATTCACCAGCTGCATAAAGATTTTCAATAGCTTTACCTTCTTTATCCAGTACTTCTGTTTTATCATTAATTACTAAACCACCCATTGTATGGTGAACTGACGGAACAGCCTTTTCAATGTAGTAAGGTCCTTTTTCTAATGATACTAACTCACCACGATGGTTAAAGTCTTTGTCTTTTCCATCTTTTGCGTATTGATTTACTTTTTTAACTGTTTCTTTCAAGTTTTTAACATCAATATCAAAGAATTTTGCTGCTTCTTCTAATGTATCAGCTTTAACAATCATTTTTTGTTTTAATAATTCATTGTATTCCGCTTCATGAACATCCATTGTTCCAGAAATATCATTAATTTTATCGTTCCATAATTGATATGTGTAGCCACCTGTTTGTTTTAAGATAGCATTTGAAATAACGTCACGACGTTCTAATTCTTCAACAAAACGATTACCCTCTTGATTAATCAAGATAGCTCCGTCAAAACGAGTATCTGCTAATAGTGAAATGACACCTGTTTTTGGATTACAAATTGGGTACGTTTGAATGCTTCCCATATTCGTTAAATCTGCACCAATAGCTTCAGCCATCACAATTCCATCTCCAGTTGACCCTTCAGTCACAGTAGACATATAACTTTCATCCATTTTTTTGTTGTATTTTTTACGCATTTCAACGTTTGAGCCAAAACCACCTGTCGTTAAGACAACGCCGTCTTTAGCCATATACGAAATAGTTTGTTCTTTTTTATTTGTTGCTTTAACACCTGTTACTTTTTTGCTATCATCTTGAATTAATTCTGTAGCTGTTGTATTTAACTTAATTGGAATTTTAAGTTCATCTGCTTTAGCTCTGAATTTTGTGATAACTTCTTGCCCTGTATGACCTTTAGGTATTAGAGCACGTTTATAAGAATGACCACCAAATTGGAATAATTGATCGTTTAAGAATTCTACTTTAATATCATCTCTCAACCATTCAGCTGCTGGTAACGCATTTTTTGTCATGACATCAATCATATGTGGGTCGCCTAATTTATCGCCACCTTTAATAGTATCTTCTGCCATTTTCTCTGGAGAATCGCCTTTGATTCCCAATTTTTTTTGTACCCAGTTATTTGGCACGTTCATTTCAGCACCTGAGATTAACGTATTACCACCAACTGCCGGCATTTTTTCGATTAAAACAACTGATTTACCAGCTTCTTTGGCTTCAATGGCTGCACTAAATCCTGCACCACCAGAACCTACAACAACAACGTTATATTCCTGAACTTCTTTTTCTTTTTCTTCTTTTTTAGCAGTATTTTTACTTGCAACTAATGTAATACCAGCTTTTTTAATGGCATCTTCAACCGCTTCAATATAACCTTTACTTGTTGCAGTTGATCCAGTGACAACATCTACTTCAGGTGAATTTTTTGAAACAATCGTTTCTTGCAATTCATCATAAACAGGTTCTGCTAAAACCTTGTTTTCACCATGTTCTTTCACTTTAATCTTATCAATTTTTTCATCTTTAACTGTTACTTCAACTTTGATGTCACCGTGTTTACCGTTACCAGTTCCTTCATAAGTGCCATCGCTGTTACTACTTTTAGAACCACATGATGTTAATAACAACACAGCTAAAATAGCAGTCAAACTACGACCAAATTTTTTCATCTTTTTTCTCCCCCATACATGATATACTTGAGACAATGCTATATCTCAATACAATGTGAATTATATAACAACCCTGATTTTTGTCTGTAAACAAATCAGTCTCTTTTTGCATAAATCAGTCTTTTGTTACATATTTCACGATAAAAAGGAGTTACCATGAAAACCATAAAAAAAAAGGTCTTCTTAAGTTTAGGCGCTGTGTTTGTTATTCTTTTCCTATTATTATTTAGTGCCTTCCACTATGAGATGAATAAATCCTTACTACCTGTAAATTCAAAAATGACACAACAAACCGTTGATAACAAAAGTCGTGAAATCAACGCATGGTTTTCTGAAAGAATTAGTGAAGTTGCAACTCTTGCTGATTTTAGTAACCACCATGACTTATCAAAAGACGAGTTATTCAAGGAGACAAAAACTTTAGAAAATAGGCGTTCAAGTATTTACGAGTCCATTCGTCTTGTTTCAGAATCTGGTACTTCTTACTCATGGATTACTCCGTCTTTTTCCATTGCTAAACGACCATACTTTAAAAAAATTCAAGACTCTTCTGTCGCTTATACAATCAGCAATACCCTTCACTCAAAAGAAGCACAACAAGACATTATTATTATCCTTTACAGATTACCCAAAAAGACCAAAGATGATATTGCCTTTATTGCAGCTGCTGTTAACGTAAAACGCATGGAAGAAATGGCAGAAGAAATTGAGATATATGACGGGACAGGTGCTTTAGTCAATGACCAAAAAAATCATGTTAAAAGCTCTACTTCTTTTTTAGACAATGACCTCTTAACATTCAAAAGTGATATTCCTTTACTATCTGACTGGCAAATAGTCTATCAAACCTCACAACGAAATTTACTACAAACAGGAATTCAGGCTCAAAAAATCATTCTTTGGTTATTTTTTATTTTAGCTGGAACTATTTCTGTGTTCTTCCTATTTCAATTGGATGCTTTTATTAAACCTATTGAATCTCTGAATCAAACGATGAAACGGGTTGGAAAAGGGGATCAACAAATACGCTCTACTATTACGCGAAATGACGAAATCGGGGAACTTGCTAATGAATTTAATGTTATGCTTCAAAAATTATATGATTTTGAGGATGAAAGTATTGCTCGAAATGTTCGATTGCTTCAAGAACAAGTTAAACCGCATTTTTTATATAACACATTAAATACCGTTCAATGGTTAGCTCAAACAGGGGAACTTGAGAAAATGGAAGAGATGATTGAAGCTTTGAGTACTTATTTTAGAGTGGGGTTAAATAACGGAAAACCTTGGAGTTCTTTATTTAATGAAACAACTCACGTCAAAAGCTATATCACCATTCAAAATATTCGCTATGAAAAAAATATTCAACTAGACTTAGACATAAATGATGAGTTAAATGATCTTAATTTACCGAATTTTATTTTGCAGCCTTTAATTGAGAATGCTATTTATTATGGTATTCGTCCTTTATCAGACGATCAACAATTTATTCAGATTCGCGCCTTTTATCAAAAAGAAAGTGTGGTCATTCAAGTCAGAAATACGGGTATTCTGCCTTCAAAACAAAAAATTAAAGAAATTAATAGCTTTTTTGCTGGCGATAGTCAGACTCGTGACAATGTTGGCTTTGGTTTATTCGGTACTTATACTCAATTAATGTATGCTTTTTCTAATGACGCGCGGATGCTTCTGTTTACAGAAAAGAACCAATGTGTGGTTCAATTAACATTACCTAAAGGAGGACTTGCAATTGAATCTCTTGATTATTGATGATGAACCTATTTTTAGAAAAGGACTTAAAAAGGTCGTTGAAGTTAATTCCGACCTTTTTAAACACATTTTTCTAGCAGCTTCTGCCAAAGAAGCTTTATCAATTTTAAATGAAGAAAGTAGCATTGATGTTATTTTTGTTGATATTAATTTACCTGACATGAATGGTCTAGATTTAGTCAAAAAAATGGCTGCCACCCATAAAGAAGCTTTGATTGTTGTTATTAGTGGCTACGATGATTTCACCTATGCAAGGCAAGCTATTCATTTAAAGGTCTTTGACTATGTTCTAAAACCACTGGCTCCTTCAGATGTGTTGCATTTACTTAAAAAAATTGAAACAGAGCTAAAAAAAACAGACACACTACCTAATCAAAAAAACATTTCGCCTATCTCGCCCTTATGTACCTCTGTTATTAAAATAATTGAGGAGCACTATGCCAAACGAGATTTATCTTTAACTAGTGTTTCCAATGATTTATTTGTCGATAGTTCTTACTTAAGTAAACAAATGAAAAAAAATACTGGTAAATCATTTAATGATTACTTAACCCATTACCGTATAACAAAAGCCAAAGAACTACTTGCCCAAACAACTATGCGGTATTCTATTCAAGAGATTGGCGAGCGTGTTGGTTATCCCAACCAGCATTATTTTAGCCGCCTTTTCAAACAACAAACCCAATTAACCCCAAGTCAGTACCGAGAACATTTTTATCGCTAGAAGGGACTATTTAGTGATAAAATAATAATGACTAAGGAGGACACAATATGACAAGTACACACAAAAATAATCGGCAACAGATTTATCGTTTAAGCTTATTTTTTTCTATTATTTATTTCATTTTAATTTATTTTCAAAAGCGCCTTTTAATACAACTTTTTCAAACTCAGTTATCTTTTTCAATTCCTGATACACTCGCCGTTCTAACGAGTGACAATAGTTTAGATACACTCATTGAACGAGCAACCAATGGCGGTATTCTTGTCGGTGTTTTTTTAATCGTTGAGGTCCTTATCTTCATTGGTTTAATTAGCTACTTACTTTTTAAAATTTGGCGGATGCACCAACTTAAACATTGGCAAAAAATTGATTGGTTCTTAGTTGTTGGGTTATGCTTATTGTTTCTTAGCAGTCTATACTATACTTACGTTACAGCAAACAGTACACTCACTACCTTTAATGAAATCGAAGGCATCTTAAAGAAATTAACGCCTTCTCAAATAAAACAGCTAAGTAGTCAGTGGCGAGATATGATTATTCATTATGAATTTTCTTTGGGTCATTTGCCACGAGATATAACCTTTATTTTGGAAAAAGTTGATGCCATCATCTCAAGCATCAAAGATGTTGGTCGAATTCCTAACCTTACCAATCAGTGGTTGAACCATCTAACACTTTTAAAAACCCACTACTTCTTAACCATGTGTGTGGGCTTTCTTTTAACTTTTGTCGGGCAATTATTTAATTACCGTGTAAATGGACCTTTGTTCCAAACAGGTAGAAAAAATGCAAGACGTGTAAAAGAATTGGAATCAACTGTTATCTCATTAAATGAAGAAAACCAAGAATTAAACACTCAACTCATTGAACTAAAAGAAAAACTAACTAAAAAAAATGTAGCTGCTATAAAAAAACAAAATAAAAATAATAAGAAAAAAAACTAGCTTAGACAGTTATTGTCTAGGCTAGTTTTTTTCTTTAACAATTGCTTGAATTTCTTGATAGATTTCTTTTACTTCCTCTAAGTCTTTAGCATTTGCTCCACTAGCCAAAGGATGTCCACCACCATGATGACGCTTAGCCACAGTATTAATAACTGGTCCTTTAGAGCGCAAGCGAACTCGGTAAAAGCCTTCTGGTTGGGCAACAAAAATTCCCCATGCTTTAATCCCTCTAATTTTACCTGGAATCGGAATAATAGCCGGTGTTTCTGCATCCTCAACCCCAAATTTTTCCAACACTTCTTGTGTCAGTAACACCATTGCTGCACCATTTTCATCCACTTGAATATTTTCAGTAACATACCCTGATAAACGAGCAATCTTTTCTGACACCTCATCCATTTGGCGGTTTAATTTAGCCGCGTCAAATGGGTATTCTCTTAATTTACTTGCAACCCATAATGTATGACTTGTGGTTACAGGATACATAAATCTACCAGTATCTCCAACAATACCAGCATAAAGTAATCTTGCTGCTTCATCTGTCATTGTCAATTCATCTTGATGTAAATCAAAGAAATCATACACCATTTCACTCGTACTACTTGCTTCTGTATTCACCCATGATAAATCACCATAAGGTTCGTCATTTGGATGATGGTCAATCTTAATAATCATCTCACCTAGACTATATTGCTTACCACTAATTCTTGGTTCGTTTGCTGTATCTGTCGAAATAACCAATGCACCTTGATACATTTCATCTGTTACCTCATCCATTGTTAACAAGTAATCTAATCCATTAACAGGTCCTCCTACCACGTAAATTTCTTTTTCCGGGTAAGTTGCTTTTAAAATAGCTGCTAAGCCACCTTGAGAACCTAATGCATCTGGATCTGGACTTTGGTGACGATGTATCATAATTTTTTGATATGCTTTTATTTTTTCTAGAATTTCAGTTGTTACGTCCACTTTCTTTGCCTCCTAAGTCTGCTCCATTAATTGACAAACAATCATTGCTTTAGCCACAATAATATTATCAATGTAAACTTCCATATCTATTTTTGCAGAACGTCTGCCGACTTCAATAATTCTTGGTTTTAAATCTATTTCACTATCAATCTGAATTAATTTAAAATAGTATAAACTCATTTGTTCAATCACTGAGTTATGATGATATTTCACCATCATAGTTCTTTGCGCAGCTGTTGAAATAATTTGATTTAAAACACCAAAAGAAAGAGTTCCCATACTATTAACCATTTGAGGGGTCACAACAAATGAAAAATCAGGAAGATCTGATGGGTTTTTACCCTCTTTTTCAATCACTTCATTTGTTATCTGATCTGAAAGAGTATTAGATACTTGAGGCTGTTTTTGAGCAAGTTGCATAGCTTTCATCACATCACGTCTAGAAACAATCCCGATTAAGGTTAAATCATCTTCTACAACAGGAATAATCTCAAGTCCATCCCAAATCATTTGGTGTCCAATACTTGCGACACTCATATGTCTTTTTGCTTTTCGTGGGTCTTTTGTCATAATCTTTTCGATTGGCTGTGTTGCTTGTTTATTAACCACATCTTTTGACGTAATAATCCCAACTAATCGATTTGATTTATTAACAACAGGAAATCGCGTAAAACCAGTTCTCTCAGAGACTTCTTGATAATCTTTTAACGTATCTTTTACATTTAAAACAACTGTACGCTCAATTGACGTTTGAATATCGTCAACTGTCATAATATCTTTTTTGATCATCTGATCGCTAATAGCTCGGTTGATGGTCGTTGCGACTGTAAACGTATCATAGGTTGTTCGGATAATGGGCATCTCAACTTCATCTGCTAAAGACAAAATATCTTCTGACACATCAAATCCTCCTGTTAATAACACAGCAGCACCATTTTCTAATGCCAGTCGTTGAACTCCTTTTCTATCACCAACAATCATTAATGAGCCAGAAGTGATGTAGCGTAACATGTTTTCTTCTGTCATGGCCCCAATAATAAATTTCTTCAATATTTTATCTAGTCCTTTTCGGCCTGCTAAAATATCACCTTCAATAATCTTGGCAACCTCTCCAAAAGATAACCGTTCAATATTTTCTTTTAATTTTTTTTCAATTCTAATGGTCCCAACTCGTTGAATGGTTGAAACTAACCCGACATTCTCAGCCTCTTTAATTGCCCGATAAGCTGTTCCTTCGCTGACAGCCAAATTTTTAGCTATTCCACGAACGGAAATTTTTTCCCCGACAGGTAGTGTTTCAATATATTCAAGAATCTGATCATGTTTTGTTACACTCACAATTTTCACCTAATTCTTTAAATTCACGTTGTTATAGTTAAATGGTTTAAACTGTATCATTTATTTAACCATCACTCTTCATTATTCTATCATGATTATTAACAAAAATAAATTCCAACGATTATAACAGTTCAAAATAATTGCTTTTAGTACAAAGATTTTCTGAGTATAAAAATAACGTGAACAAAAGAGTTGTCCACGTTGTTTTTTATTCCAATCCTTTTTTAGCTTGTGAAAAACGCCAAAACGTTATTCCTGAAGCAAATAAACAGATGGCAAAAGATACCATATAGGTAAAATGCATACCATAAACAAAGATATCTGGCCGACCATCAATAAATCCAACTACTTTTTCTCCCATTTTACCACTCATCGATTGATATAAGATAGTCGTTGATAGAGAAATACCAACAACCATTCCAAAATTACGAGCTAATGCGTTCATACTACCTGCCACACCGTATTCTGATTTATCCACACTAGACATGATAATCGTATTATTAGGCGCTTGGAACATTGCATTACCAGCACCAACAAGAGCCATAATTGTCACAAATAAAATAACCGGAGACGTTTCTCCTAAAATTAAGTATCCTACTTGTCCAGCAGTTAATAACACTAAACCGATTAATGTAATAAGATGTGGACCCTTTTTATCCGTTAAGTAACCACTTAAAGGCGCCCCTATTACCATAACTAAAGGAAACACCATCATTAAAAATCCTGCCTTATTTGCTTCAAGTCCAAGAACGTTTTGTAAATAGAATGGATTCACTACATTTGCAAAGAAGTTAGTAATAAAGATTAACGTTGCAGTTAATAAGCTTACGCCAAACACTTTATTATTAAATAAATGAAAATGAACTAATGGACTTTCATGTTTATTCTCATAATGATAAAAAGAAACAAGAGAAATAAGGGACACAATAACCATTCCAATAATAAGTGGATCTGTAAAACTTTTTTCCTGACCTAAGAATATACCGCCAAAGAATAATAAAATAAATAACGCAAACAAGAGAAATCCAATATAGTCAATACTTTCGCCACTTTTGAATTCTTTCTTAGGTAGAAAATACCAACCAAACATCATCGTAATAATTCCCACAGGAACATTTATCCAAAAAATATAAGACCAACTAAATTCTGATAAAATAACTCCACCAATCCCCGGTCCTGCAATAGCACCTAGTGAAACAAAAGAGCCAATTAAGCCAAGCGCTCGTCCTCTTTCTTGAAGTGGAAAAATATCTGTAATAATTCCCGTACTTGTTGCCATTGTCATGCTGGCACCTACTGCTTGAACAATACGAGAAACTAACAATAGAGGTAAACTCCCTGGAATACCACATAAAAATGATCCAATAATAAATACAATTGTTCCTATTTTAAAGACTTTAACTTTCCCAAAACTATCTCCTATTTTCCCAAAAAATAACAGAAACACACAAATAGCCATTAAATACACCGAAACAATCCATTCTGATTGATTCATCGGTACTCCTAAGTCCTCTGATATAACTGGTAACGCAATATTAACAATACTTCCATCGAGTGTTGACATAAAAGAAAACAACCCCACTGCCGCCAAACTAAACCATCTAAATTTATGACTTTTTTCTTGATTCATCAAAACTCTCCCCTACTTAATTTTTCAACAGAAAAACGAACAATCCTTTTTAGATTGTTCGTTTCTCATTGAAACTATCACACTTATTTATTATTTTCTTTTTTGACTTGATTCCATAATAACTGGTAAAATCACTGGTCTTCTCTTTGTTTGTTCATAAAGATAACGACTTAATTGATCTCTAATCTCTTGTTTTAAAACGCCCCAATCAAAATCAGATTTTTCTAAGTTTTCTAGGACAACTTCTTCAACAATAGTTGCACTATCCTTCATTAAATCTGTACTTGATTTGACATAAACAAATCCTCTCGTTGTAATACGAGGTTTTGAAATTATTTTTTTAGCGCGTCGATTAATTGTGATTACCGCAATAAAAATACCATCTTGTGATAATATTTTACGATCACGTAAAACGATATTACCAATATCGCCAACACCCAATCCATCAATTAACACATTATCTGCATCAGTAGAGCCTGTCATTCTTAAACGACCCTTTTCAAACTCTAAAATATCTCCACGACCTGTAATGAAGATATCTTGATAAGACATGCCCACTTCATTTGCTAAACCAGCATGTGCTGCAAGTAATCGATACTCCCCTTGAACTGGAACAAAATATTTAGGTTTCATTAAGTTAAGCATTAATTTTAAATCATTTTCATTACCATGACCTGAAACATATAAATTATCAGAAATTGTTTTAACCGTACCACCAGCTCGGTAAATCATATCTTCTGTTTTAGCCACTGTTGTTTCTACAGAAATAGATGGTGTCGTTGTGATATAAATCAAATCTCCTTCTTGGATACTAATTGATTTATGACGTCGACTTGCCATTTTTTGCAATGACTGTAACGGCTCACCCATGCGACCTGTTTCTAAGATTAATAATTCTTCTGGTCGTTTATTCTTCATTTGTTTTTCAGTAATAATCAAGTCTTCACTTGGTAATTGTAGTTTGCCAAGTTTGATAGCAGTTTGGACAATTTGTTCCACATCTTTACCTGTTAAAACAATTTGACGACCTGATTTAAACGCAGCGTTAAAGACTTGCTGCACTCTTTGAATATTACTTGCAACACTTGCAACAATAATTCGACCATCCCAGTAACGGATTGTGTCAAAGACTTCTTCTTCTGTTTGATTTTCTGATGCAATCAGTGATGAACTTTCTGCATTACTTGAATCACTTAGTAAAGCAAATACACCATCTTTACCAATTTCAGCTAATCTAGCAAAATCAGTTTTATATGATTGACTTGCACTTTGATCAAATTTGAAATCTCCTGTATAAACAATGCTACCTTCTTTGGTTTTAATAGAGATTCCGATTGAATCTGGAATGGTGTGCGTTGTACTAAAGAAGCTAATGACAGCATGGCCAAAATCAATTTCTGTAAACTCATCAACGACATGAAACTCTTTAAAATCCTTTGTATTTGGATATTCATTAACATTTAACTTAGCTAACTCAATCGTTAACTCCGTTCCAAATACTGGAACAGACACATTCTCTAATAAATATGGCAAGGCTCCAATGGCATCTGCGTGCCCATGACTTAAAAAGATTCCAGCAATTTTTTCTTTATTTTCTAATAAATAAGAAAAATCTGGAATAACCATGTCAATTCCTAATTGTTCGTTTTCTGGATATTTAAGTCCACAATCTAAAACGAAAATTTCATTTTCAACTTCGACAACGTAGATACTTTTTCCATTTTCTCTCACGCCACCTAAAGGCACTATCTTTATTTGACTCACTATTTCCCACCTCATTCATTTTGACAGTTTTGTCAAAAATACTTTCTATGTCTTCTTTTATTATTGATTTACCTTTACAAGATTCATCTCATGAAGTTTTTCGGCAATTTGGACAGAGTTAAATGCCGCACCCTTTAACAAATTATCTGAAACTACCCACAAATGGAATCCCTTGTTGCTATCTAAATCTTTTCTAATTCGTCCAACAAAAACATCCGTTTTATCTACTGCTGTTAAGGGTTGTGGATAAATTTGTTCTGCTGGATTATCTTCTAAAACCACGCCTGGTGCTTTTTCTAGTGATTCTTTTATATCATTCACTGAAACATCGTCTTTTTCTATTTCAATATAAACTGATTCTGAATGTCCCGACATAACAGGCACTCTAACACATGTCGCACTTACTTTCAGCGCTTGGTCTGACATGATTTTTTTACTCTCATTTATCATTTTCCACTCTTCATTTGTATACCCTTCATCTGAAAAGACGTCGATTTGAGCTAATGCATTAAATGCTAATGGATAATGTTTCTTATCTCCTGAACAAGGTAAAATAGTCGCTTCTATTTCTTCTTTTCCATCTAGTATATCTTGTGCTTGTTGCTTCAATTCATTAATAGCTGACATACCTGCACCACTAACTGCTTGATAAGTCGACACAATAATGCGTTCCAACCCAAACATTTGATGAATCGGTTCTAGCGCCACCATCATCTGAATGGTTGAACAATTTGGATTAGCAATAAGCCCTTGATGTTGTTTCAATGCTTCCGAATTTACCTCTGGAACAACTAAAGGCACACCCTCACTCATTCTAAAAGCACTTGTATTATCAATAACAACACACCCACGCTTTATTGCTTCTTTGGCGTATTGTTTTGATATTTCTCCCCCTGCACTAAATATAGCAATATCGATAGCTTCAAATGAGTCAGCCTGTAACTCTTCAACTTCAAAAAAGTCTCCTTTAAATCGTATTTTTTTCCCTACAGATCGTTTTGAAGCTAGAAACACAACTTTATTAAGTGGTAAACTAGTTGTTTCAAGCATTTCCTTTATTTTCTCGCCAACGGCCCCTGTCGCTCCAACTATGGCAACGTTATAACTAACCATAGAACTCTCCCTTCATTTTTACATAATTCTCCCGATTTTACTTATCCTTTATTTTAGCATAAAAAGGAGAATAATTCTTTAACGAATATTTCTCCTTCTCCTTAATTAATTTATTATTTTTAAACGGTCTAGTATTTTTATGATAATCATTGAAATTATCACACCAAACACATTTTGAATGATATTACCAAAAATAGAAGCAATACCAGCTACCTTGCCATATAAAATGGTCGCCGCGACAAAGTAACCTGCAATCATAATCACAGAAGCTAATAGTAAAAAGAATATGCGTGTAACGTTCTGTTTATTGCCAGACCATTTTCCAGCAACATAGCCTTGTGTCCCATGAATAACAACTGAAAAAATTAACCACTGGGGATATCCTAAAATTAAATCCAACATGCCGCCACTAATTCCGCCAACAATTGCACCAGCTGGCCCACCAAGTAACATAGCTGCCGTATAAATACCTACCTCTAAAAGGTTAACGTAACCTTTTGTCATTGGAACTGGAAAAATAAAGGTTAACGCTAAGACAGTTGTTAAAGCAATTAACATAGCTAATAACGCAAGTTTTTCCTTAATTATTTTCATTGGCCATTCCCCCAAGTACTTTTTACCTACTCATTATATGCTAAATCACATAAAAAAAGTAACCTTAACTATTTACTTGTTAAGCGTTACTCTCATCATCAATTATAGTATCATATTAACCAAAATATAACATAATTCCTCCGATTATAAATAGAATCATGCCATAAAAAATCTGAGATAACATGCTTCTATCATTTAAAAGAAAACGTACCAAAGGAAGTTTTTTACCAATTCCAACAAGTAATATGCCACTTATTGTCAAGATGACTCCGATTAATTTGATAACACTCATATCTGCATGATTCATATCATCATCCCTTAAATGTTTTTTTCAATTATAGCATGACTTACTTTCAAGGGACCTGTTAATGGACTAGGAATTACCTTACATCTTTGTCACTGGGCAGCGTTTTGTTCTCCACAATAAAAATCAAACTAGTCGCACAAAGTATTCCCACAAAAATCCCTAAAAGATGATCTACTTGTTGATTATTAGTCAGCATCTTAAGCATGATACTCAAAACGACAAATCCCACCTCTAAAGAAAAGATTACTTGCTTTCTTCGTTTAGACAACCTCCAGCGTACTTTTCTTGGTTTATCTTTTAATTCATCCTTTTCAACTGTCACGTACATTAATAATCCCATATTTAAAAGCATTACCACTAAAAAAACAATTTGGGTACCAAGATTCATTTTAAACGTAGAGAATTCCAACAAACTTCCTAATAACACGGCTACTACCAGAATAAGATTAATTAAATAGGATACACGCCATATCCTATTAATTTTCGCTAACTCCTCTGTTTTTTTAAATTCTTCTTTCATTCCAACATCCTCCTTTAATAATGTGTCTAAAGAAAGGTTATAGTAATCACTAATTTGAATTAAACTACTAATATCTGGATAACTCCGTTCATTTTCCCAACTTGAAATTGTTTGTCTTGAGACATGCAAATCTTTAGCAACCATTTCTTGCGTTTTTGATACATCATTTCTTGCATTTTTCAGTCTTTTTCCAAACTCCATCTGACAACTTCCTCTCTTTATAACCTCACTATAAACAAGGTAATTTTATTATACTAGATTAGAACTTTAGCACGTCCCATTTTAATAAAAAAAGCACGCTAAGTATCTTAGCATGCTGTTATATCAAGGATTCTAATCTCTAAACTGAGCATCATATAATCTCTTATAGACACCTTCATTTGCCATTAATTCTTGATGTGTGCCATCTTCTACAATCCCATTCTCAGTCACAACAACAATTCGTGTTGCTTGTTTTATCGTTGCTAAACGATGGGCAATCATTAGTGTCGTCCTACCTTCTGATAAAGACATTAATGATTCTTGAATCACATTTTCTGTTTCTGTATCTAAGGCAGATGTGGCTTCATCTAAGATTAAGATTGGTGGGTTTTTCAAGAACATTCTAGCAATTGCTACACGTTGCTTTTGACCACCAGAAAGTTTCACGCCTCTTTCTCCAATAACCGTATTCAATCCTTCTGGCATGTCTTCAATTACTTTTGATAAATGAGCCAGTTCAATGGCTTTTTGGATATCTTCTTCACTAGCTCCTAATTTACCGTAAGCAATATTGTCTCTAATTGTTCCGGGAAATAAAAAAACATCCTGTTGAACAATTCCAATTTGTTTTCTTAATGACGTCATTGACATATCTTGAATAGTTACCCCATCAATAGACAGACTTCCCGATTCAATTTCATAAAATCTCGGTAATAAATGACATAATGTTGTTTTACCTGCCCCACTTGGACCTACAAAAGCAACTGTCTCACCATGTTTAATTTCAAGAGACAACTTATCTAACACTTTTGTGCCATCACTATAAGAAAAATCAACTTCCTCATAAATAATATCGCCTTTTAAATCTGATACTTCAATTGCCCCTGACTTATCTTGAATACTTGGTACTTTGTCTAACTCTTCTGTTAGGCGTTTAAAACCAGCAAACCCTTTTGGATAACTTTCAAGCATATTATTGATTTTTTCAATTGGTCTAGCAAAAACATTAGACAGTAAAATAAAACCAACAAAGTTTCCGTTAGTAATCTCTCCTTGGATCGTGTAATAAGAACCAAATAAAAGAGCAAATAAACTAATCAAACGAATCAATAAATAATTATAAGAAGAACTTAGTGCCATTGTTTTATAAAAAGCTAATTTAGATTGACGATACAATTGATTTAGCTTACTAAAACGTGACTTTTCAAACTCTTCATTAGCAAATGCTTGCGTAACTCTAATCCCACTTACACTCGCTTCAATCCCTGCATTAAATTCACCTAGATTTTCATAAATCTGAGTATTCACTTTAGTCATGCGTTTGTTGAAATAAGCTAGAGCAATCGTTATAAATGGCACCATAACAGCTGTTGCCAAAGCCAACTTAGCATGAATATTGTACATTAATGCAAATGAGCCTGTTAAAGTCATGATAGTGATAAACACATCCTCAGGACCATGATGGGCTACTTCTGATATTTCAAAAAGGTCTGTTGTTAAACGACTCATCAACTTCCCTGTTTTTTGATTATCATAAAATTCAAATGGCTGTTTTTGGAAATGAGCAAACAACTCATCACGCATATCTGTTTCAATATTTGTACCTAATTTATGCCCAAAATAAACAACAATATACTGAAATGCCGTGTTAATAATGTAAAAACCAAACAGTAAAGCACTTACCATTAAAATCAATCTTAAATTTTTAAGTGGCATTATCTTATCGATGACTTGATTAACAATCACCGGAAAACTTAACTCTAAAACTGCCGCTATCGTTGCGCAAATAAAATCTAATAAAAATAACGCTCGATACGGCTTATAATAAGAAAAAAATCTTTTCAACAAAATACTTCCCTCCAAACATCTTTTCTAAACCCCTACTATAACAAAAAA
>NZ_JAVWHO010000046.1:0-18067 GCF_036639995.1 Vagococcus sp. | reverse complement strand
AAATAAGGCTCTGAAATATACTCAAGTCTTTATAGTTTACTTTTAGTAAGTAACTCGTTATACTAAACTCAATTCAATCAAGAGTTTATTTTTTTAAACTATTATCTCGAATTCGAGATAATTTTAAGGAGGAGCTAATATGAATCGTCAAGATATAGCATTAGGTACGTTTGTTAGCTTAATGCGTGGTAGTAATAAATTTGAAAAGATTGTTAAAGATGATGTGTCTTTTTACCAATTAAATATCACTGAGTTTTCTGTTTTAGAGTTACTGTTCCACAAAGGAAAACAAACAACGCAAACGATTAAAGAAAAAATATTAATCGCAAGTAGTAGTACGACTTATGTGATTGATCAACTTGAGAATAAAGGGTACGTCGAAAGACAGGTTTCTGAAAAAGATAAGCGTGTGACCTATGTTCAAATTTCTGAAAAAGGAAAGACATTAATGGAAGATATTTTTCCACAACATGCTGAGACGATTGAAAATTGTTTTTCAAATTTAGAAGCAAATGAGTTAGAGCAACTGCTAAAATTACTCGCCAAAATGAATCGGCAATTAGATAAACAACCAAAGAAAAGAGGAATTTAATCATGAGAGAACAAGATAAACCATTAGGAATTCACCATGTAACAGCCATGACAAGTGATGTAAAAAAGAATTATGACTTCTTTACGGAAGTTTTAGGTATGCGTTTAGTGAAAAAAACAGTGAATCAAGATGATATTTATACGTATCATACTTATTACGCAGATGATCATGGGACACCAGGAACTACGATGACGTTTTTTGATTTTCCCAATAATCCTAAGGGCGCTAAAGGGACAAACACAATAAGTCGCTCAGGATTTAGAGTACCAAGTGATGCGGCAATTGAGTATTATAAGCAGCGTTTTGAAATGCTTAATGTAACTCATGAAGAAATCAAAGAAGAATTTGGGCGAAAAGTCTTGTCGTTTTGGGACGAAGATGAGCAAGCCTATCAGTTAATTTCAGATGAAAAAAATGTTGGTGTCACAGCAGGAATCCCATGGAAAAATGGACCAGTACCTGAAGAGTTTGCCATCTATGGTTTGGGAACTGTTGAAATCACCATTAGCTACATGGAACAATTTAACCATTTAATGACCAATTTATTTACCTTTAAAGAAATTGCTAGAGAAGGAAATCGTCATTTGTTAGAAGTGGGTGAAGGTGGAAATGGTGCTCAGATTATTTTAGTGGAGAATGAAGAAGATAAAGATGCGGTACAAGGTTACGGTGAGGTTCATCATCTGGCTTTTCGTTTGAAAGACAGAGAGTCATTAAAGGTGTGGCAAGAGTTATTTGATCAATTAGGATTACCTAATTCAGGCTATGTTGATCGTTATTATTTTGAATCATTGTATGTTCGTTTGGGACATATTTTAGTTGAGCTTGCGACTGATGAACCGGGTTTTATGGAAGATGAACCTTATGAAACATTAGGAGAGTCGTTGTCACTTGCACCGTTTTTAGAAAGTAAAAGAGAGTACATTGAAGGTGTCATTAAACCATTTGATACCAAGAGAGGAAGTCATTAGTTATGGAAGCTATTAAAAGAATACATCATATTTCAGCCATTGTGGGTGATCCAAGAGAAAGTATAGATTTTTATGAAGGTGTGTTAAGGCTACGTTTAGTGAAACAAACGGTCAACTTTGATGACCCAGAAACATACCATCTTTACTTTGGTAATGAGACAGCAACACCAGGAACATTGATAACTTTCTTTCCATGGTCTACGGCTAGTCGCGGTCGAGTTGGTAGTGGCCAAGTGGGACGAATTGCTTTTCGAGTACCTAAAGGAAGCTTAGCTTATTGGAATGAACGGTTAACTTCTTTTGATATTGACTTTATGGTCACTAGATTATTTTTAAAACCAACGATTGAATTTGAAGATCCGCATGGCTTAGCGATTGCCTTAGTTGAAGGAGAGGAAGAAACTAGTGACACACAAATTATCGGTTTCCATGGAACGGCCCTTTTATCAAGTTCACCTAAGCAAACTGTTAAAACATTAGTGGATGATTTAGGGTTACATGTGTTGAGTGAAACAGAAGAGATGTATCATTTGGAAACGATTGGTGTCGAAAAACATCATATTATTGTACCAAAAGAAAGACTAGCAAGAGGTCGATTTGGAGTCGGAACTGTGCATCATATTGCCTGGTCTGTGCCAGATAACGAAAGCCATCGTCAGTGGCAAGATTATCTTTATGAAGAAAAGTATAATGTGACTGAAATAAAAGATCGACAATATTTTAAAGCGATTTATTTTATTGAAAAAGGAAATGTTGTTTTTGAAATCGCAACAGATGGGCCAGGATTTACGATTAATGAATCTATGGAACACTTAGGAGAAACATTAATGTTACCACCGCAATTTGAAACGATGCGAGAAAAATTGGAACAAGATTTGCCTTCCTTAGGAGAGCGAGGAATAGCTCATGGTGTCGATTAAACCTGAAGAGATGAGCGAGCGAGACAATTATAAATTTTTAATAGGATCAATTATTCCAAGGCCAATTGCTATTGTGAGTACTTTATCTGAAACAGGCGTTGTAAATATTGCACCTTTTAGTTATTTCAATATCGTAACGTCAAATCCACCAATTGTTTCGGTGTCTATTCAACGAAAATCGGGTGAAATGAAAGACACAACGCGCCATTTATTAAGTCAAAAAGAAGGTGTTATTCATATTGCTGATGAAACTCATCTTATTGATGTGAATCAAACAGCAGCTAATTTAGCTGAAAATGAAAGTGAACTATTAAGAACACAGTTTACTTTAGGGAAAGCCGATGAAGTAAAAGTACCTATTATTAATGAGCTAAAGATAAAGATGGAAGTTGAACTATTTGAGCATATTCCAATAACTGATGATAAACTAGTCAATGCAGATTTGTTACTAATGAAGGTGAAAAAGTACCATATTGAAGATGAATTATATAACGAAGGTCGAATTAATCCAGATTTGCTTAAGCCAGTGAGTCGTTTGGCTGGTAATGACTATGCAACACTGGGCGAGAAAATAACAATTCAAAGACCAGATTAAAGGAGGCGTAATAAATGAAACATGTGATAGAACAAGGCAAAAATAATCATCCAGTGTTTGTTTTACTTCATGGAACAGGTGGTGATGAGACTTCTTTATTAGAAGTTGGACGTTTATTAGATGAAGAAGCAACGATGATTGGTATTCGTGGAAATGTGTTAGAAAATGGCTATCCTCGTTATTTTAAACGTCTAAGTGATGGTGTTTTCGACTTAGAAAGTTTGGAAACAGAAAGTAAACAATTGCATGAAGCAATTCAAGAGTTGGCTTATGTTAATTCTTTTGATGTAACAAATGTTGTACTCGTTGGTTATTCAAATGGGGCGAATATCGGTATTCGGTTGTTGTTAGATTATCCAGAAATTTATCAAAAAGCGATTCTGTTTCACCCAATGTATCCAGTAGAAGTCAAAGATCGGCAATTACTTAATAAGACACAAGTCTTTGTAACAATGGGTAAATTTGATCAGATGGTATCGATTCAAGAAAGTCAACGTGTATTGTATTTGTTAGAAGAAAGAGAAGCCGATGTCACTGAAATGTGGGGAAATACTCATCAGTTGATGTATGAGGAAATTGAACAGGCTAAACGTTGGTTAGAAAAAACATCTTCTTAAATGAAGGTGTTTTTTGTTATCGTTGGTGATTTTTAGGTAGTCAGGGTATACTAAATATCTCAAAAAAGGTAAAGGACTGATGGATAGTGGCGATTTTCTTTTATGGTTGTATGACGTTAGATGGTTATTTGGCGGATAAAAACAATGAAATTGGGTGGCTTCATGACCTAGGAACAGTGGAAGAAACAACTTATTCAGAATTTTATAATCAGATGGATATATTAATTATGGGTAGAAAAACATTTGATGAGATTAAAGAGATGGCTCATCTTGAAAACTTTTACGGAGCAACTAAAAATTATGTGTTTACTCACCAAAAAGATATTGAGACGGAGCTTTTTGAAACAGTCACAGGAGATGTGGTTGAGTTTATTTCGTCACTTCCTCCTGAAAAAAATGTGTGGATTGTAGGTGGTAACTCATTGATGGCTCCCATACTGGACAATCATTTAATTGATAAAATGTATCTTCAAGTGGCACCTGTTTTACTTGGAGAGGGAGTTTCTTTGTTTACTCAAAAAAAAGGCAAGCAAGTTTTTCGATTACTTGAAACACATCAATATGGTCAGTTTGCTGAAATGGTTTTAGAAAAAATAGAAGAGTAAAAAAACACGGCAAATTGTCGTGTTTTTTTACTTATAAGGCAGTGTGACACGAAATGTTTTATCATGAGGTTGGGTTTCAAAGAACTGAATATTCCCTTGGTGTTTTTCGATAATTTTTCGACTAATCGCTAAACCAAGTCCACTCCCATTTGAAGAGGATCGAGAAGAATCTCCGCTGACAAATGGCTTAAACAGTTTGTCTTGGATTTCTTTTGGAATGCTTTCCCCGTTATCTTGAATGTCAAAAACAATATGCTCATCAGTAATTGCCATTTTGATTTGGATATCAGTAAAAGGAGGGTTATGTCGAATGCTATTATTAATTAAATTATCAAAAACTCGACGTAATTCTGTGGCATCTCCGGTTATAAAAATAGGTGAATCTGGTAGTGTTAAATGAACTGTTATCTGTTTGTTTTCTGCTAAATCTAAGTGTTCAAGAAGTGATTCTCGAACCATTTCCGATAAGTCAATAGGTTGCAAGTGAAGCTCATAATCGACACTTTCTAATTTAGAAAAAATTAAAAGACGGTTGATTAATTCATTCATATGCTCTGTTTTGGAAATAATCGTTGCCATAGAATCAGGCAAGTTTTTCTCAGGTATTAAACCATCAGCTACCGCTTGCGCAGTACCTTTGATAGTGGTAATGGGAGTTCGTAAATCGTGAGCCATATTGGCAAATAAAAGTTGACGTTCTACTTCGTAAAGGACGCGTTCATCTTGTGCGTGAGCCAATTCTTTTCTCATGTGGTTAAAAGAATTCTCTATTTCAATGTATTCGTAATCTGCGTTAAGATAAATTGGTTCTGTATAGTTACCGTTTTTTATTGAGCGAAAGCCATCTATTAGTGTGTTATTTGGGGCAATGATATGTTTTTTTACGGAACTAGAATACCGTTTGACACAAATTACAAAAATAAGAAGTAATAGGCATAAAAAGAGAGGCAACCATTTAAAAGTAGTCAAAAAAGAGCGTGAATTGACATGAGTAAAGTTAAGGTTAATATTTCCTCTTATGTTATTTTCTGGAAATTTAGTTACAGCAGTATAATGCTTATTGTCTTTTCCAGTAAAGGGAGCATAGGTTGCTAGATATGATTTTTGTTCATTTTCTACTTTCAATGTTAGAAAACCAAATCGATAAATTTTTTGATTTATCACTCCTTGAAACGCATCCATTTCAAGAAGTTGCTTTTGTGTGTAAGAGTTATTTTTTTCTAAGACCACTCCTTTTGTGAAAATAACATGATTGTTAGAATCAAGAATTTCAAGCCACCCATCAATATCTTCTAATGTAGTGGTATCAATTGTTTGGTAGTCGGATTGAACGATATTTTTAGCACATATGTTAGTAATAAGTTGCTCATTTCTGAAAAAAAACAGTTGAGCTAACAGAGTAATCAAGGCATATGAAAATAAAAGCAATAGAGACGTTGTGATGTATTTTTTGGTTAGAAATTTGCCGATTGTTTGAGGTTTTTTTGCCATCATTTTATCTTATATCCTAAACCTCGAATGGTTTGAATATAAGAGTCCCCCTCTCTTGTGCCGATTTTTTCTCGCAATCGGCTGATATAAACCATGATATTGTTATCATCCACTATGTAAGTGTCTTCCCAAGCAGCCTCATAAATTTGTTTTTTGGTAAAAACGCGTCCAGGTTGACTCATTAAAAGGCGCAAAATTTTAAATTCAATAGAGGTTAATGCAATTAATTCTTGTCGTCTATGTAGAACACATTGATTAAGGTCAAGGGATAATTCATGAAGGGTCAACGTTGAAGGTGATGCTATTTCTTTTGCTCCTAAATCGTAAAATCGGCGCAATTGAGCCTCTACGCGCGCCATCAATTCTAGTGGATCAAAAGGTTTAGTCACATAGTCATCTGCCCCAATACCAAGACCTAATATTTTATCTGCATTAGCATCTTTGGCACTTAAGAAAATGATAGGAATATTTTTTTCAGCACGAATTTTTTTAATTAATTGATAGCCGGTCATTTTTGGCATCATAATATCCAAAATGGCTAAATCAATGGTTTCATGTTGTATTATTTGCCAGGCAGATTCTCCGTTTCTTGCAGTGAATGTACGGTAGTTATCCTTTTCGAGATATAGCGTGACAAAATCTAAAATACCCTGCTCATCATCTGCAATCAATACTGAAAATGTCATAACCCATCACTCCTTAGTTGTTTCTTTTATTATACCTTTAAGGTGACTATTTAATATCGATTCTTTTAAAAAGAAAAGCAGAAAAAGTCATCATAAGAACAAGTAAACTAATAGAAAAAATGAGAGACAGTGCTAAATGATCTATTTTTCCTGATAAAAGTAACTGACTGCTAAGCGATGAAGGTGAATAGTTTAGAAAATCAAATGTATTAGCACTTGTCAGGTAATTAACTACAAATAAACTAAGTAAACTGAAAATAAAAGTTATAACAGGAGATAAAAATTGACCAATTAAAAAAGTGACTCCAACAAATAAAAGATGGTATAAAAGAATCAAGAATAAACTGATGATTAAATGAGATGTGAGGATACTTTTTGAGGCAAATTGTCCATTGCCAAGTTTAGACTCACTAATGAAAAGATAATAACTTAAACCAACTATAAAAGTGAATAAAGAAAAATTGGCAGCAATACAAGTGATTAATGCTAAAAATTTAGCAATAATAACATGGCTTCTTTTATTCACTCGAAGAAGGATGAGTTTGATTTGGCCATTGTTTATTTCACCTGAAAATAAAAAAGCAGAAACTAACAAAATAAGAATCCCCCAAATTCCAAGACCACTAAAAAATGCCCAAAGTGCCGTTATGAAATCAACACAGCTGAATGTTTGTGTTGCACCAGTTAAGGTGATCCCACCTTTTGAAATAGCAAACGACATAACGATGGCAAGAACAGTTGGTAGAAGCAAGATAAGACTATTTTTACGTTTTAATAGTTTGGTTATCTCGACTTTGTAAATAGACCAAGTTTCCATGATGATTCCTCCTTTATTTTATCAATTCGATAAGTTGAGCTTGTTGATTAGCAAGATGCGTATTTTTTTCTGAATAAACAATTAATCCCTGATTTAAAACCAATATATGATCGACTAAGTCACAAACATCTTCCATTTGATGGCTAGAAAATAGAATAGCTGTTTGTTGAGTGGTGCATAATTTACGGAGTAACTCTTTTACTTCCTGAGTGCCAATAGGGTCAAGACCAACAAATGGTTCATCTAAAATTAGCAACTCTGGCTCTGAGATAAGTGACAAAGCAAGAGCTAGTCTTTGTTTCATCCCAAAGGAAAAATGTTTGATTTTTTTCTTAGTAACATTTGTTAAACCAACAAAAGCTAGATTATCTCGGATAAGTTGTTTTCTTTTATTTTTAGGAATTGTGGGAATAAGTCGGATAGCAAGCATCAAATTGTCATAAGCCGTCAAATCCTCAAAAAACGTCACATCGACAAGAGAACCTATCTTGGTTTTGACCTCTGAATGGCTGATTTTTCCCCTTTAAAAGTGATATTCCCTTTATAATCGACAATTAATCCTAAAGCACATTTCATTAAGGTTGTTTTTCCAGCGCCATTCCTGCCAAGTAAACCAACTATTTTACCTGGCTCTAAAGAAAGGTTAATCTTTTTAAGAACAGTGAATTTTCCGTAATTTTTTTGAAGATTTCTAATAGTTAAAAGTGATTCAGTCATGATAACGCCTCCTTTATTTATATCTAAAGCATAAAAAACAATGCTTGCATGGAAACGAGTTTAACCTTAAAATAACCTTACAAATTAAGTTAAGGAAAGAGAGGTGACGACAATGAAAGTTCATTTTCGGTTGATTGATTCAAGTGATAAAGAAAACGTTCTGTTTGAAGTCCATCAGAAAACGCCGTTTATTGAAGAGATGGCAGTTCTTTTAGAAAACTATCAAGAAAAAATGATTTTAGTTAAGGATTATCAAAAAAATCAAGACATTCAATTAAAAGTAACTGATGTTTTCTATATTGAATACATAGAGCGCAAATGCTTTTTCTACACAGTTTCTAAAACGTACGAAAAACGAATAACTTTAAATCGGTTAAAATCCAATTTACCTGGTGAGTTTCTTCAAATTTCTAAAACAATGATTGTGAATGTCTTAAGTGTGGAAGAAATAAAATCTTCTTTATTAAACGGAAATCTATACTGTTTACTAAAAAACAAAGAAGAGCTTATGGTAAGTCGTCATTTCTCTAAAAGTTTTAAACAGGCCATTAATTCGTCAAATCGCCAGAAGTGACAAAAAATCACCCAAAAGTGACAGAAAAAATAGCGTCTTTTTAAAGTATGAGTAGAATAAACATATCGAGATGAGAAAGAGGTGGGAAAATGGAGTTTATAAAACGAAATGCTTTAGGAATTGCGATTGGTAGTGTGATAACATTAGTAGCTAAACTTATTTTTAATGTAGAAATAATCACATCACAAGAAATTGGGTTTAATTTTTATGTAGCAGTGGTGGTAAGCAGTTTGAGCTTTTTGGATCATATTGAGCGTCTTAGTTACTGGCAAATTACACTGTGTCACTTTTTAGGAAGTTATGTCATGATCGCATTTGGTTACTTTTATTTATTTCCATTCACAGTAGCACGTCTTTTAACTTTTACGTTGAATACAGTGGTGACATACATTGTAATTTGGTCTGCTTTTGTCATTAAAAATTATTTTGTTGCAAAGAACTTAGACCGACAATTAAAAAAGTAGCTCTCAAATCGAAATATTTAAGTTAAAAGGGATGTTTATTTGATGAATGCTTTAAGTAATAGTATTGTGACTCTACTTTTGTTTCTTTGGTTTATTCACTTGATATTAAAAACAAAACCAATTAAAGAATCATTTCGAGGTGTGATTATTGTATTGGTGATTGGAGCTTACTTATTAATTGATGGTTGGTCGGTAATTGAGGCTCATGAAAGTGGCTGGTTGGTTATTTTAGTTTCATTGGTGTTAGGGTTTGTTTTTGGGCTTTTACGAGGATGTACAATGAAATTATGGTATAACCAAAATGCACATCAATGGTTGCGCAAGGGATCCTGGCTTAGCGTTGTAGTTTTTATTTTAGGAATGGTTATCACGCACATTATTATTGAATGGTTGACTCATGACTCAAAAGTAGTGCTATCCATCTCTCAAACGCTTCATATGGGAATTTCAATGTTAGGTTCTCGTTCAATTTGGCGATATCGGCTCTCAAAAAAGAATGTTAGTCTGTCTTTAAAGAAAATATAAGGCAATTGACAAAAAACAGCTTCAATGGTTCAATGGTTTAAAAACATGAACGGGTGTGAAAGTTAAATGGATTGCAAACAATTACAGCAAGATTTTTCTGAGGTGAGTGATTTTTTAATCGCTTTAGGAGATGAAAAAAGACAAGCCATTATTATTCGTTTGCTAGAATCAGGTTCTTGTAAAGGTGTACAGGTGAGTGATTTAACAGAGGTAACAGATTTATCACGTCCTGCGGTTTCGCATCATTTAAAAATTTTAAAAGATGCCAATATTGTTAATTATCATAGCGAAGGAACAAAAAATTTCTATTACTTATCTCATGAAATGGAAGAAATAGGTAAAATAAAGAAATTGCTAGATAATGTTACTTATTTATTAGAAAAAGATAAGACAGACACAACCAAAAGTTGATTAATATAACAACTAGAGAAGGACTGACATCACAAGGTGTCAGTCCTTCTTTAGTTTATTTTTAAGATGATTTTCCATTTAGCGTGTCCTGATTGTGAATAGTCAAAAGCTTCTTTAATGTCAGATAGTGGAATAACTCGGTCAATAACAGGTAAGACATCACCAGCTTCAATGAACTCTCTTAGCGTCTCCAGTTGTTGTCCGCTAGGTATCATAAAAAGAAAATGATAGTGTGAGTCTGTCTTTTTTTCAAGTGTAGTAAGTTTTCTAGTAGCAACTGTCAAAGCAATTTTTTTCCAAAGTGGTAGATGATATTCTTTAGCAAATTTCGCATTTGGTAAACCAGAGATACTGACAACTTTTCCACCAGGTTTGATAATGCTAAAAGCTTTTTCTAAAATTTCTCCGCCCTGAGTATCAAAGACGTAATCGTAATCAGATAAGATGTTTTCAAATTGCTCTGTTTTATAATCAATGACTAAATCTGCTCCAAGAGATGAGACAAGTTCAGTATTTTTTTGACTGGTTGTAGTCGCAACAAAGGCACCCATTTTTTTAGCTAATTGAATAGCTATCGTTCCAATGCCACCAGAACCTGCTTGAATTAAAACTTTTTCACCAGGTTTAATTTTCATAACATCATGAAGCGCTTGGTAACTCGTGAGGCCAACAAGTGGGATACTAGCCGCCTCTTCAAAAGTTAGATTGGTCGGCTTAAGAGCAATATCTTCTTGGCTGACGGCTAATTTTTCAGCAAATGTGCCAATCCGATTTTTTTGGACACGCCCATAAACAGCGTCACCAATTGAAAATCGAGTGACTGAAGCACCTACTTCTATAATAATTCCTGAAAAATCACTGCCTAGTATAAGTGGCATGTCATAAGTAAGTAATATCTTTAATCCGCCGTCTTTTGTTTTTAAGTCAATAGGATTAATACTTGCGGCTATTACACTTACTAAAACATCTTTGGGGCCAATTTTAGGGAGTGGGACATCAGTTATTTTCGGAAAATCTTGTTTATAGTGTGTTATTTGTGCTGCTTTCATCGTTTCAGACATCATATTATCCTCCAATTATGGTTTAAAAATATAAACCATTCAGTAAACACATTTTACTCTTATGGTTTAAAAAAAATCAACCATTAAGTATTAATCAAAGAACTTGACGAAAGTTATTTTTTTTATTAATATTATGAATATATTCATGAATGTATTCATAAATAGAGAGGTGAACGTAATGGGTGTTAGAGAAGATAAAAAAAGAAAGTTGCAAGAAAAAATAATAACAGCAGCAAGAGAGCTATTCTTAGAAAAAGAGTTTGATCAAGTGACGATGAACCAAATTGCAAAACGTGCAGATGTCGGCTTAGGGACAGCCTATAATTACTATGCCTCAAAAGAAGAGTTGTATTTAGTCGCAGGAGGGACGGCTTTTGTGTTTGGTGAAAACTTCGAAAAGGAACTGAGAAGCCAGACGATCGACCAATTAATAGATGCCATTATGACTGAGTTGAAAAGTTTAGCTAAAATTGAAAAGGAATCTTGGCGTACATCTTTATCCTCTTTAACGAAAGCAGCAGAAAAAAAACCAACTCTATTTTTAGAACTTGTTGCTATTGATCATTTATTTATAAGCAAACTAAAACAAACGATAGAAGAGTTGCAAAACCAACAAGAAATTAATTCAGCAGTAGATAGTGTTGTTTTACTGGAATTAATTTACAGTGCTATGTTTACGAGTTTTTTATTTTTTATTTACAATGATCAAATGACTTTTGATTCTTTAGAAAAAGAAATAAGAGCTAAGTTGAATCAATTATTAAAGAAATGAGTGATGACAAATGAATCAAAAGCATATCCAAACCGAAAAGAAAGTGATTACCCTTTTCACATTAATTGCCATGCTAGTTGAAGGAGGATTACTATTCTTTAGAGGAACAAGTAGTTTAGAGCGTTCTTTATTTTTTGTAGCATTATTTATTTATCAGCTTCGATTTATGTATTTAATTTGGTTTTTAAAACCAACTAGATTAACGTTTCAAGCATCTAGCAGTCAAAAAAAACCACTGTTAATGGATTATACGTTGAACTCTTTATTTTTTGTTATTTTCCCCTTAGGCTACACGTACCTTCATGAGACATTTTATTTAAAATGGAATCTAGGAACAACAACACAAGTGATAATATTTATTCTTTATCTTTTAGGGACAGCGATTACGATGGTTTCAGAGTACCAAAGAAAGCAAATTAAAAAACATGATCCACAAGCTAATTACCGGTTACATGGGCTATTTAAATATGCTATTTGTATTAACTATTTTGGTGAAATACTAGCACTACCCAGTTTATTTTATTTAAGTAGTGGCTCCATTATTATTTTTGCAGTAATTATGATTCAACAAGTTCTTGATTTTTCTTTTGTTCAAATACCAAAGCAAGTAACATATATTAAAGAAAATTATCCAGATGAAGCAGAAAAAATATTAGCTCAAAAAAAATTAATTCCTTTTATATTTTAAGAAAAAGTGTGAGAAGCTTATCAAAAGCAACTTACACTTTTTTTTCGTATTGGGTTGCTAGTAGTACTTAGACTAATATATAGTTAATACTATAAAATTAAAGGAGTAATTTGATGAAATTAACACAAAGCATGGAAATAACCAAAAAAGAGTTAGGAGAAAAATCACCTTGGAGTACCTTGGGAATAAGTCTGGTTTTATTTTTATTTGTCCCAATTATGGCACCTCTTATTTTGTTTCCGATAGTCTCAAGTTTTGATCCCTCACTTACTTTTATGGATTTATTTGAAAAAGAACCTTTTAGAACAAATGTTAACTTATTTAGTTTTCCATTCGTGTTACTTGTTTTTCTGCTAATCCATAAAATTAAGTATAAGAAATCTTTTGAATCTTTGGGATTTGTTGCAAAAGACAAGTGGAAAAAATATGGCACTGGTTTACTGTTGGGATTTGGTGGACTGCTAGTTGTTTATGGCATAAATTTTTTATTTGGTTCGGTGACAGTTCACACGAGTGCTAATTTTAATTTATTAGCATTTCTTTTAATTTTAGTGGGATTTTTAATTCAAGGAATGACGGAAGAAGTTCTAATGCGATCCTTTATTATGAATGCTTTTAGTAGTAAAAAAGGTGTTGTTTGGGGAATACTAGTGAATTCATTGTTCTTTTCAGTTTTTCATTTAATGAATCCTGGAGTAACGGTGTTATCAATAGTTAATATTTTTATTTTTGGTCTCATTTTTTCATTGTTGTTTTATTGGAGTGATAACATTTGGTTAACAGGAGCGGCTCATAGTGCTTGGAATTTTACAATGGGTCCTATTATGGGAATCCAGGTGAGTGGTCAAACGTTTCAAAGTACGTTGTTTGAAACAGCGTCTATATCAAGTAAACATTTGATAAATGGCGGTGCGTTTGGTTTAGAAGGTGGTCTTGTAACAACTGTTTGTGGGATAGTTTTATGTCTTGTTTTATGGAAATTATGTCAAAAGAAAGGTCTCATTGATTAATTAAAAGAGTTGGAGGGAGCCAGAATGCCAATGTTTCAGCTATTTAAAAAAATTACCAAAGAATTTTTTAGTCATTGTTTTAGTTATCTAATGCTATTTTTTAGTATGAATATTATGTTGTTTATTGCCGTTACGGTGTTCGATTTTTTAGCTTCAACTATCTTAAAATTTCAAAATATTCCGTATTTATCCTACACCAATTTGCTTGTTTTAGTTCAAAAACCAGTAGCAACTATTTTACTGTTACTACTCTTTATGATGTTAATTGTCATGGTATTTTTTCAGTTTTCTTACTCGTTATTAGGTATTCGGCAAATTTATCAACGACGTTTTAATTTGGCTCACTTAATAAAGGAAAGTTGGTTGTCAGTTAAGGGGCAGCGACTATCCTCATATGTTTTTTTCCTGTTTTACTTTATTTTGATTCTTCCTGTTGCTCAAGAAGTCTTTAATACACAGCTATTAAATAAAGTAGTGATCCCTGCTTTTATCATGGACTTTTTGGCTAACAATTTATGGTATGCGTTAATAGTGGCTTTCTTAGGGTTGCTGATTGGTTATATTGCTATTCGGTGGATTTTTATTTTACCATTGATGGTTTTAGGTGATATGTCATCAAAAGAAGCAATGAGAAAGAGCCTAGCAATCACTAAAAAGAGGTTTTGGCATTTTTCGTGGCGGATTTTTATTTTTACGATGCTAAGTATGGGAATAAAATATATCATTTTTGTTCTGATATATATGTTTCAAGTTTGGCTAGATACCAAAGTAAACCCGTATCCTTTAATTGGTGGTGTTATCAATTTATCATTGGTTCAAATTATTGATGCACTCGGTGGCGCTTGGACTTCAGTTCTTTTGATGTATCTCTTATTAAGAGAACCTGAAATTTTACCTTTAACTAAAAGAGAAGTGATATTTAAACCTTCTACTCGGTGGTTAAATCGTATCAACGGAATTGTCGTTATTGTGACGTGTATAACTATTTTAGTATTTAATGTCTTCTTTTTAAATGGTTTGATTCAAAGAACACCCAAAACGGTGTCTCATCGCGGCGTGGATAGTTTGGAGCATCCTAATGGGGTCCAAAACACCATTCCAGCACTTAAAAAAACTATGAAACTAAAACCAGATTATGTTGAGATGGATATTCAAGAAACAAAAGATGGGGAATTTGTGATGATGCATGATCCTAATCTTGCTGCTTTAACAGGTGTCAATGAAGTGCCACAGAAGATGACATTAAAAGAAATAACGGCTTTAACAGCTAGAGAAAATGGAATGGAAGCCGAAATACCAAGTTTTGATGACTATCTGGAGGCAGCTAATCAAGGTGGTCAGAAGCTTTTAATTGAGATTAAAACATCTAAATTTGATTCACCTGACTTAATGGTAAATTTTATTGAAAAGTATGAAAAAATAATTATTGCAAATCATCACAGTGTTCAATCCTTGGACTATAATGTGGTTGATACATTGAAGGAAAAAGCACCTAAAATCCCAGTATCTTATATTCTACCGTATAACTTTGTCTTCCCTAACACAGAAGCGAATGCTTATACAATGGAAGCTACGACTTTAAATGACAGCTTTGTCACGAAAGCTCATACAAGTAAACGACAAGTTTTTGCTTGGACAGTGAATGAGACAGATGTCATGTCTAAAGTAATGTTCATGGATGTGGATGGTATTATTACAGATGAATTGTCAGTATTAAACGATGAAATTGAGAACTTCCAAAAATCACCAAGTTATGCAGATCGAATAATGTATTATATTTCAGTTATCCCTAGTAGCAATGAGATATCTCATTAATAATAAAAAACCGTCTCGTGTTGTTGAGACGGTTTTTTTATTTGTTGCTTGTAGATGGATAGCTTTCTTCAGCAAGTACATCTTTAATATATTGTGTCATTCCTTCATCTGTTAAAATAATCAAGGTATCCCCTGCATGAATGAGCGTGTCACCATGAGTTAATATTTCTGATTCACCACGTCTGATGGATGTCAGCAACATGTCTTTTGGCCAATTAATATCACGTACTTGCTGATCATCAAAAGTGCTTTCAACTAATACAGGGAACTCAATAATTGTTTTCTTTCCTTTGATATCGATGTCCTCAGTATGAACTAATTTTTCTAATAGCGCCTCATAAATTGGCTTTCCATTGAAAAAATCGATGACAACATAGCTAATCAAAACAACAACACCAATTGCCATCAAATGAGAAAAACTTCCGACCATTTCAGTAATTAGAACCATAGCAGTTAAAGGTGCTTTACTAATAGCTGCAAAATAACCAGCCATGGCTAAAATTAAAAAATTCTTTATGTAGATATCGTCTAATCCAGTACTTTGGGTTAAAATAACGCCAAAGAAAACACCAATAATAGCACCCAAACTTAAAATAGGTAGGAAAATACCACCAGGTAATCCAGAACCATAAGATATCATTGAAAAAATAAAGCGAAATAAAAATAGAATAAACAAAGAGGTAGCGCTAAAAGAAATAGTATTCAAATCTAAAATAATATCATGTCCGCCACCTAAAAATTGTGGTAAAAATAACCCAATTGGAATGACTAATATAAGTGGTACAATACCGTATAAATAAGAAGGTAGAATTGTTAGCTTACTATACCATTGCCCCATATGTAAGAGTACTTTTTGATACATAAGAGCTAGTAGACCAACTAAAATACCGAGTAAAGGAAGCGTCCAATAGTAATGAAGAGGAAGAGCTTTTATCGCTCCGATATAAAGAACGGGTTTTAGTCCAAAAAAATGAAGAGACACAAAATTACTAGCTAAAGTAGCTGAAAAGGCTGTTAGAAGAACTAATGGTGAAAAGGAGTGATGTACTTCTTCCAACGTAAATAATAGACCTGCAATTGGAGCATTAAATGCAGCAGAAAGACCGGCACTAGCCCCACTGGATATCAAAATTTTTGTTTCTGCTTTGGTTGCTTTGAATTTTTCACTAATACCTTGTCCAACAACGGCTCCTAACTGAATGGAAGGACCTTCTCTACCAAGAAATAGCCCCATACTCAGGGCAAGCACGCCACCAATAAATTTTTTCCAAAGAACAGACAACCAGTTAATGGTAATTTGTCCTCTTAGTTGACCTTCAACTTGTGGAATCCCACTGCCCTTAATATTTGGATCACTTTGAATTAGTTTTCCGATAAAGTAGGCAACTAGTAAGCTAAATATTACCCAAGGAAGTAGTAAGAAGAGATGCCCTGAAAGGTAATGATACCATTCAAAAACTGTGTGACTAAAAAAGCTGATACTTAATCGAAATAAACTAACAACAAATCCAGCGACAACGCCAATTAACAATCCTTTTCCAATAAAACTAATTTTTGTTCCATCTAAACGTTTGATTTCGTAGACGTTTTTCATGATTAATTCCTCCAAAATAGGGCACTAACTTTTTGGATAGTCCCCGTTATCATGTTACTATACTTTTTGAGAGATTAAAAATGAAGAAGTCAAAAAAGAATTGACTTTTTTGATTCTTCTGTCATTTCTTAGTATAATAAGCATACTTTTTGATAATACGAGAACGGAGATAGATAAATGACAACCAATTTTTGGGAAGAGTTACCAAAACCTTTTTTTATTCTAGCACCGATGGAAGATGTCACAGATGTTGTATTTCGTCATGTTGTAAAAACCGCAGGCGCACCAGATGTATTTTTTACAGAATTTACTAATTCAGATAGTTTCTGTCATCCAGAAGGTAAGGATAGTGTTCGTGGTCGTTTAGCATTTACAGAAGATGAACAACCTATTGTTGCCCATATTTGGGGAGATAATCCAGAATTTTTCCGTCAAATGAGCATTGAAATGGCTGAGATGGGATTTAAGGGAATTGATATTAATATGGGATGTCCTGTTCCGAATGTGGCTGACCGTGGTAAAGGTAGTGGGTTAATTCAACGCCCTGAAGTTGCCGCGGAATTAATTGCAGCAGCTAAAGCAGGTGGTATACCAGTTAGTGTGAAGACGCGACTTGGCTTTAAGGAGTTATCAGAGATGGAGAGTTGGATAACCCATCTTTTAAAACAAGATATCGCTAACTTATCCATTCATTTGAGAACAAGGGAAGAGATGAGTAAAGTTGACGCTCATTTTGATATGATTCCACAAATTATGGCTATCCGTGATAAAGTTGCACCTCAAACTTTGATTACGATTAATGGCGATATTTTGGACCGAGAAATGGGGCTGAAGTTAGCTAATGAGTATGGGGTAGATGGTATTATGATTGGTCGTGGTATTTTCAAAAATCCATATGCTTTTGAAAAGGAAATGAGAAAACACAGCCCGCAAGAGCTATTAGATTTACTAGAATTACAGATAAATTTACAAGATAAATATAGTGAATTAGTTCCCAGATCAATTGTTGGACTACATCGTTTCTTTAAAATTTATGTTAAGGGATTTCCTGGAGCAAGCGATCTACGTGTAAGGTTAATGGAAACAAAATCAACAGAAGAAGTACGTGAATTGCTCGGTGCATATTATCGAGGTGAATTAAA
>NZ_JAVWHO010000045.1:0-18798 GCF_036639995.1 Vagococcus sp. | reverse complement strand
GGAGGTCAACTTAATAAGTTGAACCTCTTTTTTTCTGTTAAACTAAAGAAAAATTAAAAAGTAGGTAAATTGATATGAAGAGAAAAGAGCATTTGTTAGTTTGTTTGATGGAAGAGTGTGCTGAAGTTCAGCAAGCAGTTGCTAAAGGATTGCGTTTTGGGCTGGATGATACACACCCAAAACAAGCTGATGTGACAAACGAAAAAGAAATAGTGACAGAGTTTTATCAACTTATTTCTGTTATGGAACAACTTGAAATGGAAGGATTCATAACGCCACCAACTGTCAGAGAAGTTCAACAAATAAAAAAACAAAAAATGGAAAAACTAAAGTTTTATATGGATTATTCCAAAAAGGAACGGAATTTAATAGAAGATTAAAGTTTCTAGATAAAATTAGTATGTATTTTTGATACTTTTTGATACACTATGGATACAGTAGTTTTAGTGTATTAGTAGGAGGATACAAATGAAACGAATTGATAGGGTGTATCAATATGTTAAAGAACAAACAGCCCATTTAGACGAAGAGCACCTAAATGAGGTGTCAGGTATTACAACAGCAGAAGTAGCCGACTTTTTTAGGATCCAAAGGAGTAATGCGAGTAAAGATTTAAACAATTTGGTGCGAGAAGGTTTAATAGATAAACTTGATGGCAGACCAGTGCGCTATGTTTGTAAGACGGTTTTTCAACATAAACCACTATCTAAATATGTTGAGAGTTATCGAGAAATTGAGTCACCAGTTATTAAGCCTAAAAAAGCTGAGTTTCTAAATTCAGAAGATATTTTTAAGCGAGTAGTTGGTGCTTATAGCAGCATGAAAAACTCAACAGAACAAGCAAAAGCTGCTATTTTATATCCACCAAAAGGGTTAAACTCCCTGATAATCGGTCCAACAGGTTCAGGTAAAACTTTTTTTGCACATACCATGTTTCAATTTGCGAAACAGAATAAAGTAATTGACGATAAAAAAGAAATGATTGTATTTAATTGTGCGGATTATGCGAGTAATCCAGAACTTTTAATGAGTCATTTGTTTGGTCATGTTAAGGGAGCGTTTACTGGAGCAGATCAAGAAAAAGAAGGTTTGATTAGTTTAGCAAATGATAGCTTTCTATTCTTAGATGAAATTCATCGCTTACCACCAGAAGGACAAGAAATGGTTTTTTATTTCATGGATAATGGTACATTTGCTAAATTAGGAGAAACACAAAAAAATAACCATTCTAGTGTTAGAATTATTTGTGCGACCACAGAAGACCCGTCATCTTCCTTATTAAATACATTTGTCAGACGGATACCAATCACGATCCAGCTTCCCAATTTTAAAGATCGAACGGCTAAAGAAAAGATTGATCTAGTTAAAATTATGATGACAATGGAAGCAAAGCGAATTCAGCGGAAAATAGTGTTAAGTGAAGATGTTGTGAAGGCTTTGATAGGAAGTGTATCTTACGGGAATGTGGGACAATTAAAATCAAATGTTCAGCTTGTGACAGCACAATCCTTTTTAAATCACATGGATCAAGATGAAATTCATATTACAATAGAAGAATTAAATGAAAGTATTAAAGAAGGATTAATCACTTTGGCTCATGATCGACAGGCTATTGCTGATTTAACGCCACTTTTGACACCGCAAATGATTATTTCACCTAATGAACCATTAGATATGTTTGAAGAAGATTCTTATGAATTACCATATAATCTTTATGAAATTATTGGTGATAAAGCTGCGGTTTTAAAAGAAGATGGCTTGACGCAGGATGCGATTAATCACTTTATTTCGACAGATATAAATGTGCATTTAAAATCGTTTTATCGTAATCATGGATTTACTTTTGATACTGAAAACAAATTAACAGAAATTATTGATCAGCGAATTATTAATACAACAAGAAAAATTTATGATTACGCTAAAGAAGCATTAAATTATGATTTTCAAACGAATTTTCTTTATGCTATGGGATTTCATATCAGCTCCTTTTTGAATCGTTTACAAAATAAATCAGAAACATTCTCTCAAGATAATGAGAATATTAAAAATATGGTGGCTCATTATCCAGAAGAGATGGCAGTTGCTACTGTTTTTAAAAAGATGATTGAAGAAGACTACCAGGTGGAAGTACCTGAATCAGAAGTCCATTATCTGACAGTATTACTTGTATCTTTAAAAGAAAATAAGGAAGATGGCAGAATCGGAATTGTAGTCGCAGCCCATGGTAATAGTACTGCTTCAAGTATGGTTCAGGTAGTTACGCAACTTTTGAAAGTTGATAATTTAAGAGCGGTGGATATGCCTTTAGAGATGAAGCCAAAAGAAGCTTTTGAAAAAATTGTTGAAGAAGTTGTTTCAGTAGACGAGGGAAGTGGTGTAATGCTTCTTGTTGATATGGGCTCTTTAGGTACTTTTTCAGAAGAGATAAAAATGGAAACAGGTATCGAAGTCAAGGTAGTGGATATGGTAACAACATCAATTGTCTTAGAAGCTGCCCGAAAATCGAGCTTACTCGATACAAGTTTAGATGACTTATATGATTCCCTCGCTCATTTTCATGGGTACACGATGATAAAATCGACTCAACTGCCAAAGAGGAAAGAGCTGTCTTCTAAAGAAGAAGCGATTATTGCGATATGTGCCTCTGGTAAGGGAACAGCGCAAAGGATGAAAGAACTAATAGATCACTATTTGATTTCTCATTTACAAACTAAAATTAAAGTCTTTCCTATTTCAATAGTTGAATTGAATCAGGAAATTAGTAACATCCAAAATAATTATCAAATTATTGCTTCAACAGGTATTAAAGACCCGAAAATTGGTGTGCCGTTTATTTCGATGGATACACTGTTTTCAGATCAGGGCTCTAGAGTATTAGAAAGCGTATTGACTGATAATTATGAAGAAACGCCAACGAATATTACAATGGAAAATGCTCAATCTATTTGTTATGACTATATTAAAGAAAGTTTTACATTTATTAATCCTGATAAGTTATTGCAACCATTATGGGAATTTTCAAGTGAAATCTGCCACTTAGAGATGCTTCAAGCAGATGCTGTCTTTTATATTAATTTGTGTATGCACACAGCAGGAGCCATTGAACGAGAATTAAGGAACGATTTGTTGACAGCTACAGAAAAAGAGTTAACTAGTATGAAAGAGAGTTTGGTTTATCAGCGAATTTTACCAGCATTTGACATTTTAAATAATACACTTCAAATTTCTTTTTCTGATAGTGAAGTATATTTTATTTACCAAATTATTGAAAATGAGAAAGAGAAAGCATAATAGTGGTTTTTTAATACAGTAACGATACACACTAGCAGGGATTTTAGTGTATTGTTACTGTATTTTTTTAGTGTATCTGTATCTATAGTCTCAATGAAAGCCGCCAGTATAAGATTCAATTAAATTTGCTATACTCTTGAAAATTGGCACGCTAATTGCATTAATATAAATGTATAAGAAGAACACTCTGTTTGATACACTTGTGTCTTTTGATAGTTAATTAAGGTTAGGGGGATGTTTATGGCGATTGATATACGTTTGGTTCGTATTGATGATCGTTTGATTCATGGTCAGGTAGCAACTGCGTGGTCGAAACAAATTGAGATAGATCGTATTCTAGTCATCAGTGATGAAGCAGCAAATAATCAGTTGAGAAAACTTCTGTTAAAACAAGCAGCTCCAAATGGGATTAATGTTAATGTCATTACAGTTGCTAGAATGATTGAAGTTTATGAAAGTGATATTTTGCAATTTGAAAAAATTGCTTTACTGTTTACTTCACCAAGAGATGTTGAATTTCTTGTTCGTTGTGGCATGAAAATTACTTCAATTAATATTGGCGGAATGAGTTTTTCTAATGGTAAGAAAATGCTGACTAACTTTATTTCAGTAGATGATTTGGATATTGAGTCTTTTGTCTATTTGTCTGAACAAGGAATTGAGTTAGAAATTAGAAAAGTTCCTGCAGATCATAAACTAAACTTGATGGACTTATTAAAAAAACAGAACTTCTTGTAACGATAAGAAAAAATATAAAATAGGAGGTAAAGGAATGGTAGGGATTATCCTAGCAAGTCATGGTGAATTTGCATCAGGTATTTTACAATCAGCATCAATGATTTTTGGCGAACAAGAAAACGTTGCAGCTGTTACATTAATGCCTTCAGAAGGACCTGAAGATATTAAAAAGAAAATGCAAGATGCTGTTTCTAACTTTGACAATCAAGATGAAGTGCTGTTCTTAGTTGATTTATGGGGTGGTACACCTTTTAATCAAGCTAATAGTTTGTTTGAAGAACACAAAGAAAAATGGGCAATTGTAGCAGGTATGAATTTACCAATGGTTATTGAAGCTTATGCATCACGCTTTTCTATGGAAAGTGCTCAAGAAATCGCAACTCATATTCTTGGTACTGCTAAAGAAGGTGTCAAAGTAAAACCTGAAGAGCTTGAACCAGAAGAAGCAGTAAGTGAGGTTTCTAATCAAGGAGCGAACGCAGGTAGACCAGGTAAGTTGGAATATGTTTTGGCTCGTGTTGATTCAAGATTATTACATGGTCAAGTAGCAACAGCTTGGACTAAAACAACTGGTCCTACTCGTATTATTGTTGTTTCAGACGCTGTAGCAAAAGATGAGTTACGTAAAAAATTAATTCAACAAGCTGCACCACCTGGAGTGAAAGCTCATGTGGTACCAATCGAAAAAATGATTGAATTGTCGAAAGATGATCAACATTTTGGTGGTCAAAAAGCATTACTATTATTCGAAACACCACAAGATGTGTTAAGAGCTGTTGAAGGTGGCGTTCCTTTAGAAACTGTAAATGTTGGGTCAATGGCGCATTCACCAGGTAAGGTACAACCAAACAAAGTGTTAGCATTTAATCAAGCTGATATTGATACATTCAATCAATTGAAAACTGCTGGTATTAAATTTGATGTACGTAAAGTTCCAAATGATTCTAAAGGTAATATGGAAGAAATTATTAAAAAAGCACAAGAAGAAATTAATAAACGTAACTAGTAATTATTAGAAAAATGGAGGATAAATTATCATGGAATTAAATGCTATTCAAATGATTTTAGTCATAATTGTAGCGTTTTTAGCTGGTATGGAAGGTATTTTAGATGAATTTCATTTCCATCAACCCGTTATTGCGTGTACACTAATTGGCTTAGTGACAGGAAACTTAGTACCTTGTTTAATTTTAGGTGGTTCATTACAAATGATCGCTCTTGGATGGGCAAACATTGGTGCCGCTGTGGCTCCCGATGCTGCGTTAGCATCAGTAGCTTCTGCAATTATTTTAGTTTTAGGTGGACAAGGTAAAGAAGGTATCAGCTCAGCGATTGCATTAGCTGTACCACTTGCTGTTGCAGGTCTTTTATTAACAATTATTTGTCGTACTATTGCGACAGCGTTCGTTCATTTTATGGATGCTGCTGCAAAAGAAGGAAATTTCAAAAAAATTGAATTTTGGCATATTGCTGCAATCTGTTTACAAGGTATCCGTATTGCAATTCCAGCTGCTTTAATTTTAGCTGTTGGAGCAGGACCTGTGAAAGGTTTACTTGATTCAATGCCAGTATGGTTAACAGAAGGTTTAGCTATTGGTGGTGGTATGGTAGTAGCTGTTGGTTATGCAATGGTTATTAACATGATGGCTACTAAAGAAGTATGGCCATTCTTTGCAATTGGTTTTGTGTTAGCAACTGTTTCTGAAATTACTCTTATGGGACTTGGTGGTATTGGCGTTGCTTTAGCTCTTATCTATTTAGCGTTATCTAAACAAGGTGGCGGCTCAGGTAATGGTGGTAACTCAAATACTGGTGATCCTGTTGGCGATATTATAGATAACTATTAAGAAAGGGGCGAACTTGAAAAATGACAGAACAAAGAATAGAATTATCAAAAAAAGATAGAATTTCCGTTTGGTGGCGCTCGACTTTCCTACAAGGTTCATGGAACTACGAACGTATGCAAAATGGTGGTTGGGCTTATACAATGATTCCAGCTATTAAAAAATTATATACAACTCAAGAAGATCGATCAGCAGCATTGACTCGTCACTTAGAGTTCTTTAATACACATCCTTACGTTGCTTCTCCAATTATTGGAGTAACATTAGCATTAGAAGAGGAACGTGCTAATGGCGCGCCTGTTGATGATGTAGCAATTCAAGGGGTTAAAGTTGGTATGATGGGACCTTTAGCAGGTATTGGAGATCCTGTTTTCTGGTTTACAGTTAAACCTATTTTAGGTGCGTTAGCAGCTTCTCTTGCAATGGCAGGAAATATTTTAGGACCAATTATTTATTTTGTGGCATGGAACTTAATCCGTATGTCATTTATGTGGTATACACAAGAATTTGGTTATAAAGCAGGTTCTAAAATTACTGATGACTTATCAGGTGGTTTGCTTCAAGATATTACCAAAGGGGCTTCGATTTTAGGGATGTTTATCCTAGGTTCCTTGGTAAATAGGTGGGTGTCTATCAGTTTTGCACCCGTAGTTTCTTCTGTAAAATTGGATAAAGGTGCCTTTATTGACTGGGGTAATTTGCCAGCAGGTGCTGAAGGAATAAAACAAGCATTAGAACAACAAGGACAAGGACTATCACTTAGTGAAATGAAAGTAACAACATTACAAAATAACTTAGATAGTTTAATTCCAGGTTTAGCTGGTTTATGTTTAACATTATTATGTATGTGGTTATTGAAGAAAAAAGTATCTCCAATCGTTATGATCTTAGGTCTATTCGTTGTCGGTATTATTTTCCACGCAATTGGCTTAATGTAATTATTAAAAACTGTCTGAGTTCATTTGAGCTCAGACTTTTTTTAAAGGAAATATTTAATAAGTAAAAAAGACTATGGTACAATAATTGTATTAAATATTGCTTATTTAGAATGGAGTGGAGAAATGGTCGAATCAATTAATACAAAAGTAGATTTAGTGGAAAATGCCACTTCATTTTTAGGTCTTACTGATTACGGTAAAATAATGATTGGCGATAAAGGTTTTGAATTTTTTAATGACCGAGACGCAAAAAAATTTATTCAAATTCCGTGGGAAGAAGTAGATTATGTTTTAACTTCTGTGATGTTCAAAGGAAAGTGGATTCCAAGATTTGCCATTCAAACAAAGAAAAATGGCACATTTACCTTTTCAGCAAAAGATGCTAAAAAAGTGTTACGTGGCATAAGAGTTTATGTTGATCCAAATAAAATTGTAAAATCTTTAAGTTTTTTTGAGGTCTTGAAGCGATCCGTTAAAAATATTTTTTCAAAAAAAGATAAACAATAAGATGATTCTTTCAAAATGAGAGAATCATCTTTTTTTATTATAAAAAAATGAGAGTTATCTTTCGAATGTGGAAAATCTAAAATTTGTTTTAAAAGTTTATTGGTTGAATTATCAACGTTTTCAAAAAGTTACAGAAACAAATTGTTGCAATGTGATTAGAGTTAATGTATTATTATTAGCATATTCTAATTAAGTTTTAATAATAAATAATATTCAGGGGGAAATTTTATGAAGACAAAGAAAATAATGTATATTGGTTTACTATCAACAGTTGTCCTCTCATTAGCTGCATGTGGAGGAAGTAAGGAAAAAGATGCTTCATCAAAATCTGGTGAAAAATCTGATGGAAAAGAAGTATTGGCTGAAAAACAAGAGTTTGCTGTTAACGTTCAGCAAGAAATGCCATCAGCAGATTTATCTCTTAACACGGATGTTATTGGTTCAGTTGCTTTGAATAATGTGTATGAAGGTATTTATCGATTAGATGAAAATCAAAAACCTCAACCTGCTGGAGCAACAGAGAAAGCAGAAATCAGTGAAGATGGATTAGTTTATAAGATCAAACTACGTGAAGATGCGAAGTGGTCTGATGGTAAGCCTGTAACTGCAAAAGATTACGTTTATGGTTGGCAACGAACAGTTGATCCAAAGACACAATCTGAATATGCTTCATTACATGAATCAGTCAAAAATGCAGCAGATATTACAGCAGGTAAAAAAGATAAAAGTGAACTTGGAATTAAAGCCGTTAGTGATTATGAATTAGAGGTTACTTTAGAAAAAGCAACACCTTATTTTGATTACTTACTAGCATTTACAACATATATGCCACAACGTGAAGATATCGTTGAAAAATATGGCAAAGAGTACACTACAACAAGTGAAAAAGCTGTTTATAATGGACCATTTAAGTTAGCTGACTTTGATGGACCTGGAACTGATACTGAGTGGGCGTATGTAAAAAATGATCAATATTGGGATAAAGAAACAGTGAAACTTGATAAAATTAACGTTAGTGTTGTTAAAGAAGCTTCAACTAGTTTGAATTTATTTGACAGTGGTAAAGCAGAGGATATTATTTTAGCTGGTGAATTAGCACAGCAAAAGGCTGATGATCCTCAATTCGTTAGTGAAATGAAAGCTTCTTCTCGTTACATCGAATTGAATCAACGAGATGAGAAATCAGAATTTAGAAATGAAGATTTAAGAAAAGCAATTTCTTACGCAATTGATAGAGATGCATTGGCAACTCAAATTTTAGCTGATGGTTCCGTTGCTTCTACTGGTTTAGTGCCTAAAGATGTTGCGCAAAGTCCAAAAGATAAAAAAGATTTTACTAAAGAAGCTGGCAGTCAACTAGAATATGATAGCAAAAAAGCTAAAGAACATTGGAAAAAAGCTAAGAAAGATTTAGGTAAAGATAAAATTGAAGTGGATTTACTAGCGTCAGATAATGATTCTACTAAAAAAGTTATTGAATTCTTAAAAGGGTCTCTTGAAGAAGAGTTGCCAGGATTGAAAGTTAACTTAAGCCCGGTACCGTTTAGTGTTCGTTTAGACCGTTCTAACAAGGGTGACTTTAGTATGGTTTATGGTGGTTGGATTGCTGATTATCCAGACCCAAGTAGTTTCTTAGATTTATTTGGATCAGAAAATCCATACAATAGAGGACATTACTCAAATAAAGATTATGACAAACTTCTAGAAGATGCAGCAACAGCGCATGTAAATGACCCAGAAAAACGTTGGGATGACATGATTAATGCTGAAAAATTAATTGTTAAAGATGTTGGTGTTGTACCAGTTATTCAGGAAGCAGAAGCACATTTACGTTCAGATAAAGTGAAGGGTGTTGTATCACATCCAGCAGGTGCCATGTTTGATTATAAATGGGCATATAAAGTTGAGTAACTTGTTAATTTAAATAGCCATTTATATCACATTTAGAGGCTTATCAAAAATAGGGACAGGATAGCAGTTATCTTTAAAAGGAAAACAAAAAATCCTATAACTTCTGTTATAGGATTTTTTTAATACTTACGATAAAAGAGCTGAAAAAATACTTATCAATAAAAAGATTCCACCAACAAAAAACCAATAAATAGGTTTTTTCTTAAAAATATTTGAAAGTGGAACATATTCTTTTGGTTCATCATTTCTTCTTAAATGGAAGAGGTGCTTCATATTTTTTTGAAACAAATCGAAAAATCCAGAAGATAGAACTAAGATGAAGCCGCCTATGATAAGAAAAAATAATGCTAGCATGAAAAAATTATCAGAAAGCTTGTTTAAGGTCACTTCTTTATTAATTAAAAAAGTTAGAAGTGGAATTAAAAAAGAGAATGATAACACACTTATAGTGATTTTTTTCTTAATGGTCATATTTAAATACCTTGCCTATTCAATTGATAAACTAACTCTAATTCATTTATTAATCGATGTCAAAATTTTTAAAAGGGGGAAAAATAAATGAAGAACTTTGCTAAATATTTTCTGAAACGTGTCTTGTTTATGCTTATTACTTTATGGTTAATATCAACCATTACTTTTTTCTTAATGAAATTATTACCTGGTTCACCTTATGCCAATCAAGAAAAGCTTTCACCTGAGCAGATTGAAATGTTAAATGAGCAAGCAGGTTTAGATAAACCAGTTGTTCAACAATATGGTATTTATATGGGTAACTTAGTTAAAGGTGATTTTGGAACATCTTTCCAGTTTAAGAATCAACCTGTTTCCAAGTTATTGAAAGAAAGAATTGGACCATCTGTTCAACTAGGTGTTCAAGCGATTATATTTGGAACAATCATAGGAATTATTTTAGGGGCAATTGCTGCGATGAAGCAAAATACATGGGTGGATACAGTCGCCACACTTGTCGCCATATTAGGTAGGTCGATACCAAACTTTGTGTTTGCTGTATTACTTCAATATGTATTTGCTATTAAATTAGGTATTTTACCAATAGCTAAATGGGATCAAGGATTTGCTTCAACTATTTTACCAACTTTAGCACTTGCTATGTCACCCTTGGCTGATTCTGCCCGTTTTATTCGTACTGAAATGGTGGAAGTGCTAAGTAGTGATTATATTGAATTAGCTAGAGCAAAAGGTTTGAGTAGAATGCAAGTTGTTTTTAGGCACGGTTTAAGAAATAGTTTAATCCCTTTAATTACATTATTAGGGCCTTTAGCCGTAGCATTAATGACAGGTTCTCTAGTAGTTGAGAATATATTTGCAATTCCTGGTATTGGTGAGCAGTTTGTTAAGTCAATTATGACAAATGATTATCCAACTATTATGGCTGTAACAATCATGTTCTCAGCAATGCTAGTAGTGGTTATTTTAGTAGTTGATCTACTATATGGAATTGTAGACCCAAGAATCAGAGTATCAGGAGGTGGCAAAGAATAATGGAAAAATTAAATATTAATCAAATTCCAGAAGAAAAATTTCAACGAATTTCTATTGAAGATAATCTAGATCGTGAAAAAATTAGTGCCCCTTCTCTTAATTTTATTCAAGATTCTTGGCGACGATTAAAGAAGAATAAAGGAGCAGTTATCTCATTAGTTTTATTAGCGATGATTTCACTTCTTGCGTTTGGTTCGATTTGGGTATCTCCTCATGATCCAACAAAACAGAATACAAAACATATAAACTTGCCACCAAAAATTCCAGGAATTAATATCGATGGATTTAATGGAACTGCAGTTGTTGGTGGGAAACGTGTAGATAAATATGAACAAGCAAAAGTTCCAGAGGATGTTCATTATTATTTAGGGACTGATGGTTTAGGCCGTGATGAGTTGTCTCGTTTATTAATGGGAACTAGAATGTCGTTAATTATTGCATTTGTTGCAGCCTTTTTAGATCTAACCTTTGGTGTTATCTACGGAATGATTTCTGGTATGAAGGGCGGAAAAACCGATAATGTGATGCAGCGGATACTAGAAATTCTTTCTGGTGTCCCAAATCTAGTGGTGATGATTTTGATGTTAACGGTATTTAAACCAGGTATGATGTCAATTATTTTAGCGATGATTGTTACAGGATGGATTACAATGGCTCGGATTGTTCGGGCACAAACGTTAAAAATAAAAGATCAAGAATATGTATTAGCGGCAACTACATTGGGAGAATCGCAAACAAAAATTGCAATGAAACACGTGTTACCGAATATTTCAGGTGTTATCATTGTGCAAATGATGTTTAGTATTCCATCTGCAATTTTCTTTGAAGCGTTCTTAAGTTTTATTGGGCTAGGTTTAACACCGCCAACAGCTTCATTAGGAACCTTATTAAATGAAGGGTATAAAACATTTCGATTTTTACCTCATTTAATGTGGGCACCTGCAATTACCTTGTCAGTTATCATGATTTGTTTTAATTTGTTAGCTGATGGATTACGAGATGCATTTGATCCAAAAATGAATGATTAGGATGGTGATGAAAATGGAGAAAGTATTAGAAGTAAAGGACTTAAATATCTCATTTGATACTTTTGCTGGGAAAGTTCACGCCATTCGTGGTGTTAACTTTGATTTAAATAAAGGTGAAACTTTAGCAATTGTAGGAGAATCAGGTTCAGGAAAATCAGTGACGACAAGAACGATTATGCGATTATTAGCCAATAATGCCAATATAGATGAAGGTCAAATTTTATTTAAAGGAGAAGACTTGGTTCATAAATCTGAAAAACAAATGCAATCAATTAGAGGGAAAGATATTGCGATGATTTTTCAAGATCCAATGACTTCTTTAGATCCAACAATGAATATCGGTAATCAAGTAGCTGAATCATTACGGAAACATCGTAAAATTTCAAAAAAAGAAGCATTGGAAAGAGCGTTGGATCTTTTAAATTTAGTAGGTATTCCAAATGCAGAGAAACGACTAAAAAATTATCCCCATCAATTTTCTGGTGGGCAACGTCAGAGAATCGTTATTGCCATTGCTCTTATCTGTTATCCAGAAGTATTGATCGCAGATGAGCCGACAACGGCACTTGATGTAACAATTCAGGCCCAAATTATTGATTTGATGAAAGATATTCAAAAGAAAATTCAAACATCTATTATTTTCATTACTCATGATCTTGGTGTGGTAGCAAACGTTGCAGATAGAGTAGCAGTTATGTATGGTGGTAGAATTATTGAAATTGGTACATCGGATGAAATTTTTTATAATCCGCAGCATCCATATACTTGGGGGCTTCTTAGTTCAATGCCTACTCTTGATACGAGTGAAGAAAAACTTTACGCTATACCAGGATCGCCACCAGATTTACTTGATCCACCTAAAGGGGATGCTTTCCATCCTCGTAATGAGTATGCAATGCAAATAGATACAGAAGAAGTGCCACCATTTTTTGAAGTGTCACCAACTCATAAAGCGGCAACTTGGTTATTAGCGCCTAATGCACCAAAAGTTGTTCCGCCAGCTGAGATTGTCAGACGACGTGAAAAATATAAAGAGCGTTTTGGTGCGTAGAGAGGGGGGAAAACAATGGAAGTTGTTGAAGATAAGAAAATATTATTAGAAGTGAAAAATTTGAAGCAACATTTTAATATTGGTAGAGAAGATGAAGTAAAAGCTGTTGATGATATTAGTTTTTCTATTTTTGAAGGTGAAACCTTTGGCTTGGTAGGAGAATCTGGCTGTGGCAAATCAACTACTGGACGAAGTATTATTCGTTTATATCACCCGACGAGTGGTGAAATTCAATTTGATGGTGAAGATGTAACGAAAATAAAAGGCCGTAAAAATATGAATCAGTTTAGACGTGATGTTCAGATGATATATCAAGATCCTTATGCTTCTTTAAATCCGAGGATGAAAGTTAAAGATATTATTGCTGAGGGGATTGATGTTCATGGTTTAGCAAAGAATGATGAGGATAGAACTAACCGAGTTAATGATCTCCTTAAAACGGTGGGACTTGATCCAAGTCATGGAACACGTTATCCTCATGAGTTTTCTGGAGGACAACGTCAAAGGATCGGTATTGCTAGAGCGTTAGCAGTTGAACCAAAATTTATTATTTGTGACGAACCGATTTCTGCTCTTGATGTATCTATTCAGGCGCAAGTAGTTAACTTGCTTCAGGAATTACAGGAAAAAGAAAAACTAACTTATTTGTTTATTGCCCATGATTTGTCTATGGTGAAATATATTAGTGATCGAATTGGTGTTATGTATTTTGGTAAATTGGTAGAAGTAGGTTCGGCAGAAGAAATCTATAATCATGGATTACATCCATATACGGAAAGTTTACTTTCTGCCATTCCATTACCAGATCCTGATTATGAACGTGCTAGAACACGAATTACTTATACGCCTGAAAAGGGTGATGACAAGGAACGTTCCCTAAGAGAAATAGCATCAGAACATTTTGTTTATTGTAGTGAAGATGAAGTTGAATTTTACCGCAATAAACTATCAACTAAGAAAGAACAGTAAATAATTCCCCCATTTACTGTTTCTTATAAAAAAAGAAAGAAGCTAACGCGTAAATTTGTTAGTTTCTTTTTTTATATAGTTAAATGATTATAATAATAGAATGATTTTCAATTGTGAAAAAATCTCAATCTAATTATGTAGAAGGCTAATGGCTTAGAATTTAAACGCTTTTATGGTAAGATTAATGTATCAAATATTCATAAATAGTTCTTTTTTTGCCAAATATTTCGTAACGTTGAGAAAAGTTTGATAAGGCAGGTTTTTTAAAAAAGAGATATAGTGTGAACATAATAAACATTCATGTTGTATCAGATGATAGATACTACTTAGACAATATATAGGGGGAAAATATAATGAAAGCAATTGGCTATGTCTATGCTTCAAGCGAGGAAACATATGTTAAAGAACAAATTGAGGGATTAAAAACATTTAATATTGAAACAGTTTCTGTTGAAAAGGAAAATTTAACTGGGGTAAGTCAAAATGATACTGTTTTAACAGAAATTGTAGATACATTAGAGCCTGGTGATGAATTAGTTATTTATGAATTACGTTGTTTAGGCAAATCAATCATTCAATTGGCTGAATTTTTAAGTGAATTAAAAGAGAAAAAAGTTCAGTTGGTTGTTGTAAAAAAAGGGGCAGCCTATAGTGATATTAAAGATGGCCCTTATGTTGAGATGGTTCTAAAAATTGCTGAAATGGAAAAAATGATTATTCGAGAACGAACAACAAAAGGTTTACAAGAGGCAAGACGTAAAGGTCGTGTTGGTGGTCGTCCGAAAATATCAGAAGAAACAATTGAGCAAATTAGACATTTGTATAACAACAATCGTTATACATTACGTCAAATCGCTGAGGAATGTAACATTTCATTAGGTACAGCTTATAAGTACGTACAAGAAAGATAATTAAGAATTAAAAAGACTAGAAATGAGGATAGACTCATTTCTAGTCTTTTTAGTTAAGTTGATCAAATTTGTTAAAGTATTTGCTGTAACTTAAATATGTTGAAATCATTGTGGCAAAGCCTGTCGTAGCGATTAACATAAACATAACGACAATTTGATATCGTATAGCAGTAGTAGGGTCAATTCCAGCAAACATTAAACCACTCATCATACCAGGTAAACTGACCAAACCAACAGTTTTTGTACTGTCGATACTTGGTGACATAGCTGTTTTAATACTTTCTCTAATAATCGGAAGAGTGGCTTGTTTTCTTGTTGCTCCAAGAGTTAACTTTTCTTGAATTTGCTGTCTTTGATCTGTAAATTTAGACTGCATGGTTCTAAAACCGACACCAATAGCAGTCATAGCGTTACTAGCAATCATTCCAGTAATCGGTACAATTTGAGAAGGTGTCCATTCAAGTGTCCCTGATAAAAATAAAACTGAAAGTGAGATTGTCGTTCCAATGCCAATGGCACAAAGAGCAATGAGAAAACTATTTTCTAAATGACTAGCTCGTTTACCAGCGTTATATGCCGCGTTGAAAATAATAAAAAGAACCATTGCAGTCGTTACTAGCCAGTTATCTAATTTAAAAATAGCGCTCAATACATAACCAATAATAAAAAGTTGGATAACTGCGCGAATTGCCGCGATAAATATATCTTTTCCTAAGCCTAATTTTTCTTTGTAATCAATTGCTAAAGCGATAAACACAAGTGAGCTGGCGAAAAAAAGTGAAGTGTTTGAAATATTTAAGCTATTCATTTATCAGTTCTCCTTTATCGATGAATAATCTATTGTTAGATGATAGATATTCATTTTGGTCGTGTGTAATCCATAGAATGGTTATACCGTTTTCTTTATTTAATTTCTTAATTATTTGATGGATAATTTGGCTGTTATCTTGGTCAAGTGCACTAGTCACTTCGTCAAGCAACAGAATGCGAGGCTCGAAAAGAAGGTTTCTAACAAAGGCAATTCGTTGTTTTTCTCCACCAGATAGTGAGTCAATTGTTTTTTCGAGATAATCTTTTGATAGTTTGACGTCTTCTAATAAAGAAGTTGCCCGTGTATCATCAAACGGTAATTGTCTTATGGTGTATGGAAATGAGAGGTTATCTTTTACTGTTTGGTCAAATAAAACAGGGCTTTGAAAAAAATATGAGACTTCCTGACGATATAAAGTAGGTGTGTAGTCTTCTATTTTCTTTCCATCAAAAATGATATCCCCTGTTGTTTTTTCTAACATATTGGCTACTAATTTTAATAAAGTGCTCTTACCACTTCCGGAAGGACCACTAATAGTAAATAAGTCACCTGAATTTACAATGAATGAAATATTTTTTAGAATCTCTTTTTGTTCAACGTTAAAGCATAAATTTTTTATATTTAAAATTTCTTGAGTCATGAAACTCCTCCTTTTTAATCCATTTGAATTTTATCATGTATTATTATTTAACTTAAAGAAAATCTCTTAGATGATAGTGATAGTCATACTCAAATCAATTATTTTGTATTTATGTTATGACAATGAAAATAGACTAGCTTATAATTATATAAAATAAGTAGTTTTTCTGGGAAAATAGCCATTCTATCTAAAAAAGTGGTCAAAATTAATATTTTCCTATCTAAAATCTTGAAAGTATGCTCTGTATAGAGTAGGATATCAAAGAAGGAATAAAAAGAATTAAGTGAGGGATACGCATGGAAACAAAAAATGAGCGCCCCATTGTAATTGGTGTGACTGGTGGTTCTGGAAGTGGTAAAACAAGTGTTAGTCGTGCAATTTTAACGGCGTTGCCAAATCATTCGATTTTACTATTTGAGCAAGATTCCTACTATAAAGATCAAAGTCATTTATCATTTAAGGAAAGATTAAATACCAATTATGATCATCCGTTAGCTTTTGATACTGAGTTATTAATCGAGCATCTGAAAAATTTAATGTCCTATCAATCAATTGAAAAACCTATTTATGACTATGAGGCCCACACAAGAAGCTCTAAGGTTGTTCACCAAGAACCAAAAGAGGTCATTATTCTTGAGGGAATCCTTATATTAGAAGATGAAAGATTGAGAGATTTAATGGATATTAAAGTTTATGTAGACACAGAAGATGATATCCGAATTATTCGACGTATTAAGAGAGATATGGAAGATCGCGGCCGATCATTAGATTCAGTGATTGAGCAATACTTGGGTGTTGTAAAACCGATGCATCATCAATTTATTGAACCAACCAAAAAATATGCAGACATTATTGTGCCAGAAGGTGGAGAAAATCAAGTAGCAATCGACCTTCTAACAACGAAAGTAAGAAGTATTTTAGAAAACTAATAAATATTGGAGGAATGTATCATGAGTCAATTTCCACAGCTAGATTTAGAAAATAGTAAGGTAACAGCAACGATCAAAACAAATAGAGGTAATATCAAAGTAGCTTTATTTCCTGAACAAGCACCAAAAACTGTAAAAAACTTCATCGAGTTAAGTAAAAAAGGTTACTACGATGGCATTATCTTCCATAGAATTATTCCAGATTTCATGATTCAAGGTGGAGACCCAACTGGAACAGGTATGGGTGGCGAAAGTATTTATGGCGAAAAATTTGAGGATGAATTTTCAAAAGAGCTTTTTAACTTAAGAGGTGCTCTTTCAATGGCCAATGCTGGACCTAATACAAATGGTAGCCAATTCTTTATCGTTCAAAATCAAAATGTACCTTCTAATATGCTAGAACAACTTGAAGGAGCAGGATTCCCTTCAGAAATTATTGAAGCCTATGGAAATGGTGGAACTCCTTGGTTAGATTTTAGACACACAGTATTTGGACATGTAATAGAAGGAATGGATGTTGTTGATGAAATGTCTTCTGTTCAAAGAGATGGTCAAGATCGCCCGTTGTATGATATTACAATTGATGGTGTAGAAATAACTGAATAAGATAATAGATTGGGAGTAAGTTACTACTCTCAATCTTTTTTATGTTAAAATGTGAATGAGATGAATAGATTGGAGTTGATGGTAGTGGAATATAAAATAGGAATGATTTTGACTGGAACAATAACAGGGATTCAGCCGTATGGGGCATTTGTGTCGTTAGATAATGAACATCAGGGATTAATTCATGTATCAGAAGTAAAACATGGATTCATAAAAAATATTTCAGATGAACTAGAAATAGGACAAAATGTTACTGTAAAGATAATTGATATTGATGAGTATACTAAAAAAATAAGTCTATCTCTAAGAGTGTTACAAGAAACGCCACCAGCTATGTATAGAAAGAAAAAATACTTTACAAATAAAAATAAAAAAATTGGCTTTGCAAGTATAGAAGAACGGTTGGATCAATGGACGCAAGAAGCTCTAAAAGAAACCTTGGAAAATAACTGATTTATTTCTGAAAATATGTTATACTCTAGTTTGTTGAGTAAATCTAGAATTAAATCAATCAAACCTAAGAGGTGGAATATGTTTGAACAAGCAAAAGTAGCTGGAACAGTTATTCTTAATCAAGAGGACGGACATAAAAAGTTCCTTGTTAAGAAAGAACACAATCATGTTGAGTTTGTTATGACAGAAATTGACACGGAATATACAAGTTTAGCGTGTATTTTAAATGAGTTCAAAGACGAGGTTCATTTAAATACAAATGATATGGATTTGGTAGAATTGACCAACGTTAATATTGGCAGTCTCAAAGTTCCACTTTTTGTATTTAGTTTAGATGAAGAGAAAAACAATTTGAAGTTTAATGATGGAATTTTTACATGGGAAGAACCAGCAACCTTAAGAGAAGTGTTGCAAAATTTCCAAATTAGTGGCGTTCCATATTTAAGTTAAAAAAATACTGAGTTTTTGTTGACTTAGTATTTTTTATTTGTTATTATATAAAAGTTGATTGAAATTGATTTGTAACAAACGTTACGAAAAATAAATTTTAAAAATGTTGTTGACATACTTTTAATTACATGATATTATATAAAAGTTGTTACGGCAACGCAGATTAGATCTTTGAAAACTGAACAAAGTAAGACAAACCAAATGTGTAGGGCGTTTTT
>NZ_JAVWHO010000044.1:12222-18824 GCF_036639995.1 Vagococcus sp. | reverse complement strand
GAAGAGATACTATTACAAGATAGTCCTGATAAATTTATTAATATTGCTGTTATTGATCAATCAGATAATATTGAAATTATTATCAAAAATAGCCTAGCCAAACCAAGTCAACATTTTCAACACTTGGTCACTACTAATTACAGTACAAAAAAAGAACATAGCGGCTTAGGATTAGCTACAGTTAAAAATTTTGTGGAAGAAAATCCACAAATAAATTTATACGCCACAATAGATAATAAAAAACTTGTTTTTTCAATTACTCTGTTAATAGAAAAATCATAAACCAATCCAAATACAACACTCTCCAGCAAAATCTAGAGAGTGCTTTTTGTTTGGAATCATTTTTCAAAAGAGTTACTCATGTTCATCCCGTTATCGTGTATAATTGACTATAAGATTCATCAGGATATTATATAAAATGTGGATAGAAAAGGTATCAGAGGTTATAAAAAATGAAAAGAAAAAAAACTAAAAAGAATAGAAAGAAATCAAATCGAAGAAGAAAAATTATTTATTCAATTTACATTCTACTTGCTTCTTTGAGTCTTTTCTTTTTTTTTAAAGCATATCAATATATTAGTAACATACCAAAGGCGAATAATATCACCCAGGAAGAGATATACGATTTAACTAGAATTGGCGCAACTGATATTAAATTAGTGCGTGCTTTGAAAAATGACGCCTTTGATTCATGGCTATATGAAGCAAATGATGATAAAGTTAAAAAATTAAAAAAGACTGAAGAGATGATTTTAAGCATTACTGAAGGAAAAGTAAAACTTTCAAATATTGATCGTGCGATGGCGGATTTAAAAAAACGAGTTGATACTATTAGTGCAGCGGATACTGAGGAGTTGTACGGTTTATATTATAAGAAAGTGCTACCTAAACAGTATGAAAAGGCGGATACTGCTTTTCAGGCAATGAACGTTGAACAGCCTGAGGAGAACTATAAAGAGATATTTACACTCCTTGATTTATTGAATAAAATTTACGACCAAAAAGGCATGCACTCTATTACAAATGAGGAAAGCTTTAAGGAGTCTGTCAGCTTGTTAGAAGAAATAAATCATAATTTTGTTGAAGTGAATGAAATTAAAGAAATGTTTGTTAATTACGACACCTTAAATGCCCCCATTCCTGAACCAGAAACAAGGCTAGGAAAGGAACTAGATGAGTATGTGTTTAAGGTAAATGATTATCTACAATCAACTATTATAGTGACTGAATTTGAAAAAAAATACAGTGAGCTCAAATTTAATCTGTCTGAGAATAAAGAACTTATCGACAAATCCGTGGATGTTCCTGATTTAGTAGGAATGACTGTTGAGCAGGCACGAAGAGAATTGAGAAAAATTAAACTAGATATGACACTTCAAGGTTACACGAATAAAATGTATAGAAATGGTGAAAGAGTTCCTGAAATTCAGAAAAAAATAGAAGAATGGGACGGCGATAAACAAGATAGAATTATACGTCAAGATCCATCATCTGTAGATTACGATTACATTATTGAAGGTTCTACAATTCGAATAACGGTGGAGAACAAACCAACTGAAAAACCGGCAGAAACCCCAGATTCAAGTAGTAGCTCAACCTCAGATTCGTCAACTAGTACTTCTGATAGTACTAAAGAAACGTCTAGTACGACTGAAAACAAAGATCACACGTTAAATGAATAACTAGAGTGAAAAAAGGAGCTTTCAGATGTTTAGTAAGAAGAAAAAGAAGAAGCGTTCGAAATCTAATAAGCGTCGTCGTTTGATAGTGACTGTATTGTGCATGATAGCAATGATGATTGTTTTATCGGTGTCAATTGGAACATATATCATTAGCAAACGTTATAGTCCTTATAGCTCTCTTCTTGAAATACAAAATATTGATCAAAAGATTACGCAATCTTTTATCATCTTGGATAAAAACGATAAGCCTTTAGATAAAAATACAGTGGTTGTTAAATTTGATCCAATTAAATATGACAAAGAGTGGAACGTTGACCAGTTGTATTTGGATACGCTTTTAGCTGTGGAGGATAGTTCATTTTATACGAGAAAAACAAATGGGTACTCGATTAAGGGGACAACGGGAGCAGTTGTTTCTCAAATAAAAAGGAAACTAGGAAAAGATGTTGTTTCTAGAGGTGGTTCTACCATTGAGCAACAGTTAGTTAAAATTATGGTATTTGGTACTAACAATAAAAACACAGTATCTGATAAAATTGTTCAGTTAATTGATGCAAGAAAGCTGGCAATAAAGTACGGGCGAGAGGATATCTTAAAGGCTTACTTAAATGAGTTGCGCCTAACGCCTAATACAGTAGGTGTTAAAGCTGCTTCAATTGAATTATTTGGTAATGATATGTCAAAAATTGATTCTAAAGACCCAAAACAAGTGGCTCAAATCGCTTTTATGGCAGGACTGGGTCAATCACCATCTACTTATATTCAAGAGTTTGATAAGGTTGGTAAAGCCCGTACACAAACAGTTCTATCCATTATGAAAGAAAATGAGCTTATTAGTGAGGCAATGTATAAGCAAGCAACTGAGGTTGTGAATAGTGATAAGGGAGAATTTACTCTTAAAAGCTATAATCAAAAAGGCACACCAAAAGAATATCAAGCATATGTTTCTAAGGTTAAAGACGAATTAAGTCAATTGAATTTACCTAAAAACGTGACGATTAAAGTAAAAACATACGCTGATAGTCAGCAATTAAAAGAACTACATAATATTGCCACAGGAACTTATCCGCAAGATGATAGGCTTCCTAATGGGTATTTAGAGCATAAAGAAAGTTTAACGGCCATTTCTGTGATAGATACTCAAACAGGACACATTATTGGATTATCTGCTAACTCGGACAATCCGTTAATTCCTTATACCTCAACAAGATCGTCAGGTTCTACCATCAAGCCATTGTTAGACTATGCTCCGGCTGTTGAATATGATGGACTTAATCCTAGTTCAATTCAGAATGGGTCATCTTTTACTGTTGGTGATTGGAAGGTGAAAAATTACGGTGATGAAAATTATGGCAATGTCAGTGCCTCGTTTGCTTTAGGTTTATCACTTAATACGGCTGCTGTAGAAGCGTTTCAGCTAACGAGTGACCAACAAAAAAATAGTATGATGGAACCACTGGGATTGAATTCGTATAATCCAAATGGTGCTAGATATAATCCAGAACAAGCGATTAATTACCCGACAAATGTTTTAGCTTTGTCATCAGCGTTTAGTGTGTTTGGAAATGATGGCGTTCGAGTGGAACCAACGACCATTCAAAGTATTCAAACGGATTCTTTACAAATAAAATTATCGGAGCCAGAAAGTAAACGAGCCATGAGTTCGTCAACTGCTCAAACGGTGGTTAGTATGTTGAAAGAAGTGACAGGTAGTAAAGGGTCTGAACCTTATGCTGGACCTAAATATACCGGCTTTAATCAAAATACTTATGTCATGAAATCAGGTTCAAGTAATTTTGAGAGTTCTGTTTCAGATAGTCAAAATAAATCACCAGATTCATTACTTGCTATGGCCTCCCCTGAAGTATCGATTGCCACGTGGATAGGTAGTCCTTCTTATGTGGATGCGACCTATGCAACGACGACGTTTCCTCATGATACAGCCAATCAAGGGAGAGTTTACTTGATGAATAGTGCGTTTAAAGTGATGATGGAGGGCAGAAAACCTAAAGAGTTTAAGTTTGGCAATGAAAAATTAATAAGTGATGATCAAAAGAGTTATCCCATTCCTAAAATTGATGAGATAACAGATATTGACATGGATGATGTATCGATTGAGAATGAGAAAGTAGATCCTAAAAAAGCTGATAAATATGATTCAATGGAAAAAGAATACAATAAAACAGTTGAAAGACTTAATCGAACTTACCGGGAATAAGAAAATGAATCAAAGCTATTTATTTTATCGCTCAATTTATCGCTCGTTTACCAAGCGATAAATTGAGCGATAATAATTTTTATGATCCATTTGTTGAGTAAAAAAATAAACCTATTCTTTAAAAAAGTAACATTCTCTAATTCATTAGGGGATGTTTTTATTTTTCCAGCATAAAAAGCAACTACCACATAGAATGCCCTACCAAAACCCTCAAATAAATGGTATATTTTATAAGAAGTGTTAATTTTGTCGATTACTTTTGGCAAAGTATAGGAGAGCTGTCATGGGCAAAAAGATTATGAAGTTTGTTGTTGGTTTTTTGATAGGTGGGTTGTGTATTGCTTTAGTTTTTGGCGGAGCCCATTTTTTTTATTCTAAAGAAGTTGGTAAAAAAGCAAAAAATACAATCACTTCCTCAGTAGTTAGTAAAAAGGTCACTAATACAGCAACGAAAGAAATAGCTAAAGAAGAAACAAAGGATTCGAAGGACGCAACAAGTGAATCCAGTGATGAAAGTGTGTCTAAGCTAACTAATAAGACATTAGAAAAAGATATTGAGGCATTAAATCAATCAGCTGGAAGTGTGGCTTATAGTATCTATTTTACCGGTACAGATAAAGAAATAAGTAACCATAACAATGAACAAATGGTTTCAGCAAGTGTTATCAAAGTTTTTATTATGGATTATTTGTATCAACAGTCTGTTCAGGGGCAGTTAGATTTATCAGAGGTGACTAGTGGAGAAAGTCTTGATTCGCTAATTCGAAGAATGATTCAAAGTAGTGATAATGAAGCAACTAATTCATTGATTGATTATGTTGGTATGGATAAATTAAATCAATATTTTGCTTCTGCTGGATACACTCAAACAACGGTTCAACGGAAAATGCTAGATACAAACGCTCAAGCTCAAGGATTAGAAAATTATACCTCATTAAATGATACGATGACCTTTTTAAAAAAATGCTTAACCTATCAAACAGAATCGCCTTATAGCGAGATGTTAACGGTTATGAAAGGTCAGCAAATCAATACAAAGATTCGTCGACTTATTCCTGAAGGGGTTCAGGTTGCTAATAAGACAGGTGAATTAGGTGGTGTAGATAATGACATCGGTATTATTTTTTCTGACCATCCTGTGATTATTTCAGTGTTAACAAATAACGGTCAATCACCTGAAACAGTTCGTCAGGCAATTAGTCAGTTATCATTAGATGCGTATGAGTTAAGTATAGATAAATAAAGAACCAAAAATAGGAGGAGTAAAAAATGAAAGTATGTCAGCATTGTCAGGCAGAAAATCTGGATTCGGCTAAGTTTTGTGAGCAATGTGGGAAGCCTTTGGAAGAACATGTTTCTCTAAATAATCAACCACAAAATGAGTTAAATCATCAAGTAATGCCAAATAATAATCAAAATCAATCAGGGCAAATGAATTCAGTAGCGCCAGTTCAGTCAAAAACGAATAAAAGTAATTCGATAATGATTGGTATTATTGTAGGAATTATCATTGTTGGAGGTAGTGTTATTTTCTATATGAGTCAAGGAAATGCAGCAAAGGGTAAATTGGCTGAAACGACTGAAACAAGTACTAAGGAAAATGAAACATCAAAATATGATGATATTTTAAGTAAAGCAAAATCCCTAACTCTTGATGAAAAATATAAAGAGTCAGAGCTGGAACTAAATAAAATTCCAGTGAGTGAGCTAAGTAAAAGTGAAAATAGCGCCATTAAAGAAGCTGTTGAAAGTATTTCAGCCGAAAATAAAGACGGTCTCAAAAAAAAGGAAGATGATAAAGAACGAAAACATTCAGAGAGTAAAAAGGTCGAATCTGATAATGTTAAACGGTCATCTTCTACAAAATCTAGTGGAAACATTGGTAAGTGGGCAGGGACGTATGATTTTTATTACAATATTAATGGGGATCAAATTCAGGATGAGTTAACGATTTATTCTGACGGTGAGGTTGTTCAAGATAATCGTAATGGTAGTACATATACAGGTGTTGCTTCTATCAGTTCTGCTAGTGGTTCGGTTCTAAGTTATACAACTAATGCTGGTTCACCCTCAAGAATGCCTAGTACTAAAATGATTGACCCAAATGTTGAGATCACTATAGTTTGGGACAATGATGGTGGCACGCAAAATTACTACGGATACCTATCCTATTCTGATCGTTTAGCGTTAACAGATGGTTCGTCTAAATCTGGTGGGGTTAACGAAGTGTGGGTTAAGTATTAAAAATAAAATTCAATCATTAAACAAAAACCTGACTTTTTCATTAAGCAGGTTTTTTTTATGTGAAAAATAACGTAGATGAATTATTGTGTTGTTACTTGTAGAAAAAATGTAACTGTTACTAAAAGAATCATTTTAACAAAAAAAATTATACTTTTTATGGCAATTTTTAGCTGTTTTTTTGGCTATAAACCGTTTTAAAATCAAGTTTTTGATAAAAAGTAACGTAAAAAATTGTACAAATTAGTTGTTTTTGTTATTCCGATTTCGAATAGCTAAAAATTAGTATTAGAGTTTTTTTAAACTAAAATAATAAAAAAAGAATCGAGTTTTTTATAACAAGTAACCAAGTTAAAAAAGTTTGTTAGAAGAGCTTTTTTCACATAGAATAATTTTAAAAAAAACCAATAAGTTTAATCTAGATACTGAATTGATTCAATAGTTTACTGTAAATTACTTTC
>NZ_JAVWHO010000044.1:0-12122 GCF_036639995.1 Vagococcus sp. | reverse complement strand
AATAAGTTTAATCTAGATACTGAATTGATTCAATAGTTTACTGTAAATTACTTTCAAATAAAATACCTAAATAAACCTTTGTGCATGCTTGTTTACCTTAATAAGAACTATGACAATAATCAATCCAAAAACAACTAAAAATAAATATTTATTTAATTTTTCAATATGATATGATTAACAAGTGTGAGGAAAATCAGAGAAAAAGGTAGATGAAATGAATGAGTGTTTCTTTAGTAATTACACTAATTTTAGTTATTGGGGTTATATTTGTTAATGGTTGGACAGATGCGCCAAACGCTATTGCAACCGCTATCTCAACTAGGGTATTAAGGCCAAATGTAGCGATTGGCATGGCTGTTGTTTGTAACTTCTTGGGTGCATTGATTATGACCATGTTTAATGCTCAAGTAGCTGAGACGATTAGTAAGATGGTTCATTTTGAAGGGACTGGCAATGCTGCTCAAGTAGCACTAGCTGCGTCACTCTTCTCAATTGTAGTTTGGTCAGTAGCTGCGTGGTGGTTTGGTATTCCAACGAGTGAAAGTCATGCGTTAATTGCCGGTTTAACAGGCTCAGCTATGGCCTTAGGAGGTATTGGCGCGGTTAATATGAATGAATGGATGAAAGTTATCATTGGTCTATTTGTTTCAACTATATTTGGCTTTTTTGGCGGCTATGTTGTTACAAAAATAGTAGAAACTGTCTTTTTCCATGTTGAACGACGTAAAACCAATAAAATATTTACATTTGGGCAAGCAGGTGGTGCTGCGGCCATGTCTTTCTTACATGGTGTGCAAGATGGACAAAAATTTATGGGTGTTTTTATGCTAGGGTTATTTTACAATGGCTTAGCTGAAAAAACGGCTACAGGTGGGTTTGTCATTCCAATATGGGTCATGGTTGTTTGTTCCCTAGTGATGGGATTAGGAACATCTGTTGGTGGCATGAAAATCATCAAATCTGTTGGTATGGATATGGTAAAACTTGAAAAATATCAAGGCTTTTCAGCTGATTTAAGTGCAGCAATTTGCTTATTTGGTGCCTCAATGTTTGGTATTCCGGTTTCGACAACGCATACTAAAACAACTGCTATTATGGGAGTTGGCGCAGCTAAACGAATGTCTAGTGTTAACTGGAAGATCGTAAAAGAGATGGTAATGGCGTGGGTATTAACTTTTCCTGGCTGTGGACTTATTGCTTACTTTATGGCAAAATTTTTTGTTTCAATATTTTAGGAGGAATCAAGGATGGCAAGAAAAAAAGGATATGACTACTTTGATGCAATGTATCAATTGTCACTAAAGACAAAAGAAGCATCACTTGTATTAGATGACATCATTAATAATTATTCGAGAGATTACTTGAAAGAACATGGTTCTAAAATACATGAACTTGAAAAATCTGGGGATGCGATTGTGGCTGAAATCATGTATGAGTTAAATCATTCATTCATCACACCAATAGATAGAGAAGATATTGTGGTAATTACATCAGCAATAGATGATGTTTTAGATTCTATAAATGACCTCCCTTATTTATTTGATAATTTAGCGATTCAAGCAGTAGCAGAAAAATCAATTAATATGTCACGTTTGATTGTTGAAATTGTTGAAGGACTAACAGTAGTTACTAAGGAATTCTCTAAATTTAAAAGTACTAAAAAAATTGGTGATATGATAAAAAAAGTGGTTGAATTAGAAGGCCAAGCAGACGTTATCCATAGCGCTAAGATTAAAGAGTTGTTTACTGAAGAAGAAAACCCAATTGATGTTATTAGATGGAAAGAAGTATATGATCGTTATGAAAAAACTGTGAATAATACAGAAAAAGCTGTATTGATTATGGAAACGATGGTTATTAAAAATACATAGATTAGATGAATAGAAGCAAGTGTTCAGTTGATGAATACTTGCTTTTTTTTACATAAATAGAGTGTTTTTAAGCAATAATTTCTAGATTCTTGTTATTTTATTTCTCCTCATGTTATATTGGAATCTGAGTATATTTTTTGGGGGAGTATCAATGAAAAAAATTTGTTTAGGTGTTTCTTGTTTGAGTTTAGGTTTAATTGTTGCAGGATGTTCATCAGAAAGTCAGCAAATAAAGGACTTGGAATCAAAAATAGTAATACTAGAAAAAGAAAACAAAGAATTAAAATATGATCAGGGGAATGGACGTATTCAGAGTGAAGAAAAGGAATCATCCGTATCAAAAAAAGGAGCGAGAAGTAATCCCGTTCCAATGAGAGACACCTTAACGTTTCAACCTTTGTTTCATAACAATGAAAAATTAACGGCTAAACTTACTGATGTTAAGCGCGGGATAGAGGCTGAAGAAGAAATCAAGGCAATGGAGTATGGGGATGTGAAACTTGATACTTTAAAACGTAATATAGGTGGTATAAAGGAACATTCAGAATTTATGACGTACACGTCCGTTTTTAATGTTGAGGATGTTCATAAAGATAAAGGCATTGTATTACCGGATGTAGCTAAATCTTTAACTATTGATGGCAATGAGTTAGGGTATTCTTACTCTATTAGAGATTTAGATGGTTTTAAAAATGATGGAAAAGTCTATGTCAACGGTGAATACCAATATAGAATGTACGGACAAGCTGAAAAAGGCAAACCAGGGCTTATTTCATTTTCTAATATAAATGGTGAAGTATTTTTTGAGATTAAATAGATTAGAAGAACAAGTCTAGGGCACTCACTTTTTAGGGAGTGTTTTTTGCTGCCTTTTAAAAAAAGTAGCTTAAACTAATTTTATTATAAAATAACCGACACAATTTTGTTTTATATAACTTACCACATATTATCTATGGTAAAATATATAATTGATTGGGGTTTTTTATTTTCTTAAGGAGGAGATTTTTATGAATTTTTGCTGGAACTGTGGCCATAAAAATGACGGTGATTCAGTATTTTGTGAAGAATGTGGATCTGATTTACGAGAAGGGCTAGAAGGTAGCACAGAACAACCTGTCAACCAACCAGAAGCACCAGTTATAAGTAATGCACCATTGAATCAAATAGAACAAATACCTAGCTCTTATCAGCAACCAGTGCAACCAAAACAACCTATGTCTAAAAAGAAAAAAGTTGGATTAATCATTGTTGGTGCTGGTGTTGCTTCTATTGTAGGACTATATTCTTACGGCAATTATTATTTTAGTTATGATCAACAAGTTAGTCGTATGATAGAAACAATTAAAACCAAAGATCCAGCTAAGTGGTCTGAAATTATGGTATCTAATGATCCGAGTTATAAAATAACATCTGATAATTTGAAAAAGATGACAGATTATTATAAAGATGACCAACAAAAAGAGAAGTTTTCGAATCTTGTTAGTAATATGAGCACCAATAAAAATGTATCAGATTTGAAAGTTAAACCAGATGGGAAAGCTTTTGCTTTGTTTGATAAATACGCTTTAGAAGTGGAACCTGTCTATTTAACAATTGAGGCGCAACAGCCCGGTGTGACTGTAGAGATTGATGGTAAAAAACAGGGAGAAGTAAAGAACAAAGAGTTAAAAGTTGGACCACTAACTCCTGGGAAATACGCCATTAAAGGAACACTTAAAAATGTATCCACAGATTCTAAAGCTGATTTAGTTCAGTTTGAAAATACTGATTTTGAAACAAATAGTCATATTAAACTTGATTTACATAAAGTATCTTTTGCTGTGACTTCTAATGTGGAAGACGCGGAAGTGATGGTGGATAATAAAAAGGTAGCTAATATTAAAAATGGCTCTGCTGAGGTAAAAGATGTTATTTGGCATCAAGGGTTATCTGTTCAAGTTAAGAAGAAATTTGATAAACAAGAGGTAGAATCTGAGGTTAGAAAAGTAGATGCCCAAGAATTTTTAGCTAGTGAGTATGAAAAAGGGGATTATGGTTCTAATCTAACACTTGAAATTGGTGGTATTAAATCAAAAGATGATGTTGAGTCTTTCTTAAATGGTTTATATAGTGATGTGTCTTCATTTACAAGTGAATATACAGATATGAATGCAATGGAAAAAGCCGACTTAGCGAAGTATTTTGCTGGTGGTGAGGATAATGCGGACTACCAAGATTTCTTGAAATTTATAGGAGACGTTCGGTCAAGCTCTGAAAAATCAAGTGTCAGAGGAACACCAAAAGTAGAAAAAATGGCAATGACAGGAAAAGATACGTACCAAGTTCAATACCTAATTGAGTACCGAACTGTTTATAAATCTTATAAAATGGATGATGTTGTTCAAGTCTTTAGATATACCAAAGGAACAATGACTTACAACAAAGCAGAAGAACGGTTTGAAATTGTTGATTTAGGTGGAACAGAGAACTTTGAAGTCGTTGATAATGGAGGTGTTTCATAAATAAATGACATTTAAAGCTAAAAGTATCATGATTGGACTTGTTTTAGTGACGCTCTCGGGAGTGGCTATTTATTTATTGAGTGCCCCAAAAGAAAATGCGTCAAAAACTAAAACGAGTCAAACAACTCGTGAGTCTAAAGAAGAAACACGTGAATCTACTGTGACAACACAAACGACAGAAAAAAAGACTCCAAGTGTGGATGAGCAGTTAAACGAGATGGTTAAAGAGATGTCCGTAGATCAAAAAATCGGTCAACTTTTTCTTGCTCGTGTTCCAGAGCAACAAGCGTTAGAAGATATTGAAACCTTTCAGTTAGGTGGTTATTTATTATTTGGTAGAGATATGGAAAGCCAAACAAAACAATCATTGAAACAAAGAATAGATGATTTTCAACAGGCTAGTCAAACACCATTTATGGTTGCCTCAGATGAGGAAGGTGGAACAGTAACAAGAATTAGTACCAATTCTAAAATTGTACCAACCAAATTTCAAGCACCTCAAACACTTTATAAAAAAGGTGGAATGTCAGCAGTTTTAGCAGATACAAAGAAAAAAGCTGATATTTTCAAAGAGTTAGGCATTCATACTGGATTATTTCCAGTGGCTGATGTTTCTGTTGATCCTGAAAGTTTTATTTATGACCGTACAATTGGTTTAGATGCTAAAGGAACAAGCGATTACGTAGTTGATGTTGTGGAAGAATTGACAAAAGACAAGATAGGTTCAACATTGAAACACTTTCCAGGTTACGGAGATAATCGTGATTCTCATACTGAAATAGTACGAGATACTAGAAGCCTTGAAGATATCGAGTCAAATTCCTATCCACCATTTAAAAAAGGAATTGAAGCTGGGGCTGATAGTATTTTAGTCTCTCATAACATTGTTGATGCAATTGATTCAGAGGTACCAGCCTCTATCTCACCTAAAATTCACGACGTGTTACGTGATGAGTTAGACTTTAAGGGTGTTATTATGACAGATGATATGGATATGGCAGGATTGGCTGATTTTATAAATCAAGAAAAGGCTGCTCTTGCTGCACTAAAATCTGGAAATGATTTGATTTTATCTTCAAGCTATCGCACACAAATACCTGTGGTAAAGAATGCCGTTCAAACAGGAGAGTATTCAGAAAATGAGTTAGATGCATCTGTTTTAAGAGTATTAACATGGAAACATAAATTAGGAATTATTAAATTGGAGGAATAACTAATGAAATTTTGTATTAATTGTGGGAAAGAAATTAAAGAGAAGGTAAAATTTTGTCCGTTTTGTGGGGCGGAACAAAAAGAAGTAACAACGGTGATTGAACCAGTTGAACAACAGATTGTTCAAGAAGAAGTAGTGACAGAAATACTAGAAGAAAATCAACCAGTCGCTGAACCAGTGATTGAGCCAGTTGTTGAACCAGTAGTAGAACCTGTTGTAACGCCTCATGAACCTGTGCAACAAGCTCAACCAACTCAACAAGTAACACAAGAACAACAACCAAATTATCAACAACAACAAAACAATCAGTATCAAGGAAATAACAATCAACAGCAACAACAAGCACCTTTTATTAATATCAACCAAGAAACAGTGAATCAATTAACTGACAATAGTAAAAATTATTTTTCATACCTTAACAAAAATCTAGCCAAACCAATGATTGGTGGTCGAAACACAAATGAGTATTTCGGGTTAGTGAGCTATGTTTTAGTATCGTTATTCAGTAGTTTAGCTATTAGTCATTCGATTGGAAAAGCATCAAAATTTGTAACAAGAGGCATTGCTGATTCAAGCTTTCCAATGTTCTTGCAATTATTTTTATTAATTTTGGTGACTCAATTAATTAGTGTGGCAACAGTTTATGTGTTATCAGGAAAACTATTTAAAGAAGAAACAAGTTTTTTAGATAGTTTCGACCGTGTATATGCACCAATAAGTCTTGCTGTTTATACTAGTTTTGTTGGATTTATTCTATCGTTTATTTCAACAATTGGTGTTAGTTTCCTATTTGTGATTGTCCTATTGTTAACGTATTTCTTAACAAGTATTTCTTTTGTTGCTAACCTTTGGGTGAGTGTAAATCATACAACTAAAAATAAATTTTACTGGACAATTGGTGTAATTATTGTGAGTTTTATTGTTCAACTTATTGTTGGCATGATGATGGGTGATATTGTTGGAACAAGTATTTTAGATATTTTATCTAACGTCACCGATTCATTTTCACCAAGCATGTTTTATTAAAAATGATGGGTGATGCTTAGTTGGTAGTCGTAAGGAGTTAAGCAATGAAAAAATGTTCAAAGTGTGGAACGTCGCTTGTTGAAAATGCCAAGTTTTGTAGTAAATGTGGTGCTCCAATTCAAGGGGAAGCACTTGAGTTAACACCAAAGCAAGTTCCTCAAAAGAAAAAAATGTCATATATGTTAGTGGTTGGAGTTGTCATAGTGGCTTTAGTTGGTGGGTATCTATTTAGTCAAACAACTAAAAAGCCATCAGATTCGAAGAATTCCATTACTTCTTCTGATGTAAAAATAACAGAAAAAGAAAGCACAGCAAAGAAAAAAGTAACTAAAAAAGAAAGTACTGCATTAGGTATTCCGTATAAAAATGGTGATCATTTTGGTTTAATGGATCACCAGTTAAAAGTGATTAATGAGGATATTGGTTCTGCCACAGTTACATTTAATGACCAAGGAATAAGTCCATTTTTAAAAAATATGAAATGGGGCTTAATTAATAGTAAAGGTGACATTATTTTAGAACCAAAATATGAAGCAATCGGTCGCTTTAACATCAATCATATGAATGCCTATACTGCAGATGAATTGCAGTCAACACATGGTGTAATGGATTTTCAAGTGAAAAACGATGGAGATGAAAAGGAGCTTTCCACGTTAACAGGTTTAATGGATTCAACTGGTAAAGTCATTTTAGAACCTGGCGAGTATATGATTTCTCCTTTTATGGGAAAATCAATGACGACATTTATAAAAAATTCTTCAATGGGGATTATTTCTGAAACAGGAGAAATAATTGTCGAACCAATCAATGATCAGTGCGTTATTTTAACGGATCAATGGATAGGTATTAAAAAGAATAGTGAGACATCAAAGTTTGAGATTGTTGATTTAAAGGGAAACACAGTAAAGGAAACGTCTTATGAATCAATGTATGGCCTTCATAATTTTGACGATCATTTTGTGGTGACCAATAGTTTAGGAAAATCGGGTATTTTGGATAAAAATCTTAAAGAAGTAATGCCATTAGAGTCAAGCTCTTATCTGACGATTTCAGATGATCATAAATATGTTGTTTTTAATGACAAAGAAAAAAATGGTTTGAAAACAATTAAGGGTGATGTGTTGATTGAGGCTAAATATTCTTACTTAAGTGCACCAAACAAACATGGTGTTATGGCTTATAGTGAGAATGGTTCTTTTGGGTTAATGGATGTTAAAGGAAAAAAAATTGGAGAAACATTTGAGAATTCTTCTTTAGGACAAGCTTATGGCACTAATTTATTTATGTATACATCAATGGATACTGAAAATCCTACGACAAAAATACTCGATAGTGAAGGAAGTGTGATTGTCGAGCGCCACGTTTTTATGGGAGGCACTTATTCTTTTCCTAAAGGTATTTATTATATTCCAGATTCTAATACAGAAAATCCAGAAAAAGTAAAAGCAACAGTTTTAAATGAAGATGGAAAAGTTTTATCAACAGAAGCTTCATTTTTAAGTGATTTAGATAAGTCGCTATTAATTCAAGAAGGTCGTCATATCAAAATTGTTGATAAAAAATCTGGGAAAATAGTAAAAGAAAAAGAAATATAAGTAAGTTAGGGGAGAATAAAATGACAAAGTTTTGTACAAATTGCGGCACACAGTTGCCAAGTGAGAGTAAATTTTGCGCAAAGTGTGGAGCAAAAATAAAGCTAGATGGTGAGCAAGTAGCTCAGCAAGAAATACCAAGCCAAACTACAACTAAGAAAAATCAAGTTAATCAAGTCACTCAAGTTGTTAAAAAGAGATGGCCAATTTTAGTTGGGATAGCGTGTGTGTTACTTATAGGATTTTGGTTAGTTAATAGAAATCCTCTAAAAGGAGAATGGACGTCAACAGAAGAAGGCATTGATATTTCAATTAAGGGAAATAATGCTGAAATGACTTTTCCAGACTTTTCAAGTAAGACAAAGGTATCTTTTAATGGACCAATAAAAAAAGTTGGTAACAATGAGTACTTATTTCCTATTAAGGACTCTAATTTAGTAGTGACTTTCTTAGATGCAGCAGAACAGGAAGATAATATAAACGACACATTGAAAGAAATTGAAGAAGAATTGTTGTCTTCAGATTTATCTTCATCAGAAAAAAAGGTCATCAAAAAGGCACTGAAAACAGTAAAAAGATCAGGAGATAATATGATTCTTAGTATGAACATGAAAGATTATGGAGCTTTACTTTCTGTTGATGCGGATGATTTTCTTGAGATAGCAGATTTTATGACTTTTAATTTTTATATGAAATCAAAGGGTAGTACGCAAATAGTTGTAGGTGATTCTAAAAATAGAGAAGAGTCTATCGTACTTGATAAAAAATAGGAAAAATCGTATCGATTGGAATCTTTCTCTCGATACGATTTTTTTGATGGTGACTTAAGTAAGTTAAAGTTGGTTTTGTAAAAGAATAATTGAAAAGGCTATCTATTATGGTAAAGTAAAAAGATAGACTAAGGTTGAAGGTGATAAATAATGACATTAACAATCAGAGAAATTGCAGAATTGTCAGGTGTTTCAATAACAACTGTCTCACAGATTTTAAATAAAAAAGGTGGGCGTTTCAGCGAAGAAACAATAAAAAGAGTGTTGAAAGTGGTTGAAGAAAATCAATATACTCCCAATTATTTCGCCTCAAACATCATAAAAAAAGAATCAAAACTAATTGGCGTAATTGTCCCTTTTATTACAGAACAATTTTCAGCAACGCTCATTAATTTGATTAGAAGAAGTTTGAGTGATAGTGGGTACCATTTGATGGTTAGTGAATCATCTGGAGAACAAGAAGAAGAGCTAGAATTATTTGAAAGATACCATCAAATAGCTGTGGAATCAATTCTTTGTTTTACGTCGAATATTTTTTCTAAAGAGATGATAAAGAATAGTATTTACCGAGGAATTCCAGTGGTATTTGTTGATGCAGGGATTAATAAAAGTGATTATGGCAATGTTTTTTATAATGAATATGAAACAGTTGTTCAAGCAATCGAATGGTTAGTTAGGAAGAATCATAAAAAGATAGGGTTGATTACAGATGACGGATCAGGTCATTCTTTTGTGGAGCGTTCTAGTGCTTATTATGATGTCTTAGAAAAATATAATATTGAGATAGATTCTGATATTATCGTTGAAACAGATTTTTCTGTATCAGGTGGCTATGAGAGTACTAAACAAATATTAAAAAACAACGAAGTAACGGCTATTTTTTGCTGCGATGATAATTTGGCTTTAGGATGCTATCAAGCTGTTTATGATTTAGGAAAAAAAGTGAATGATGAGATTGTGGTTATTGGTTTTGATGGCATTGATTTATTAAAAAGTATTCGTCCACAAATTAAAACTTTAGAAATTCCTTTTGAAAATTACGCTAAAATATTATCAGAGCAATTAATACAGGCGATGAGAGACCCTCATAAAAAACAGAAAAACCAATATTTAAAGATGAGATTTTCTGAAGAGAACTAAAGATAGAGAGCGAATTTTTCTAGTCGCTCTCTATTTTTTTAGAATTATTTTAACCAAAGTCCAGCTACTTTATCTTCTTTATTAAAACTAATGGTAAATGTAATGGTTGCTTTATCATACTTTGTCATGGTAATAACACTAACTTTGTCATCTTTTTCTGAGACCGTACTTTTAGTAAAGGAACGAAATTCACCAGCATTGACGATGATATCAGCGATTTGATTGTATTTATCAGGTGTCATGCCTTCTTTCATCGTACTATCAAAGGAGTCATTTAGTTTTTCATTATCTCCTTCGTTGATTAATTGAATAATACTTTCTGCTTTTTTTGTATATTTGTCACTTGTTTCACTGTCTACTTTCGATTTACAGCCAGTAAAAATGAACAATCCAACACATAAAAATAAGCAGATTTTAACTATTTTTTTCATTAATATGCCACCTCTTTCTTAAATGTAAACAAAACATAAATAAACTTAAACTAACAATAATTAATACTCCTTCTAGAAATACAACAGGCTGAGACGTGAACTGTGTTAATATTGGAATCAATGAATCAGTCAACGTATGAATTAAAATAGCTAGAAGTAAGTATCCTTTCTTGTTTTCTTTGACGCCCCACATCACAACAATTGAGAGCCCGACATGAAGAAGAATTGAAAAAAATCGCTCAATGCCACTAACAAATAGAGTAGGTCCTAGTAGTTGTGCCCCGTTGTGACTAGTCAATGTAACTAACAAAGGAATACCAACCAAAATCAACGCTTCAACCCCACCATGTCCAAAACCAAAAAACAAGCCATCTTTAAATGAACGCTGCTGTTTTAGTAAGTAGGTCATGAATAAAAAACGGGTCATTTCTTCAAAAATTCCGGCTGAAAGTCCTATAAATAAAGAGAAGAGAACAATATGATCAAACTGAAATTGATGATAAGTGACAGAATGTGTTGCTAAATAGCTTAGTAAAGGTAAACGTAGTATTACTTGAGAAATAATGAATGCACAACCTCCAAGTAAAAAAACTTTTAATCGATGTTGCTTGTAACTATAGATAAAAGAAATTAAAGGAAAAATAAAGGTGATGCTTATAGTAAAAATAATTGCTAAGCTAGTCATAGTTAGTGTCTCCTTTTTTGAGTTGTTAGAAGAACTTATCACCTAAATTATATACCAATACTGGTTAAATGTTTACTAAATAATAAAGATGTCAAATAGATTCAATTGTTCTATAATAGTTTTATCTATTAGAAGATAAAAGTCAGGAGATAAGAAATGATAACATTAAAATCATCAAGAGAAATTGAATTAATGGAAAAATCGGGGGCACTATTGGCGGATGTTCATAAAGAGCTAAGACATTTTATCGCACCCGGTAAAACAACATGGGACATTGAGGTGTTTGTTCGAGATTTTATTGAATCACACGGAGGAGTGGCCGCACAAATAGGTTTTGAAGGTTATAAGTATGCCACATGTATTAGCGTAAATGATCAAATTTGTCATGGTTTTCCTAAAAAAGAAATCTTAAAAAATAATGATTTAATCAAAGTAGATATGTGTATCAATTTGGATGGCGCTATTTCTGATTCGTGTTGGGCGTATGTTGTTGGTGAGTCGTCTGAAGAAGTTGAGAGGTTAATGGATGTTACTAAAAAGGCATTATACCTAGGCATTGAACAAGCAAAAATTGGCAACCGGACAGGTGATATAGGCTACGCTATTCAGACTTATGTTGAAAGTGAAGGGTATAGTGTAGTAAGAGATTTTATTGCTCATGGTATTGGTCCTACTATTCATGAAGAACCTTTCTTTGCTCATTACGGTGAGAAAGGAAAAGGTGTGCGGTTGAAAGAAGGTATGACAATTACCATTGAACCCATGGTAAATATTGGTTCTTGGCAGATGCAGATGGAGGCAAATGGCTGGGAGTCACGAACATTAGATGGCAGTTTAAGTTGCCAGTACGAACATAGTATTGCTATTACCAAAGATGGCCCGCTTATTTTAAC
>NZ_JAVWHO010000043.1:0-18942 GCF_036639995.1 Vagococcus sp. | reverse complement strand
AAAGTTTTTTAAGCTTTCAACTCTTTTTATTGATTTATTTTCTTTGTTGTTTTCCAGCATTACGGCCTTGAGCGTTTTTGTTTGTGTTAACATTCTTAGGCGCTTGTTTTGCTTTTTTAGGTGTAACATCTTTTACCTTTGGTTTAACTGGTTTAATTGGATTTTTTGCCAATTGTTCAGCAATTTCAGCTTTTACTTTTGGTTTGTGGTAAAGGTTAGTGATTAATGATTGAATACAACTAAAAATACCACCGATTACCCAATAAAGTGTCACTCCAGCAGGAGCGCTGATTGAGAACATAATAATCATGATAGGTGACATATAGCTCATCATCTTCATTTGTTTTTTCTGCTCTTCAGACATGCCAATCATGCTGATATAACTTTGAGCAAAGTAGCTGATACCTGCTAATGCAACAAGAAGTAAACTTCTTTGCCCTAAGTCAATTCCTAAAAAGACTGACTCGTTGATACCAGGCGTGAATTTAGCAGCAAAGAAAAGTGCTGTAAAGATTGGCATTTGGATTAGTAAAGGTAAGCACCCCATACCACCCATTAAGTTAATGTCATTTTCTTTATACATTTTTTGCAAATCAGCTTGAGCTTGCATTTTTTCTTCGTTTGTTGTTGCTTCTTTCGAACGTTGATTAATTTCATCTGCGTACGGTTTAACAGAAGCCATTTTTTCTTGTTGAATCATTGATTTTTTCATTTGACTTAAACCAAGAGGCATAATAATCAAACGAACGACAATTGTTAAAAGAATAATGGCTAAACCAAAGCCAAGACCCCAATCGTCAGCTAAAAATGTAATAACGTTACTCATCGGTTTAACTAGGAAGTTATAGACAAAGCCATCTCCTGTTGGATTACCCGTTTTATCTGTCTTAACACAACCAGATAAGAAAATAAGTAATCCTAGTAAACCTGATGATAATAACCATCGTTTTAATTTTTTCATTTAATTCGTTCCTTTTCTTTAATCTACACAAAGATTACTATATCTAAAATCACTGAATAATTCAATCTAAATATTAAATATATTTAGTAGATAATACTGAAATTAGCATAATCTCCTATTTTTTTTGACGTATCCAGATAAAGATGGTCTACACAACAAAAACGAGATGGCGAATTTCTTACTTTTTCGATAAAAGCTTGAACGTTCTCTTCACTGCCACAAGCTTCAATATAAACGTCTCCACTGCTTTGGTTTTTTACAATTCCTGTGATATTCATTTGAGTAGCTAATAGTTGAATGGTGTACCGAAAGCCAACACCTTGAACTTTTCCAGAAGCTGTCATCGCTATTTTCATATCTGTCATACCTTTCATTTGTTTTTCTTATTATACCTTGAAAAAAAAGAAATAGACAAACTATCAATTTTCTCTAAATTTGATATAATAGAAAAAATCGAGGTGGCGTATATTGAAAGAGATTGAATCAATAAAAAATGAACGAATTAAAAATTATAAAAAATTAGAAAAGAAAAAGTACCGTGATAGTGAAGGTATTTATTTATTAGAAGGTGAACATCTAGTAGAAGAAGCGATTAATTACGAAGCACAAATTGAGGCGCTTTTAATAGCTAAAGATAACCTTTTAGAATTTAGCAACTTAACTGATAAAATAGATAGTAAGAAAATAATTGTGGTGACAAAAGAAGTAATTAAATACTTATCTACTTTACCAAGTCCACAACCAATCATAGCGGTTGTCTGTAAAGATAATCAAAGAGCCCGTGAAACAGCGACAAAACATTGCTTGTTGTTAGATAACGTTCAAGATCCGGGAAATGTTGGAACGATGATTCGAACAGCTGATGCGGCAGGATTCTCAAGTGTTATCTTAGGAGAAGGAACAGCGGATGTGTATAGCCCAAAAGTTGTCCGCTCAATGCAAGGAAGCCAGTTTCATATTCAAATACAAGAAATGAATGTAGTCGAAAAAATGAAAGAGTTACAATCAGAAGGGTATACCGTTTATGGTACTGAACTCAATGAATCGGCTATAGCTTATCAGCAGATTGAAAAAAGTGATAAAATAGCAATTGTTATGGGGAATGAAGGACAAGGAATATCCAAAGAAGTCTTAAATGAAACAGATTGTAATGTTTATATTACAATGAGAGGTAAGGCAGAATCCCTTAACGTAGCGGTTGCTGCAGGAATTATGATGTTCTTTGTTTAAAATATTACGATTTTATTAAGTACGGTTGATAAAGTAGCTTTCAAAATCTTTTCGTGCTAAAATACATTAGAATGATTCAGAGTTACCATAAAAATAGACACATATTAAAGGAAAGTGGATTAACCTTATGACATTAAATTGGAAAAATGACATTGAATATATGGAATTAGTGGAAGACTTAATTTTTACAGATGACGTACAAAGCTTATCAGTTTATAAACAACATCATTACTCAAACCGTTTAGAACATTCAATTAATGTATCTTATAGAAGTTTTTTGTTAGCAAAGAAATGGAAAGGTGATTTAAGAGCGACTGCAAGAGCAGGACTTTTACATGATTTATTTTTCTATGATTGGCGTGAAGAAAAACAAGGCGAAGGCACACATGCCTATGTTCATCCACGCGTTGCCCTTAATAATGCTAAAAAATTAACTGAGATTTCAGAACTTGAAGAAGATATTATTGTGAAGCATATGTTTGGAGCTACAGTTGCTCCACCAAAATATAAAGAAAGTTACATTGTGACTTTAGTTGATAAATATTGTGCCTGTGAAGAAGTCATTGTACCGTTTTATCAAAGAGCAAAATTTAGAGCGTCAGCATATTTTGGCTTGGCGAATGTATAAATATTAAGCCGACTTACTAGGAATAGTCGGCTTTTTCTATTATACTTAAGCTACTCCTTAAAATAGATAACGAGATAAATGAGGTGAGATAATGGAATCATGTGAAGAGAAAAAATTCATGTTATGCCCAAAATTTGAAAGAACTTTTGAAATTTTAGGGAAAAAATGGAATGGTTTAATTCTTGATGTTTTGATTGAGGATGGCCCGCAACGTTTTGTAGAATTGGCGAATAAAATTCCAGAGGTAAGCGACCGCGTACTAGTTGAGCGTTTAAAAGAATTGGAAGAAAAGGGACTAGTCGATAGAACAGTCTCATGCGAAGAAAAAAACAGAGTAGAATATAGTCTGACAAGTAAAGGGTTAGATTTAAAACCGGCTATGGAAGAACTTAAAAGCTGGGGAGAGAAATGGGTAGATATTCAAGGATGAGCTTGACCTTTCTCTAAATATCTTGTAGTATGATTTTAAATAAATAGTTAAAAACGCTGAAGGAAAAGAGTAATTTAATCATTTTTTCAAAAGGGAGACTTGCCGTTGACTGAAAGCAAGTTGTAAAAAAATTAAATGAAGTTCACTTCCTGAGTTGTTTAAAAGCAAGTAATAAACCGGTGGCAATCATCGTTAACAAATAAAAGAGCACACAATTTGTGTGAATTAGGATGGTACCGCGAGACATCGTTCCTGTTAACAGGAATGATGTCTTTTTTTGTTGCTAAAAAAGAAAGGATTGAAGAGATATGTCTTTAAAAGAAACATTAGAGCAGTTGAAAAAAGAAACATTAACTAAAATTGAGACAACACAAAATTTAGATAGTTTAAATGAAATTCGTGTTCAAATTTTAGGTAAAAAAGGATCCATCACTGAAGTATTACGAGGAATGAAAGATTTAGAACCAGAAATGCGTCCAGTTGTGGGTGGTTTTGCCAATGAAATTAGAGACCATTTAACACAAGAATTGGAAGAAAAGAAAGCTGAACTAGAACAATTAGCTATTAATGCTGCATTAGAAAAAGAAACAATTGATGTGACACTACCAGGTCATGAATTGACAACGGGAACACCGCATATTTTGACACAAGTTGTGGAAGAAATTGAAGATGTCTTTTTAGGATTAGGCTATGAAATCATTGAAGGCTATGAAGTAGAACAAGATCAATATAACTTTGAGCGTATGAACATTCCTAAAGACCATCCGGCAAGGGATATGCAAGATTCATTTTATATTAATGATGAAATTCTATTAAGAACGCATACCTCACCAATTCAAGCAAGAACAATGGAAAAACATGATTTTTCAAAAGGATCACTACGCATGATTAGCCCTGGTAAAGTTTTCCGTCGTGATAGTGATGACGCTACTCATAGTCATCAATTCCACCAAATTGAAGGCTTAGTTGTTGATGAAAAAATTACAATGGGTGACTTAAAGGGAACACTTGAAGTCTTACTTAAAAAACTATTTGGCGAAGAACGTGAGATTCGTTTACGTCCAAGTTACTTCCCATTTACAGAGCCTTCAGTTGAAGTAGATATTAGCTGTTTCAAATGTGGTGGTAAAGGATGTAATGTTTGTAAACAAACTGGTTGGATTGAAATTTTAGGTGCTGGAATTATTCACCCTAGTGTCCTTGAAATGTCAGGTATTGATTCTACTAAATACAGTGGATTTGCCTTTGGTTTAGGACCAGACCGTGTTGCCATGCTTAAATACGGTGTGAATGATATTCGCTATTTCTATCAAAATGATTTACGATTCTTAGAACAATTCAAAGTAAAGGGGTAATAAGATGTTAGTCTCATATAAATGGTTAAAAAAATTAGTTGATCTTGAAAATATTACACCAGACGAATTAGCCGATAAAATGTCTCGTTCTGGTATTGAAGTTGAAGATGTTGTTGTTCCTGAAGAAGGACTCAAAAAAATTGTTGTAGGTGATGTTAAAGAGTGTGTCCCACATCCAGACAGTGATCATTTATCGATTACACAAGTAGACGTTGGTGAAGACGAACTGTATCAAATCGTCTGTGGTGCACCAAATATTACTTCAGGAAAAAAAGTGATTGTGGCGTTACCAAATTCACGAATTACAGGTAACGTAAAAATTAAAAAAGGGAAAATGCGTGGCGAAGTTTCTTTAGGTATGATTTGTTCATTAGAAGAGCTTGGCTATTCAAACAGTCTTGTTCCTAAAGAATATGCTGATGGCATTTATTTCTTACCCGAAGAAGCAATACCAGGAGAGCCAGTGTTTTCTTATTTAGATATGAATGATTCAATCATTGAGTTATCCATAACACCAAATAGAGCAGATGCGTTGAGCCTACGTGGTGTAGCTCATGAAGTAGCAGCTATCTATGACCGCAAAGTAAACTTTCCAACTAAAGAATTAGTTGAAGCAGAAGATGCATCAATTGAAGAATTTATTAGCGTTAAAGTGGAAGACCAAAAAGAAGTACTAACTTACCGGATGCGTGTGATTAAAGATGTAGAAATCAAGGAAAGCCCAATGTGGTTACAAGCCTTGCTGATGAATTCAGGTATTCGTCCAATTAACAACGTAGTGGATGTGACTAATTATGTTCTACTTTTATTTGGACAACCACAACATGCCTTTGATTATGATAAATTAGGTAGTAAAGAAATAGTAGTCCGCCGCGGATCTACTGGTGAAAAACTAACCACATTAGATGAAGTTGAACGAGACTTAACAACTGAAAATCTAGTTATTACAAACGGTACTACACCAATTGCTTTAGGTGGCGTGATGGGTGGACTTGATTCAGAAATCACCAAAACAACTACAACAGTAGCACTTGAAACAGCTCTTTTTGATCCAACATTAACGCGTCGCACGGCAAAACAATTTGGTTTAGCAAGTGAATCAAGTAAACGTTTTGAACGCGGTATTAATACAGCAACTGTTGAAGAAGCAAGCTTATTTGCTGCTCAAATGATTGCCGAGCTTAGTGGAGGAACAGTTGTTAAAGGTGAAGCAATGAGTCACGATTACCAAAAAGAAGATGTTGTCGTTGCTATTACGTTAAGTAAAATAAATCGCTCACTTGGAACAACTTTAAATGTTTCTGAAGTAGCAGCTATCTTTACAAGTTTAGGTTTTGCTCACACAGAAAACCAAGAAAAATTTGTTGTCAGTATTCCACCAAGACGTTGGGATATCACTATCGAGGCTGATTTAGTCGAAGAAGTGGCACGTATCTATGGTTATGACAACTTACCTTCAACGTTACCAAGTGGGTCATCAGTTGCTGGTAAATTATCAAAAAACCAAAAAATTACGCGTAATATTCACCAACGTTTAGAAGGAAATGGCTTAAATGAAGCTATCAGTTATATGCTAACAACGCCTGAACTTGCTACAAAATTTGTACTAGATAAAAAAGAAGTCGTGGCTCTTGATTTTCCAATGAGTGAAGAACGTTCTGTTGCTAGACAGAGCTTAGTTCCTGGCTTGTTAAAAAATGTGGCTTATAACCAAGCTAGAAAACAACAACAAGTAGCCTTTTATGAAATTGGTAATATCTTTGAAGTTTATCCAGATCAAGTATTACCAACAGAAACAAAACATGTCGCTTTAGCTGTATCAGGTATACTAGCTGCTAAAACATGGGATAGCCCAGCTCAAATGGTTGATTTTTATTCATTAAAAGGAATAACTGATAACTTATTTGAATTACTTGGTCTAGAAGGAATCCGTTATATTCCAACTAGTGAATACGAAGAGATGCATCCAGGAAGAACAGCTCAAATTAAAATTAATGACACAGTTATTGGTTTTATTGGACAAGTTCATCCTCAATTTGCTAAAGAAATGGAAATAAAAGAAACATACATCTGCGAACTTGATTTAGAAACTCTTTGTGAGTTAACTAAAGAGGAACCAGATTACAAAGAAGTTGGAAAATATCCTTCTATTAAAAGAGATATAGCTTTATTAGCTGATGTTACAGTCTCTAATCAAGACATTCTTGATGTGATTCAAAGTAAAGGTGGCAAATACTTAGTGGATATCCACCTGTTTGATGTGTTCCAAGGTGAAAAATTAGGACATCATAAAAAATCATTGGCTTATTCATTGGTCTTTAGAAATGATGATGCTACTCTAGTAGATGAAGAAATTACTACTGTTGTAGAAAAGATTAGTACAGCCTTATCAGATGAGTTAAACATCGAAGTAAGATAAAATTATTACTAATAATACAGAAGGTTGAACGCTTTTATAGGTTCAACCTTTTTAAACTTTCTTTGACTAATAGTATAAAGTGTCAGATAATGAATTTAGTTGTTTGAAAGCCGTAAAATTTGACGTATAATGGACACAAGGAAGTGATTGAATGAAGCAACAGAATAAATGGCGGGAAAAAATTGTTTATTTTATGAAAGATAGGTATGGACAAAATGACGTGTTAAACAAGCACATCCTTTTCTTAAGTTTTGTTTCATTAATTATCTATCCTTTTACAAATTATTATATTTTTCTGATTATTTCCCTGTTATTATTAAGCTACTCTTATTTTAGAACACTTTCTAAAAATAAAGAGGCTAGAAAAAAAGAAAATGAGGCTTACAGAAAAAAATTAAGTCCAATTCGTTTTCAACTATTGAAATTTAAAAATAGAGACAGTTATCGTTATTTAAAATGCCCAAACTGCAAACAAAAAATTAGAGTTCCTAAAAACAAGGGAACGATTAGAGTGACATGTCCAAAATGTCACCATGAAAAAGAGATGAAGACTTAAAGAAGTATTAAATAAAACGTTGATAAATTAAACAGTGTTAAGAAATAAAGAAAAACAAGGGGTTTCTCTTTATTTTTTTATGTTTAATTGTTACATTGTTCAAGGAAGAAAAATAAAGGAGGAAAATAGTATGGGAAAAGTAAAGAGCGTGTACGAGCAAAATGAGATGATCAAGAAAGTGATTGTCATCATATTTTCTGGTGTTATTTTGGCAGTAGCACTGAATTTCTTTTTAATACCAGCCAACGTGTTCTCAGCTGGAGTAAACGGGATTGCTCAGTTAATATCAGGGATTTTAGAAAAATCTTATGGTATCGGAATAGATACAGGAGTTTTGATTTTCGCTATGAATATTCCCATTGCTATTTTAGGGTTTGTTAAACTAGGAAAATCAGCAACGATTTATAGTTTGCTAACTGTTGTATCAGTTACTGTCATGACCCTAATTATTCCTGTTACAACGATTACAGATAACCAGTTATTAAACGGGATTGTTGGTGGTGTGTTAACAGGTGTCGCAGTGGGAACAACAATGAAATTTGGTTTTAGTACCGGAGGAATGGACATTGTTTCTCTTGTTTTAGCTAAAACAACAGGCAGAACAGTTGGTTCATTAATGATGATCATTAATGCCTTTATTGTTGCAACCGCAGGATTTATTTTTGATTGGGAATCAGCTTTATATACCATTATTTCGATTTTCTGTACCACACAAGTTGTTGATACAATCCATACAAGTCATCAAAAAGTTACAGCATTTATTACAACATCTAAACCAGACGAAGCCGTTCATTCTATTCAACAAGAATTAATTAGAGGAATGACGCTACTTCCAGGAAAAGGTGCTTATTCTAAGAATAATGTATCTGTTATTATGATTGTTATTACTAAATATGAACTTTATGAATTAGAACAAGCTGTCTATATGGTTGATGAAAAAGCATTTATTAATATTGTGCCAACTCAAACTGTACTTGGTAGTTTTTGGAACGAAGATCAACAAAAAGAAGCAAAACAAACATTTAAAGGGATGTAAATCCTTTTAGTGTTTGTTTTTTTTTGCTTTAAAATCATTGATTTATTGGGGTTTTTAAATAAATTACAAATTTTTTAATAAAAAAAGCTTGCAATTTATATGTTCGTTGCATATACTTTGAATATCAAATCATTTGATTATCAAACTATTTTTCATTGCTTTTTATTTTTTTTACCCATATACTTTGATTATCAAACTAATAGTGAGAGAGGCATTTGAGAATGGATGACAAGATGAATATCGTCAATGCCCAGCTAGTAAGAGTCTTTAATGACATTTTGACAATTGAAGAGACAGAGCTTAAAAAAAGTGATTTTTCTGATCTATCAATCAAAGAGATGCATACAATTGAAGCAATAGGTATGGGTGATAATAAAACGACAGGAGAAGTAGCAAAACAGCTATCTGTGACAGTAGGAACATTAACAGTAGCCGTTAATAATTTGGTTAAAAAAGGATATGTTGATCGTGTAAGAAGTGATACAGATCGAAGGATTGTTAGATTAAAGTTAACAAACCGAGGTCGTCTTTTTTATCGGGCACATCAACAGTTTCATAAAAAAATGGTTGGAGCGGCTTTAGAAGATATGTCTAGTGAAGAAAAAGAAGCACTAGTAAGAGGTTTACAAAGTCTTCATCGTTTTCTAAAGAAGTATTATTAATTATGTAGGGAGATGAATATCACATGCAGTTGTATCCTCAAATAACTAAGGTGGCAAAGTATGTACCACCTAATAGAGTCACAAATGATGATCTAGCCAAAATCATGGATACAAATGACGAATGGATAAACTCTCGAACAGGTATTAAAGAACGCCGAATAGCAACAACTGAAACCACAAGTGATTTGGCAACAAGAGTAGCAGATCAGTTAATTGAAAACTTAGATGTTTCGACGATCGATTTTATTCTTGTTGCTACAATGACAGGTGATTATAGCACACCGTCTACCGCTTGCTTAGTTCAAAGTAATATTGGAGCAAAAAATGCCTTTTGTTTAGACGTCAATGCTGCTTGCTCTGGATTTGTCTTTGCCCTTTCCACCGCTGAAACATTTTTATCAAGTGGAAAATATCATCGAGGTTTAGTCATTGGTGCAGAAACAATGTCGAGTATGTTAAATTGGCAAGATCGAAGCACCGCTGTTTTATTCGGAGATGGAGCAGCCGGTATTTTATTGGAAAACACATCTCAGACACCAAAGTTTGTGGATGAATTACTTCAATCAGATGGTAAACGCGGCATGGCACTATTTGCAAAAGAAAATGTCAATGATGTTCCATTCAAACCAGATGACAATAGAAAGTCAGAAGGAATGAAAATGGATGGTAAGAAGATTTTCGATTTTGCTTTGCGGGATGTATCTAAAAATATGACAAACATCCTTCTTGAAAATTCAGAATTTTCGGAAAATTTAGATTATGTTTTAGCCCATCAAGCAAATGTTCGAATTTTAGAAGCCATCTCAAAAAAAACAAACATCCCAATGTCAAAATTTTTAACGAATGTTTGGCAGTACGGGAACACCTCAGCTGCGTCAGTACCACTACTTTTAGTTGATGAGATTGAAAGTGGTGCACTTACTCTAGGAAGTAATCAACATGTGATGCTAACAGGATATGGTGCGGGATTGACCTGGGGAAGTATTTTATTAAAACTATAAATTAAACTTATTATTGGAGGAATTATTATTATGTCAACTTTTAACAAAATTCAAGAAATTATTGTGGATCAATTAGGTAAAGAAGAAGAAGAAGTACAATTAACAACAAACTTCCGTGAAGAATTAGAAGCAGATAGCTTAGATTTATTCCAAATCATGAATGACATTGAAGATGCGTTTGAAGACTCAGACGTTAAAATTGAAACTGACGAAGGCCTAAACACAGTTGAAGACCTAGTGAAGTTCGTTGATAAACAAATAGAAGCAAACAAATAATAGAAAAGACTAAAAATAGCTATAAAGTCATGTACTTTATTAGCTATTTTTTTAAGACACTAAAGAGGGTGAACTAATGAAAAAATCAAAAATTTGTGACATGTTAGATATTGACTATCCCATTTTTCAAGGAGCAATGGCATGGGTAGCTGAAGAAAAATTAGCCAGTGCAGTTGCTAATGCAGGCGGTTTAGGATTAATTGCTTCAGGACATGCACCAAAAGAAATTATTAAAGAAAAAATCGACATTGCAAAAGGGTTAACGGATAAGACGTTTGGCGTCAATATTATGTTAATGTCTCCTTTTGTTGAGGATATTGTTGATTTGGTCATTGAAGAAAAAGTTAAAGTAATAACTACAGGTGCCGGATCTCCTGGTAAATACATGAAACGCTTTAAAGAAGCAGGAATTATTGTTATTCCTGTTGTCGCTTCAGTCGCTCAAGCAAAACGTATGGAAAAAGAAGGTGCTGATGCGGTTGTCGTTGAAGGTATGGAAGGTGGCGGTCACATCGGTAAGTCAACAACCATGACTTTAGTGCCACAAATTGTTGATGCTGTGACAATCCCAGTTATTGCTGCTGGGGGAATTGGAGATGGTCGAGGAATTGCTGCAGCACTTATGCTTGGAGCAGAAGCTGTCCAATTAGGAACGCGCTTTTTAGTGTCAACTGAGTCAATTGCACATGATAACTTTAAAGAAAAAGTCGTTAAAGCAAAAGATATTGATACGGTGATTACCGGCCTATTAACAGGACATCCTGTTCGTGGTTTAAGAAATAACTTAACGAAAGAATTCTTAAAAGTAGAACGTTTTGAAGGTGGTCAAGAAAAACCTGATTTTGATCGTTTAGAAGACTTAGGACGTGGTGCATTAAAACGTGCCGTAATTGATGGAGACACGAAAAACAGCTCAATGATGGCAGGTCAAATTGCTGGCCTAATCAAAACAGATAGCCAAAGTTGTCATGAGATTATTCAAGAATTGATGACTGAAACAAGAGATGTGCTAAAAACGCGTTCTCAAGTTTGGGGCGCTTAAGGAGTTATACATGAAAATAGGATTTGTATTTAGTGGCCAAGGTGCCCAGTATCTTGGAATGGGCAAAGAGTTTTATGAATCATCTCCTCAATTTAAACAGATAATTGATCAAGGTAGTGACATTTTAGGTATTGATATGAAACGTATTATGTTTGAAAATCAGGAAAAACTGAATTTAACAGAATATACACAACCTATCATTTTAACGATGAGTGTTGCTATTTCAACCATGATAAAAACAACACTAGGTATAATACCAGATGTCGTTTCTGGGCTGAGTTTAGGTGAGTACTCGGCGCTTGTTGAAAGTGGGGCGTTGGATTTTAAGGAAGCAGTTACCTTAGTCAGACAACGAGGGAAGTTCATGCAAGAAGCTGTACCAGATGGTGTTGGTGCTATGACAGCTGTGATGGGACTTGAGAGAGAGACCGTCATAAATGCTTGCCTAGAAGCTTCTGATGTTTCAGGAGTTTATCCGGCAAACTTTAATATGCCTGGGCAAATTGTTATTGGCGGGTATAAAGAAGGTGTCGCTAAAGCAGAAGAGTTGTTGAAAGAAAAAGGAGCTAAACGGTTAATACCACTAACAGTGAGTGGCCCTTTTCACACACCTTTGTTAGAACCTGCTGCTACTAAGTTGAATGATCTTTTAAAAACAATTGATTTTAAAGATATGAATAAACCGGTCATTACAAATGTATCTGGAGAGGTGATTAAGTCTTCATCTGACATTAAGGAAACATTGACTAAACAAGTAATGTCACCTGTTTATTTTGAAGATTGTGTTAAAAAAATGATTGACCTTGGAGTCGATACCGTTATAGAAATTGGTCCAGGGAAAACGTTGTGCAGTTTCATAAAGAAAATTGATAAATCTGTTCAAACATTTAATGTAGAAAACCCAAAAACATTTGAAAAGTTAGCAGATTTCTTAGATAAAGATTGAGGAGGTAATTGTTCTTGTTAAAAGAAAAAACTGTCGTCATTACAGGAAGTTCCCGCGGGATTGGACGAGCTTTAGCTGTTGAATTTGCCAAACAAGGTGCCAATATTGTTCTAAATGCTAGAAAAGAGATTGATTCATCATTAATAGAAGAAATTGAATCTTATAATGTGAAAGCCCATGTCGTTCTGGGTGATATTCAATACTTCGAAGAGGCAAAAAAATTAATTACTGAAGCAAAAGAAACATTTGGTTCGGTAGATGTGTTAATAAATAATGCAGGAATTACTAGAGATATGTTATTAATGCGAATGAAAGAAAGCGAGTTTGATTCAGTTATTAATGTGAACTTAAAAGGCACGTTTAATACTATTCAACATGTTTCTAGTATCATGCTAAAACAAAAATCAGGCACAATTATTAACTTATCTAGTGTGGTTGGTTTAACTGGAAATGCTGGTCAAGTCAACTATGCAGCAAGTAAAGCTGGTGTGATTGGTTTAACCAAATCTGTGGCAAGAGAGTTATCAAGTCGAGGCATTACATGTAATGCTATTGCTCCTGGGTTTATTGAAACGGATATGACAGCAGAATTGAGTGACAAAGTAAAAGAAGCAACGATTGCTCAAATTCCATTAAAAAAATTAGGACAAGTTGAAGATATTGCTCGCACTGCCGTCTTTTTGGCAACAAACAAATACATTACAGGACAAGTCATCAATGTAGATGGTGGCATGGTCATGAATGGCTAGGAGGCAACTCATGAGAAGAGTCGTAGTAACAGGAATGGGTGCTGTCACTCCTTTGGGGAATACAGCAGAAGAATTTAAAGAAAATATTATGGCAGGAAAAAATGGTGTAGCCGAAATTACTCATTTTGATGCCACTGAAACAGGTATTACAGTTGCAGCAGAAGTGAAAGATTTTGATCCTACGCTTTATATGGAGAAAAAAGAAGCAAAACGTATGGATATGTTTTCTGTTTACGGTATAGCAGCAGCAACACAAGCTATGAAAGATAGCGGGTTGACAGCAGAATCGATGAATGCTGACCGCTTAGGAGTAATTGTTAGCTCAGGAATTGGTGGAATGACAACGATTCAGGACCAGGTAATCCGAATGAACACAAAAGGTCCAAAACGTGTGGCACCTTTCTTTGTACCAATGGCAATTGGCAATATGGCTGCTGGAAATATCGCAATTAAAGTTGGAGCTAAAGGAATTTGTACATCAATTGTTACTGCTTGTGCTTCTGCAACTAATGCGATTGGAGAAGCTTTTAGAAATATAAAACATGGTTACTCTGATGTGATTTTAGCAGGTGGGGCAGAAGCGACTATTTGTGAAATTGGTATTTCAGGATTTGCAGCTCTAACAGCCTTAACACCGGCAACAGATCCAAATCGTGCGTCTATCCCATTTGATAAAGAACGTAGTGGATTTGTTATGGGTGAAGGAAGTGGTGTCTTAGTTTTAGAAGACTTAGAACATGCTTTAAATCGTGGTGCTAAAATTTACGGTGAAGTAGTTGGATACGGCTCAAACTGTGATGCGTTTCATATTACAAGTCCAAATCCTGATGGCTCAGGAGCTGGAAAATGTATGGTTCAAGCAATGGAAGAAGCAGGGATTACTTCAAGTGATGTGAGTTATATCAATGCACATGGAACAAGCACGCCAACCAATGATGGCGCTGAGACGACTGCTATTAAATATGCTCTAGGTGAAGAAGCGAAAAACATTCCAATTTCTAGTACTAAAAGTATGGTAGGGCATTTACTTGGTGCTGCAGGTGCTGTTGAAGCGATTGCTTGTCTTGCAGCTATTGAGAAAAACTTTATTCCACCAACAATTGGTTTAGAAGTAGCAGATGAAGCGTGTGATCTAGATTATGTACCCCAAACAGGAAGAGACCATGAAGTAGAATATACGTTGAGTAATTCACTTGGTTTTGGTGGGCATAACGCTGTTATCTGTTTGAAGAAATGGCGAGGTGAGTAGGTGTGACTTTTTCAGAAATTAAAGAGTTACTTGAGATGTTTGAGTCAGGTTCTATTCGTGAAATGGATTTAAAAAAAGATGACGTGTCTTTATATTTAAATAAAAATGAAATGAATCGTCAAGGAGTTCAAGAATCTACTATTAATAATGGTCCTAAAGAAACACTCACTCAGCCTACTCCAGTTGTTTTCCCAATTAACACATCGGAAGAAGAAGTGGCAGAGAATTTAAGTCACTCTCTTGAGGGAGCTACAGTCGATTCACCGATTGTCGGAGTAATCTATACAGCAAGTGAACCAAGTGCTCCTAATTTTGTTAGTGTAGGAGATAAAGTTAATGTAGGGGATACATTATGTATTATAGAAGCGATGAAAATTATGAATGAAGTTAAAAGTGATATCTCAGGAACTATTACAGAAATATTAATTGAAAACGAGGATGTTGTTGAGTTTTCTCAACCACTATTCCGTATCGTCTAGGAGGATAAACATGCAATTAAATGTACAAGAAATTATGGAAATTATTCCAAATCGCTACCCAATTATGATGGTAGATAAAGTCACAGAATTAGAACCAGGTAAATATGTGAAGGCTATAAAAAATGTTACTTACAATGAGCATTTCTTTCCAGGTCATTTTCCAGGAGAACCAGTTATGCCGGGCGTTTTAATTTTAGAAGCATTAGCACAAACTGGGTCAATTCCGTTACTTAAAAGTGAAGAATTTCAAGGTCAAACAGGTTATTTAGGTGGGATTGATAAGGTGAAATTCCGTCAAAAGGTTGTACCTGGTGATGTCCTAGTGATGGAGATGGAAATTATTAAACGCAAAGGGAATATCGGTGTTGGAAAAGCAACGGCTTCAGTTGAAGGTAAAAAAGTTTGTACCGCATTAATGACATTTATTATTGGAGCGTAAGCCTATGTTTGATAAAGTTTTAATTGCTAACCGTGGAGAAATTGCGGTAAGAATTATTCGAGGATGTCGAGAACTGGGAATTAAAACCGTTGCTGTCTATTCAGAAGCTGATAGAGAGGCCCTTCATGTAGAAATGGCAGATGAAGCAATTTGTATTGGACCGGCCAAAGCAACTGATTCGTATTTAAATATGCATAGTGTATTGAGTGCTGCTATAGTAACTGGTGCTCAAGCGATCCACCCTGGATTTGGTTTTTTAGCAGAAAACAGTATGTTTGCTGAAATGTGTGAAGAGTGTCAAATTAAATTTATTGGACCAAAGCCTGAAACCATTGATGCAATGGGAAACAAAATCAATGCTAGAAAATTAATGATTGAAGCTAATGTACCAGTTATTCCCGGAAGTGACGGAGAAGTAGCGACTTTTTCAGAAGCAAAGCTTATAGCTAAAGAAATAGGTTACCCGTTAATGTTAAAGGCAGCAGCTGGTGGTGGTGGTAAAGGAATTCGAAAAGTTCAAGAAGAAAGCGAACTAGAAAAACAATTTTTATCAGCACAACAAGAAGCGGTAGCTGCGTTTGGTAATGGGCAAATGTATATTGAGAAAATTATTTATCCAGCAAGACATATCGAAGTTCAAATTTTAGGGGATCACTTTGGTCATGTCATTCATTTAGGTGAACGAGATTGTTCTCTTCAAAGGAGTAACCAAAAAGTTTTGGAAGAAGCGCCAGCGTATGGCTTACCAGAAACATTAAGAAAACAAATGGGAGAAGCCGCATTAAAAGCAGCAAAGGCAGTTTCTTATGAAAATGCAGGAACGATTGAATTTTTAGTAGATCAACAAAATAGGTTTTATTTTATGGAAATGAATACAAGAATACAAGTTGAACACCCAGTAACTGAAATGGTAACAGGTGTTGATATTGTTAAATGGCAATTAAAAATAGCTTCTGGGGAGCATTTAACGTTAATGCAAGAAGATATTCTGCTAAAAGGACATGCTATAGAATGCCGAATTAATGCTGAAAATCCAGCGTTTAATTTTGCGCCATCACCTGGCACAGTAGAAAATTTATTATTACCAAGTGGCGGAATTGGTATTCGAGTGGATAGTGCCATGTATAATCATTACACAATTCCACCCTTTTATGACTCGATGATTGCTAAAGTAATTACACATGGAGAAAATCGGATGGAAGCACTTGCTAAAATGCAACGAGCTTTATCAGAACTCGTAACAGATGGTTTGTTAACCAATCAAGAATTCCAATTAGATTTGATTACACACAAACAGATTATTAAAGGAAAATATGATACAAGCTTTTTACAAGAAACATTTTTACCTACGTGGAAAAAATAATTAGATGAGGAGGAGAGATATGGGCTTATTTAAAAAAAGAAAATATATTCGTATCACTCCGTCCCAACCTGAAACAGAAGAAACTCGTCAACCAAAACCCTTTGTTCCAGATGGCTCTTGGGAGAAATGTCCAAGTTGTCATAAGCCACTGCACAAAAAAGAATTGGGACAAGAAAGAACGTGTCAACACTGTGGGTATGGTTTTAGAATTGGTGCTAAACAAAGATTGGCATTAATTGTTGATGAGGGAAGTTTTGAATCATGGGATACAGAGATAGCTTTTAAAAATCCAATCAATTTTCCAGACTATGAAAAAAAAGTAACTGCTGCTAAAGAGATGACAGGTCTGGAAGAAGCTGTTCTTACAGGAAAAGCTACGATTGATTCTCAAGAAGTCGTCATTGGTATAATGGATAGTCGATTCATTATGGGAAGCATGAGTAGCATTGTGGGTGAGAAAATTACTCGAGCATTTGAAAGAGCTCAGGAGTTGAAGCTACCTATTATTATGTTTACGGCTTCAGGTGGTGCTAGGATGCAAGAAGGAATCATGTCTTTAATGCAAATGGCTAAAATATCTGGTGCTGTCAAACGACATAGTGAAGCTGGCTTGTTTTATATGACTGTGCTAACAGATCCAACAACAGGTGGTGTTACAGCTAGTTTTGCGATGCAAGGGGATATTATCATTGCAGAACCCCAAACAATGATTGGTTTTGCTGGTCGTAGGGTAATTGAGCAGACCATTCGTCAAAAATTACCTGATGATTTTCAAAAAGCAGAATTTCTACTTGAAAAAGGGTTTATTGATAAGATAGTTCCAAGGCAAGAATTAAGAGAAGTTCTAAGTTTGCTATTAACCATGCATCAAAGGAGTGAGTGCGATGATTAGAACAAAAACAGCCAACGATATCGTCAAACTTGCCAGATCATCAGAGAGAATCACGACCCGAGAGTTTATTAATGAAATATTTGATAATTTTGTGGAGTTACATGGAGATCGTTACTTTGGTGATGATGGAGCGGTTATTGGTGGTATTGCCTATTTAGAGAAACAGTCTGTTACCGTGATTGGTATTCAAAAGGGGCGAGATTTAGAAGAAAATATTGCTACTAATTTTGGCTCTCCAAGTCCAGAAGGGTATCGTAAATCTTTGCGTTTAATGAAGCAGGCAGAGAAATTTAATCGACCAATCATCACGTTTGTTAACACACCGGGGGCTTTTTGCGGCATTGAGGCAGAAGAACGTGGCGAAGGTGAAGCAATAGCAAATAACCTGTATGAGATGAGTCAATTAAAGGTTCCGATTATTTCCATTTTCACAGGGGAAGGTGGAAGTGGTGGAGCGATTGCTTTAGCTTTAGCTGATGAAGTGTGGATGTTAGAGCATAGCATTTATTCTATTCTCTCGCCAGAAGGTTTTGCGTCAATTCTTTGGAAAGATAGTTCAAAAGCTGATGAGGCTGCTGAAATTATGAAGTTAACAGCATATGATTTAAAAGAGCTGGGAGTGATTGAGAAAATCATCGCAGAAACTGATAATCAACAAGACAAATCATCTAAACAAATTAGCCAAAATTTAAAAAATGAATTAATAAATAAATTAAATGAATTACAACAACTAGATGATGAAATCTTAATAAATCAGCGCTATGATAGGTTTAGAAAATTTTAAAAGCCAAAAAGGAGCCAAAAAACTCTTGATTGGCTTTTTTGTTTTTTTATTCAAATGCAACCTGAAATAACTTTGTTTACAAACGAACTTAACTCAGTTATTATAAATATGACGTGAGAGGAGTGCTAATAATGAGCGAAAAATGGAACGACGAAAAATTAGAAGAAATTAAAGAAGATATCTTATCAGCTTTAGAAACAGTTATTGATCCGGAGCTTGGCATTGACATTGTAAACCTTGGATTAATTTATGAGGTTAACTTAGATGACAATGGCTTTTGCGAAATTAAAATGACACTTACCACTATGGGATGTCCATTAGCGGATGTTTTAACTGATCAAATCCATCAAGCTGTTAGTGAAGTAGATGAAGTAAAAGAAGTAGAAGTAAAACTAGTTTGGTACCCGGCGTGGACGACTGATAGAATGTCGAGATATGCGAGGAT
>NZ_JAVWHO010000042.1:0-20781 GCF_036639995.1 Vagococcus sp. | reverse complement strand
TATTAACTGAAACAACCTCGCTTCCTAAATACTAGGCAGCGAGGTTGTTTTTATTAAAAGCCATAATCTTCTTCTGTTTTATCCCACACCGCTTGATAAGTTTCAGCTAAAACGACTGTGTTTTCGATTAAATTATCCATCCGATACAAAACATCATCATTAACAATATCTTGATTTATCACATCTGTGTCTTTGACAAAAACGTAATTGGGGACAATATTTGCTTTCATGTAACCAAGAATGGGTTTAAGTTGAATTTCTGCAACTAAAAAATGTTTATCAGAGCCAGCTGTCATTACCATAGAAACAGTTTTTTTGTCTAATGCTTTTTGAGGTAATAAGTCAAAAATATTTTTTAATGTCGCAGGGATGGATGCTTGAAAGGTAGGGGAACCAATGATAATAATATCAGCTTCCATTATTTTTTTGGTGACAAAACCAGTGTCACCGTCATAGTCTAAGTAGTTTCTGCCATCACTAAATTCAATGTTTAAATCTTTCAAATCAATAAATGTTGTTTCATGCTCTGGGTATTTATGTAAGTATTTTTCTTCTATTTTTTTTAAACTAACTAAAGTTTTACTACCAACTCTAGAACCTTGTAAAAAGACTGTTTTCATCTAGTTGTTCTCCTTTATTGTTGTATATTTTCTAATAGCTGGAATAATTTTATTTCCAATAACATCAATATTTTCTTTGATTTTGTCAAAAGGTACCCCGCCAAAATCAACTTCCGCCATGTAGCGTTGATTACCAAACATTTCGTGTTGATAAAGAATACGTTCAATGACTTGATTGACTTCTCCAATATTTAATACACTTGTTGGGTCTTTTGCGTGAGCAAAGGATTGTTTAGAATACCCTTGTCCATTAGCTTTTATTAGTCCGTTATTCACATGTGGATAAAATTCTTTCATAGCGGTGTCGATATCTTTTGCAATGTAAAATAATCCACCGGTAGCAAGAGGTAACTCTTTTTCATTAAATCCGGCAAAATGAGCCGCGGAACGATAAGCATCCACTGTATTTTTAAAGACACTAGCAGGACCACCGAGCATAGCTAAATTCATGGGAACACCAGCATTTCCGGCTCGAATAGCACTGCCTTGTCCCCCGCCGACAGCACGCCAAATTGGAAAATGATTGTTGAGTGGTCGAGGAAGAATATGGGCATTTTTTAAAGAAGCTCGAAACTGACCTTCCCAAGTAATGTATTCTTCACGATTAAGTTGTAATAACAAATCAAATTTTTCTTCAAATAACTCTTCGTAATTTCTTAAGTCGTACCCTAAAAGTTTAAATAGTCCTACTCTTGAAGCACGGCCACCAACGACTTCTACACGGCCGTTTGAAAGTAAATCAATTGTCGCAAAATTTTCATATACGCGAACAGGGTCAGAAGTACTAATAATCGTTGCCCCACTTGATATTTTTATTGTGTCAGTAGCCTCAGCTATGGCTGCCAAAATGATAGCGTGGGCTTGTGAAACAAAACCTTCTTGATGACTCTCACCAAGCATAAAAACGTCAACACCAGCTTGCTCTGACAAGACAGCCATTTCTTTTATTTGATTGATTCTTTCTTGAGCAGTTAATAAGTCATTGGTATGAGGATTACTCATATGTTCACCCAAAGAATAGATGCCAAACTCAAGGCTTTTATTTTTATCGAAAACAGGTAAGGTATTTGGATTTTTTTTATATTCACGGTTAGTCATTGGACATAAACCTTCTTTCTCTCACTCAGTATTTGCATGATACTGTTATTTTTTCGCTGTATATTTTCTAACAGCAGGGAGAACCTTATTACCTAAAATATCAATATTTTCCATAATTTTATTAAAAGGTACACCACCAAAATCAAGTTGTGCCATGTAACGTTGGTGACCAAATTCTTCATGTTGATAAATAATTTTTTCAATCACTTGATTGACTTCTCCGATGTTCATCACACTTTTAGGATCTCTCGCATGGGCAAAAGCTTGTTTAGGAAAACCTTGTCCATTGGCTTTTAATATACCGTTATTCACATGTGGATAAAATTCTCTTAAGGCAGTATTCGTATCTTTAGCAATGTAAAATAGCCCGCCTGTTGCAACGGGTAATAAAGACTCGTCATAACCTGCCATTTTAGCAGCACTTCGGTAAACATCAATGGAACGTTTAAAAATACTAACAGGTCCTCCCAACATAGCAATATTCATAGGAACAGCAGCATTTCCTGCTTTAACAGCGCTACTTTCACCACCACCCACTGCTCGCCAGATAGGTAAATGGTTGTTAAGGGGACGGGGTAAAATCTTGGCATCATCTAGTGCCGCACGGAATTTACCTTCCCAATTAATTTGTTCATTTTGGTTTAATTGTAACAGTAAATCAAACTTTTCTTCAAATAGTTCTTCATAATTGTTTAAATCATACCCTAATATTTTAAATAACCCAATACGAGAAGCACGTCCACCAACTAGTTCAATTCGGCCATTCGATAAAAGATCAAGTGTGGCGAAATTTTCGTAAATTCGAACGGGGTCAGAGGTACTAACAATGGTCGCACCACTTGAAATTTTTATTTGATTCGTTGCTTCAACAATGGCACCTAAAATGACAGCATGGGCTTGTGAAATAAAACCATCTTGGTGACTTTCACCTAACATGAAAACATCCACGCCTGCTTGTTCAGATAAGATAGCCATTTCTTTAATTTGGTTGATTCGTTCTTTAGCGGACAATAATTCATTATTATGGGGATTGACTAAATGTTCACCAAGAGAATAGACACCAAATTCTAGCCCTTTTTTCTTATCAAATACAGGTAATGTGTTAGGTATTTCTTTAAATGTTTTAGTTGCCATGAGGTTAACCTTCTTCCTTCAACGTTAATAAATGAATTATAATCCAGCGTCTTATAAAAAGTAAGTAATATGCTTGGAATTGATTTAACAGAAATAATGACAAAAAACCCTAAAAGTTTCCTTTTAAGGTTCAGGTTGAATTTCTAAAATTATTTTTCCTGTTACTGACGTGTTAATGGTGTCATCCTGGGCTTGACTGGCTTTTTCTAAAGGATATGAAAAAGCAATATCGGGAATTAATTGGTTGTTATAAATCATTTTTTCAATAGCATCTAGTGAGTCTTTATTTTCTTTGAAGGAGCTGTTCCAAACGGCCATGCCCAAAATGTCAGCTTCTTTTTCCATAGCAAGGCGAGGATTAAAATCAAGAGGACCTCTACTCCCGATGATAACAATTCTTCCGTAACGCTTGATAATATTTAAATCTTTTGTCAGATTGACGTTAGCTAACATTTCGAGAACTAAATCTACGGAGGGGATGTTGTCTAAATAATGAGTGTCATGATGATTAAGAGCTATGTCAGCTCCGAGTTTTTTTACTTTTTCTATACCAGCTAAACTTCCAGCGGTTCCAATAACAAAAGCGCCACATGATTTTGCCATTTGAACAGCTAATGAACCTACGCCACCAGTTGCTCCATGAATTAAAACAACTTCATTTTTCTGTAGTTTACCTCGTTGAAAAAGCCCACGATAAGCAGCACTAGCTGGAATTCCTAAAGCTGCACCTTGATTGAATGATAAAGTATCAGGTAATTGTCGAACTGATTTGCTAGAACAAACCATTTGTTTGGCGTAAGTACCAGTTGCGGATTGATCTAAACAAGAAGAAATAAAAACACGGTCTCCTACTTTCAAATGAGTGACAGAACTACCTATTTTTTCAATTATTCCAGCGCCATCAAAACCTGGTGTATAAGGAAAAATCGGATGATAAAAAACGTAACCACCTTGTCTGATATAACTTTCAGCCGGATTAACACCAGCTGAGTAAAGAGAAATAAGAACATCATCCTCAGTCAAAGTTAATTCAGGTGTATTGACCAGTGTTAAAACATCAGAACCACCAAATTCAGTCATTTGTATTGCTTTCATTGTACCTATCTCCTTTGCTTCTTTTATTCCAGTATCAAGGTTGTCAACTTTTATGTAAAGAGTTAAAGTGAAATAAGATGAAGTCAATGAAAGTGAAAGAAGGAAATCAAGATGCAAAAAATAACAGATTTACTAGGTATTGAATACCCAATTTTCCAAGGTGCTATGGCAAAAATATCCATGTCTACCCTTGTTGCAGCAGTTTCTGAAGCAGGTGGGTTAGGGATTATTGCAACAGGTGGCATGACTGTTCAGGAATTAAGAGAAGAAATCGGTAAAACTCAAGCGTTAACAAAGAAACCTTTTGCCGTTAATATTATGTTAATGATGGAAAATTGTGAAGAGATGGTAGATATTATTATTGAAATGGGCGTAAAAATTGTCACGACTGGTGCGGGAACCCCAAAACGTTTTATGCCTAAATTAAAAGAAGCTGGTATTATTGTCATCCCAGTTGTTCCAAGTGTGAAATTAGCAAAAAAAATGGAAGATTTAGGCGTTGACGCCATAGTTGCTGAAGGAACAGAAGCAGGAGGTCATATTGGTGAAGTTGCGACAATGCCTCTTGTCGCCGCGGTGACTAAAGCGGTATCTATTCCTGTTATTGCTGCAGGTGGTATTTCAGATGGCCGAGGGTTAGCGGCAGCTTTTTCTTTAGGTGCGGTGGGTGTTCAAATGGGAACAGTGTATTTGGCATCTGAAGAATGTCCCATTTCAAGAGCGTATAAAGAAAAAATTGTTGCGTCACTAGAGACTGATACAGTCGTAACGGGGCGAAGTTTAGGAGCTCCTGTAAGAGCTATTCAAAATGCTATGACTACAGAGTATTTGGTATTGGAAAAAGAAGAGGTTGGTCGTGATGAGTTAGAAAAATTAACGATGGGTTCTTTAAAGAAAGCTGCAGTAGATGGAGATGTGGATAATGGCTCTGTTATGGCAGGGCAGGCAGTGGGAAATATAACCAAAATTAGATATGTGAAAGAGATACATCAAGAGATAATCACTGAGTATAGAACTATTTTGTTGCCAAGTATTTAATACGTTAAAAATATTAAAAGGAAATTTTGTCAAAAACCCTCAAAATAACGATTTGAGTATGGTATGGTTAAGTTATCAGTACAATTTTAAGGAGGTTTTTTTATGGATGAGGCATTAAAGAATGAATGGTGCCGTCTGTTTGATTTAGGAGTGAAAATAAAAAAAGTGAAGCCTTGGCTTTTTATAACAGAAAATAAATTATTTATACTTCATTTGAAAAAGAGAAATTACCCAGTGGTGTTACACTTTATGGGAAATGCTGAAGGAAATCCAGCAGTGTTCGTTTACCAAACAAGAAATGCTCAAAAAAATTTATCAGCGTTATTGTTTGATACACCTAACGTGATTGATCCACTGTCCTATTTACCAACATTGCAAGATGGCTTGGTTCTAGATTTTAATGATCGTTTTGAACTGTCAGATGAAGAATATGAACTAACAAAAGAGTTAGGGTATTCGTTTAGAGGAAGAAAACAATGGTTGAGTTTTACATCATTTAATCAAGGGACAGCACCAAGAGTATTAAAAAAATCTGAAATTAAATTACTAGCAGACTGTTTAGAACTTGTTTTAGCTAATGAATCAGTACTGAAAGAGGTTGAAAAACAAGAGGCGCCATGTCATTTATTTGAAGATAAAGAAAGTCAATTTGCGCCATTTGATTTATACGAAGAAAACAAAGCGGTCCCAAAACCATTTAAAGATAAAGCGCTAATAAAACGCTTAGCTAAATTGCCACAACAAACAGCAACACTGGAATTATCTTATATTTATACGAATCAATTATTAGATGATAAAGTTGTTATTCCTTTGATTCTTTGTGTGGAAACAGAAAATGGCACGCCAATTTTCCGTGATATGATCGAGAATGCCAAGTTATTGGATGAAAAGATTTTAAGATATGTGACTAAGATGGTTGAAGCAGTTGGCCGACCTAAAAAAATTGTTGTTCGTTTGGAAGGTCTATATAGTTTACTATTTGATTTTTGTCAAAAACTAGATATTGAGCTAGAATTATCAGCGAGTATCTCTACATTTGATGAAGTTTGTTTAGATGTGATGGATATGATTGAAATGCCTCGCAATACCATTATTCAAAAGAATTAATAAAATATAAGTTGTTTTCTTTGACTAATAAAAAGTAAGTCTTATATACTAGCCTCATAAACAAGAAATTATTTAGGAGGATTTATTAATGAGATTTGGAATTATTTTAGGAAGTACAAGAGAAGGAAGAGTTAGCCCACAAGTTGGAGAATATATTAAAGGAATTGCTGAAACTCGTTTAGATCATGACTTTGAAATTGTAGATGTTAAAGATTTTAAATTACCATTTATGGGAACTGCGGAACCAAATTTAAAATGGAATGAAAAAATCAAAGAATTAGATGGTTATATTTTTATTACACAAGAATACAATCATGGAATGTCTTCATCTCTAAAAAATGCACTAGATAGCGCTCGTGAAGAATGGTTTAATAAAGCAGCTGGCATTGTAAGTTATGGTTCTGGTGGCGGTATTCGTGCAGCTGAACAAGTTCGTTTAGTCTTAGCAGAGCAAAAAGTAGCTGGCGTACGTACCAATCCAGCGTTTAACTTATTTACTGATTTTGAAAACTTCACAACGTTTAAACCAGGTGGGCATATGGCTACTGGTGTAAATGATATGTTAGATGAGTTAATATCTTGGTCAGAAGCCTTTAAAACAATTAGATAAAAGAAAAATAGACTGAAATGGTAATCCATTTTGGTCTATTTTCAACTGATTAATTAGGAGGATGAAAAGTGAAGCAGACAGTACTCTTGCTTAGTTTAATAGTAATATTAACGGCATGTGATTTTGAAAATAGACAAGTAGTTAACTCAAGAGAAGGAAAGTCAGAACAAACAACTACAAAGACTAAAAAAAAAGAGGTGGAAGAAATCATGTCGTTTGAAATGGGTAGTTTATTACAAGCTGTTGAGGAAGGCAAAGAGAAAGAAGTAAAAGAAATTTTAAAAGATAAAGAATATGATTTAAATGAAGTGAATGAAAAAAAAGAAAGTTCATTGTTAATAGCGACGCACAATAATCAAGTGGAAATTGCTAAAGTTTTAATTGATCATGGTGCGGATATTAATTTACAAGATGAGATTCAGGATAGTCCTTATTTATATGCAGGAGCCCAAGGGAAAACAGAGATATTAGCGTACATGTTGAAACATGCTACGCCTAATCAAACGAGTGTCAATCGTTTTGGTGGGAATGCCTTGATACCAGCCGCTGAAAAAGGCCATCTAGCAAACGTTAAATTACTTCTGGAAGATGGGCGAGTGGATATTGATCATCAAAATAATTATGGTTACACGGCTTTAATAGAAGCAGTAGCATTGAGAGATGGATCGAAAGTTTATCAAGATATTGTTGCTGAATTGCTAAACTATAATGCAGATGTGACGTTAAAAGATAATAATGGAAAAACCGCAACTGATTATGCTAGAGCATTAGGTTACAATAACATGTTAAATCAGCTGGAGAATAAAAAATAACTAATATCGAATAAGATATCTATGACTGTTCATATCATAAGAATTTGAGCTTTTGTTGTGATAAAATATAAGCAGAAAGTTTAATTCAGGGTGATTGAGATGAAAAATAAGTTTCACGAAGATTGGATAGTTGGATTGTTGTTAACTTTTATTGGAGGAGCTTTAGATGCGTATACCTACATACATTACAGTGTGTTTGCTTCGGCTCAAACGGGCAATATTATTCTAGCTATTATTCAAGGATTTGATGGGGAATGGGGAAGTGTAGGAAAAAAGTTTTTATCAACGCTATTCTTTTTTATCGGAATTGTTTTAACCAAGTATTTAATTGACTACTTTTATCGTAAAAAAATTCATTATTGGCGATTATTTATTTTGTATTATGAAGCACTCTTTTTCTTATTAATAAGTTTGGAGATAATTAATCAACATCAAACTATTGTGACGATATTAATTGCTTTCACAGCTGCAATTCAATGGGTGGCTTTTGATAAAATTGAAGGTAGAGCCTATACTAACTTATTTACAACAGGAAATATTAAAGGAATGGCAGTTAATTTTTATGAGTATTTAAAAACAAAAGAAGAAAAAGATAGGAAAAATTTCCTTCATTTTTTACGTGTAGTATTAGCCTTCATCAGTGGAGCGATAGTTTCTGTATTTATGTATCACCTAGTTGGTGGTAAAGGGATTTTGTTGATTTCAGGTTTGTTCTTGTTGCTTGCTGTATATGAAACGATTTTAATTTTTAAATTTTATAAAGAAAATAATATAATGAAATAAAAGTAACGTTTCTGACTAAGAAACGTTCTTTTTTTGTAAAAAATGAGTAAAGATACCTACCAATAGAACCGTTTCTATGGAAAAACAATAAAAATAGAATTATTCTATATCAAAAACCGATTGTAAACGATTTCCTAATGTGATATTATCTAGTAGTCGAAACGTTTCACCAGAATTGAAAGGAGGCTTTACTTTGATGAAATCAAAGTTTAAACGGTTTTTATCTCAATGGCAGTTACAATGGATGGTCCTACCTGGACTTGCCTTCATGTTTGTTTTTAACTATATACCAATTTATGGGATAGCAATCGCATTTAAAAATTACACAGTTGTCGATAGTATATCAACTGCAGATTGGGTAGGGTTAAAAAATTTCCAAATTATTCTTGAAGATACATTTTTTTGGGAAGCTGTACGCAATACCTTAGCAATTAGTTTATTAAAATTAGCGTTAGGTTTCTTTATACCAATTGCTTTAGCCATAATGATTTATGAGATGAAAGACGGAAAGCTCAAGAAAACGATTCAAACCATTTCTTATATTCCCCATTTTTTTTCTTGGATAGTACTTGGTGGGATGATGATTAGTTGGTTATCAACTTCAGGATTTTTTAATCAGTTATTAATGTCTGTTGGTTTAATGGACAAAGGCGTTAACCATTTACTTGAGCCAAGTAAATATTGGTGGATAGCTGTATTTTCTGATTTATGGAAAGAAGTTGGATGGGGAACGATTCTCTATTTAGCAGGTATGTCCAAAATTGATCCGACATACTATGAAGCAGCAAGAATTGATGGTGCAAATAAATTAACTCAAATTAGAAAAATTACATTGCCTTTGTTAACACCGATTATTTCACTTAATTTAATTTTAGCAGTCAGTGGCATCTTAGGTTCTAACCTTGATCAAACTTTTGTACTGATGAATTCCCAAAACCAAAATCGTTCTGAAGTTATTAACTCATTTGTATATAAAATGGGGATCACACAAGGCGATTTCTCCTATGCAACAGCAGTTGGTTTAGGGGTTTCAGTTATTTCAGTTATCTTATTACTTGTTACCAATAAAGTGACGAAGAAAATGAATAACGGTCAATCAGTTATCTTGTAGAAAATGGAGGTGAACTAATATGCACAAAAAAAGAAAAGAAAATAGAGCGTTTAATATAATAAACACAACTCTTTTGATTATTTTTGCTCTAATCATTGTTGTTCCAATTTGGAATATTGTTGTATCGTCACTGAGTGCAAGCGCTGGAACGGGAAGTTCTGGTCTGGTTTTAATTCCAAAAGATTTTACATTTGAAAACTATAAAAAAGTTTTAACAGATGAAAGTATCCCAAGAGCACTCTTAATCTCAGTGTTGAAAACGGTAATCGGCGCGTTTACACATGTTATCTTCTGTGCGGTTTTTGCTTATGCTTTAAGTAAACAAAAATTAGCGGGTCGAAGTATTTATACCATGATGGGTGTTATTACTATGTATTTTAGTGGTGGAATGATTCCGACTTACCTATTGATTAAATCCCTAGGTCTTTTGGATACATTTTGGGTTTATATAATTCCTGCGTTGTTTAGTTATTATGATGTTGTTATTCTTATGAATTTCTTTAGAGATATTCCTCCTTCTTTAGAAGAATCAGCTAAAATTGATGGAGCGTCAGAATTTACAATTTTCAGAAAAATATATGTACCTCTTTCAAAACCGGCACTTGCGACGATTTTATTATTTAATGGTGTTGCTCAGTGGAATGATTTTATGACAACAAAATTATATGTTACCAATGAAAAATTGTATCCACTACAAATGAAGATTTATGAAATTATTGTTCAATCTAATATGAATGCAATGTCTAATAGTGGTAGCACAGATGCAATTATCGAATCAAGTACTAAGGGCGTTCAACTTGCGACAATTGTTATTACAACGATACCAATTTTAATTATTTATCCATTATTACAAAAACACTTTATGGGTGGAATGATGGCGGGAGCCGTTAAAGAATAAAAAAAGAAGGGTGAAAAAATAAATGAAAAAAGTAGTCTTAGGTTTATTAACAGCATCATTAGTCTTAACACTTGCAGCATGTGGTGGAGGCGATAAAAAAGAAGAGGGTAAAGATATTAGCATTAAAGATCGTTACGAATTGGACGCTAAAAAACCAGCATGGCAACTAGATAATAAAAAAGAAGTAACCGATTTAACTTGGTATATCAATGCGGATTGGAAAATGACTCCTTTTGGTAAAGATGTTACAACTAAAAAGATTAAAGAAGATTTGAATATTAACGTTAAATTTGTAACTGGAGATGACGCAAAATTAAATGCATTAATTTCAAGTGGTGATTTACCAGATATTGTTACGTTAATGGAGAAAGATAGTCCTGCTGGAAATAAAGCAGATAAATGGGCTTATCCTTTAGATGACTTAGCTAAAAAATATGATCCTTATTTTAATTCAGTAGTGACCGAAGATACATTTAAGTGGTTTGAATTAAAAGATGGAAAAACATATGGTTATCCAAACTTTTCAAATACACAAAAAGATTATGATAATAATGTTATTCCTGCAAATGATGCTTTTGTAATTCGACAAGATGTTTATGAAAAATTAGGTAAACCATCTATTTCAACACCAGAAGATTTCCAAAAAGTGATGAATGATATCAAAAAAGAATATCCAAAATTAGTGCCATTTGGTTTTCCACCTGTCAAAGAAGATGGTGGACCATTCGAAAGAATTTTACAAGACTTTATTGGTGTTCCTTTAGAAACTAAAAATGGTGAATTCAATGAACGTAGTCTAGATCCAGAATATAAAGAATGGCTACAGGCTATTAATAAAGTTTATCAAGATGGTAACATAACAGATGACAGTTTTACAGATGATGGTAATTCATATAAAGAAAAACTGAAAAATGGTGATTATGCTATTGTTTTTGCTAATGGATTTAATGGGTCAGTTGGTGAATTCCAAGACTTTAAAAACAAAGGTGAGTCAGAATATATGGCTATTGACGGACCAAAAAGTACTTCTGATCGTAAAATTATGTTAAATCAAACAGGTATTTCAGGTTGGTTAGTAAACTATGTTTCTAAAAACGCAAAAGATCCAGCTAAAGCTATTCAATTATTTACTTATTTAATTAGTGAAGAGGGCCAAATTTTAACAAAATTTGGTGTTGAAGGTGAAACCTTTAAATACAATGATGATAAAAAAGTTGAAATTTTACCAGCTGTTAAAGAATTAGAAAAATCAAATCCAGAAGAATATCGTAATAAATACGGATTGACAGCTTTTAACTTCTTTAATAATGATCGTATGAATTTATTGAAACAACCAGAAGATAGTGCTGTAACTCAAATGCAAGAATGGGGTAAAGGAAAACTAGTTCCTCACTTCATCATTGAAAACACAACTTCCGAAGCAGGTTCAAAAGAAGCTCGTTCAGAATTAGCCATTAAAACTAAGTATGATACAGCTGTGATTTCGTTAATTCGCTCTAAAACAGATAAAGATTTTGAAAAAACATATAAAGAGTATGTTGATTTTACAGAAAAAAATAATATTAAAGATGTGAATAAAGCTAAAACAGAAATAATGAAACAAAACAAAGAAAAATTAGGCATAAAAGACTAGAAAGGAGAGGTGGGAAAGTCTAATATTTCCCACCTTTTAAAATTATTATGAAAAATATCTTATCAATTGACGGCTGGTACTTTAGAGTTTTTTCGAAATTGGCAAATTTAATCTTACTCAATTTAATATTTGTAGTTTCAATATTACCTATTGTAACTACAGGTATATCAATTATTGCTCTGATTAATTCTTTACAAGAACTAAAAGAGGATGGTAGTTTGTCGGCATTAAAAGTTTTTACAGCACATTTTAAAAATAATCTAACCAAAGGGCTGGTTTTACTTGTCATTGAAGTGGCTGGTTTTAGTATTCCGGGAGTACTGATTTTTTTAAGCTTAAAACATGTCCCACTGTTAAGTACGTTGATTATGATTCTTTTTTCATTTTTGTTGTTATTATTAGTTGTTTTTCCTTTCGTTTATGCACTGAATAACTACTCAGTCAAGGAAGCTTTTTTTCAAACTGTCGCCTTTGTGACAGTTAAAATAGCATACGCTATCGCTATTTTTATTATTCCTATTGCTATTATATTTTTTAGTTTGAAATATCAAATTATCTTTTTATTTTTGATTGGGATATCTTTGATTTTTTATATTCAATTATATTTTATAAATAAGGCAGGCGTTTTGAGTGAAAGTTAGTGATTATTGGCTAGATGAGTTGGAAAAATCGAAAGCACTTGATTTAGATTTAACTATTGAGCAGTTATTTGATACAAATCTAAATATAAAATGGCATCAATTTTCTTACACCAGTTTATATAATGAAAGAATTTATGGCTGGTTACTGGAGCCAAAAGTTCAGGGAAGTTATCCTTTAGTAATCGACTATTTAGGTTATATGAATCATTTAGAATTACCGCTTCAATTTAATCATTGGTTAGAAATTGGGTGTGGTGTTTTAGTAACTGACTCTCGTGGTCAAGGTGGAAGAACTCTTGACCAAACAGCGTATCAAATCAAGTATGAAGAAGGTTTGATGAGTAGTGGTTTTCTTGAAAAAGAGGATTTTTATTTAAGGCGTCTTTACTGGGATGCATTACGTTTGGTTGATGTGGCTTGGCAATTGCCAAAAGTGGATAAATCAAAAGTTTTTATTCACGGCACAAGCCAAGGTGGCGGCGTGGGATTATTTACAAACAGTGTAACACCTCATGAAATTCGATATGGATTCTATGATGTTCCAAGCCATTCGAATATAGCTAATCGGGTGAAAAATGGTACGGGCTCTTATCAAGGGATTTACCAGCATTTACTGAAATATCCGGCTCAAAGAGATAAAATTTATAAAAATTTGGCTTATTTTGATATAAAAAATATAGTTCATCAAATAAAAAATCCTGTATTAGTTTCTGTAGGAAATTTAGATCCGGTTTGCCCAAAAGAGGATTTTGAAAAAGCATATCAAGAAATTAAATCGTTTAAAGAGTTGATTTGCTATCCAGAACCAGGGCATGGTGGAGGCGGTCAGTCTCATGAAACAAAAATTTTAGAGACTATTCTAAAAGAGTTAAGTGGAGAAATAATATGAAAGAATTTTGTGTTGCAACATACAATGTTAGAACAGATACAGATGCAGACCGTGATTGGTCTTGGGAGTATCGTAAAGACAAGGTAATTGCATTAATTACTTATCATGATTGGGATGTGTTTGGTGTTCAAGAGATAAGCCCTAATCAGACAAAAGATTTATCAAATATCGAAGGTTATGACAGTTTTTGTGTAGATAGAGATGGAGACGGAAGTGGTGAAGGATTAGGCATATTTTATAAAAATAATCGATTTACTTGCTTAGATCGAGGTCATTTTTGGCTGTCAGATACCCCTTTTAGTTCTTCTATTCACCCTAAAGCTGCTTATAAGAGAATTGCTTTATGGAGCATTTTAGAAGATAAGGAAAATGCTAAGCAAGTACTAGTGATTAATACGCATTTAGATAATGACTCTGAAATTGCTAGAAAAGCAGGTATGAAAATTTTATTACAATTATTGCAGGAAAAGATAACAAAATATCCAACGATTTTGTTAGGAGATTTTAATTCTGAAGAACACGAAAGCTTTCATCAAGACTTAAAAAAAATATTCATCTATGGGAAGAATCAAGATGGTATTATGCAATATGGTCCAAGGGGAACTTTCCAAAATTTCAATTATGAAATGGATTGGCAAGATTTGGAAGATATTGATTATATTTTATACAAGGAAATGACGTGTATAAAATATGGTGTATTGACAGATTCTTGGAATTGCCGGTTTCTGTCTGATCACTTTCCAGTAGAAGCAACATTAAAATTTTAAAACTCAAGGGAGAACTAAAAATGAAACAAACAGACTTATTAGCTATTATTGAAAAAATGTCACCAAAAGAAAAAGTAGATCAGTTATTACAACTTTCAGCTGATTTTTATACAGATGATGCTGAAGATCGTACAGGTCCTATGGCAAATCTAGATATTACTGAAACAACTATTGATAACGCTGGTACCATTTTAGGAGTTTCTGGTGCTGAGAAGGCTATTGCCATTCAAAAGAATTACATAAAAAATAATCCTCATGATTTACCAATGATTTTAATGGCTGATATTATTCATGGATTTAGAACAATCTTTCCAATTCCATTAGCTCTAGGTTGTACATGGGATAAAGAAGCTGTTTCTGAAATGGCTTCTGTTTCGGCTTTGGAATCTTCAGTATCAGGCTTACATTTAACTTTTTCACCAATGCTAGATTTGGTTCGTGATCCTAGATGGGGAAGAGTTTTAGAGTCAACAGGTGAAGACCCATTTTTAAATAGTGAATATGCTGAAGCTCTGGTTAAAGGTTATCAAGGAGATAATTTAAAAGATGATCTAACAAAAGTTGCAGCCTGTGTGAAGCATTTTGCGGCGTATGGTGGGGCCATTGGTGGTCGTGATTATAATACAGTAGATGTGTCAGAAACAACACTAAGAGAAAAATATTTACCAAGTTACCAGGCAGCAATTGATGCGGGTGCCAAAATTGTGATGACGGCGTTTAATACGATTGAAGGTGTTCCGGCTAGTGGTAATAAGAAATTATTTAGAGACGTTTTAAGAGATGAGTTCCAATTTACTGGACCTGTTATTTCAGATTGGGCAGCTATTAAAGAAATGATCAACCATGGAGTTGCTGCAAATGAAAAAGAGGCAGCAAGATTAGCTATTGAAGCAGGCGTTGACATTGAAATGATGACAACTTGTTATGATAAACATCTTTTAGAGTTAATTGATGAAGACTCTCGTTATATGGAGTTATTAGATGAAGCGGTTTTACGTATTTTAGAATTAAAAAATGATTTAGGTTTATTTGAAAATCCGTATCGTGGAGCAGATATTGAAAAAGAAAAAGAAGTTATTTTATCTGATGATCATCGTCAATCAGCAAGGGAGATTGCAGAAAAATCAATTGTTTTATTAGAGAATAAAGATGTTTTACCATTAAATAAAACAGATAAAATTGCCGTAATAGGACCAAAAGCTACAACTGGTGATTTAATGGGAGCTTGGTCATGGCAAGGTAAATTTGATGAAGTGGTAACTATTGCTGATGGTTTATCTGAAAAAGGTGAGCACGTAACAGTTTCTTCTGAAGTTTATGATTTATTTGAGAATACACCTGAAAGTTTAGAAGATGCTAAAAAATTAGCTAGTGAAAATGATGTTATTGTCCTAGCATTAGGTGAAGCTGATTGGATGAGCGGTGAAGCATCAAGTCGTAGTGATATTAAATTACCTCAGAGTCAGGTGGAATTATTTAATGTAGTTCGCCAAACAGCTAAAAAAGTAGTTGTTGTTTTAATCAATGGTCGTCCACTAGATTTAAATGATATTAATGAAGCAGATGGTATTGTTGAAGCGTGGTTCCCTGGAACTGAAGGTGGTAATGCTATAGCCAATATTATTTTTGGTAACATTAACCCAAGTGGCCGTTTAAGCATGTCCTTCCCAGAAAGTGTTGGACAAGTACCTATATACTATAATACTGAAAATACAGGTCGTCCCTATGAAGCTGCACCAGATGAAAAATATGTTTCAAAATATCTTGATGTTTCTAACTACGCTAAATATCCATTTGGATTTGGTCTATCTTATGCCACAGTCACTTATGATGCGTTAGTTTTAGATAAAGAAGTGGCTAATATTGAAGATGAAATTGAAATTAAAGTGACAGTGACAAATCATTCTAATATTGAGACAAAAGAAACAATTCAACTTTATACTCGTGATCTAGTGGGTGAAACAGCTAGACCGCTTAAAGAATTAAAAGGATTTAAACAAGTTATTCTTCAGCCAAAAGAAACAAAAGAAGTTAGTATTATATTGAATACTAAAAGATTAGCTTATGTTCATCAAGATTTGTCTTGGGCAACAGATGCTGGTGACTTTAACATCATGGTTGGACCAAATAGTCGTGAATTAAAATTAGTTAAGAAATTAGTTCTTAGATAATGGAGAGGGATTTATGAAGACAATGACATATACAGGTAAGAACGTCTCGTTTACGTTTTTACCTCATGGTGATATTAGGGAAATAGTTGCTGATGATATTATGTTGAACCAACTAATTGGAAGTGAATATGACGGTAGTATCAATAATATTTTTTTACGTGTTTATGAGAAGAATGAATGTGAAGTGTATCCTTTAATTGGAAAACGTTCGAAGAGCACGACAGAATTTTTTGAGAATGGCGTATTGTGGACAGGGAAAATTAAAAACATCAACTATGTGGTTGAGTTTAGTTTATCATCTGAAGATCAGTGGTTTTGGCATGTTCAACTATGTGGTGATGGAGAACTAGTGGATCTTGTTTATGGGCAAGATGTAGGACTTGCAAGCCAAAGCGTCGTTGTAACCAATGAGGCATACAACTCACAATATGTAGACCACTCGGTTTATCATAGTGAGCTTGGTCATACCGTTTGTTCGAGACAGAATATGCCGCAATCAGGTGTTTTTCCTTATTTGCAACAAGGCTCTCTGACTAAAAACGATCAATTTTCAACAGATGGTTATCAGTTTTTTGAAAAAAATGAGACAAATGATTGGGTATCTCGCCTTCGTACAATAGAGAATTTACCTAGTGAAGTTTACCAATATGAAATGGCCTATACAGGTCTTCAATCTGAAAAAATGACATTAAATAGTGCCAATCAAAATATCATATTTTATGGTGTATATCTTAATAATCATGAGTCAGCAGTCCTAGAATCAGCTGTTACTGCTGATAGTGTTAAGAACGTCTTTGAAACGCGTGAATCATTGCGTAATAGTCAAAAAGTTGAAGTGGCTAATCGTATTGAAATGAAAGATTTGTCTGGAGAAACATTGTCAATTGAGGAAATAGATAGATTATTCCCAGAAAGAAGAATTGAAGAAAAATCAGCTACAGGTCAACTTCTTTCTTTTTTTGATTCAAAAGATTACCACGTTGTCCTAAAAGAGAAAGAATTACAAATGGAACGCTCTCATGGACATATTATTATCAGTGGAGAAGAGGAAACAATTGATCATCCGGTTATGGCAAGTACTCTTTATATGAATGGTTTATTTAACTCTCAAATTGTTCTTGGAAATACAACCGTTAATAAATTTATCAGTAATACACGTAGCGTATTGAATCTTCTTGAAAAAGCTGGTCAACGTTTGTTTGTAAAAGTTGATGGAGACTGGTTGCGTTTAGGCCTACCTTCTGCTTTTAAAATGGGATTTAATTTTGCTACATGGTATTATAAGATAGATGACGACTTACTTAAGATAACTAGTTACACAGTTGATAATACTAGAAGTGTGAAATTTTCTGTAAAAAGCGAATCTGGTAAGGGATACGATTGGTTGACAAGCTTTGATATTGTTATGAACGATAGTGAAAATAGACAAGATTACACCTTGAGCCAAGATGGACAGCTATTAACGTTTGTTCCCAAAAAAACATCAGCTATTTATGCTAAATATCCTGATTTACGATATTATATTGAATCAAAAGAAGCTTACAATCTTGTTTCTGCGGCAGAGTTATTCAACTTATCAACAGATGAAAATTTGACATTAATTGAGATTTCTGGGACAAGTTCTTTCTCGTTAACGATACAAGGTACACTATCGAATGCGCCTTTCTTTAAAGAGGAAACAATTTTGAACCAAGCAAGTGAGTCTTACAATCATTATATTGCCTCTTTGAGTAATCAATTTTCATTGGAATTTTCAGATCAAGCACGTATTGAAAAAATGAATGCTTTGGTTAAATGGTATACACATAACATGTTGGTACATTATTTATCTCCACACGGCTTAGAGCAATACGGAGGAGCGGCTTGGGGAACAAGAGATGTTTGCCAAGGTCCAATTGAATATTTCTTTGCAATGAATAAGCCAGAAATTGTCAGATCAATTATCTTAACAATTTATGCCAATCAGTTTGATGACGATGGTAACTGGCCACAATGGTTTATGTTTGATAAATTTGAAGAGATAAAAGCTGATGAAAGTCATGGTGATATTATTGTTTGGCCATTGAAGGTGGTAGGCGACTATTTAAATGTAACCGAGGATTACTCGATTTTAGAAGAAATTATACCTTATGCAAGTCGTGAAACATTTAAAAAGACAAAATCAGAAGAAACTTTATTGGATCATATTGATAAGCAACTTACCTATATTGAAAATAATTTTTTAGAAGGAACATTTCTTTCTTGCTATGGAGATGGTGATTGGGATGATACTTTACAGCCAGCAGACCAGTCTTTAAGAAAAAATATGGCAAGTAGTTGGACAGTAGCCTTAACTTACCAAACCTTGAATCAATTTTATAAAGTAATGGAAAGTAAAGAACAACACTTTGCCAAAAGAGTACAGCGCTTATCTGAAGGAGTCTATCAAGATTTTCATAAATATATGTTAAATGATGAAGTTATTCCTGGATTTTTATTAATGCAAGAAAAAAATCAACCAGAATTAATTGTTCACCCTCATGATAAACGAACTGGAATTGATTATCGTTTGTTACCGATGACAAGAAGTATGATTTCAGAGTTAATTGATGAAGAGGAAGTAGCAAAACATTTTGAAATTATTGAAGATAATCTTAAATTCCCTGATGCGGTGAGGTTAATGAATAAACCTGCAAATTACGCAGGTGGAGTAAGTAAAATCTTCAAACGGGCAGAGCAAGCTGCAAATTTAGGACGTGAAGTGGGCTTAGCATATATTCATGCTCACATTCGATACGTTGAGGCAATGGCGAAAATTGGAAAAACAGAAGAAACTTGGGCAAATCTTGAAAAAATTAATCCAATAGGAATTATAGATACTGTTTCAAATAGTGAATTACGACAAGCGAATGCTTACTTTAGTAGTTCTGATGGTAATTTTAAAACAAGGTATGATGCTCAAGAAAATTTTAATCAATTAAAAACTAAAGATAGAACAGTCAAAGGTGGTTGGCGTATTTACTCAAGCGGACCAGGAATATATATTAATCAACTGACAAGTAATGTTTTAGGTATTCGTAAAACAAGTAACTCTGTTATATTTGATCCTGTGTTGCCAACTGAACTAGATGGGTTATGTTTGAAATATCAGTTAGATGACCGATTATTAAAAATTAATTATCATTTAAACGAATCAAGAACCCAATTAATAATTAATGGCAAATTAATTCCTACAGAAAAACGGAAAAACAGATATCGAAAAGAAGGGTTAAGCCTCTCATTAGATTCATTCTATACGAATACATCAATAGAAGGGACTAATGAAATAGACTTATTTATTGGAGAGATGTAAAGTGGTTGGAATCAGAGATATAGCTAAAAAAGCCGGAGTTTCTATCTCGACAGTCTCATACGCACTTAATGGTAGTGATAAAGTAACCGAAGAAACACGTCAAAAAATTGAAAAAATAGCCAATGAAATGAATTATGTTCCTAATATGGCAGCCAAAGCTTTAAAAAGAAGAGAAACTAAAATTATAGGTGTTTACTTATCTGATTATATGGGAAGTTTTTACGGAGAATTACTAGATGGAATCAAGCATGGATTACAATCTTACGATTATGAAATGATTGTTTGTAGTGGAAAAAGATCTCATTTATTTATACCAGAAAGAATGGTTGATGGTGTCATTATTTTAGATTGGACGTTTGATACAAATGAAATTCAAAAATATGGTGATGCTGGGTATAAGCTTGTGACGCTTGATCGTGAAGTTGAGGGGGATAATTTATGCCATGTGTTACTGGATAATACTGGTGGAGCAACCCTTGCAATAGAGAAAATAGTAGAGAAACCAACAACGGCTATTCATTTAGTAACAGGGCCAGATAATTCGTATGATAATGTAAAACGATTAGAAGCTTCAGAACGGGAACTGCAACGTTACGGAAAAGAGTATCAGGTACATCAAGGTGATTTTGATTTCCATTCTGGGAAAAAAATTGCTGAAGATATTTATCTGAAAATGACAACAAAACCAATTTCTATTTTTTCTTTTAATGATGAAATGGTTACTGGGATGTATGAATTTTTCAAAAAAACAGAATTAGAAATTGGTAAAGATGTTAATATTATTGGTTTTGATAATTCTTATTTTGGTAGCATTATGACACCAACGATTGCAACAATTGGTTTTTCAAAAAAGCGTTGGGGTATGGTGGCTGTTGAGAAATTAATGAAACTGATTAATAATGAGGAAACAACAAATGGTTTGATTTATACAACTTTTGTACAAGGTGAATCTTTTTTAGGATAGAGAGGGCACTTAAAATTAGAAGTAAGGTAGATTAAACTTAATTGAAATTAAATAGTCAAAAAGAGACTTTCCGTTTTTC
>NZ_JAVWHO010000041.1:0-21246 GCF_036639995.1 Vagococcus sp. | reverse complement strand
TTACTACTAGCATGATAAATAGCATCGAATCCATACTGACTCCTAATTTGATCAATGGTCTCATCTAAACAATAATCATTTACTGTATCATCAGCCGATTCAAATAAATTCAACTGCAAAGAAGTATCTGGTGTTAATTTAGAATAATTAATCCCAATATGACGAATAGCGCCTCCTGTATAGAATTTATTAAAAAGATAGAGGCAATGACCTGCAAGTTCTTTTGAAGAATTTGTTTTTGGCACAGTTATCTGACGGCTAAATCCTGAAGCCATATCGTTCTTGGAATACGCAATAGAGAGATGGACACAACCGGTTTGCAAATGTCTCTTTCTAATTCGTGTTGCAACTTGTTCTGCCATCTCTCTTAAAACAATTCGTGTTTCATTTACGTTAACATAGTCTTTCAACAACACCTGACTGTTACCGATACTTTTAGACTTAGGTTGGTATCGCTCAGAGATATCTGTTCGATCAATTCCCCAAGCATGAGCCACCAATTGTTGCCCAATAATTCCCATCGATTCCTTTATTCTGAAGAAATCATAATGAGCCAAATCATAAATACTGTAAATTCCTTTATTATTCAATCGCTTCTCTGTTCGCCGATTAATTCCCCAAAAATCTGTCATATTTTTTATTTTCCAAACAGTTTCTGGAACATCTTGATATCGCCATGTAGCAATCATATTAGAGGTATGCTTAGCGCCGTTATCTAGCGCCAATTTGCTTAACAACATATTATCCCCAATGCCAATTGTACAAGGTAATTTCGTTTCTTCTTTAATCACACGTTTAAAAGTTTTAGCAAATTGGTAAGGTGTCATATTAAACAGTTTGCAAGAAGCTTTGACGCGAACAAACGTCTCATCAATGGAATAAATCAAAATGTCTTCTTCTGCAACATACCGTTTAAAAATATTATTAATTTCCATATTCTTTTTGATGTATAGATTCATTCTTGGAGGAACTAGTTTCAAATCTTTATGGTAGGGAATCTCAAAATTTCTCGTCACATTGCTAATTCCTAAAACTTCTTTAGCCATAGGGGAGGAGGCAAGCGCAAGCCCTCCCGGAGAATCACCACCGCTCATTACTACAAGAAGAGTTGCCATAGGATCCCAACCTCTTTCAACACATTCAACCGAAGCGTAAAAAGATTTCATATCAATACAAAGAATCTCATCTACTTTTTCTTCTTGGTAATCAAAATATTGTTCTGTATCGCCAAACATAATTACGCCTCATCTCTAACATACCATTTAGTACTTTCAGAAATTGTAATATGTCTAATGAGATTGATACTGATACAAAGGTTACCAACATAGAGTAAGTCACCATTAAATCCAATAATTTTCCCAATAATGTTATCATCAAAACCACGGCCATCTATTGCTTTAATATTTGGCTGAATAATTACCGGCAAATCTTTTATTAATGCGATTTCGATAATCTCAGAAATTTCTTTTGTTGTCATTATTTCTAAACCAAAATTAACACGACTATTTTTTTTTCGCTCTAATTCAATTTCACGAGTATGTTCTGATAAATAGAAGCCCATATATTTTTGAATGCCTCTTTCAGAATAGTAATGATTTAATTTAATCATGCACCGCACCTCTCAAGTAAATCATGTGGTCTGTTTTTTGATTGTCTGATTACTAATTTTTCAACAATTAATTGTTGTCTCGAATTGTAATGACCAAATAAAGCCACCTCATTTTCACCATTATTTAAAAATAATAACTCATGACAAATTTCTTTATTTACGACTAAACAGTTAATTTTACCTTCATCAACAAGTAAAGTAAAACGAAGTAACATATCAGGAAATAGTGTCAGAAGCTTAATTTTATCAACAACACCTATTAAATTTTTCTTCATTAATCATCACCCCATATATTTTATAAATAAATTATACGAACATTAGTTCTTATTGTAAAGGGGAACATAAAAAAATAACAATAAAAAAGAAGCAAATCTCTTTGCTTCTAAGAATACCTGGCTATTAAAATAATTACTTTAATTAAACGCTTCGGAATAATAAACAGTTCCCATAACTTGAGATAATCCATCTTTTTGAAGTTCTTTCATCATAAAAAATTCTTCTGGCACATCAAAAGGGGAGGAAACACCATAATGGCTAGTTGGTTGATAGCCAAATCTAGAATAATACTTAGGATGTCCTAAAATAACAATAAAGGTATAACCCAGCCCGATAGCTGTTCTTTCCAACTCCTTTATCAATTTTCCACCAATCCCTTGTCTTTGATAGCCTTTATGAACTGCTAAAGGTGCCAAAGCTAAACCTGTGAATGATTGCTTATCATTTTTAACCCAACATGTGCTAAGTAGACCATATCCGACTATTTTTTTATCCATCTCATAAACTAATTCTAATTCATTATTATAAGTAATATTTTGTCTAATTTTTTTAACTAACTCAGCTTCACCTTGATAACCAAATTCAGTTTCTTCAAACGCTGAAACGATCAAAGGCAATACATACGTATCATCATTTTTATTAATAGGTCGTATAGTCATTGTGAATCTCCTTTTTATTTATTGTGACCAGTATATCAAAAAAACAAACATCATCTAAAATTTAGGATGTTTGTATTTTTTGTTGTTGAGGGAACACTTTGCATATAAAACGTATGTTCTCCTTCAGAGAATTTGACAGTCATTTGTTTATCAAATAATAAATCCTGTAATTTTTTTATATTCATTTTATCAAGAAATGTCCAGCGTTTTGACTCATTATTTTTAGAAACAGACACATGAACCTCTTTATCAAATAAAATACGAACAAAGTATTCTTCATCAGAACATTGCCATAAGAACGTTATGTAATGCAACTTCTGAGTTATCACTTCTACATCTTTACTCGTTAAAATGTCATTTAATTTTATCATTCTTTTTGCCCCTCCAAAAACATTATACAAACGTACGTTCTTTTTGTAAAGGGAACAAAAAATTAAGAATACTCTAATGGCTTGCTCCAATAAACAACTGATTTATTTTTCGTTTGATAATAAGCCATTGTTCCAGTTTTATTTTCAATAGTTTGGTCTAACTGATAAATTGTGTAGTTTCCTTCTGTTGATAGTTTTGTTACATCAGAAGACATAGCTAATTGTATATTTCCTGATCTAAGAACAGCAAATCGAACAGAACCTTCTGGTGTTAAAAATAGATAGCATGCTAAAAAAACAGCTCCCAATTTAAGTAGTAATGAAATCATTCGTTTCATTCCATCATCCCTTTCCCATACACCATCAATATAAAGTTAAAAATTGAAGATTTAATGTCCTAATTGGTACGAAATTCACGAAAAAAATGATATGATGTCCCTATGAGAAAAAGGGAAGAGCGATTTACCTTACACAGGATTGTTTGTCTTACAAGCAATCACTAACCAATAAGGATGTTGAAAATGACGATTACATTAAGAAAAATAGAAGACTTACTAAAAAAAGAAAATTTATTAAAAGAGTTTGTTCATCAAAATAACTGGTTCTATAATTTACCTGTTGAAGATCAACTATTAAATGCCTTATCTTATGATTCAAGAAAAGTGACTACCGATACTTTATTTTTTTGCAAAGGATTAAATTTTAAAGAAGAATACCTTGAAAAAGCAATTAATGAAGGATTAGCAATCTACATGTCAGAAACACCTTACGAGGTATCAAGTAAGCTAGGTATTATCGTAACTGACATTCGTAAAGCAATGGCACTTATTAGCATGCATTTTTATGAGTTGCCACAGGAAAAACTGACTGTTATCGGATTCACTGGTACTAAAGGAAAAACAACAGCTGCTTATTTCACTAAATTTATATTAGATGATTATACTAGTCATAAAACAGCAATGTTTTCAACGATGAATACAACACTAGATGGCATTAATTATTTTAAATCTGCCTTAACAACACCAGAGTCACTAGACTTATATCGGATGATGCATGAAGCAGTTGAAAATAATATGACACATTTAATTATGGAAGTTTCTTCTCAAGCCTACAAATTACAGCGTGTATACGGTTTAACTTTTGATGTAGGGATCTTTTTAAATATTTCACCTGATCACATTAGCCCAATTGAGCATCCGACTTTTGATGATTACTATTATTGTAAGAGACAATTAATTGAAAACTCAAAACAAATGGTTTTAAATGCAGATACAAAAGATTATCCTTTATTAAAAGAGATGACTGAAGCAAGAGGTGTTCCTTACTATTCTTATAGTAGTGATAATATAGATGCTGATTATACTTGGAGCAAACAACCTAATGATTTACTTAATTTTACAGTTAATTCGTCAAAAGACCCACTAAACCTCTTAGGAGACTATAGTATTCGCCTTATGGGAGATTTTAATAAAGACAATGCATTAGCTAGTTTAATAACGACCACACTTGCAGGTGCAAGTCAAAAAAATGGGCAGCATGGTTTAAAAGAAGCGTTAGTTCCTGGAAGAATGGAGCATTTAAAACATCCAAATGGAGCGAGTATTTTTATTGATTACGCTCACAACTATTTAAGTTTAAAAAATCTCTTAACTTTTGCTAAAGAAGCTCATCCTGAAGGTAAGATTATAACTGTTATAGGCAGTACTGGAGAAAAAGCTATCTCTAGAAGAGCAGATTTTGGGCAAGTGCTATCTGAATTAACAGATATTGCCATTTTAACCTCTGATGATCCTGCTTCTGAAGATCCTAAAAAAATAGCTAGTGAAATTTGCCAAGCTATTACTAATGAGCATGTTGAACAAATTGTTATTGTTGACCGAGTAGAGGCGATTAACCATGCCTTAGACATAGCAACTGAAAAAGATTCTGTTATTTTGGCTGGTAAAGGTCAAGATAAATATCAAAAAATAAATGGCGTAGATACAGATTATATAGGAGATTCAGTCGCTGCTGAAAAATATATTGCATCATTAAACAAATAGTTATCAGAAAAAAGGAAGAAGATGTTTCTGCCTTTTTTTCTATTAAACTTAGGAGGATGTTACTTAAGATGGAAAAGAAAAAAAGAAAAAAGAGAGTTACTCAAAAAAAAGCCACCACTAACAAAAATAAAAAAATTATCATAATAAGCTCAAGCATTGTCGCCGTTTTACTTATCGGTACAGGTAGTTATTGGGCGTATCAAAAACATGATGAAAATCTTCAAGAAGAAACATTAAATGCCTTTATCACTTCATTTGAAAAAAAGGACTTTAAAAAGTTAAGTCAAACACTTTCTAACGATTCTATAAAAAAGCAAGACTTAGATAAAGATCAAGTTATTGAGAAATACGATGCTGTATTTAATGGGTTAAATATTACAGGCATTAAAGGAAAAATCAATGTTTTAAAAGATAATAAATTTGAATTATTAGTTGATATGACAACTCCTCTAGGTAAATTAGAAAAAGAAACATACAAGGGTGAGTTATTAAAAGAAGAGGGGAAATATCATATCAATTGGAACTATTCCTTTATTTTTCCAGAGATGAAAAAAGGGGATAAAGTATTTATGAATACAGAATCACCAAAAAGAGGAGATATATTAGATAGTAACAATAGACCCTTGGCAACAGCTCATGATTATCCTCAATTTGGAATCATTCCAGAAAAATTAGGAAAAGGGGATGATAAGGCTAAAAATCTTGAAACGATTAGTAAAAAATTTGATTTAAGCACGAAGGAATTAAATACTTTACTGGACCAAGCATGGGTTAAGGAAGATTCATTTGTTCCAATTAAAACCGTTAGCTTTGAAGAGGCGCTTGAGAAATATGAAGCACCTGGTATCACAAGTATTTCTGTATCAAAACGTTTTTATCCTTTAAAAGAAGCAGCAGCACAACTGGTCGGATATACTGGTAAAGTAACTGCTGAAGAAATTGAAAAAGATAGTGGACTAGCGGGTTTTGAAGATACTGGAAAAACTGGTTTAGAACAACAATTAGATGAAAAACTTCGCGGAAAAACAGGTGGAAAAATTGATATCATGGATAAAGATGGTGACTACCGCGTAACTATTATCGAAGAGAAAAAACAAAACGGTAAAGACGTTCAATTAACTATTGATAATACCCTTCAAGAAGGGGCGTATAAAGCTCTTGATGGTTTGCCAGGCTCAACAGTTGTTACTGAACCTACAACTGGAAAATTAAAAGCTGTTGTGAGTTCTCCTTCATATGACCCAAATCACTTTATACTAGGTGTTTCTCAAAAAGAATATGATACATATGCTAACAATAAATTAACACCTTTCTTAGCTCGTTTTGGTGTAGGGTATGCACCAGGCTCAACTTTTAAAGCCATCACAGCTGCCATTGGGATTGACGAAAAAGTAACAACGCCTGATAAAACAAGAGAAATATCTGGTTTAAAATGGCAAAAAGATAGTTCTTGGGGTGGGTATCAAGTCACTCGTGTATCTGATGTGCCAAGTGTTAATATGAATTCAGCATTAATTCACTCGGATAATATTTATTTTGCCCAAGAAGCTTTAGAAATGGGAAGTAAAAAATATTTAGCTGGGCTTAAAAAATTCCCGTTTGGTGAAAAAATGAATGTTAGTATCCCAATGACACCAGCACAAATTAGTAATGACGAAATTAAATCGGATATTTTATTAGCTGATACAGCTTATGGTCAAGGGCAATTACTAATTAATCCAATACAGCAAGCAACAATGTACTCTGTATTTGCTAATAATGGAACTTTAGTCTACCCACAACTTGTTCAAACAGAGAATGTGAAAAAACAAGATAACATTATTTCTAAAACAGCTGCCAATCAGGTAAAAGAAGCCCTAGTTCAAACTGTTGATAATCCAGAAGGAACAGCTCACACACTAGCTTCTGGAGATGAAAAAATAGCTGCTAAAACAGGAACAGCCGAGATTAAAGAAAAACAGGATACAAAAGGACAAGAAAATAGCTTTATTTTAGCTTTTGATGCTTCTGAAAGTAAATATTTAGTCATTAGTATGATTGAAAATGCAAAAGACACTTCAGCTGTAGAAAAAAATAAAGAATTTATCCAACAACTTAAATAGGTATAATAATTTTATGTCAACCAAAAAAAGGAGAATTGAAGTAATCATTATTTTACTTTAATTCTCCTTTTTTCATTTAATCAGCTAAAATATTAGAGCTCATAATTTTTAATTCTTCAGCTATTTTCCCTTTGATACTATCTGGACTTAAGATTTTAATGTGTTTTCCAAATGATAAAAGGTACCTAATTAACCAGTCTTCATCAGGAAGTTCTGTTTTTACAATGACTACATCACTATTTTTTAGAGTAATACTATCATGATCGAATTCATCATAAACTCTGTAAAATATTTCTTTCGAAAATTCTAGAGTCATAGAAACCGTTGCCCCTGATGAAGTTATTTTAAGAGAATCTGGTCTTTCTATTTTTGAAAATAATTGATCTGTCTTCTTAATTGAACTCATACGGTTTACTTTAAACATTCTAAATGCATTTCTCGACAAACAAAATGCTTGAACATACCAAGATTGCGATTTAAAAACTAATCGATACGGCTGACAACGTCTACTTTCAAGTGTTCCTTTAGCACTAATATAAGTAAACGTTAGCTCATTTCTGTTTAATATACTTGTTTTAATTAGTTCGAAAGGTTGGTCATCTTTTGACATGTCAGTGTGCCACCTAGAAAAATCAACTTCTAACCAATCATCAAATGACTGATTAAATAGAGAATGTAACTTAGAAAAGGATTGATCACTAATTTCGGGATTTATTTTTCTGGTTCCTTTAAGGGCCAATAAAAGATTGTCTTGTTCTTCCTTTGATAACAAAACTTTATCAAGAATGAAATTGTTTAACAGATAAATTCCGCCATTTCGGCCTGGTTCAGTGTAGATTGGAATGCCAAGCGAACTAAGTTTATTGATGTCTCGGTGAATGGTTCTTGTTGATACTTCAAATAAACTAGCTAATTCTGTTGTTGTTGCTTTTTTATTATTTAAAAGAAAATAAATGATTCCAAATAATCGTTCTGTACTCATGATAATTTCTCCGATATTTTTATTTTATAAATGATGACATAGGATGTCAGGGTTTCTATCGTATCATGAAGTCATACCAATTAGGAGGTTTTTAGCATGAAATTTACACTATTAGATACTAAGAGAACCAATAACTTTAATGACCCTGATATTCAAAGGAAAATAATATCATTATGGGAAAAAAATACAGCAGATATTGAGATATTCATGAAGAAAGGCTTAAAGATTGCCTGTATTTATCATAATTACGAATCAAACTACAAAGGTGATTATTCTGTTTCTATATGTAAGGAAGACAACATAAACGGTCTTCTTGATACCTCAAAATACACGTGGAAAGAATATAAAGTAGATATCAAGGATGAGCTTGGTGTAATAAACACTTGGCGTAGTATTTGGTCAGATGAGGAAAATGAAAAAATCAAACGAGTTTACACTTTTGATTTCGAACAATACAGCCCTAATGGAGATATTAGTATTTTCGTTGCTGTAAATTAATAAACATCCCGATAAAATCAAGTTGTTGTTAATAACTAATTTTATCGGGATGTTTTTAAATTTTTTTAATGGTAATTTCATAGATTGCATCAGACGTTGTTGTTAGTTTCTGAATGTGTTGCAGTAGCAATAAAATCCAACTAAAGGCTAAAACAAACGCGATTAATTCAAAGACTGTTAAGGAAAAATAACCAACACGTTGAAATAAAAAATTAGCCACAATTAATGCAGCAGCAATACCATAAGATATAAGTAAAAACTCTTTAGTTACTTTTGGCAATAGCCATTTGATACCAATAATTAATACCACAATTAATAAGACAAGTAGATTAGCAGCTCGAGTATGTAGAATATGAAGTTGCCCTTGACCATTGTTAGGAAAGAAGCCCACACCACCTAGTGACACAGCAACAAGAGTCAGCAACACACGAAGAACCAATAATGGATAGCCAGAAAAATTATTTTTCTTTAAATTAACAAACAAATAATCGATTAGAGCAACCATTAGTAATGCTGATAGCATTAACGTAAAATTAAATTGCCAACTATTGACGGCTTCATTAGTTCCTAAAAAGCTAAAATTATGTTGCCACCAACGACTTTGACTGTTCGTTAGCATGGCAAAGAACACACCACCAACAATAACAAAAATCAGCAAATTAACTAGCATAGATGAAGTAAAACTAAGTGCTGAATATATCATTAAATAATTGATAACTGCTGTAAAAATAAAGAAAATCACCGTTGCTGTGTAGATATCAAAACTCGCACCTTCAAAAATCATATCAATTAACCAAAAGAAACTTAAAATAATTAGTAGTAACATCACAATGTAAGAAAAAATAACAGTTGGCACATTTCGCCAATGAATGCCTTCTAAGTTACTATTCTTATCGTTTTTCTTTTCTTTAATGAAAAACACAATAAATGAAATACTTCCACTCAATAAGCCTAAGATGGAAACAGCACTAGCTATTGATAGCTCGCCAGTCATAGGTATTTGGTAATGATTTTCATAAAAAAATGAAACAAAGAAGAGGAGACTACTAATAATAACTGGAAGTAAAAACCATCTTAATGATATTTCTTGAATTTCAAAAGGTTTTTTCTTTCGTTCAATAATAATTCGCTGATTCTCCGCTTTTAAGAAGAGAGTGTCCTGATCTGCGATCTCTAATTCTTCAACAAGTTCTTCGGGTAAATTAACCTGATACTCCGTGTCTTTCATCCTAATAACTCCTATTCACATAAAACAAGATTTCACTGTTCATAATCTCATATTGCCTTATGTGATACAAGTCTAAATCTTTGCTATATTTGGTGTGAAAGATAAATTTTTAGACCAATTAATAACACCTGATAGTAAGAATAAACTGATAATCGTTCCTTCCCTAACAACAACAGGTAAAGAAAAACTTAATGATAAAATTAGTGATAAACTAACACATACTATATCTACACCATAACGGTATGTAGAAAATTTATGAGATGTTTTTTCGGTAAGAAGTTGACAAAATGATTCAATTGGAAATTTTAGTAAACTCAAGCGTAAGACTTGTCCAGTACCAAACCCTGCGATAAATACTCCTAAAAGAAAGACCAATAAATTAACAATATAAGAATTAATCGTAAATTGACTGAATAAATGATAGTAAACAACATTGATAACTTCCCCAAAACTCATAACAGCAACTAACATCAATAAATAGTTTGAAAATTTTCGTTCTTTATCTAAAATAATACAGGCTAGTAAAAAACTCACATTTAAAAGAGTTGTGACTGTTCCAATTTGAATTGAGAATAAATTAGCAACAGAGACGTTTAGCGAGTTGAAACTACTCACACCCACATTAGCTTTAATAGTTAAAGAAATTCCTATGGCACTCACTAAGTAATAAATAATTGATTTAAGTAATTGTTTCATTTTCTTCATCCCTTTCTGATACCTATAGTACAGGATCTAAAAAAATGTTAGTATGAGATATAGCACACTTTAGGAGAATAACTATGGAAAAAGTAATTTACCCTTTATCACACCTTCAGTTTAACCAACAAATTCCTGGTGTTACACTAGAAATTTTAAATCATTCTCATATTCTAACTTTTGATAATGGAGAGTTCATTACAAAAGAAGGAGGGCATCTCAATCATCTCTATTTCATTATCAAAGGAAGAGCGAAAGTTGTCGCCACTCAAGACAATGGAAAACGAATTATTCTGCAATTTTTAGCTGTTGATGATTTAATTGGTGATTTAACCGTCATACAGGCTGAAGATGAGATTAAAGATGTCATTGCGATGGGGAAAACAATCTGCTTAGGTATTCCTATTAAGATAGTTGAAGAGATGTTAATTACAAACAATGACTTTCTTTTTTATTTATCTCACTATATTGGCACAAAACTCTTACTTCGTATGGACCATTTTAAAGAACAGCAAACCCAAGAAGTTAAAGTTCGACTCGCTAAATTATTAATAGAGATTGCCGTTAATGATGAGTACCATGAGAAACATACAGAAATTGCGGAATATCTTGGTGTTAGTTATCGCCATTTCATGCATACCTTTAAACAACTAAAAGATGAAGGTATGGTGGAAAAGAAAAGCAACCATTATATGATTAACCAAGAAAAAATAAAAACGTTTCTTGAATCAGTTTAAATACATAAAAGGAGTAGATAATCTTAAAATTAGATTATCTATTTTTAATTTGAGTTAAACGTTAAAAAAAATCGTGTATAATTAAGTTAAAGAACATTTATGGAGGTATTTATATGTTTAAAAAATTTTTGATTCCTTTTACTCTACTTGTTTCTCTCTTAATAGTCACTACTGGTTGCCAAAAAAATGACGCCTCGATTAGAATCGTTGGAATTAATGTTGAGAAATATGATTCCAAAAATAAAACATATGAAACCCATCAAAAAATCACTAAAAAGGCAGACATTGAAACAATAAAACATATTACTGAAAAAACAGAACAAAATGAAAATGATGAAACAACTACTGAAACTGACCCAGATTTTCAATTCAACTATCTTTTTAAAACAAATAATACTGAGATAAAAACAGTTACTTATCAGATAAAAATGTCTGGTGAAAACGAACTTTTACTAGGGATCGAGGGAATTTACCATAAGTTATCATCGGAAGATTCTTCAAGTTTAAATCGTATTATTGTAGCTAAATAAGAAAGAAGGTTTTTTTATGATTAAAAAATTTAATGTTACAGTGACGATTGATCGTCCCATAGGTTATATTGATAGTCATAAAAATTATTATCCTATTAACTACGGTTATGTTAAAGGAATTCTTGCTAAAGACGGGGAGTGGCAAGACGCTTATATCCTGTCAGACTCTCCAATCACTACACACACCATCAATGGCGAGGTAATAGCAATTATCGTTAGAAAGAATGACGTTGAGGACAAATGGGTTGTGCGCTCTAATGATAAAGAATATACTGAAAAAGAAATCGTAGACTCAACAAATTTTATAGAGCAATATTTTGACTCTACGGTGTATTTACTAGACTAACTCGTTAGGAGAAAACTATGGAAATTAGAGCTTATCAACCTGAAGACAAGCTGAATGTTATTACTCTTATCAAACAAACTATTCAATTGACCAACAGCAAAGATTATTCTAAAAATCAAATAAAAGCTTGGGCTGATATTGATTCAAACTATTGGGATAAAAGCCTGATTAATCATGTCGCCATTGTTGCCATTATCAAAGAAGAGATCGTCGGCTTCTCTGATATGACATCCAGTGGTTTTTTAGATCGCTTATTTGTCCACCACAATTTTCAGCAACAACGTATAGGTAAACATCTACTGACTTATTTAGAAGAGCAAATCAACGTTGCTCAATACAGCCTGTACGCCTCGATTACTGCTTTACCTTTTTTTGAAAAAATGGGGTATCACGTCATTAAAGAAAACACGGCTAAATTACGAGGTGAAGCTTTTTTAAATTATTATATGACAAAGGAGAAACAACAAAATGACTAATACAATGGAGAAGCTGACTCAATTTTTTGAAGCCAATGAGGATTTAAGAGTTTTCAGCATGAATGGCTCAAAAGTTAATTCAACTATTCCTGATGACATTTTTAAGGACTATGATGTTGTATTTTTTTCAACTGACTTCTCTAAATACATTAATGATTCTTCCTTTTTAGATATTTTTGGAGACATATTGATTCAAACAGAACCAGAAAGTGACCCTAAATCACCAAATGAACTGTTACATGGAGATGGATACGTCTATTTGGTTCAATACGTTAGCGGCTTAAGAATTGATTTTCAATTTCTAGCTCTAAGTCAGCTTGATAGTTATTTAAAAGAAGATTCGCTAACAAAAATAATAGCCGATAAAGATAAGCTGATTCAGACACATATTGTCCCTAGCGATACAGATTATTGGCTAGAACAACCTACAGAAAAAGATGTCTTATTTTCCATCACTGAATTTTGGTGGTTATTTCCTAATATTTTAAAGGCGACACTTAGAAATCAACTGCTACTTTCTGAATTTTACTTAGATTTAGCACGCAAAGAGCTATTCCAACTAATGATATGGGGCATTGCCTCTAAAGAAGGTTGGGATAAAAATTACGGGAAAGAGTTTACTGCTCTTTTGAAATATCTTACAAAGAAAGAACACTCTTGCGTGATGTCTTTGTTTAATGTAGGAAGCCAAAAACAAATTTATGACGCATTATTAGAGATGATAGCACTTTATGAGGACACCTCAGTTACTCTTTTTGATGATTTTTCTCAACTTGATACAGCCACATTAGATGAATACAAACACATCCCGTATAAGTACCTGATTAGTAAAAATCAAAATGATTTAGCTAAAATGTTCAAGAGAGCGTGAAAGAATGGATAAAGAAATCCGGAAACTCATTTCAAATGATAGTGACTTGATGACAATTTTGACAATTATTGATAGTTTAAACTTACCTGATTGTTGGCTTTGTGCAGGGACTCTTCGAAACTTTCTATGGCATACGTTTTCCAATCAAAATGCAGAGTTGATAACAGATGTCGATGTTATTTTCTACGACCAATCAATTTCATATGAGGAAACTTGTTTAATGGAAACAGCACTAAAAAAAGCATATCCTGATTACGATTGGGAATTAAAAAATCAAGTTTACATGCATTATCACAATCCTGATGCAAAACCTTACCTAAACTCAAGAGATGCTATCTCTAAATTTCCAGAACAATGTACCGCAATAGGAGCAAGATTAAATATGACTAATGAAGTTGAATTATTCATGCCCTATGGAACGTATGATTTTACACATTTCATTGTACAGCCAACACCATTTTTCTTAGAGAACCTCGAAAGAAAAGAAGTCTATATCAAACGTGTCACTACAAAAGAATGGCAAAAACAATGGCCACACCTTAAAATAGTTTTACCAGATTGAAAAAGGCACTTACCATTAACAAAAGAACTACTTCTAATTTTTTCGAAAAATAAGAGGTAGTCTTTTTTGTTAACGGTAACACCTTGTGTTGAAAGCGTTTTTTATTTAGAATAAAAAAGGTTATAAACAAAATGGAGGTGTATTAATGAAAAAAGGGATGGCTTATTACCATTTTTTTTAAAAAGAAGAAGCTAAATATCGAATTAATTTTTTATCTTATTTATTATCAGGTGTGATTCAATTAATGGCCGTTCTCTTTATTTGGCGACTTGTCTATTCATCTACAGGGAACGGGGTGATAGAAGGTTTAAGTTATCAAGAAATTATTCTTTATACAATTATATCCACTATTGCTACTCAATTTATGGAACTAAATAATGATTACCAAATTGCTGGTGATATTCAAGACGGCAATCTTTCGTATGAGTTAATACGGCCTGTATCGTATATTTATAAACTATTCTTTCAAGGCTTAGCTAGTTCAACTGTTAGTATCTTATTAATCAGTATTCCTACTATGATCGGAGTTATAGCATATTTAAGTATTCAAACGTCTTTTCTAACCGCTATTATCAGAGCCTTATTGTTTCTATTAATCATTATAATTAGCATGGGCTTAATGTTTTGTACTAACTTATTATTTGGATATTCAGCCTTTTACCTTAACTATTCATGGGGATTTTTACTCTTTAAAGGAACCTTTATACGTTTATTATCGGGAGCACTTTTCCCACTAGTTATGTTACCAGAATCCATTCGAAATATCTTTTTAAAATCACCTTTTTCTTATCTGACTTATTTTCCAACAATGGTATTTCTAGGAAAATTAACAACAGGTGACATTATTTCAAGTTTAATTACACAAGTCATTTGGTTAGCTGTTTTTATTATGTTATGCCTAGTGTTATGGCGTCACTCGATCAAAACAATTACCATTAACGGAGGGTGACAGTTATGAAACGATATATCAAGCTATATTTTATTTATTTAAAAAATTCATTTAAAATTCTTAAAATGTCAACAGCTAATTTTGTTGTTGGCTTCATTGCTTTTTTGGCCATTCAAGTGTCATCTCTTTTATTTTTAAAAGTCACTTTTGGGCGAATCCCTGAAGTTAATGGGTATAATTATCATCAAATACTCTTCATTTACGGTTTTTCTCAAATTCCACGAGGACTTGATCATCTCTACAGTGACTATCTGTGGTTATTCGCTAAAAAAAGTGTCGTAAAAGGAGAGTTAGATAGATATTTAGTACGTCCTGTTAGTCCTTATTTTCAAGTAATATGTGAGAGAATCCAATTTGATGCAGTTGGTGAGATTTTTGTAGGGGCAGTTATTACAGCATATGCTATTTCGGGAATTGATTTTCCTAACCCGTGGCTTTCTATTTTCCTTTCAATTATCTACACTTTGACAGGTTGCATTATTTATACGTCCATAAAAACAATTTGTGCTTCTCTGGCTTTTTGGATTAAAAAAAGTTTTCACGTCTTACAGTCAATTTATGGTTTAAGCGATTTAACCAAATACCCATTATCCATTTACCCTCCTGCAGTAAGAGTTTTTCTAACCTTTATCATTCCTTTTGGTGTTGTCTCATTTTTACCATCAGAATTGATATTTACTTCTAAATTAGTTAATCCAACAGCATTAATTATTATTGGGGTATCGACAGCGTTTGCTTTGATGGCAGCGATTATTTGGAAGAAAGGAGTGCAGAGTTATGAAAGTGCAGGCAACTAAACCAATTATTCATTTAGAAAATATTTCAAAAACATTTTACTTAAGAAAAAAAACAGGTTTTTTTAAATCAATCAAAACTCCTAAGCATGCGGTTCAACAAGTTAATTTTGATATTTATCCAGGTGAAATTGTCGGTTTTATTGGAACAAACGGAGCAGGAAAATCAACGACAATCAAAATGATGACCGGGATTTTAACACCTACTGAAGGAATTTGTGAAGTAGGTGGGATTATTCCTTATGAATCACGAATTGCTAATGCCAAAAACATAAGTGTTGTTTTCGGACAACGGACACAAATGAATTGGGACTTAACCGTTGAAGATAACTTCACTCTTTTAAAGGAAATCTATGAAGTTAGTGATGATCATTTTAAAAAACAGATATCGTTGCTTGATCAACATATGGATATTAAGAAGTTTTGGGAACAACAAGTTAGATCTTTATCTTTAGGACAAAGAGTTTTAACAGACATTGCCATTTCCTTAATCCACTCTCCAAAAGTAATCTATTTAGATGAACCAACCATTGGCCTTGATATTATGATTAAAGATAAAATTTTGAAAACTTTAAAATTAATTAATCAAGAAGAGAATGTAACGATTATTTTAACTACTCATGATCTAAGTGAAATCGAATTGTTATGTGATCGAATTATCATCATAGAAGATGGTAATATTATCTATGATGACACTAAAGATAAAATGTTAGAAACATTTTCTACTGACTCAATCATCCAGTTTGAAATAGATTTTCATGAATTAGATGACTTAGAAATATTTCTAACAGATAAAAAACTCAACCATTCTTTAGAAAATCAGACAATGACTGTATCCATTCAACAAGAGATACATGATGAAAAAGAAATTTTAAGCCAATTGTATCTTAACTTTAATATCAATAAGATGAGTGTTGCTCGAACGAGTGTACAAGATGTAGTTAGAAGCATCTATAGTAAAAAAGCATAAAAAAACACCTAAACAAAGAAGATTAATTCCTTGTTTAGGTGTTTTTGAATGGTAATATCATTTCAACTCATTAATAAGCGCTTCAATTATTTCGATAGTTTCTTCCGGTAAAGCATTGTAACCATCCATTTCAGTATTCATGTTATTTAAAAATTCAAGACGGCTATCCATCCCTTTAAGCATGCTCTCAACATATACCTCATTTTCAAAATCAGGTGTATGTCCGTCGACTGGTAAATAAGCAATATCTTTTAAAGGACCAAAAGCTTTGAAATTTGCTTCTCTAGCTACTATTTTTTCAATGCTTCCAAGAGTTTGGCTAGGGGTAACTTTTTCACCTCGATAAAATCCTGTATTGAGAATATAACAATCCGTTTTACCATCAGCAAATAATTGTTTAAAATTATGATAGTCTTCACTTAATGGATAGCATCTAAAAGGATTAGCAAATGGCTCAATAACTAGTTTATTAAGATCAACATCAGACACAACATTCTCAGCTGTAGAGCGTTTAGTTGCTAAGGTCAAGCCAAAGATAGACGCTAAAATAGGATTGTTAATCTTAAGAACAGGTGGTAAGCTATCATCTTTCATAATCCAAAAAATACTATCTAAGTTTTCAGCCAAATGATTTTCTCGGTTAGGAATAACAAAGCGAGATTTAATCGTTCTACCATTACCATTTCTAATATCTTCTGTCACTAATACCTTTTCTTTTTTATCATCTAATGTCACACCAACATTTTGACACGTTAAAAAATACTTGATATTTTTATGTCCCATTGGATAATCTTGGGTTTTATCAAAATAACTAGGCTCTAACGCTGTAGTTGCTCCTGTAGCTTTATTAATGATAAAAGCATCATCATGTAATACTTTCATATCAAACTTGTTATCGTGATCAGACAAGGTAATTGTTGATTTACCTGAACCAGAAAGGCCAAAAACGGCCATTGTATACTTACCACTAGTAAGATTATATTGTTTTACTCCACCATGACAAGCAATAAAATTGTTTCTGTGAGCTGTTGCCCAAGCTAAAGACAACGTTGCTTTTTTTAATTCACCAAAATAGCGTAACCCTAAAATAGCTGCAACATTATGCTCAGGATCAAATAATGCCAAACCATGTGGAAAGTCAGGATGATGCCATTCCGGATCAGCGTAAACGTAAATATCACCCTCATTATATTTTTCAGAAGTATCATACATTTCTTTAAACTCAGAGGTTAAAGTTTGAAAATTTAATAAATACGAATAAAAATTATTTTCAAAACCTTTAGGAATCATTAAATGTGATTGAACCATGAATGACTCAGATAGACCGACAACTGCTGTTCCATAATAAAACTCTTTATCGCGTCCTTGATAGACAGCTTCACGTAACAACCCACCAAAAAAAGTTTCATCTACACCAGGTTGTCCAATAATTCGTCTAGCAACAGCAGTTCGTCCAAACACTTTACCATCATTAAAAACCAAGACTTTAGCATCTGTTGGTAAATCAAAAGCCTCTGGTTGATAAATTGGTAAATCCGTAATAATTGTTCCTGGTGATTTAGAAGCTAGTTTGTAAGCCTCATTTAAAGACGTAATTTCTGTGACATTATTTCCTAAAAAGGCAGTTTCTATGATTGTTCTAAAATTTGAAAAAATAGGATTGTTCTTTCTTATTTTATCAACAGCATAATTGTTAATGCTACTCATCCGAATCACTCCAAATCATATTATTCTTTGTTTAAGCTTAGCACAATTAGTAATAAACAGAAATATTATTATTAACATATTTTAGTAATTCATGTTCTTTTACTGTTTTTACTAATACTAGTTTGATATACTAATTAAAAATAACCGATAAAACAGGAAACACCTAATAAATCACTATCATAAGGATGAGGAGGGAGAAACTATGTTTAAAACAGACAGATTGTATTTTGAAGAAATTACTATAGAAAGTTTTAACGATTTAAAAACTATTTTACAAGATGAAACCCTAATGTTGTTAGGTTGGGGCAAAATATATTCCGATAATGATGTAACACAATGGATAAAAAAAATAACGGCTCAATATAAAAGCCATGGTTATAGCTACTGGTTAGTAAAAAAAAGAGAAACCAATCAAACCGTGGGGATTATGGGGTTAATTCCAACGACCATTGAAAACACGCCCTATAATGAAGTTGCCTATATCGTAAAAAAAGAGTTTCAAGGTCAGGGTCTAGCGATTGAAGGAATGATAGGTCTAAAAGAGTATGCCTTTAGTCAATTTAACCTCACGTCTTTCATTGCTCAATTTGTACCAGAAAATATTAGCTCAGAAAAAATTGCTCAAAAACTAGGCATGACGTATCAGTTTTCATATGTAAGAGACATTAATGGAGAAAATAGAAAACATTTAGTGTATGGTATTTCTAAAAAAGAAACCGAATAAAAAAGGAGAGTGTGAATATGGTAAAAACAGTTAAGGATGCCTTCTAAATATCAATAAGCATATTATTTAGGAGGATGAAAAAAAATGACATTTAATTTAATTGATCGCAATAATTGGGAAAGAAAAGAGCTGTTTGATAACTATATAACAACTCAAACAAGTTTTAGTATGACAGTAGAACTTGATATTACTACTCTTTATGAGTATTTAAAAAAGAATGAGTATAAACTTTATCCTGCATTAATTTTTATGGTAACAAAAGTAGTCAATCAGCATATTGAATTTAGAACTACCTTTAACAAAAATCAAGAATTAGGCTATTGGTCTGAGATGGCACCATCTTACACGATGTTTAATCCAAATAAAAAAACTTTTTCGTCTAGATGCTTATCAAACACAGACTCTTTTCAGAAATTTCATAATAAGTATTTAGAAGATCAAATTGCTTTTCTTCATAATCATTCTTCTGATGAGACGCAAAAGTTAGAAAATTTAATTGCTATCTCCATGATTCCCTGGCAAAGTTTCACAGGTTTTAATTTGAATATAAACAATAATCCATCTTATTTATTACCAATTACTACTTTTGGTAAATATTTTATCAGAGATGAGAAGAGAATTTTACCTGTTTCATTACAAGTTCATCATGCTGTTTGTGATGGTTATCATGCAAGTCTATTCATTGAAGAACTACAACAGCTAGCAACAAATCTGACGTTATTTTCTAACTAGATAAATAAACTTACTTGTCATGATGTTAAAATTATGGCAAGTAAGTTAATGGAGGAGAACAGTATGGTTGTTTATTACTATGCTATAGATGAAAAAAATCATGAAGAATAAACTGAAATTAGTAGATATCAATGAAGAAAATTGGAATGACTATGTTTCTTTACACCCAGGAGATGAAGGGGCTAACTATGTCGCTTCAAACGCCTACTCACTTGCTCAAGCGTGCTTTGAAAAAACATGGATTGTCAAAGGTATTACTCATAATGACATACCTATTGGTTTTACAATGTATGGGTTAGACCATGATTTAGGGACCTATGAATTATGTCGTCTGATGATTTCCCATAAACTACAAAACCAAGGATTTGGACATCATGTATTACCATTAATCATCGATGAAATTCTAAACAAATGGCAGCCTGATGAAATTTACTTAAGTACTGACCCTAAAAATGAAAAAGCTATTCACTTATATGAAAAACATGGCTTCAAAAAAACTGGCGAAATCAGCTATGGTGAAGCAGTTTTTTCAAGACCAACCAAACATTAATCCTAATACTAAACAGCCCAGCTTTTTCTTTGAGAAAACCGGGCTGTTTTTAAATCTAATTAGTTGACAGTCGATAGGTTATCAAATATTATAAAAACATACCGAATGAATGTTTTTTAAAAAGGAGTTGAGGTAATGGTAAAAAAATATACCGCAAAAGAAGCAAGAACACTAATACTTAATGCTGCAGCCGATTTATTCATTGAAAAAGGCTATACAAATACTTCCATATCCGATATTGTCGAAAGACTCGACGGCTTAACTAAAGGTGCTGTCTATCATCACTTTAAATCAAAAGACGACATCATTGAGGCTGTTGCCAGACGGTTTATTCCTAAAAATGAGATATTTGAAGAGATTGAAATAAGAGATGATCTAACTGGTCTTGAAAAAATACAAGAAACTTTATTTGAAGGAATGTTTAATCAAAAGACACGCAAAGACTCTATCAAGTATTACGATTTGTTAAACGAAACAACTTTTTATTCTATTTACATTCAAATGGTTAATGAGTTGACCTTAAATCGGCTAACGCAATTTATCTACGAAGGAAACAAGGATGGTTCAACAAAAGTTGAGCGACCTGAGCAAATGTCAGAAATTATATTACTGCTTATTAGTACGTGGTTTATCAATGCTCTTTATGTAACGACAGCCGAAAACTTTTTCAAGAAGATAGATACAGCAAGTGATTTATTAAGAATGGGTGGGGTAGACGTTTTGAGTGATGTTTTTATTAAACGAATGATTGACTCAATAAAAATAATGGAACAAGAAGGAGATAGCATATGAAAAAAGGGTTAAAAATACTAGGAATTACTATTGGAGTTCTTGT
>NZ_JAVWHO010000040.1:0-21822 GCF_036639995.1 Vagococcus sp. | reverse complement strand
TAAGGCAACGGACTTTGACTCCGTCACTCGTTGGTTCGAATCCAGCTAGCCCAGTAAAAGAGACTCGTTAATGAGTCTCTTTTTTTTGCGTTCTTAATGACCTAGATCATTAAGAATGACATAGATATTACAAAATAAAATGATAGCGCTTTTTTGTAGGGGAGTCAGATGATAAGATTAATTTATCATATAAAAAGGAGAGTTAAATGATGGGAAAGAAAGGGAAATTTGGTGATTCAGTTCAGAAATTTGGACGAACGCTATTGTTGCCTATTGGTGTTTTAGCCCCAGTGGGTATGATTTTAGGAATTAGTGGTGCATTTGTTCAGCCCTATATGATTGAAAAATTTGCATTTTTAGGAAATGAAAATGTTAATGCTATTTTAGTAAGTATTCGCACAATAGCAAGTGTTATTTTTGATAATATCCCTTTATTATTTGCAATGGGTGTGGCTTACGGAATGAGTAAAAAAGATAAGGGAATTGCTGTATTTGCTGCTGTGAGTGGCTATCTTACATTAATTATTACTATGAATGTTTGGTTAACTTTAACAGGTAAGATGGCTGATCCCGAGGTGATGACTCAAGTTGGTCAAATTAACGTTCTTGGTATTCAAACTATGAACATTAGTGCTGCTGGTGGTATTGTTACAGGTTTAGTTGCATCATGGGCAACTGATAAATTTTACAACTTGGAATTACCGACTGCTTTTGCATTCTTCTCTGGCAAAAAATCTGTACCAATTATCACAATTGGTGTGATGATTGCAATTGGTGCGTTGTTGCCGTTTGTTTGGGAAGTATTTGTAGCTATACTAACTAAGTTTTCAGTTGTTATTTTAAGTACAGTAGGACCGTTTTTTACGGCCGCTGGAGAAAGATTATTTATTCCGTTTGGGTTACACCATGTTTGGAATGCGTTGTTTAGGTTTACTGAAGCTGGTGGTTCTTATGTAATTGATGGTGAAACTTTTGTGGGAGTTGTACCTGCAATGAATGAAGTGTTATTCAATCAAGGACCTAATAGCGAATATTGGTCAATGATGCCTGATTTGACAAGATTTATGGCACAACAGCAAATGTTAGTTACTTTATTCTTGTTTCCTGCTATTGCGTTAGCCATGTATAAAGCTTGCCGTACAGAAAATAAGATAGAGGTTAAGTCAATGTTGATTACCATGGTTTTAACAGCAATGTTGGGAAATGTAACTGAACCACTAGAGTTTACCTTTGTGTTTATCGCCCCGTTATTGTACTTAGTTTATGCGGTAATTGTGGGAATTGGTGCAGTATTGTTATCACTTGCCAGTGTTGCTGTTGGGTATATTCGAGGGACTATCTTTGATTTTGCAATATTTGGATTGTTATATGAAAAAACAAATTGGGTTTTCCTCGTTATTATAGGTCTTGGTTTAGCGGTACTGACGTATTTTATTTTTTATTGGGCTATCATCAAATTTGATATAAAAACACCTGGGCGTGAGGAAGCACAAAATATTGATAATACTTTAATCAAAGAAAAACGTTATGGTGAGATTGCTGATATTGTTGTGGAAGCGCTGGGTGGTAAATCAAACATTGATAATGTTGAAAATTGTATCACACGCTTAAGAATTGATATTAAGGATATTAATGTCATTAATAAGGATTTATTAGAAAAATCAGGTTGTACTGGATTTTTCTTCCCGGCAGCTAAACATATTCATATTGTTTACGGACCTCAAGTTGAGTTTGTTAGAAATGCTGTTGATGAAGCACTGGCATAGTGTAATTGAAATTAAGGAGGCTCATTACTAATGAGAGCATTATATGATTCAAAAAGTAAAACGATGGATGATAGAGGAATAAAGGAATTATTCTCTAATGAAGCAAAATATGAAACATGGTTAATGTTTGAAGCAGCACTTGCTCAAGCACAAGCAGAGTACGGTTTTATTCCTAAAGAGGCAGCAAAGGACATTAAAGAAGCTGCTAAGATTGAAAATATTGATTTTGTTGAAATGGATAAAATTTATCGTAAAATAGGTCATGGTTTTGTTCCTTTTTTAAAGGTGTTAGTTAAAGCTTGTCCTGAAGAAAGTGGTAAGTATATTCATTATGGTATCACGACTCAAAATATTCAACAAAGTTCTCAAATGTATATGGTTAAAACAGTTCATGATAAATATATGCGACTTTTAGGTGAAATTTTGGAAAATTTGAGTAAACTTGCCAAGGAAAACAAGGATGCTGTCATGCCTGGAAGAACTCATGGACGTCATGCAACGCCAATTACATATGGTTATAAAGTATCTGTCTGGATTAGTGATTTTATTGAATGTGTAGAACGGATGCGTGAAGCTGAGAAAAGAGTATTTAAAATAATGATGGGTGGAGCTGTGGGAACATTTAGTTCAATGCCTGAAGTTGGTATGGATGTTCAAAGACGCGTGGCGGAATTGACAGGAATGTATCCTATGGAAGTTCCATCAAGAAACATCAGCACGTTTAAGCTTGAGTATATGACTAACTTAGCATTAATGGCCAATATTTGTCATAAAATTGGTGAGGAAGTTTATAGTACGACACTTGAAGAAATTGCCGAAGTGTCAGAAGGTTTTAGTAAAGGGACAGTTGGTAGTAGTACTATGCCACATAAAATTAACCCTAAACTTGCTAAGGGAATTGTTGCTAACTCTCAAAAATTATATTCACTTCCAGGTGTTGGAATGTATTCGGCTGTCCGTCCTTACGAAGGGGATAGTAGTTCATATATGCTGTTTGATGGTATTTTAGAGGAAGCTTTAGAATTAACGACAGAAGTTTTGCTTAGAACAGAAGAGTTAACTCGTACCATGGTACCTCACAAAGAGAGAATGTTGCACAATGTAATGCGTAACAAAGGATTAGATAATACAGAATACGTTATGATGAAAATGGCTGATAAACTAGGTAAAGATCAGGCACATTCTCTACTATATGATATAGCTATCAAAACAGCTGCAGATGGTGAGGACTTTTATACGAATTTAATGGAAGATAACCTCATTTCTAAAGAATTTACAGCAGCAGAAGTGAAAGAGTTAATTGATCCAAGAAATTATGTTGGGTTATCTGCTGAACTTGCAGAAAAAGAGGCAGTAAGAGCGATAGAAACTGTAAAATTTATTAAGGAAAACTACTGATAAGAGCGTGAGCAACATGACAAAATTAGTAATAAACTCAGATGATTTCGGCTATTCTAAAGCAATCAATCTTGGCATTATTGAATCCTTCAATAAAGGTGTCTTAACGTCAACGACTTTGATGGCTAATATGCCAGGATTTAGAGAAGCTGTAAAACTAGCAAAAGAGCATAATAAGTTAGGGATTGGCGTTCACTTATCTATGACTTGCGGGAAACCATTACTAAGTACTGTGGATGATTTAGTATCTAATAGTGGAGAATTTAAACCATTAAGTGTGATTAAAGAAAAACCAGAAGCTACAAACTTAGAGCAATTGTATGCTGAATGGAAGTCTCAAATTGAAAAAATTCTATCAACTGGTCTTACAATCACACATCTTGATTCTCACCATTATACTCATTCAATGGGGAAGCATTATCAAGTTATAGAGCAATTATCAATTGATTTTGATGTACCAGTTAGAAATTATTTCGATGTTAAGTCTAAATTTTCTTATCCTAATAGATGCCCGATGGATAGTTTTTGGAATTTATTTAATTATCCTGAAATCAAAGATATGTCTCAAAAATATCAGGTGATGAAACCAACTATTTTCACAATTATTGAAAAAGAAGCACAGAAGTATCGAAGTAATAATCAAGTAGAGGCAGTTTGACATCCTGGATACCTTGATGAAACTTGTTATTTTGGTTCATCTTTTAATTTAGCCAGAATGAGGGAAGTTAATATCTTATGTGATAAAGATTTCAAAAAGCTGCTTGATTATTATGGTTATGAATTATGTCATTATGGTAATCTATAGAGAAATATATTAGAGGTTAGGATGTTTCCTACCTCTTTTTATTTGTCTTGAAATCTTATCAGACAAGTATTAATGAGTGTGATATACTTTAAAAAAATGGAGGATGAAAAACGTGATTGACTTTTTAAAGCATTATGATGACTTAACATTAAGCGAAAAAAAAAGCATTAAGATATTTAATTGACCATTTAGAAGAAATTCCTTATATGAACATTAATCAATTGGCAGAAGATGCATTTGTGTCTAAAACAGTTATCATCAATTTGTGTCAAAAATTAGAATTTAGTGGCTTCAAAGAGCTTAAATTTTCAATCAATGCTAACTTGCGGGAAAAAAAAGCTGAAGAAAAGACAACAGGTCAATCTGTTTTTAGTAATTTAGAGAACAGTATTGAAAAGACCTTTTCTTTATTGGCAGAAGAAGATATTGATTATTGTGTGGATACGTTACTACATGCTAAGAATATATTTATCATGGCAAGAGGAACGAGTAAACCAGTAGGGTATTATTTTGAACATCTTTTGTTTTCTTTAGGGCTTCACTGTTTCTTTATTAATGATTATAATTTGTCTGAATCTTTTACTCGTCTAGTTAATAAGGATGATGTGGTCATTTTATTTTCACTATCAGGACAAACGAAAAAAATTCTAGAAACAGCTCGAATGGTTCATTTAAAAGAAGCGAAAATTATTAGTGTGACGTCGTTTCAATCTAGCCAATTGAATGAGTATTCGGATTTGAATTTGTACTGTCATACTGAAGATGTTAATACAAAGAAAGATGATTCTATTTCAAGAATTGGCTTCTTCATTTTAATAGATTTATTAATAGGAAGTTTAAAATTAAAACTCGAATAGCAACGTTATTAATATCTTTCATTTCTTGATTGAATAGTGTAAAATATCATCTTGTGAGCCAAAGGGGCTATTATTTTTTTAAGTGATGACTTATAATAATAAATATATTACGCAAATGTTACAATTGTTTCTAATGTAACATTTATCTAGGACTTAAGACCTAGATAAATTTACTCCAAATGCTTGATAGAAAATCTTTCGTTTTGAGTTAAAATTTAATTAAGTTAAACATCACGAAAGGAAGATGAATCATGGAAATGAAAAATATAATTAAAAATGAAAAATCAAAATATTGGTTAACATTTGTTGGGAAAACCGCTTTATATACAACAATTTTATTAGCTTTAGTGTATTTATATCACTATAGTTCAGTAGGCGGAGGTTCCTTCATCTATAATCAATTTTAGAAGGGGGATGTTAGTAGATGGTAAACAATATAGTAGAAAAAATAAAAGATTGGTCTGAGAAAACACCAAATACGATTTTTTTTGACGAAGGTGATACTAGTTTTTCATACTCAGATTTAGAAAAAACATCACATTCGTTAGCAGCTTACTTAGAAGAAAAGTTCGATAATAAGGATGGTATCATCGTTTATGGTGGGCAAGATAGTCGAATGATTATTAGTTTTTTGGCTTGTATCAAGTCAGGGCATGGATATATTCCAATTGATGCTCATACGCCAAAAGAACGTGTTCAAATGATTTTAGAAGAGTCTAATGCAACTTGTGTTATTGCTTTAGATGAGTGGCCTTTGGAAAAAGTTGGCCCTAAAATAATTGAACGTGCTGATTTCAATCAATTAATCGAAGAGGAAAAACAACCTACATTAGGAAATATCGTTTCAGGAGAAGATATTTTTTATACAATTTTCACATCTGGAACAACTGGTAAACCTAAAGGCGTTCAAATTACATATTCGAATTTAGAAAGTTTTTGTTCGTGGATGACGAAAGAGTTTTCACTTAAACATGGTCAACGATTTTTATGCCAAGCACCTTTTTCTTTTGACTTATCAGTGATGGATTTATATCCAGCTTTATTAACTGGTGGTACTTTAGTTCCGATGGAAAAGAAAATGGTTGAAAGTTTTCCACTGTTGTTTGGTAGTATACCTAAAATGGCACTTAATGTGTGGGTTTCAACACCTTCTTTAATTGAAATCTGCTTGTTAAACCCAGATTTTACAAGTGAAAAACTACCAACATTGGAAAATTTTCAATTTTGTGGTGAGGAATTACCTCATGTTGTTGCTCAAAAATTAATTGATCGTTTCCCGAATGCTGTTATTTACAACACGTACGGCCCAACTGAGGCGACTGTGGCTATTACGAGTGTGCCAATTACTCAAAATATTTTAGATAATAACGACCGCTTACCTTTAGGGCGAGTTAAGGAAGATACCCGTTTAATTATCTTAAATGAAGAGGGATCTGTTCTTTCTGAAGGAGAAGTTGGTGAAATTATTATTGTTGGTCCTGGGATCTCTGTTGGCTATTTCAATAATCCAGAAAAAACAGAAGAAGCATTCTTTCTTTACGAGGGAGAAGCAGCTTATCGTACGGGAGATGCCGGCTTAATTAAAGATGGTTTACTTTACTATAAAGGTAGACTAGATTTTCAGATTAAATGGCACGGTTATCGAATTGAGTTAGGTGATATTGATCATCATTTGATGATGATTGATGAGATTCGTAATGCTTGTGTTGTACCAAAATATAATAAAAATCACAAGGTGCAACAACTAATTGCTTATGTAGTTTGTAAAAAAATGATAAATGATGACGAAAAAGAAACGATTAGTTATTTGAAAACACACCTTTTAGAAAGTGTTATGGATTACATGGTTCCTCAACGCTATATTTTTGTAGATACGTTACCACTTACGGCTAACGGCAAAGTAGATCGTAAATTCTTAATCAATGAGGTGAACAAATGATTGAGAGATTAGTTGAGTTTATTCCATTTTTAACACCTTATGAAAAGCCATTTTATTTTGTCATACTTGGTGTGTTGTTCATACCTTCAATTATTGCGTCATTAAAAGGAAAAAGACTGTATTGGTATCAAAATTTACTAACTGTATTTTTCTTATGGATTAGTTTTGCTGGTCCAAATATGAAGCAAGGATTTGCTTTAATTGGTTATGTTATATGGCAATGTCTTTTAACAGGCACCTATTTCAGATACCGTCAGAAGGCAAATGAAAGTATTTGGTTTTATCTAGCTATACTGCTAAGTATTATCCCAATGATGATTATTAAAATAGGCCCTTTTACTGGTGGTAAAGGATTTTTACTATTTTATTTCCTAGGGTACTCCTATTTAACATTTAAATCAGTTCAAGTGATCATGGAAATTAGAGATGGAATGATAAAAGATTACAAAATGAGTCATTATATTCAGTTTTTACTATTCTTTCCAACTATTTCATCAGGTCCTATTGATCGATATAGAAGGTTTCTTAAAGATTTAAAAGAACCACCTTCAAAAGAAAAGTATACGGAGCTTTTAGGTAAAGGAATTCACTATATATTCTTAGGATTTTTATATAAATTCTTAATCGGTTATGCTTTAGGCAGCCATTTACTTCCTTTAGTTCAGTCGTTTGCTTTAACAAGAGGTGGCGTACTTGTAGGAACAATCGGATATATGTATGTTTACAGTATGTATTTGTTCTTTGATTTTGCAGGCTACAGTTTATTCGCAGTGGGAACAAGTTACTTACTTGGCTATGAAACACCAATAAACTTTAATAAGCCATTTTTGAGTCCAAACATTAAAGAATTTTGGAATAGATGGCACATGTCTTTATCGTTTTGGTTTAGAGATTATGTTTATATGAGATTAATGTTTACATTATTAAAGAAAAAAGTTTTCAAAAGTAGAATCGTAGCATCAAATGTTGGCTATTTTGCTCTATTTTTAATTATGGGTGTATGGCATGGTCTAACATGGTATTATATTGTGTATGGTTTATATCACGCAGTACTAATTTGTGTGAATGATGCTTGGCTAAGATATAAGAAAAAACACAAAGATCAATTACCAAGTAATCGAATGACGCATGCACTTTCAGTTTTCATCACGTTTAATGCAGTATGTTTTAGTTTCTTGATTTTCTCAGGATTTTTAGACACTCTAGCGAAACAAATATTTAATATCTAGGAGATGACAATAATGGATGTAAAAGAAACAATTTTAGCAATTTTAGAAGATTTAACAGGTCAAGATGTAAGTGGTCAATTAGAAACAGATTTATATGATGAAGGGTTGTTAGATTCAATGGCAACTGTTCAAATGTTAGTAGAAATTGATGGTCAATTAGGAATTACTGTACCAGTTTCAGAATATGAAAGAAGTGAATGGGGAACTCCACAACAAATTATTAATCAAGTTGTTGCTTTACAATCATGATTTCTAAAAGAAAGTTATTTTCCGCTGTTGGTCCCTTTTTTGCGGCGATATTGATTATTGGAGCGATTATTTATTCCCCAATTAATTGGTTTTCAAAACCATCAGCAAATGCAATACACAAGTCAGCGTCTTCCATGTCTGTCAATGTATTAAAGGGTAACAACTTAAAGAATGAAGCCATGGAAAGTGGTAAGTACTTACCTTTCTTTGGTTCTTCTGAGTTAAGTCGTGTGAATGCTTTTCATCCATCGGTCTTAGCAGAAAAATACAATCGACCGTATGAACCTTATTTATTAGGTGCACCAGGTACGCAATCATTGACTCATTTTTTTATGCTGAATTCAATGAGTGAAGAATTGAAGGGTAAAAAAATAGTTTTTATCATTTCACCTCAATGGTTTGTCAAAGAGGGTGTTGGTGATCCAATGTTTTCACTGTTTTACTCACCACTACAAACCAATCAATGGGCGATGAATTTGAATTCAAGTGATATAAATGATCAATATTTAGCTAAACGATTATTGCGATTTTCAAGTGTTCGAACAGATACAGAGTTAAAAATACTGACACAACAAATTAAAAGTGGTGGTGAATTAACTCAGCTGGATAGAAAACGAGCAGCGTATAATTTTAATATTTTATCAAAAGAAGATCAATTGTTTAGTAAAATTGGTATTACGTCAAAAAGTGAAAAAATTTCATCTAAAACTAAACAGTTACCAGATAACTATTCCTTTACTGAGCTTGATAAATTAGCTTATGAAAAGGGGGAAAATGCAACTAAGAATAATGAATTCGATATTGCTGATTCCTTCTACAATAAGAGAATTGCTCCAATGAAAGGAAAATTAAAGAATTCTCAGACTAAATTTGACTATACTGTTTCTCCTGAATTTTCAGATTTTCAGTTAGTTCTTAGTCAAATTGCAGATAGTCATATTGATGCAATGTTTGTTATTCCACCTGTTAACAAGTTATGGTCAGATTATACGGGACTATCAACTGATATGTTAGATTTATTTAGTAAAAAAATTAACTATCAGTTAAAATCTCAAGGTTTTGATCATGTGGTAGATTATACGGATAAACGTTCTGAACCATACTTTATGGAGGATACAATCCATTTAGGATGGAGAGGTTGGATGCAAATGGATAAAGACCTTCAAACATTTTTGAAGGACCAACATAAACCAGCATACAACATTAATTCTGAAGAGTTTCTTTCTAAAGAATGGCAAGAAAATACAGATTTTTAATAGAGTAAAAAGGATTCCATCTAATTCTGATGGAATCCTTTTTTTGTTATAAGTAAGTTTAAAAAATATTTGGAAGATGGGCTTAAAGTTTGCCCGTGATTTTTTATTACGTAAAAAGGTTGGATGGGTTCAAAGTTATTGACTGCAATGATTGAAAGGTTACCATTGTCAATGCAAGTTTTTACAGATGATTCGTAAATAAAAGAGATACCTTCATTTTTTTTCACCATATTTTTGATTATATTAATATTTCCTACAACTCGTTTATTTTTTGTTTCTGAAAAATCTAGTGACAGGTCTTTTAATTTATTGGTAACGGCTTCTGTAATCCCCGAACCAGCTTCTCTAAACAAAAAAGTTTCGCTAGATAGCTGGTTAAAGTCGACTGTTTTATTTGCTAAAGGATGGTTGTTAGAACAAATTAAAAGGATACGATCTTCAAGAAAAATTTTACTCTCAAATTCTTTTTCTGGTATTGGACCTGAAATTAAGGCTAAATCTATTTTTCTTTGCGTTAACAACTCGAGTAATGCTGTTGTGTTATCAACTAAAATCGAGACATTAGATGAGTCAAAGTTAGTCGTGTACTCAGAGATAATATCTGAAAGTATGTATTCTCCAATTGTTTTACTTGAACCAATTTTTAAAGAGGTATCATTGACAAGATGAGCTTGAACTTTATTGATATCCGTTTGAATTCTTTTTATTTCTTGGTATAAGTACATACCTTCTTGTGTAATTGTTAACTTGTTATCTTGATAAAGAACAAGATTGGTATTTAACTCTTTCTCAATATACTGAATATGTTTGGTGACAGCTGGTTGTGTAAAATTGATTTCCTTTGCTGTTTTTGTGTAACTTTTTGTTTCAACTAAAACAACAAATGTATTATAGCGATAATCTAACATAGTTACTTCCCCCCCATAAAATGATTATACCTTATATTTGTGATTATTATAACTAATATAATTTTTTGTTATAACTCTATAAAAAATTGGAATTATCTTTTTGTGATATTTTGAACTAAACTAAGTTTGTTAAAAATAATACAAATAGGAGGAAGTAAGGTGAATAGTTTAGAATCAATGGATCAAGGTAGAATAAATAAGAAACAATTTATTTCTGCTTTCGTTATTGTGATCTTGTTAACATTTTTTGGTGTTTATCTAGGAAATGAAAAAGCTGCTCTACCGATGCAATTGTTTTCTGGTATTTTATTAGGAGCGACATTGACGAGAGCTAGATTTGGTTTTGCTGGTGGAATTAAACGAATCTATGTTAGAGGAGAGGGAAGTTTAAGTAAAGCCTTATTAATTATGTTGCTTGCTACAATGCTTGTGTTTATGGGAGTACAGTGGTATGCAGCTCAAAATGGTGCGGTTCCTGCTTTTAGTGCTGTTGAAGGAGATGCTATTATTCCTGGAACACAAAATGTATATATGGCTAATTTAGCAACTGTTTTAGGTGGTATCCTTTTTGGTATTGGTATGATTTTTGCTGGAGGTTGTGCTTCAGGAACGTTGACTGACATGGGTGAAGGAGAAGGAAGAGCTTTATTTGTTTTCATCTTTTTCATATTAGGTTCGGCACCTGGTGAATGGGCACGCTATACGTTTGATGAAACAAGTATGGGGAAAATTGGTGTTAAGGCATATCTGCCAGAATATTTTGGTTACTTTGGTGCGTTACTTGTTTCAGGGTTAATTCTTATGTTTATTTACTGGCTAATTTTACGTTATGAAAACAAACGAAAAAAAGAGGGAACATATATGAATCCTCTTGGTGATTGGGAAGATTTTGAAAAGCCGTTAACCAAAGATAATGGAGAAGAAACGTCTTTATTTAGTTATAAAACATATCATAAACTATTTGTTGAGAGATGGACTTTTAATACAGGTGCTATTGTGATTGCAATTATTTGTAGTTTCATTTTATTAACGACTGGTAAAGCTTGGGGGGTTACAAGTGCATTTTCTAAATTGGAAGTTGCATTGTTACAACCTTTAGGAGTTAGTTTTAACTCACCAGCGTTTACTGAAATTGTTGAGGATGTAAATGCAGGGTTATTTTTAGATGGCGGAACGATTCGAAATTTAGGAATTGTTTTAGGAGCAGTTATTGCCTTTTTATTAGCAGGTAGATTCCAATTTGCATTCAAATTGAATAAAAAGGACTTACCTTATTTTGTTGTTGGTGGTTTATTAATGGGCTTTGGTGCAAGATTTGCTAAAGGCTGTAATGCTGGTGCTATGTATTCTGCAATCTCGACTTTCTCGATTTCTGGTTGGGTCTTTACAGTAGCTATGGTTATCGGTGGTTTAATTAGTTTAAAACTTTTTGCAGGAAAAATGTCATTAATCCCAGCAAAGAGAAAATAAATAGATATAACTATTAGGAGGAACTAAGATGAGTAAACGTGTATTAATTATTGGTGGAGTTGCTGGTGGTGCGTCTGTTGCTGCAAGAGTTAGAAGATTAGATGAATTTGCAGATATTACAATGTTTGAGAAAGGCCCATTCGTGTCATTTTCTAACTGTGCGTTGCCATTTCATTTAAGCGGAATGGTGGAAGAGGCAGAAGATTTAGTATTAATGACACCAGAAGTTTTTCATAAGCAATACAATATCAATGCGGTTGTTAATCATGAGGTAACAGAAATTTTACCTGATAAAAAAGCTGTTTTAGTAAAAAATGTGTTAACAGGTGAAGTTAAAGAAGAAGTGTATGATGAGTTAGTCTTATCACCAGGAGCTAATCCAATTTTACCAAATAGTATTAAAGGAATCGGTTCTAATCATGTTTTTACAGTAAGAAATGTTCCTGATATTGATGGTATTCATCAGTATTTAAAATCTAATAAAGTTAATGATGTAGTAGTAGTTGGTGCTGGTTTCATTGGTATTGAGGTAGCTGAGAATTTAAAAGAAGCTGGTAAAAATGTCACTATCGTTGAAGCGGCAAACCAAGTAATGGCACCGTTTGACCATGATATGGCACAAATTTTACATAAAGAGATTATTGATAATGATGTGAATTTGGTATTAGAAGATGGTGTAAAAGAAATTTTTGCTGAGCATGTTGTTCTTGCATCAGGCCGAGAAATTCCTGCTAAAGCAGTTATTATGGCAATTGGTGTTACACCAGAAGTTAGTTTAGCTAAAGAATGTGGTTTAGACATTGGTGTGACGGGTGGAATTAAAGTAAATCATCATTATGAAACGTCTAGAAAACATATCTATGCAGTTGGAGATGCGATTGAAACGACACATTTTATCACACAAAAACCAACAAGATTAACTTTAGCAGGACCTGCTCAACGTCAAGCAAGAGCTGCTGCTGATCATATGTATGGTAGAACTTATAGAAATACTGGAGTTATCGGTTCATCTGTTATTCAGTGCTTCAATATGAATGCTGCTTCAACTGGCTTAAATGAAAAAGACTGTCAGAAAGAAGGGATTGCGTATCAAACAGCCTATGTGATTCCAAAAGATAAAGTTGGTTTAATGCCAAATGCTCGTCCTTTATTCTTTAAACTAATTTTTGCTGATCCTTCTGGTCAAATTTTAGGTGCTCAAGCAATGGGTGAAGGCAATGTGGACAAACGAATTGATGTTATTGCTACCTTAATTATGAAACATGGTAATTTGGAAGATTTAAAAGAATTAGAATTATCTTACTCACCGTTATTTGGTACAGCAAAAGATGTGGTTAATATGGCGGCTTTAGTAGGTCTTAATGTTTTAAATGGTGAATACAAACAAGTTCCGGTAACGGAGATAAGAGGACTACAAGAGAGTGGTGCTTGTATTATTGACGCAAGAGAAGCGTGGGAATTTGAAGAAGGTCACATTAAAAATGCTTTGAGTATTCCTTTTAGTGAATTTAGAGAAAGATTAGATGAGATTCCTACTGACAAACCAGTATATGTTCATTGCTTATCTAGTCAACGCAGTTATAACATGGTAAAAGCTTTAAATATGCGTGGATTTGATAATGTTGAAAACTTAATGGGTTCTTTCTTAGGTTTATGTATGTACGAATACTTTACAGATCAAGTAACCAAAAGAGAACCAATTGTGACTAACTATCGTTTCGATTTACTATAATTTTTTGAATGGGGCATGGCACTTTGTCTGTGCCTCATTTTTAATAAAACAAGAAAAGTTGGAGAATTATGAAAAGAAAAGAGAAAAATAATACAAAACGTTATACCTATATGACCTGGATTTTTATCCTTTTGGTTTGGCTAGCCGTCACAGAACTTAATTTAATTTCATCAAGACTCGTCCCATCCCCTATTCAAGTGATTAAAACGTTTGTTGATATTTTAAATAACGGCTATAATCACACGTCATTTTGGGCACATATGGGAATTAGTATGTATCGGTTATTTTTATCTTCCGTTTTAGCACTAATTACGGCAATTCCTCTTGGTTTATTAAGTGGTTATTCAAACAAGGTTAGGGCAGTTGTTGATTCTGTGGTTCAATTTTATCGTCCATTGCCACCACTGGCTTATTATACGTTATTAATTCTTTGGCTTGGAATCGATGAATCATCTAAAGTTATGTTACTGTTCTTAGCAGCGTTTGCACCAATTTATTTAGCTTGTGTGTCAGCAGTTAGTAAGGTAAATCCTGATTTTATTGGGAGCGCTGAATCTCTAGGCGCAAGTAAAAAAGATGTATTTTTTACCATTGTATTACCAGCTTGTTTACCTGATATTTTTACAGGATTAAGGGTGGCTGTGGGTGTTGCCTATACAACCTTAGTTTCAGCAGAAATGGTAGCAGCAACTTCTGGTATTGGTTGGATGGTTATTGATGCGTCTAAGTACTTAAAGAGTGATGTGATGTTTGTTGGGATTATTATTATGGGATTAACAGGTTTGCTCATCGATTTTTGTTTAAGAAAAATTGAAAATAAAGTTGTTTTTTGGAAAGGAAAATAAGAATGAAACGGTTTAGAAAATTAAGTTTAGTACTTTTAGTAACCTGTTTAGGTTTAATGTTAGCTTCATGTGGGAAAAAAGAAAACGATAAAAAAGGTGACGCACCTAAAGAGGTAAGAATTGGTATTATTCGTGTACCAAATGATAAACAAGTGGCTATTTCTAAAAATTATTTTGATACATATTTTAAGGAAAAAGGAATTAAAACTAAATTTATGTTTTTTGATTCAGGTGTTGCAGCTAACCAAGCCTTTGCATCTAATAGTATTGATTTTGCTGAAATGGGTTATACCAATGGTGTTGTAGCTTTATCAACTGGTATTCCGGTTAATTTAATTTGGATTCATGAAATTTTAGGAACGAATGAAGCTTTAGTGGTTCATAAAGATAGTGCTATTGATTCTGTTAAAGAATTGAAAGGAAAAAAAATAGCGACACCGTTTAGTTCAACCTCTCACTTTAGTTTGTTGCAATGTTTGAAAGAAGCTGGTATTGAAAAAGATGTCGAGTTATTAGATATGGAAACCAAAGATATTGTTGCAGCATGGGAAAGAGGAGACATTGACGCGGCGTATACATGGGAACCAACACTTTCAACTATTAAAGAAACTGGTAAAGTTTTAGTTGATAGTAAAGAACTTGCAGAAAAAGGTCATCTTACTGCTAATATTGATTTAGTTCACGAGGATTTTGCTAAAAAATACCCAGAATTAGTTGAAGATTATCTATTATCATTAAATAAAGGAGCAACCTTCTATAAGGAACATCCAAAGGAAGCAGCTAAGGCTTGTGCTCATGGTTTAGATATCTCAGAAGAAGAAGCTATTAAACAAATGGAAGGAACTAAATGGTTAACGTTTGAGGAAGAATTGTCAACAGATTATTTGGGGACAACTGAAAAACCAGGACAGTTTAACACTATTTTTTATGAGACAGCAGTCTTTTTAAAGGAACAAGGCTCAATTCAAGAGATACCAAGTAAAGAGGCAATAAAACAATTTATTCAACCTAAATATATCGAAGCAGCGCAAAAGAAGGAATAAGTTAAAGGATGTTAGAGATGGAAAGAAAAGAAAAATTGATTGAATTAACTAATGTCTCTCAGGTTTTTGGGACATCAAGTGACTCATTGCATGTTATTCAAAATATCGATTTGTCAATTTATCAACAGGAATTTGTATGTGTGGTTGGTCCTTCTGGTTGTGGTAAGAGTACCTTATTAAAGATGATTGCTGGTTTTTTAACGCCCACGTTAGGTGAGTGCCATATGTCTGGTGAGTTAATTACAGGTCCTGATAAACGAAGGGGTGTTGTTTTTCAGTCACCAACTCTTTATCCTTGGTTGACTGTGGAAGCAAATGTTGCTTATGGTTTAAAGATAGGGAGACTTCCCAAAAAAGAACAAGAAGAGCGTGTTAATCACTATTTAACAGAAGTTGGGTTATTGGAATTTAAAAAAAGATATCCTTTTGAATTATCAGGCGGGATGAAACAAAGAGTCGCCATTGGTAGGACATTAGTCAATCATCCAGAATTAATTTTGATGGATGAACCATTTAGTGCTCTTGATGCTATTACAAGAGTTGGGATGCAGGAGATGCTTCGAAAAATTTGGAAAGAAAAAGAGCAGACTATTTTTATGATCACCCATGATATTGAAGAAGCTCTAAAATTAGGGACAAGAATATTAGTAATGAGCAAAAATCCAGGTGTTATCATTTCTGAATTTGAGACAAATTACACAGAAAAAATATCTCTAAATAAGACGTATCACCCAGAAGAAGATCAAGATTTTCAAAAGGATAAACTTAAATTGTTTGAATTGATATCATAGTGAACTCCCTTAAATAAACCTTAATTTATTTACTTTTCACTTGAAAAATCAGGTGATATATGACAAAATTATGCATACTTTATAAAATGTAAAGGGAGCAATAATCATAATTATGCCTAATAAAAAAAACTTTTTCAAAAGAGTTTTACTGATTTTTTTGCTCGCCATTCTTGTTATTCTTGGACTAATCGGCTTTAAAGTTCGTCAAGATGTTAAAGGCGTGTTAGTGTGGGAAGATGAAGTGAAAGCAGCGGCTAAACACTATAATATTGAAGAATACTCGGATGTTATATTAGCGATTATCTATACGGAGAGTAAAGGGAATCATGTTGATTTAATGCAGAGTAGTGAAAGTAAATATGGGGTAAGAAATCAAATATTTACCAGTGAAGAAAGTATTGATTCTGGTGTGGAGCATCTAGCAGAAGTGATTAATGAGGCCAATAAACAAAAGTGTGATATCTGGACAGCGGTTCAGGCTTATAATTTTGGTTCAAAGTATATCGATTTTGTTGCGACACATGGAAACGAGAATTCTTTAAAAATAGCTGAAGAATATTCAAGAGATACACTTGCACCGCTTTTAGGAAACACTGAAAAAGAAACTTATTTTTACAAACATCCGATGGCTCTATTTTATAACGGTGGTAAGCTTTACAAAAATGGCGGCAACATTTTCTATGCTGAGAGTGTCAAATGGAATTTAAAAGCAATCAAATTATTTTCAAATTAAAAAGAATCAAAGCCAGAAATGATAACTGGTTTTGATTCTTTTTTTATTGATTAGAAGACTCGACAAATTGTCCAAAGGCTTCGCCAGAGTATCCTGGTGAGATTCTAACTCGTTTTAAAGCAAACAGACCATCAGATTTTTTTGCATATCCTGGTTCTGTTGTAACAGCCATCTTATAGCCAAGTTCCTCAGCTATTTTTTGTGAGCGTTCATCGTATCTTCCAGCAGGATAGCAAAGAAGAGATGTGTCTTGTTTTAGCTCTTTATCAAGCCAAGCTTTTGAGTCTTTTAATTCACTAGTTAATTGTGTGTCATCAAGGGTGGTTAAATCAAGGTGAGTGACGGTATGACTTTCAATATTAACCTCATCACTTTGACTCATTTCTTTCATTTGCTTCAGATTAAAATAACTAGAAGACTCAATTTTTGAAGTGATGTAATTAATGGTTGCTTTCATTTTCATTTCCTTAAATAGTGGGAAACCATCTGTATAATTATTTAAGTAGCCATCATCTAATGTTAACCAAACGATTTTTTCAGCTGGTTTTTTATTTTCAGTTAAAACAATATAAGCTTCTTCAGGGGTTAAGGTATAGTAATCATTATCTTTTAACCACTGCAAATGTTCTTTAAACTCAACAGGTGGTACTTTTAAGGTATTGCCTTCACTTTCAGCTAAGCTATGATACATAAGAATCGGAAAGGCAATCTCAGTGTCACTTTCTATCCATTTTGTTTTTTCCTCACTAGATTCTGTGGTTGTTTGTTTTGTTTCTTTTACTGTTACTTCTTGTGTTTGCTGTGTTTTGTTTTCCTCAGTTTTTTTATTGGTAAAGGTATAAGCGTAAAAAGCGGTGCCACCAATACTAATAATTAAAAGAGTGAAAAGAAGCCATAACCATTTCTTTTTCATTATCTACTACCTCTTATCTTTTTTATAATTTTATCAAATGATTTACTCAGTTTCAAGAAGCAAGCAAAAGACTCTGTTTCCTCTTTAGTCTCAGATATGCTAAAATAAGGAGCGGACAACATGTCTTTTTTTATTGGAAAAAACTCTTTAGATCAGGAGTGTTACTTTGAAAGAATCACAATATAACTGGAAAATAAATAAAGCACCAACTGAATTAGAACAAATTACATCAGAGCTTGAAACTTTATCGATTAACTCAGAACTTGCGCCTTTATTATGGCGTAGAGGAATTAGAGAAAGTAATCAAGTTAAGCCTTTTTTTCAACCAAGTGTTGAGAGCTTTCATGACCCATTCTTGCTATATGACATGGAAAAAGTCATTGTAAGAATTCAAGAGGCTGTTGAAAAAGGTGAAAAAATCCTTATTTATGGGGATTATGACGCGGATGGCATTACAAGTACAACTGTTATGAAGGAAGCCATTGAATTAATTGGTGGTCATGTCTTTTATTACTTGCCGAATCGTTTTACAGATGGTTATGGACCAAATAAAGATGTTTATAAACGACTCATTGAAGACGAAGGGGCACAACTAATTGTAACGGTAGATAATGGCGTAAGTGGTCATGAAGCTATTGAGTATGCGATGAGTCAACAAGTTGATGTCATCGTAACAGACCATCATGAATTACCTGAAGAGTTACCTAATGCATTTGGTATTATTCATCCAAGACATCCAAAGGGAAGCTATCCTTTTAGGGATTTGGCTGGTGTAGGTGTTGCTTTTAAGGTAGCAACAGCTTTACTTGGAGAAGTGCCTGTTGAGAGTTTAGATCTTGTTGCGATTGGAACGATTGCCGATTTGGTTTCTTTAACAGATGAAAATCGTGCCTTAGTAAAAATTGGTTTGGAAATCATGAAGCAAAATGAGCGTATGGGATTACAAGCTTTAGCAGAAGTTGCCAAAATCGATTTGACAGCAGTTAGTGAAGAGACGATTGGTTTTACAGTTGGACCTAGACTAAATGCTATTGGTCGCTTGGCGGATGCGTCTCCTGGTGTGGAGTTATTATCAACTTTTGATGATATTGAAGCTGGAAATATTGCTACTTATATTGAGCAAAAAAACACTGAACGTCAGACTATTGTAAAAGAAATAACTACTGAAGCATTAGAAATGGCAAAAGAGATGGAGGAAGAACCCGTTCTCTTTTTAATGTCTGAGAAGTGGCATCAAGGTGTACTAGGTATTGTGGCAAGTCGAGTGGTTCAGGAAACAAATAAGCCAACGATTGTCCTTTATTTTGATAAAGAAACGGGGCAATTAAAAGGGTCTGGGCGAAGTATTCAAGGAGTTGATTTATTTCAAACCTTGAGTGTGGTGAAAGATGAATTAATAAGTTTTGGTGGTCACCACATGGCTGCTGGATTAACGTTTGAAGTGGACAAGTTAGATATGATTAAAACAAGAGTAGCTACTTTTATTCAAGAAGCTGACATTGATTTAACAGCAAAAGAAGAGTTGATGGTGGATGAGGAACTACCTCTTGAAGCAATCAATGTCTCTTTTATTGAAACACTGCAACAACTTGGCCCATTTGGAACAGACAATCCGTCTCCTTACTTTTTGATTAAGTCAGATAAAGTGAAAGAATTAAAACAAATTGGTGCAGATAAATCTCATTTGAAATGCCAAATGACAACGCATGATAATACACTAGATTGTATTGCGTTTAACCGTGGTAACGATATGTTTGAATTTGAGTATGCAGATCAAGTGGAAGTTGTGGGACAGCTATCAATTAATGAATGGAACGGATTTAGAAAACCTCAGTTGATGTTAAAGGACTACCGAATTTCTGATTGGCAAATTTTTGATGCAAGAGGGAAAAAAGGGCAAGAGGTCAAACCATTAACTCAGTCTGTAGCTTACTTGGTATTTGATGAGCAGCATGTTTCTTTTGTAAATGATAAAGAAAGAGTCTATGTCATCGAAGCTGTTAATCTAGATCAGATGAATCAAATTAATCAACATGAAGAAGTTGTTATTGTAGACTGTCCTTACGATTTAGAGGTAGCTAGGGAGTTGTTTAAACAACTGAAAGTAGCTAGGGTTTATTTTGAGGTTAAGGTGAGCCAGGAACATTATTTGACAGGCTTACCAACAAGAGAACAATTTGGTCGATTATTTAAATTAATTGCTTCTCAAGACTCTTTTGATATCCGATATAAATTAATGGATATATCAAATTACTTAAAAATTGAAAAAAAATTATTAATTTTTATGATTAGAGTGTTTTTTGACTTAGGATTTGTTACAATAGATGATGGTCTGATGACTAAAGTCCAAAATCCAACGAATAAAGCGTTACAAGAGAGTCAAATTTATCAATCATATCAACGTAAAATTGAGATGGAAAAACTATTTTTATATAGTGATATTAAAGAAATCAAGCATTGGATTTTGCAACAGGAGGAAACCAAATGAATTTGAAAGATTACATTGCTAGCATTCCAGATTATCCAAAAGAGGGCGTTATTTTTAGAGATATTTCACCTTTAATGGGAGACGGTGCAGCTTATCAAGAAGCAACAAGACAAATTGTTGCTTATGCTAAAGAAAGAGGAGCAGAAATGGTTGTAGGACCAGAAGCTCGTGGCTTTATTATTGGCTGTCCAGTTGCTTATGAACTAGGCATCGGCTTTTCTCCAGCACGTAAAAAAGGAAAATTACCAAGAGAAACAATTGAAGTAGATTATGATTTAGAATACGGTATGGCTACTTTAACATTACATAAAGATGCGATTACACCAGGACAAAAAGTTATCATTTGTGACGACCTTTTAGCAACAGGTGGAACAATTGCAGCAACAATCGAGTTAGTTGAACAACTTGGTGGTATTGTTGTCGGTTGTGCGTTTCTTGTAGAGTTAAATGAATTAAATGGCCGTGATAAAATTCAAGGTTATGATATTTTAACATTAATGGATTTTTAAAAAATAAAAAATGAGGTTACCTAATTGGTAGCCTCATTTTTGTTTAGTTGAAACGCTTCTAGCTTCATTTTTACGATCAATTCGATGCTTTTTCATTCGATTTTGCTTTTTGATGTATTGGTGTAATCTGTTTTCGTCTTTAGGCATTTCTAAAATCATAACAGTTGCACCTTGGTCATATAGATTAGCTTTAATAGTAGGTAATCTCTTTTTAAATCGACTATTCCACTTAAATAGCTTAAACATACGTTTAATAGCCTTTTTCTTTTGACCAAAGCTTCTTTTAGGGTCAAAAAATTGTTTGAAGGCACGTTTAAAAACTCTAAATTGAGTGACGTAAATTGGGTAATCTAGGATGACAATCAAATCGGCATCAGAGAAAGTCATTTTAGTCCAAGGACTAACCTGTACTCCTTCAACAACCCATGAATCAAGGGTTGAAAGTCTTGAATTTAGAGTATTAGCACGTTGGTTTTTGTCTTTAATTCGTAAGTAATCATCTAAAGAGATCCCTTGAATGATATATTTCTCTTGAAGTTTTATCGTTAAGGAAGTTTTTCCACTTCCAGCGTAGCCAATAATTCTTATTTTCATTTAAATTTTGTCTCCAGTCAAATGTATACATACTTAGACTACATTAAATAGAACATAATATCAATAATAGTATAAATAAAATTAATTAATAATCAAAGTTTTTTAAAAATAATTGATATTATGTCAAAGTACAGTTATATCACTAATATTGATTTTCTTGTTGTGGTCAAATCACTCTTTGTTTTGAGTGTTGACAACGTTTGAGATAACAGTTATTCTATATGGTGTTGGAAATAAAATTTGCCGCCTTAGCTCAGTAGGTAGAGCGTTTGCATGGTAAGCAAAAGGTCACCAGTT
>NZ_JAVWHO010000039.1:15403-22537 GCF_036639995.1 Vagococcus sp. | reverse complement strand
TCTGATACAGGTAACCAGTGCATTGCTCCTCGGTCATACTTAGGATGTTTTCCTCCAGAGCCAGGTCCAGCTGTTTGGCTGAAATAGAGTGGATCATAGATTAAAAAGCGGTTATTTTTATATCCTAAAATAACTTTGACATGGTTACGAGCACTATCTTTTTGATAAGATGAATAACCATAATACAAAACAGGATTTCCGTCTAAGATATGATTTGTAATAACTTGTGATGACGCACCAGAGATGTTATAAACTTTAGAATACCAACGTCTCATGTATTTAGTTAATTCATCTGGCTGAATCACACGTTTAAATCCTTCTCCAGTATAAACGTTTTTACCTATTTGCCCACCTGGATATTGCGGATACATAGGCATATTGTCCATGGCGTATTTCAAATTAACAGAAACACCTTTTGAACGTAAAGCCATTGTCATAGAAGCTCCTGCACATCCCCATGGGGCAAAAACAGGTGTGTATTGACTGACATAAGGGACAGAATCAATCACTCTAGAGGTTACTGGAAGAGCTGTCGCATTAGCGTTTAAATAGCCTTTCCAATTACCGCTAGTGTCATACATGGAATAGTAGGTAGAACCATTAAAATGTTGATATCTACCTCTCATAACAAATGTTTGGTTTAAATAATCGCGACTACTAGCTCTTTTTTCCCAATTAAAATTTTGCCAAACATCATAATTGCCGCTGACAACTTTTAATGTGCGACCATCGCTGATATAAACGCCCTGACGACCATCGCTTATTGTTGCAGCATTTGAATTAAGGTATCCGTGCCAACTCCCTTTATTATCGTATAAAGAATAGTAGACTGAGCCATTTATATGTTGATAATAGCCTTTTATCTGAAAAGTTTCATTCAAGATGCTCTTACTTGATTTTTTCTTTTTCCAACTAAAATTTTGCCAAACATCATAATTTTCTTTTGTCACTGAGGCAAAATTGTTTGAATTGATGAAAGCACCTTGCCTGCCATCACCTTCTTTAACGGCATTTTTATTGATATAGCCAAACCATTTGTTGTTATCATCATATAGCGAATAGTACGTTGAGCCGTTTAAGTGTTCATAGCTACCAGTTACTTTAAATGTTTTATTTAATAAACTCGCTGGTTCATGGCGAACTTGCCAATTAAAGTTAGAGTAAGTAGGGTAGTTTTTATTAAGAAGAGTCACGTATTTGGATGTTTTTATCCAAGGTCCCTGTCTACCTGAGGTTTCAGTGACTGCATCTTTATTAACGTAGCCCAGCCATCCACCGTTACCGTCATATAATGAATAGTAAATAGAGCCATTAAAGTGACGATAATACCCTTGAGCATGAACCGTCTTATTCATTATGTTTGTAGTATTATTTTTTTCTTTCCAACTAAAACTACCCCAAATAGAATAATTTTTCTTTGAAACAACGACATACTTATCAAGGGCTAGCCAAGGTCCTTGTCTGCCATCACCAATTCTAACGTCGTTGTTCTCTACATACCCTTGCCAAGTTCCTTTGTTATTGTATATAGAGTAATAGGTTTTCCCGTTAAAATGATGATAAACACCTTGAGAATGAAGTGTTTCTTCAAAAGTTGCTTTTTCTGCATCTTTTTTGTCGAAAGAAAAATTTTTGTAAATTGCAACTGATTGATTATTTAATGTTACAAACTCATTATTTTTTTGCCAAATTCCTTGAGCTCCATCAGCTTCTTTTACTGTATCTTTTGCAACATACCCAATAGCTTTATTTTCTTTACTATATAAAAGAAAATAAATATTGCCATCTTTTGTTGTCACTATTTCTTTCACAGAAAAAGTTTGATTAATAAGTGACTCCGTTGTACCACTTGCTTCTTTTTTAATTTCTTGCCAAATCTTCCCATCTGATTTAACAATAGTAACGTATTTATTTTCAACGTCTTTTTTGATGATATCGTCTGTTTCTTTTGATTCATCCATCTTAATGGCTTTTTGAACTTGAGTGTCGCTTGTTTCAGTTGTAACTAGTGAGTCACTTGTCTGCGTTGATTCTGTTGCTTCCGGTAAAGCTTCTTCACTAGACAATGTTGTTTCTTCGGTAATACTAGCTTCTTGTGATTGGCTGGACGTTATGACTGCTTCATCAGCGAATACTATGCTAGGAAATAGCAAAAGTAACAACGCGGTCAGTTTAACCGTATTCTTTTTCATTTTTACCCTCCTATTTAATCGAACATGTAGATATACGTTTTATATTTGCACATCAAATCCATGTTAACATACCTATTTCTGAATATATAGACTGTAAATGATAAAAAAGCTTTACTTTTGAATATTTAGGTTCTAATAATATAGAAAAAAGCAACAGAAAGCTTATTTTTTTATTGAATAGTCGTTTAAACAACTAAGCTCTGAAGAAATAATTCGTTTTTTTTGCTATAATTAGTCTATAAACCTTAGGAGGAAAAACATGACAAAAAAGTTAGTCGTATTTGATATAGATGGCACGTTAATTACAAACGATCATCAATTGTTGGATGAAACAGCAGAAGCGATAAAGAGACTACAAAATAATGGCCATATGGTAATGGTAGCAACAGGTAGAAGTTATCCGATTGCTAAAAGTGTTTTAGATGAAGCGGGCATTACTCACAGTATTTTAAGTAATGGAGCAGTGGCTTTTGCAGAAAATAAACAAATTTATAGTAACCCACTAGATAAAGAATCAATGCTGAAGTTAATTGAAGTTAGTGATGAGCATCAAATTGATTTGGTTTTTAACGGCCTAATGGAGACAAAACTTAGAAATAAAGATTTCCATCCAGAGACCAAGTTAGCGATGGAAAGTTTTGGACAGGCTTTACCTGATATAGATGTAAGTTTCCATGAAAAGGAAGATGTTTATCAAATTGTGGCATTATTAAGTGAAGAAAAAATGTCAGCTTATAATGACAAATTTCCTGAATTTCGATTTGTTCGTTGGCATGAATATGGAGTAGACGTGTTACCAGAAAATGGTTCTAAAGCAGAAACATTAAAAGTTGTTGCTAAACAGTACGGGTTTAATCGCGAAGATATTATTGCGTTTGGTGATGGAAATAATGATATGGAAATGATTCAATATGCAGGGATTGGTGTTGCAATGGGAAATGGGCGCGATGAGCTAAAAGAAGTGAGCGACTTTGTGACATTAACGAATAATGATGGCGGAATTTGTCATGCTTTACGAGAATTTAAGTTAATATAGTACATCAATAAGTTAATGAAAGAAAGGTGACTAAGATGGAGAGAAAAGGAATTATTTGGCGATTTGGTCTACTGGGTATTTTATTGTACCAATTTTTTTACACGCGAGAAATTTGGCATAAAAAAGGCTTTGTATTTCTTTCTTTTAGTCTAAGTTTCATTGTAACCTTCATGATAATCGGGTATTTGGTGTTAATCACAACAGGAAATGAAATGAAGTGGTTAATTGTAATTATCGCACTGGGTATTCTTTATGGTGCTTGGGCACAAGCTTATTTTAAAATAACAAGATAAAAATATTTTTTTAAAAATAGAGTAAGACAAAATCTTGAAAAAAAGATTTTGTCTTTTTTTATTAAATAAATACAATCATTGATATAAACAGTTATACAGCAATAAAAAAAGCTAATTAAATAAAAAAATGGCTATTCTATATTGGAATAGCCAAATCTGTAAAATGAACCAATTATTTAAAAAATTTCTTATGCTTTTTATTGAATAAGTAACACATCGTCTGGTGCATAATTTGGGTTAGCTTCATTAATATGATCATAAAACATAATACCATTTAAATGATCAATTTCGTGTTGAACCACTATAGCAGGATAATTTTTTAAACGAATGTTTCTCTTTTCTCCGTCTTGGTTAAAGTAAGAAATTGAAATTTTATTGTTTCTAATGACAAGACCAGGAACATGACGGTCTACAGATAAACAACCTTCTCCTTCTTCAATAGCAGCTTGCTGAACGGAATGACTTAAAACTTTAGGATTATACATCACTTCACTTAAGAAGGGTTCTCCATCTTCTTCTTCCATATTAGGAATTTCAATTGCGATAACACGTTTTGAAATGTCTAATTGAGGTGCAGCTAGACCAACGCCTCCTCTTAGTTGATATTTTTCAGATAGTTCAGGGTCCTGACTATTCTTTAAAAATTCTCGCATATTGTCGCCTAATTCTCTGTTTTCTTCAGACAAAGGAAAAGGAACTTCCTCTGCAATTTGACGAAGTGTGGGATGTCCTTCGCGAATAATATCATCCATTGTAATCATAAGTGACATACACTTCCTTTCTATTATTATATTCTATCATAGCTTCCTCAAATAATTGTAATATTTGTTTAACTAAAAAGAAAGAGAATTATTGATAAAAAAAGGAAAAAAAGCACAATAATTCCTTGCTTTTAACGTAAAAATCAGGTAAAGTACCATTGTGTGATGATAAACATCACGACCTATTTCTAGGTTATTCGAGTCACCAACGAATTACTCAGTTGTAGGGAAAAAATTGAAGAGGTGAAAGAAATGGCAATTACAAAAGAACACAAAAATGAAATCATCAAAGAGTACGCTCGTCATGAAGGAGATACTGGTTCTCCAGAAGTACAAATCGCAGTTTTAACAGCTGAAATTAATGCATTAAATGAGCATGCTCAAATTCACAAAAAAGATCATCATTCATACCGTGGACTAATGAAAAAAATTGGTCACCGTCGTAATTTATTAGCTTACTTACGTAAAAATGATGTTCAAAGCTACCGTGAATTAATTAAGAGCTTAGGTTTACGTCGTTAATTTTTAAACATTTAAGAAAAAGTGAGGTCTTGTTTGGATCTCGCTTTTCTTTTAAAAAAAAGCACACGATGAAGGTGAAACTACTATGCAAATGTGAGAGTTTTATCATTATAATTTTGACATTTGTTTAGTAGAACGTTCATTGGTGTGACATAAGGAGATAATAATAATGTTGAGTTCTGAAAAAAGAGTATTCGAAACAACTTGGGGCGGACGTCCTTTATCAGTTGAAATTGGTCAATTAGCAAAACAAGCCAATGGCGCAGTTTTAGTAAGATATGGTGACACAGTTGTTTTAACAGCTGCAGTTGCTTCAAAACAAGCAAAAGATGTGGATTTTTTCCCATTAACAGTTAATTACGATGAAAAAATGTATGCTGTTGGTAAAGTACCAGGAGGATTCATTAAACGTGAAGCGCGTCCAAGTGAAACAGCAACGTTAACAGCTCGTTTAATTGACCGTCCTATTCGTCCAATGTTTGCAGATGGCTTTAGAAATGAAGTTCAAATTACAAACGTTGTTATGAGTGTTGAACAAGATTGCCCACCACAAATGGCAGCAATGTTAGGTTCTTCATTAGCTCTTTGTGTTTCAGATATTCCTTTCAATGGCCCAATTGCAGGTGTTGAAGTTGGCCGAGTTAACGGTGAATATGTGATTAACCCGACAATTGAACAATTAGAAGCATCAGATATCGAATTAACAGTTGCCGGAACAAAAGAAGCTATCAACATGGTTGAAAGTGGTGCTAAAGAAGTATCTGAAGAAGATATGTTAGGTGCTCTTTTATTTGGTCATGCTGAAATCAAACGTTTAGTAGCTTTCCAAGAAGAAATCGCTAAAGAAATCGGCAAAGAAAAAATGGAGATTTCTTTATTACAAATTGATACTGATTTAGAAAAAGAAATCAATGATGCTTACCAAACTCGTATGGTTGAAGCTATTCAAACAGAAGAAAAATTAGCACGTGAAGATAATATTGATGCGTTAAAAGAAGAAATTAAAGCATTCTACGAAGAAAAATTTGCAGAAGATGCTGAATTAGCTAAATGGATGAAGGAAGTTCGTCAAATTTTAGAAGACATGGAAAAAAATGAAGTTCGTCGTTTAATTACCATTGATAAAGTTCGTCCTGATGGCCGTAAAATTGATGAAATTAGACCACTAGATTCAGAAATCGGAATTTTACCACGCGTTCATGGTTCTGGACTTTTCACTCGTGGACAAACACAAGCTTTAACAACATGTACATTAGCACCACTTGGTGAACATCAAATTATTGATGGATTAGGCGTTGAAGAAAGTAAGAGATTTATCCATCATTATAATTTCCCTCAATTCTCAGTAGGATCTACTGGTCCAAGTCGTGGTCCAGGTCGTCGTGAAATTGGTCATGGGGCATTAGGTGAAAGAGCTTTAGCTCAAGTTATTCCAAGTGAAGCAGACTTCCCTTACATGATTCGTTTAGTTTCAGAAGTATTAGAATCAAATGGTTCTTCTTCTCAAGCAAGTATCTGTGGTGGAACATTGGCTCTTATGCATGCCGGTGTACCGATTAAAGCACCAGTAGCAGGAATTGCTATGGGACTTGTGATGGATGATGATAATTATACAATTTTAACAGATATCCAAGGCATGGAAGACCACCTAGGTGATATGGACTTTAAAGTAGCAGGAACAAAAGAAGGTATTACAGCTCTTCAAATGGATATTAAAATCGAAGGAATTACAGAGCAAATTTTAACAGAAGCACTAGCACAAGCTAAAAAAGCTCGTATGGAAATTTTAGCTAACTTAACAGCAACTATTGCTGAACCAAACAAAGAGTTAAGCAAATATGCTCCTAAGATTGAAATGATTCAAATTAAACCAGATAAAATCAAAACAGTTATCGGTAAAGGTGGAGAAACCATCAACAAAATTATCGAAGAAACTGAAGTTAAGATTGATATTGATCAAGATGGTAATGTAAGTATTGCTCATTCAGATCAAGAAAAAATTAATCGTACAATCGAAATTATTAAAGAGTTAGTAAGAGAAGTTGAACTTGGTGAAGTTTACTTAGCTAAAGTGGTTCGTATTGAAAAATTCGGAGCTTTTGTTAACTTATTTGGTAATAAAGATGCATTAGTTCATATTTCTCAATTTGCTCATGAAAGAGTAAATAAAGTAGAAGATGTGGTTAAAATGGGCGATGAAATTTTAGTTAAAGTAACTGAAATTGACAAACAAGGCCGAGTGAATGCCTCTCGTAAAGCAATGATTGAAAAACCAAAAGAAGAAAAAACTGAAGAAAAATAAGCTAAAAGACAGTTAGAGTGAGTAGACT
>NZ_JAVWHO010000039.1:5928-15303 GCF_036639995.1 Vagococcus sp. | reverse complement strand
AAAGAAGAAAAAACTGAAGAAAAATAAGCTAAAAGACAGTTAGAGTGAGTAGACTTTAACTGTCTTTTTTTGGAAGGATGATATAAAAATAGGTTTCTGAAAAAGAAAGGTAGAGGCTTGCTGATAGGCAGAGTAGAAATAGAAAAATAGAGAAGGTAGGAAATAGAAAGTAGATCAGCAAGCTAGAAATTAAAGAGTAAAGAAGGAAACCTAAAATAAAAAGCATCTTAACAGAAAGGGTTGGTTTTTTCTTATGTAACCAGTTAATAAATGATTTATCTAACTCACCTTGCTTGATTTTTTCTTGACGAACTTTCAAGACGAATGCCCAAAGAAGTGCTAAAGGTGCGGCAAAGATAATCATGAGGAGATAACCTGTCCAATCAACAAAGTCATCAGGAGAATAAAATCCAGCAGAAAAACATACTAAAAAGATAAGAAAATTAATCTTGAAAGTTGTTTTTTGATAAAAACTTAAAAAGCCCAGAATAGCGAAAGGAACAAGTGTAAAAAGTGACTGTTTTATATCAAAATTGTTATTAGTTATATAAAAATATAAGATTAATAGGCTTAAGAAACAAACTAAAAAAATAAAGTCAACTTTTGCTTTTTTCATTTAAATCATCCTTTCTTTTTATGTACTAAGTAAAAAGAAAACAAATAATAACATATAACACCAAGTAAAACGCAACCAAGAATTGAGAAAAATAGAAAGGTTAAACTATCATAAATGTTGCTATCTAAAATAGTTTCAAATAGTGGTGGAACAGTAAAAAATAAACTAATACTAACAATACTGCTAATTATTTTTAGAAAAGAATCAATAAAAGATGACCGATTCTGTTTCTTTTTTTCTAAGTCAGGAGGAAGAATATGAATTCCTTGACTTGATGGATCCAAATTCTGTGTATGAATGGTGTTAAGTCGATCAAACTCACTATTTTTAATAGTTGAGGTTGAAGCGGCTTTTTTATTTTGTTCAAATTTATTCATAAGCATGGCCTCCTTTCTTCTATTATACACTGATTAGCATATTGGTTACTACAAAAAAAGATTGACAGCGTTAAGTGTTCTGGTTACAATAGTACACGTAATACACTATGGAGGTGAGTGAAGGGTGCAAATTGATAAAATGAGTGGTAAGCCACTATTTGAACAAGTTGTTTTAGGAATTAAAGAAGATGTTTTGCGGGGCATTTTAGAACCAGGAGATAAGATACCATCTGTTAGAGAGATGGCTACCCAACTTGTGATTAACCCGAATACAATAAGTAAAGCCTATAAAGTCCTAGAAGAAGACGATGTGATTGTAACGGTTCGAGGAAAAGGCACATTTGTTAAACAATTAGATACTGAAAGTAGAAATGAAAAGCAAATAAAGAAAATCAAACAACAGTTCATAGATTTAATTGTTGAAGCTAGTTACTTGAATGTGACAGAAAAAGAACTCACGCAGTGGATGGAAGAGTCGGCACATTATTTGAGGAGGAACTAATACATGAAAGTTAATCATATTGAAAAATCAATTGATGGAAAATTAATTCTAGAAGATATTACTTTTGAATTAAATAAAGGTGAGATTTTAGGGATTATTGGTAGAAATGGTGTCGGGAAGACAACACTTTTCCGAACGTTGATGAATCACTATACAAAGGATAAGGGAACTATTGAAATTGATGGAAAAGATATTGAAACCAATCGAGAATTGTATGAACATTTATTTTATTTAGATATTCAAAATAGTCCGATTGCCAAGATGACTCCAGTTGCAATTGGAAAGTACTATCAAAAAATCTACTCAACTTTTGATAGTGAGAAATACGATAAATTAATTGAAACAAACAACTTACCTAAAAATAAAAGTTATCATCAATTTTCTAAAGGGATGCAAGGTCTATTTAATATTATTTTAGCTATTTCATCAAATGCTAGTTACTTAATTTTAGATGAACCATTTGATGGTTTGGATGTCATAGTTAAAAAACAAGTATTGAAGCTGTTATTAAATGAGATTAGTTTATCTGATAAAGCAGTACTGGTATCTTCACACAACTTAACAGAATTAGAAACATTATTAGATCGAGCGTTAATATTAAAGGATGGGACTATCGTGAATGAATATCATTTAGAAGAAGCAAAAGCATCAATGAAAAAAATTCAAATGGTATTTAAGGATAAAAAGGTACCGAGAATTATCAAAGAAAATGCCGAAATATTAACGGTTCAAGGGCGCGTGATGATTGGTTTATTTAAAGAAATTACACCAGAAATGCAACAAGAAATCGACCAATTAAATCCAGTACTATTTGATGAAATACCAATAACGTTAGAGGATTTGTTTTCATCTAATTTAACAGATGAAGCGGATTTTCAATTATTTAATTAAGGGGTGACGTAATGAAAAAGGAATTACAGGACTTACTTGTTCAACGATATAAATATGTACTAATCGCTATGGCAGTCTTTTTTGTTGGGTTGTCACTGTATGAAACAAAAGTAAGTATTTCAAACTGGAAAGAAGCAGAAACGGAAGTAACCGGTAAAAAAGGCGAAGCAAGCTTTTATAAAGAGATAAAAGATAAGAATAGTTACCCTGATGGGAAGATGACTCTATACTATGATGTAAATAATGGGGATAAGGTTTTTTCAACAGATGATTTTGAAGAATATAAAGAAGCTCGTTTAGAGGTGTTTCCAGATAAACCGGATCAGCAAAGTGTATTTGGTTCTTATTTAAATGAGTCATATTTCTTAATGATAGTTGTGACGATTATTTGTGGTTTTTCACTTTTCTTCTATGATAATAAAACCAATTTTAATACATTACTTTTTTCTTCAAAATTTAAGAAAAAAGAGATTTATCAAGCTAAGTTAAAAATAGTTGGTGGGACACTTCTGTTGTCATTAGTGGTATCTAAATTATTGAAACTAGCAGGATTAACCTTGTTCATTCCAAGAGAGCATTTAAATGCAAGTTTTACTGATTTACTGCCTAGTCAAATAGTTCTGACAACATGTTTAGTCGCAATATTTATTGTTAGTAGTTTTGCCGGGGTGATATTAGGTGAGTGGATAACAGGTGTAATTACGATTTCTGTTTTCTGGTATATGTTATCAGCATTTTTATCAGGTCTAAGTGTAACGTACTATACTTTGACAAATAAAAATTTTCAAAATTTAGAATGGTTTAGTATTAACAATTATTTCGAACTAAGTAAAAAAGGTTTTCCAGAGGTAATTATCCCTACCTTATTTTTCTTGTTAATTTCGTTTGTTCTACTATTTTGGGGTGAAAAAATATTTAAAAAGTTATCTCTTGAAAATAATGGAAAGTATTTAATGGATGATTCACTTAGGAGACCAGTACAAATTGTTTTTCTTATTTTTGTCTTTTTTGTGACAAAGGGACCAGGCTTGATAGAAGCAATAAAAATAAAAGTAACAGGTATCAATCCATATGGTCAATATGAACCGAGTGTGGTTAGTGCAATGATTATGACAGTTATTATTTTACTTGTAGCTTTCATGATTTCAACAACAGTAATTTATCGTAAGAACCCATTTAAATTTAAAAAAAACCAAGAAAATGAGTAAAGACTTCACGAATCATCAAATTCTGAATAAAGGTTAAAAGGTTGATATATCAGCTTTTTAATCTTTGTTTTTTTATTTTAAATACCCTATAAAAAAACAATTGATAAGAAAGTGTTAAAATAATTGCATCGTGGACAAAACAAGTCTATAATAGATTTCTGAAGTAGAGAAAGGGATGAATATTTCATGAAACTAACCAATGCGACGGAACAAGCTTTGGCGATTATAGCGATATTAGCAACACAAGATGAAGAGCTACCAGCATCATCTAAAGCTATCTATCAGAAACTATCAGTCTCTCAATCTTATGTAAAAAAATTACTCAGAAAATTAGTGGTTTCAAAAATAATTGAAGGGGTATCTGGTAATAATGGTGGCTTTTATATTGAAAAAAACTTGAGAGATATCTCATTATTGGATATAGTTGAAGCTATCGAAGGACCATTTCATTCTTTTCCACATATTGGTGTATTAGAACGAGCTTTTTCAGATTTTAATGAGATTGCCCAAAATGGAAATGAGACAATAACAGAAGTTTTTACACATGCAGATATAGCATGGAATGAGGAATTAAGAAACGTCACGGTTCAAGATGTTTTATCAGATGTCTTTAAAAATTATGGTGAAATTCCAAGACAAGATTGGAATCAGTACATGTGAAGTGGGGAGTAGAGTATGAAAAATAGATTTAAAAATGTTTTTGACTTATACCGACTAGATTGGAAAAGAATTTATAAAAATAAATTAACTTTTGTGTTAATCATTGCGTTGATGATTATTCCATCATTATATGCCTGGTTTAACATAGCAGCTCTTTGGGATCCGTATTCGAATACAGGAGATATAAAGATTGCTGTGTATTCAGATGACAAAACAGCAGAGGTGCTGGATAAGAAGGTCAATATTGGTGATCAGATTGTTGATAACTTAAAAGATAACAAAACATTAGGTTGGCAATTTGTAGACTCCAAAGAAGAATTAGATAAAGGTGTTAAAAGTGGTAAATATTACGCGGGTATTTATTTACCAGCAGATTTTTCAGATAACCTAGTTAGTTTTGTTAGTGGAGACATTAAACATCCACAAATTGATTACAGTGTTAACCAAAAAATTAACGCCATTGCACCAAAAATATCTGATAAAGGTGCTGGAACAATTAAAGATACTATCTCAAATGAGTTTGTAACTACTGTTAGTAAAACATTAATGGAAGTGTTAAATGAAATTGGTTTTAACCTAGATAGTAATCTTCCTTCTATTAAAAAGATGACAAGTAAAGTGTTAGAAATTGATGATAATTTAGATGAAATTGATGGTTATACAAAAGAAGTGGTAGAGCTTAATAAAAAAATGCCTGAATTAAAAGGTAAATTAAATGATGCCAATAAATTTGTAGATATGATTCCAGAAGTTAATCAAATGACTGGTAAAGTTTTAACGTTAAATGAAAAAATGCCAGAAATCGAAAAATATGGTACTTTAGTTTATGATGTTCAAGGAAAAATTCCAGAAATAAAAAATGCTGGTCGCCAAATTAATCAAGTTGACCAAGATTTTGATCAAGTAGTACAAATGATGGATGAAGCAATAACAGAAGCAAATAAAGGATTAGGTATCATTAATGATGCACAAAAAGTTTTACCTGAAGTAAGCCAGTTAGCTAAAACAGCTAATGAGATGATTCCCCAAGTGAAGACAGATTTAGGAAAAGTCCAAGAAGCTTTACCTAATATTGCAAGTGGTGTAAATTCGGGTATTAGTATTATTAAAGTGGTATCAGGAGAAACAGTTGTTATTGCAGATGGATTAATTGGTATTATTGGTGATAACGAATTGACTCCAGCAGAACAAGCACAATTAGCAGAAGATTTGAATAAATTATCAGAACGTTTAGATGGACAAAGCCAAATGATAAGTAATGTGATTACCCTATTACAAGATTTACAAAATGTAACAGGCTCGACTAGTTTAAATGGCATTATTGGTCAATTGCAAACAGCTAAAAATGTTGTGGATGCAACGAAACAACGTGTTGATAATGTTCGAAACAACTTAGGTGAATTATCAAAAGCTCCTGCTCAACTAAAACAAGCCTTATCTGAAATCAGTAGTCAAGCAGGTAACATTAACTCAGTAGTGAGTGGCATAGATACAGGTGCTATCCAATCAGAAGTTAATACATTAATCAATGAAGCACAAGATGTATTAACAAAAGCTGGAGACATTACTAATACAGTTATTAGTGATGATTTAATTGGACGTGTGGATAGTTTGATGACAAGTACTTCTAAAACAATTACACAAGCTATTGGATTCTTAGAATCATATCAAAAAGAATTACCAGCAATTAAAGAAGAAATTCATTCAGCTAATGAATTGTTAAACGGAAATATGGATTTAATTATTGGAGGCATTAATGACGGAGCAGCTTTCTTTACGAATGATTTTCCAACATTAAAAAATAAATTAAATAAAGCTTCGAACTTTATTCAACAAGATTTACCAGGCATTGAAACAGATGTCCAAAAAACAATGAAGATGGTAAATGAAAAAGCACCAAAATTTGAAAAAGCTTTATCAGAAGCAACAGACTTAATCAATAATGATTGGCCAAAAATTAAGGATAGTATTGGCAAAGCCAGTGACTTAATTAGAAAAGGCGAAAAAGATGTTAATTTAGATGAAATTGTTAAATATTTAAAAAATGATGCTAATTCAGAAAGTGACTTTATTTCAAGTCCAGTGAAAGTAAAACAAACAGATGTGTATCCTGTACCAAACTACGGTTCAGCAAGTACGCCTTTCTATACTGCTCTTTGTTTATGGGTAGGGGCTGTTCTGTTTTCAAGTATTGCTTCAACTAAATTCCATTTAGATGAAGAACAAAAGAAAAAATATTCTAAACGTCAACAATTTTTAGCGCGTATGATGACTTACTTGACAGTAGGATTCTTCCAAGCGTTAATCGTAACTCTTGGTAATCAATGGTTGTTAGGTTCTTATACAAAAAATCCTATTTGGAATTTATTGTTTGCCTTACTTATTGATTTTGCCTTTATGATGATGGTGTACGTCTTAGTCGCCCTGTTTGATAATCTAGGTAAAGGAATTGCGATTATCATACTGGTACTCTCTATTTCAGCTGGTGGGGGTAACTTCCCAATTGAAATGTCAGGGCCATTCTTTAGAGCGATTCATCCTTATATTCCATTTACACATGCGGTGAATTTATTGAGAGAATCAGTGGGTGGTATTTACTGGCCATCTGCAGCAAAAGCAATTTCAATTTTAATTTCAGTAACAATTGCATTCTTTATTGCTGGATTTATCCTTTATCCAAAAGCAGATCGTTTATTTATGAAAATAAATGATAACCTTAAAAAAGGACATATTTTACATTAATAATAAAAGAGATAAACGTAGAGTGAAAATCTTCGTTTATCTCTTTTAATTTGTTGTCGTATCAATGATGTTAATAATTATGTTTTCCATCTCAGAAATAGGTGTGGAACAGTCATCAAGTAACCACTCTTTAATGAGACCAGTTAAACCATGGGCATAAAAAGAAGAGTTTCGCTTAATTTGGTTAGGAGTTAATTTTTTAGTGTCTGATTCGAGTAGGATTTCTTTAAAGAAAGATTGTAAATGAGTTGCAAGAATCCCATCAAAAGAACTATCACTATTAATAATCAATGTTTTTTGATAAAACAATTTGTTTTTCTCAAAGTAAAAAAGAATTCTTGAAACAATCTTTTTCCAATAGTCGTAATTGATAAAGTGATCTATGGTTTCTGTCATTTCTTGATGATAAATCCAATCCAGTAATTCATACTTGTCGGAAAAATGATCGTAAAATGTTTGTCTTCTATAATCAGCGTGACTCATAATGTCTTTAATTGAAATTTTTTGAAAGTCGGTATGCTTCAGTAAATCTTTAAAGGCGTAAGCAATCACTTTTTTTGTAATTAGGGAACCGTTTGAAACCATGTCACCACTTCTCTTTCTTATTCTCCGTTTAAGAATAACAATTAAAAGCTAAAATAACAAACTAAAAAAGAAAGCGGACACATTGAAGTTTTTGTCCATTATATTGAAACCCTTTTCATTTTATAATGAAGGTACCAATTAAGAAAAGGCAAAACGAAAGGAAGAGATACCATGAAAAAAATTATTAACCAGCCAGAAGAAATATTGAATCAAATGCTTGAAGGTTTAACTTATGCGTATAGTGATTTAGTTGAACGTGTTAAAGATACTGATGTGATTGTCAGAAAAGACAAGAATGAAGGTAAAGTTGGTTTAGTTAGTGGTGGTGGTAGTGGTCATGAACCATCTCATGCAGGTTTTGTTGGTAAGGGAATGCTAAGTGCAGCTGTCTGTGGTGAAATTTTTACATCACCTACACCAGACCAAGTATTGGAAGGAATTAAAGCAGCTGATACAGGCGCAGGTGTTTTGTTGATTATTAAAAATTATTCAGGAGATGTCATGAATTTTGAAATGGCTAAAGACATGGCTGAGATGGAAGGCATTCAAGTAGAACAAATTATCGTTGATGATGATATTGCTGTTGAAGATAGCACGTATACAGCTGGTAGACGAGGTGTTGCAGGAACTGTTTTAGTTCATAAAATTCTAGGTGCTTATGCTGATCAAGGAAAAGAGTTAGCTGAAATAAAAGAAATAGCTGATAAATTAGTTCCAAATATAAAAACTATTGGTGTGGCTTTAACGGGTGCGACAGTTCCAGCAGTTGGAAAACCTGGATTTGTTCTTGAAGAAGATGAGATTGAATATGGTGTAGGTATTCACGGTGAACCAGGCTACCGTAAAGAAAAACTTCAACCTTCAAAAGATTTAGCAAAAGAGTTAGTTGAAAAATTAAAAGGTGAATTTTCATGGAAGACAGGAGAGAAATATGCTGTACTTGTTAATGGTTTAGGTGGAACACCGTTAATGGAACAATTTGTCTTTATGAATGATGTGAAAGAACGTTTAAACAATGAAGGTTTAGTAATTGAATTTAAAAAAGTTGGAGATTTGATGACTGCCATTGATATGACAGGTCTGTCACTAACAATGGTTAAAATAGAAGACAATTGGAAAGAACAATTAAACCACCCAGTAACAACTATCGGATGGTAATTAGGAGGAAATAGAATGGAAGTACAAACATTAAAGAACTGGTTGCAACTTTTTACAGATAAAGTTGTCGAAAATAAACAATATTTAAGTGATTTAGATACACCAATTGGTGACGGGGATCATGGGGCAAATATGGCTCGTGGAACAACAGAGATGATGGCTGCCATTAACGATAAAAATCCTGAAACAGTGACAGATACATTTAAGTTAGCAGCTATGACGTTAATTAGTAAAGTAGGTGGCGCTTCTGGTCCGCTTTATGGTTCAGCATTTATGGGAATGACAAAAGCATCAATGGCTTCAGATAACTTAGCGGAGATATTGGCAGCAGGATTAGCAGATATTCAAAAAAGAGGAAAAGCTGAAATTGGTGAGAAAACAATGGTTGATGTCTGGGCGCCAACGGTAGAAGCGTTAAAAAATAATGAGTTATCAAGTGAAAAAGTTCAAGGATTTGCTGATGCAACTAAAGATATTAAGGCCACAAAGGGTAGAGCATCTTATTTAGGAGACCGCTCTATTGGTCATATTGATCCAGGATCACAATCAAGTGCATATCTTTTTGAAACAATGTTAGAAGTAGGGGTGAAGTAATAATGACTTTAGGAATTGTGATGGTGTCTCACGTGTCAGATG
>NZ_JAVWHO010000039.1:3752-5828 GCF_036639995.1 Vagococcus sp. | reverse complement strand
AGGGGTGAAGTAATAATGACTTTAGGAATTGTGATGGTGTCTCACGTGTCAGATGTTGTTCAAGGAATTGAACGATTGATTAAAGAAGTTGCTAAGGATGTGTCAGTAACAACAGCTGGTGGAACAGAAGATAACGGAGTAGGCACTAGCTTTGAGATGATTTTAACTGCATTTGAAGAAAATAAAGCAGATAAAATATTAGCTTTCTACGATTTAGGTAGTGCCAAAATGAATTTAGAGATGGCAATCGAAATGACTGAAAAGGAAGTGACATTATACGATACGGCGCTTTTAGAAAGTAGTTATACAGCAGCAGCTCTTATTCAAGCTGGTGCAGATATAACTACGATTGAAGAACAGTTACTCCCATTAAAAATTAAGTAGTAATAACGAAAAAGAGAGAGCCAGATTTGGATTTCTCTTTTTTTACTAAAATTAATATTCTTTATGTGTTACACTAATAAAAGTGAAAAAAGGGAGGCAAGCGTGTTATGACACAAATTATCAATAAACCAAAAGATGCTGTGTCCCAAGTTTTAAATGGTGTAGCATTTATTCATCAGGATAAATTAGAACGATTAAAAAATACAGGTATTATTAAAATAAAAGAAAATAAGACAGATCAAGTAGCTTTGATTAGCGGCGGTGGGAGCGGTCATGAGCCGGCTCATTTTGGGTATGTGGGAGATGGTATGCTTAGTGCAAGTGTGAGTGGTCCTATCTTTATTCCACCAAAAGCTGCAGAAATTTTAAAAGCAATTCATTCGGTGGCTACGGAGAAAGGTGTCTTGTTAATTATAAAAAATTTTGAAAAAGATGTTACCAATTTTTTAGAAGCCAAGGAATTAGCAGTAGCTGAGGGAATTAAAGTCGAGCATATTATTGTTAATGATGATTGCTCTATTGAAGAAGGTAGCTATAAAAAAAGACGTAGAGGTGTCGCTGGAACCATTCTGGTTCATAAAATATTAGGAGCAGCTGCTAAAGAAGGAAAAAGTTTAGCGGAACTTAAAATATTAGGTGAAGAAGTGGTGGCTTCAATGAATACGCTTGGTGTGGCTTTAGCTAGTGGCAAGACCATTGGAAGTGAAAAGCCAGTATTTTCTTTAGAAAAAAATGAAATTTCATTTGGTATAGGCATTCATGGTGAATCTGGTTACCGAAGTGAACCTTTTTTTTCATCAGAGTACCTAGCTAATGAACTGATTAATAAACTGCTAACCCAGTATTCAAATCATCATCAGTACCCGTTTGCGTTAATGATTAATGGTTTGGGAGGAACAACGGTGATGGAGCAATATATTTTTGCTAATGATGTTAAACGATTACTTGATTTAGAGGGAATTAATATTGTTTTTCAAAAAAGTGGAAATTTTATGACCTCAACCAATATGGCAGGCATTTCATTAACGTTTTTAGAGATAAAAGAAAAAGTTTGGTTAAATTATTTAAATGAAATAACAAATGCGTTTGCTTGGTAATAGAAGTACTTTTTACTATTAATTATAGTGAAGAGTACTTTTATTGTTTGTATATTGAGAATATGTCTATTACTTTATTGTGAAAAAGTGATTTTGTGGATAATAGTAGGTCATATTTGCTTTCTTTTTAGTATTATTTACTTAAAATGTGCTTGAACAATTCTTGGTAAAGAGGTAAAATGAAAACGAATACAATAACTAATGTAATTAGGAGGAGAATTATGAAGAAAACAAGAAAAGGTAGTTCTTTATTATTAACAGCAGTTTTGTTATGCCCACTAACACTTACTGCAACTAATGTATTTGCAGAAGATGCACCAGCTAAAGATGGTGTTCAAATTAGCGAGGTAAAAGAAGCAGCTGATACACCTGTTGAGAAAGCGGATTCAAATGCACCAGCTGAAAAAGCTGATGCTAAGAAAACTATTCCAATTCAAATGCTAGGTGTAAATGATTTCCATGGTGCAATCGATAGCAAAGCTTCTTCACTTTATTTAGAAGATCCGTTAGGTGGAAAAGATTTAAAATTCACTAACGTTGGTCGTGCGTCTGTTTTGGCAGCACATTTAGATCAAGCACAAAAAGCGTTTGCTGA
>NZ_JAVWHO010000039.1:0-3652 GCF_036639995.1 Vagococcus sp. | reverse complement strand
GTCGTGCGTCTGTTTTGGCAGCACATTTAGATCAAGCACAAAAAGCGTTTGCTGAAAAAAATGCAACTGGTACAACTAAACGTATCCAAGCTGGAGATTTAGTAGGAGCAAGTCCTGCTAACTCGGCTCTTTTAAGAGATGAACCAACTATACGTGTCTTCAATCAAATGAAATTTGATATTGGAACACTTGGTAACCATGAGTTTGATAAAGGTTTAGGTGAATTTGTTCGTATGATTAATGGTGACGCACCTGATCGAGCAAACATGGGTGGTATGAGTGATGAGCTATGGAATATCTTTAAAGATTATCCAAGAAGCCCAAGTACTCAAAAATTAACAGTAGCTAACTTAGAAAATAAAACGGACGGCCCTCACGGAAAAGTAGGAGAAAGTCCATACAACCTACCACCATATCTTGTTGAAACTTATGGTGAAGGTGAAAATAAAGTCCAAGTTGGTTATATTGGAGTTGTCACAAAAGAATTCCCAAGTTTAGTTTTAGCTGAGCATACAAAAGACTTCAAAGTTATTGATGAAGGTGAAGCTGTTGCTAAATATACAAAAGAATTAAGAGAAGACAAAAAGGTTGATGCTATTGTTGTTGTTTCTCACGTAGCTGCAACTAGTAAAAAAGGCGAAGTTAAAGGTGAAGTTGTTGACATGATGAATACTGTTGACAAACTAGATCCAGAAAATAGTGTCGATGCAGTGTTTGCTGGACATAACCATAAAGAAACAAATGGTTTAATCAAACGTGAAGGTAAGCAAGATGTTCGTGTGGTTCAAAGTACATCTCAAGGTAAAGCTTACATTGACTTACAAGGTGAATTAGACCCTGTAACAAAAGATTTTAAAGAAACACCATCGGCTAAAATTGTTCCGACTGAAGAAAGCAAAGTAACTCCAGATGCTAATATTCAAAAAACTGTTGATGAAGCATCAGAAGCAATTAAACCAATTACTAATGCAGCAGTTGCTAAAGCTGACTTAGACAAAGTTGATGAAATTGATGGTCAAAAAATGGTTTCTCGTAGAGCAAATGCTGATGACGAAACTCCAGCAGGTAACTTAATTACTGATGGTCAACTATATATGGCTAATAATACTAAATTAACAGATGCTGCCGGCAAAGAAGTTAAAGCTGATTTTGCGATGACAAACTCTGGTGGTATTCGTGCGGACTTACTAATTAATGACAAAGGTGAAATTACTTGGGGAGCTGCACAAACAGTTCAACCATTTGGTAATATTTTACAAGTTGTTGCAATGAAAGGTTCAGATATCAAAGAAGCTTTAAATCAACAATACAACAATGGTAAAACTGGTTATACATTACAAGTCTCTGGTTTAACTTATGGCTATACTGGAACAGCAAAAACTGGCGACGGTACATTTAAAGTAGAAACTGCTTATAAAGCTGATGGTACACCAATTAAAGATGATGAAACATACAATGTTATCATCAATGATTTCTTATTTGGTGGTGGTGACGGATTTACAGCCTTCACTAAAGGTACTCTTGTAACAGCAATGGATACAGATACAGATACATTTGTTGATTACTTCAAAGCAATCGATAAAAAAGGTGAAAAAGTAGTATCACCTGAATTAGGACGTAAACAAAAACAAACAATCACTGAAGAAGATTTACTTAAAGCAACATCTGTAGATGCTGTTAAGAAAAACGCAACAAACATTACTGGTAAAACAACAGCTGAAGCTGAAGTAAGATTTACAGCAGCTGATGGCAAAGAAATCGGTAAAGGTAAAGTAGATAAAGATGGTAAATTTGACGTTAAAGTTGAAGCAGTTAAAGATAAAACAATTAACTGTCACGTAGCTGTTGGACCAACTAAAGTTATTAGTGCAGTAAATGTAGCATTCCCAGAAGGACCTTACATTGAAGATGGACGTCAAGTTCAAGTGGTTAAAAAAGGCTACAGCTTATGGTCTAACTTTGATTGGAAAGAAAGAAACAAATCAAACAATGTATTAAATGAAATCTTTACATCTCGTGGTAAATACGTTCATGAAAATGGCGCAACTTACTTATCACTTTTCGATAACCAAGGAAAATGGCAAGGATACATCAATGAAAATGCAACAAAAGAAGCTACAGAATTACAAGGTCAATACATTAAATATGGAAAATATGTAACAATTAATCGTACTGGCTACAATACTTGGTCAAACTTTGATTGGAAAGAACGTAACCAAACAGAAAACTTATTAGGTGAAACTTACCAAGCAAGAGGTAAATACAAACATGCGAATGGTTCAACTTACCTTTCATTATATGATGCAAAAGGAAAATGGCATGGTTATATCAATAAATCAGCTGTAAAAGTTGGTGAAGGTAAACAAGGTGCTTATATCAATGATGGTCGTTATGTAACGATTTCAAAAGATAACTATGATGTGTGGTCTAACTTTAACTGGAAAAAACGTACATCAAGTAAAAAAGTATTGAATGAAACATTCCAAGCTAAAGGTCATTACAAACATATTAATGGCGCTACTTACTTCTCATTATATGATAATAAAGGTAACTGGCATGGATATATCAACGCTAACGCTGTAAAAGTTGGCGAAGGTAAACAAGGAGCTTACATTAGCTACGGTAAAAAAGTAACAATTGCTAAAAAAGGTTATAGTACTTGGTCTAACTTCAGTTGGAAAGAACGTAATACAACTGATAAAATGATGAAAGAAAAATTCACTGCAAAAGGTATGTACAACCACATTAACGGCTCAACATACTACTCATTATATGATAACGATGGCAAATGGCATGGTTATGTTAATAAAAATGCAGTAAAATAATATGAATAAAAAAAGTTGTTCCTTAAGATAAGGAGCAACTTTTTTTTATTTAACAACAGTCCATTCATTGAGTGTTTTTCCGTTTTCGTCAATCATCTCAAGCCAGCTATTTGTTCCAGCAAAATATAAAAATAAACCAACCTCATTAACACTTTTTAAAATAATATCATCTGTTGTGATAAAATCTTTGAATTGTTTTTGGTGATCATGTCTAATTTTATCTCCCATTTTCGCTGAAAAACCAACTGAACCATCTTTATTTAAAGGCGCTTCTGGCATCATAGTCGCTCCTTTTTTTATCAACATTTCATTTCGTTTTCTCCACATAACTGTAGCAATACTATTTCTCGTATCAATATAAAATTCTTTTTCACTCACTTCTTTTGTCCATTTATGTCGTGCTTTACCCGTTTTTTTTGGTTTTATTTCAGCTTTATCAAGAGAGCTTCCCATTCTATTTAGAATGAAAAGAATAATTTCTATTAATTCGATTAATTGTTTCTGAATATTTTCTGGTACGCTTAGATCCTCAGCATTGATAGGAGAAAATCCTTGTTCAACTGCGTGATTTGTAAGTAAGCGCCCTAAGTACCTCAAGTCACTATCCGTTGTAGGGATTATTTCAACGAGTGTGTCAAAAGTTATTTTGTCAGTAGCTCGTAAGGTTTTTTCATTACCGATAAAAATGACATTTTTTTCATTAAATAAAAGAAATAGTTTATTAGATTCTAGTGTTTTAGGCAACGTATTAGTTTGAGACAGTTGAATGGTTAAGGGCAAGGCATCAACAAAAATAGTTGTTGTATCTTTAGTAAAATTAACTTGTG
>NZ_JAVWHO010000038.1:16909-22876 GCF_036639995.1 Vagococcus sp. | reverse complement strand
GAAGTTAAAGAAGAAAAAGCAACGAAAAACACGACTCATTTAATCATAAAAAATAAAATTTTTACACCAACAGTTCCTTCGAAGCCAGCTGGCGAATTAGGTAGTTTTTCATTAAAAAAAGTAGATTCAAAAGATTCAATGAAGGTCTTATCTGGTGCCGAATTTAAGTTAACGGAAAAAGCAACAGATAAAGAATATATTTTAGTAACTGATTTGAATGGAGAGGCTGATATTAGTAAGTTGGCATTAGGTGCATACACGTTAGAAGAAACCAAAGCACCTGAAGGTTATATATTGGAAAAAAATATTCAAGAAGTGAACGTAAAAGAAACGGATAAAATGAAACCAGTTATTATAAAAAATAAGGCTGAGCAACCTGTTATCCCACTAGAACCAAGTACAGTTTTAGGAACTGTAGCGATTAAAAAAGTAGATGCCAATGATATGACTAAATCATTGCCAGGTGCTGAATTTAAATTAACAGAAAAAACGACAAACAAAATGTATACCTTAGTGACAGATAAATCAGGTGAAGCTAAAAAAGGTCAGTTGCCATTAGGTGTGTATACGCTAGAAGAAATAAAGGCTCCGAAAGGTTACGTTTTAGATAAAAGGATTCAACAATTAGAAGTAAGAAAAAATATCGCAACGAATCATAGTGTCCAACTTATAGTAAAAAATAAAAAAGAAATTATTCATGAAACAACTGGGTCAAAGGACAATAAGTTACAAACAAGAGGAGCTAATGCCAGAAGTTTTGCAGCTAATGAGCCATCATTCACTGCTTTTACTAGTAGTTTTAAACCGGGAAGACAAATGACTGCAATGTTACCAATAACTGGTCATAAGACATCCAAAATGTTGCCTAAGACTGGAGAAGAGGAGACTAAAAATTACTTAACTATTCTGGGAATTATTCTTCTAACTATTTTAGGTTTTGCCTATAGAGAAAAAAATACCAACAAAGATCCTTTTGCTGGCTAATAAAAAAGGTTAAGATGACAAAATATCATCCTAGCCTTTTTTTTCTATACAAATTAATGAAGGTGGGTTATTTCGTTGATTGATGAACTGATAGTTCAGAACACTAAATTGCTCCTGAGGTAGATTAGCAACAAAGTCTAAAACAGCTGTTTTTTCTGTTTTTCCTTCATCGTGTCCGTCATAAATCACCAAAATAATACGCCCCTTTTTCTCTAATCGAATTAAAAGCTCTCTTAAAGCTTTTAGGGTTGTCTTTTCATGAGTTGTAACAGTTTTATCGCTTTTAGGGAGGTAACCTAAATTAAAAATAGCTGCTCGAATAGTTTGAGTTTTTTCTATGATATTCCCAACTGTTTCATGACCTTGAAGGAGTAGTGTCACTTGTTCTTCACATGAATTTTCTTTTAACCGTTTCGTCGTGTTAATGACAGCTTGTTCTTGAACATCAAAACTGTAAACATGACCTGTTTTTTCGACTAATTGTGCTAAAAAAAGAGTATCATTACCATTTCCCATTGTTGCATCAACAACAACGTCACCTGAGATTACTATTTCCTCTAGTAAATCATGGCTAAAGCGCAAGGCTGTTTTAAGCATAAACATGATCACCACGCTTTCCTTTGGCATAAATCCCTTGATAGGTTCCTCTTTTTTTCAATTCGGTATCAAAGCTATTCAAGACTTCCCATTTTTTTAAGCTCCACATTGGACCAATAATCGTGTCTCTTGGAGCATCTCCTGTAAGTCGGTGAATAATAATATTAGAAGGGATGATCTCTAACTGATCACAGATAAGCTGTGTGTACTCATGCTGCGTAAGTAGTTGCAACCTACCTTCTAAATAATCTTTTTCCATTTTTGTATTGGTCATTAAATGTAAGAGATGCAACTTGATTCCTTGAATATCAGAATCTTCAACCGTTCGCCTAACATTTTCCATCATCATTTCATAAGATTCACCAGGAAGTCCATTAATTAAATGTGTACAAATATTGATATTATGTTTTCTGAGTTTGGCAACGCCATCTAGATATGTTTGATAGTCATGAGCACGATTTATCATGTTACTCGTTTCTTCGTACGTTGTTTGAAGTCCTAATTCTACCCATAGATAAAGACGCTGATTTAACTCAGATAGATAGTCAACGATATCGTCTGGTAAGCAATCAGGGCGCGTACCAATAGATAAGCCGACGACACCTTCTTCATTAATTACTTGTTCAAAACGATGTTTAATCACTTCAACAGATGCGTGAGTATTTGTGAAATTTTGAAAGTAAACAATGTATTGTTTTGTTGTTGGCCATTTTTTATGCATTTGATCGACTTCTTTTCGAAATTGAATGGGTAGAGGATCACTTGGTGCGATCATCATGTCTCCAGAACCCGACACACTACAAAATGTACAGCCACCATGAGCGACAGTACCGTCTCTATTGGGACAGTCAAAACCACCGTCAATAGGTACTTTAAATATTTTTTCTTCAAATGTTTCTCTAAGAGCATCATTCCAAGTGTAATATCTCTTAGAATCTCCTTTTTTATATGTAAACATGATGATTATTTCCCTTCAAATTGTTGCACAAAATCATATTTTTTAAAGTATGGGTAAGAAAAACACAACCAGGCAGCTCCTATTAAAAATCCACCTAATACATCTGTTGGGTAATGGACACCAACATAAATCCTACTTGTTCCAATTAGTAAAATTAGTAATCCTAATAGAAATTGACTTCCTAAACAGATTTTTTTATTTTGAATAAATTTAGGCATTAAAAAAATAAATGTTCCGTAAAAAAGCATACTTCCCATTGAGTGACCACTTGGGAAACTAGTTCCTCCCGCATGAACTAAGTGTTCCACAGAAGGTCTTGGTCGGTTGAAGAAAAGTTTTAAAAGTGTATTCCCAATCCCTTGAATTAAGGCTGCATTAATCAATAACCAGAATGCAGCTATCTTTTCTTTATATTTAAATAAGAAAAGAAATGCGACACCTGTTAATAAAATAATGGTCGTCGTATTGGCGAATTTGGTAATATACGTGAAAAAGGCTGTTTTTCCATCAGTTAGGTTACCACGAACAAGTTGAATGATTGGGTTGTCAATACTGGCTAAAACACTCTCGTTTGATTTAACGAAATAAGCAATGGCTGCAAATAATAAGAGACATAGACTTGCTGCGTAGTGCCAATATAATTGTTTGTTTTTTGTCATAAAAAACCTCCATAAATTAAAAATAAAGAAACCCTGATATCAGGGTTTCTTATATTATAACATGATTTTAATCGTCCTCATACTTAGTGTCATCTGGATCTAGCTCATTAACGGAAATATCACCATTTTTTGATGTAGCTTTAATAAGTACTTTTCCTTTGCTGTTAGAGAAAGTTGTCTCAGATGATAAATTTTTATTAAAAATGGATAATAGGCCATAATTTGTCTTAAAATCAACTTTATTTTTATTATAAGAATCTTTATCTACTTCCATTTGGATAGCACCATTAACAGTTTCTAACGTCACATCTTGTGTAATGTTATTAGAATGGAAATAGATTTCTCCATTTTTATTATTGACGGAAGCTAATCCCTTTGTATGATTGATACTTGTATTTCCATTTTGATTATCAATTTTAAGATCACCTTTGGTATTAGCTGTGAAAACTTCCCCATTTTTAGTAGACATATCAAGTTTATTAAAGAAAGTATTTTCTACGTGAATGTTTCCAGTTAGAGTGGATAATTTAACGTTATTTTCAAATTTCCCTCCATCAATGTTAATATCTCCAGTTTTAGTATCAACAGTTAAATCTTGAACTGTCACATCATTGGAGTAGAAATTACTTATCTTAGATTGAATATCTAGGTTATTTAATGTTAAGCCGTTGGCAGCAATTTCTACTTTGTCGCCTTTAATGGTTATTTTTTTATATTTTTCGGGAACTTTTAATGAAATACTGTCATCAGAAATATCGCTAAAAGTAAAGACACCAGGTTGAAATTTTTGTTTACTAATTTTGTTATCAATTGTCACCGTTGTTGTTTTCTCTTTTTTATCAATATTCCATGTAGTTGATTCTTTTTTCTCGCTCCCAAAGGTTAGACCTTGTTTATTCATATGGACATAATCGTCATCTGACGTACTTAAATTAATAGTGGCACTATTTTTTATATTTAGAATTAGTTCATCAGAGTGGTCATACTTGAATTTTTTATTGACCTCACTATCTTTTCGTTCTGCTTCAAGCTGTTGATAGAAAAAGATACTTCCTGCACCACCGATTATAATTAAAATAAAGGCAAAACCTAAAAGGAATAACGTTCTTTTTTTCATAGAGCACGGTCTCCTTTCAATACTTGAATGTTCCATCTACTGTAAGTTTTTAATAAGTTAAATGAAACTTTTGAGAAAGGAAGCATAATAAGTAAACCAATGAAGCCAATTCCACATAAGAGAATGGACATAAATAGTTGGAAAAATCCGTATGCACTACCAATAGTAAGTAATGAAAAAGCACCTAAAAATGGGCTTCCGATAAAACAAACAGTTAAAATCCAGCCAACAAATAATGTGATAGCCCAACCAAAAATTATCCAAATCATAAAGAATAAGTTCAGGCAGGTAATTCCTAAAATTTGAGAAAATCTGATAAAACCAGAGTCTTTTGTTCTAGGATATTCTTGCTCTTGATAGTATGGGTTGTAGTTTTTACGTTGTGAATTAGCTTTATCTTCTTTTGTAAATTCTACCCAATCATGAGATTGATTATCTATTTCTTGAAACTCAATATTAAATTCTTTTAAAATCGATTTTGCAATATCTTTAGGAGAATCGAGTTCTTTAGTAATTTGATATTCTGTAAGTCCCTCTTCTGTTTTTTCGTTGAACAGTTCTTCATATTTAGTTAGTATAGCTTGCTGGTCAACTAATGCGAGTTGACGAAGATGAAGTTTAAGTTCAATTAAGAAATGTTCTTTATTCATAAAGTATTCCTTTCTACGCATGTTTTGTAATCTAAATATACCTTCTATAAGTATTGATAACAAGGGATTTAAGTTAAAATCGGGCTAAAGTATGAGCAAATATATGTATCAAGATGTAGAGGATTTTGACATAATATTTCGCTTAGGTTACAAATTCTTAAGTCTAGTCTGAATGGGTTGCTATCTGATAGGTGAGATGCTTTAATTAAACTAGTTTGTATGATATGATATTTTTTTAAACGTATAATTTTTATAATGATTGAAAAGGGATGGGAAATATAAATGAAAAAGAATGACAAAAAAGATTTATTACAAAAACAGCCAGTTCTTAAAAATGTCTCTCTTGTAGGGGCTACAATGATGATTTCTTCATCTGTTTTAATTCCTGGTCTAACATCAAAAGCCTATGCAGATGCAGTTAACGATAGCACGCAAGAGACATCTAATAAAGTAGCTGAAGAAACAACAACTAGCGAAGAAACATCAGCTAAACCAATGACGATTAATGCAATTGAAGCACCAACTAAAGTTAAAGAAACAGAAAATAAATTTGATTTAAATGTAACCTTAGATGCTCATCGAGTAGAAAACTTAGATACAATTATTCAAGTTTCACCAAATGTTAATCTTGAATGGAATGAAACAAAAAATACCGTTTTAGACGAAACAGGTAATAGTGTTGGTACATATACATTTGATAGTCAATTAAATCAAGTTAAAGTAAGTTTTACTAAAACAAATTTTACTCAAGCTAAATTAATTATTCCGATTTCATTTAAAAAATTGGATTTAACAGAGCAAGCAGTGACACTTTCGATTGGAGAAAGTGTACTTTCCAAGAACATTCAAATAGAACGTGAAGAAAAAGTGGAAGAAACAACACCAACTAGTGAAATAATAGAAGAAACAACAGAAAGTAAATCTTCTGAAACAACAACAGAATCAACTATTGATAGTTCTTCAGAAGAAAAAGTAGACTCTTCAACAAGTGAAGAGTTAAAG
>NZ_JAVWHO010000038.1:7914-16809 GCF_036639995.1 Vagococcus sp. | reverse complement strand
AGCAAAGAAAGCGCCACTTCAGAAAGTCAAACAAAAGAGAGCTCAAACAAAGAAACATCTACTTCTGAAACGAAAGACGAAGTGTCGGTAGAAAAAGGTATAAAGAAAGCAGAGACAAGACAAAAAAATGCAGCACCTGTTAGACGTTCAGTAGTTGAACCAGCTTCAGCACCACAATCACGAACGTTAGCAGCAACGCCACAATCTCAATTTATTGAAAATACAGCTTATCATGCGCAAGAAGTAGCAGGAGCTAATGATTTATATGCCTCAGTTATGATTGCTCAAGCAATTTTAGAAAGTGGTTACGGCTCAAGTACATTATCTTCACCACCAAATCATAACTTATTTGGTATTAAAGGAAGCTATAATGGACAATCTGTTACGATGCAAACATGGGAACACTTTAATGGTCAAAATGTTGTAATTAACGCTCAATTTAGAAAATACCCTTCATATCGTCAATCTTTTGAAGATAATGCGCGTGTATTAAAAACAACGTCATTTTCACCGGGAAATTACTATTATGTAGGTGCTTGGAAGTCACAAACCAGCTCATATCAAGATGCAACGCGTTGGTTAACTGGTCGATATGCAACGGATCCAAATTATAATTCTAAACTAAATAATTTAATTATTACTCATAACTTAACACAGTATGATAAGCCAGGTGGGGGCAACACTAGTAAACCGAATACAGGTAAGCCAAACACAGGTAAACCAAATACTGGCAATAACAACTCTGGTAATACTCAAAATAGTAGTGGAAGTACTCACACTGTTAAAAGTGGGGACACATTATATGGGATTAGCTTGAAATATGGTGTGACAGTTGCTCAATTAAAATCATGGAATAACTTAAAAGGTGATACGATTTATGTTGGTCAAAAACTAAAAATAAAAGGCGGTACAACACCAAATACGTCAAAACCAACGCCAAAACCAGATACAAGCAAACCAAACACAGGCAAACCTAATACAAATAATCCTAAACCAACGAATCAAGGTGCGAAAACACATAAAGTAAAACGTGGAGATACGTTATATGGTATTGCTTTAGAGTATGGTGTGACAGTTGCTCAATTAAAATCATGGAATGGCTTAAAAAGTGATATGATTTATGTTGGTCAAAATTTACAAGTTAAAGGTGGTACAACGACAAATACGAGTAAGCCATCTACAGGAAATACAGTAAAACCAACACCTTCAAAACCAACACCAGCTCAAACTACGGGAACGTATACAGTGAAACGTGGAGATACATTGTACGGCATTGGTTTACAGCATGGTGTATCAGTAGCGCAGTTAAAATCATGGAATGGCTTAAAGAGTGATATGATTTATGTTGGTCAAAAATTGACAGTTAAAGGTGGTACAGCAACGAGTACCGCAAAACCTACTAATAATCAATCAACAAAACCAAAACCTGTAACTCAGACAAAACCAAAACAAACAACAGGAACTTACACGGTGAAACGTGGAGATACGTTGTATGGTATTAGTATTCGTTATGGTGTCAGTATAAATGATATTAAAAAATGGAATGGTTTAAAGAGTGACATGATCTTTGTTGGTCAAAGCTTAAAAATTAATGGTCAATCCACTCAAACTGTTAGTCATCAAAATCAACCAAAAAAACAAACAACAACAGCTCACACTGGAACTTACACAGTGAAGCGTGGCGATACATTATATCAAATTGCTTTGAAATATAATATAAGTGTTTCTGATTTGAAACAGGCAAATGGATTATCAAGTGATTTAATTTATGTAGGACAAGGCTTGAAAATTCCAGGAACTGCTAAAGTAGCAACACGTCAAAGTAGTAGTAATGGTAAGGTAAAACGCCATAAAGTGAATTCAGGTGATTCATTGTGGGCTCTTTCTAATAAGTACAATACAAGTGTGTCACAATTGAAAGCTTGGAATAAATTATCAAGTGATGTAATTTATACGGGACAAAATTTACGAGTAGGTTAAATAGTTTAATGATTGATTTAGTTGCGAAGTGAATTTGATTCTGTTATTATGTGCTTAATAATTAAAACAATGACGAGAAGTAGTAGAGTGAAAACTTTTTTAGAGAGTGCATGATTGCTGAGAGTGCATAAAGATAGAAACTTGAACTTAGCTCTGAGGATGCTTATAGCCGGATTCAGTCCGTTATCATGACGATGAGATGTAGTTGTGTATTTAGGCTACATAAAAATAGGTGGTACCACGTTAAAATCAACGTCCTATAAAAGCATTAAATTGCTTTTATAGGGCTTTTTTTATTATATTTTAGGAGGAAGAAAAATGGCATATAATCACGTAGAAATTGAAAAAAAATGGCAAAAAAATTGGCTAGAGAATCATACCTTTAAAACAGAAGATGACTCTAACAAACCTAAATTTTATGCACTAGACATGTTCCCGTATCCATCAGGTCAGGGACTACACGTAGGACATCCTAAAGGATATACATCAACAGATGTTTTGGCTCGGTTCAAACGAGCAACAGGTTTTAATGTGTTACATCCAATGGGGTGGGATGCGTTTGGTTTACCTGCAGAGCAATACGCACTTGATACAGGAAATGATCCAGCAGAATTTACAGAAAAAAATATTCAAACATTTAAGCGCCAATTAAACTCATTAGGCTTTAGTTTTGATTGGGAAAGAGAAATCAACACAACAGATCCAGAGTATTACAAATGGACACAATGGATTTTTACTAAAATGTTTGAAAAAGGCTTAGCTTACGAGGCAGAAGTGGCTGTTAACTGGTGTCCAGCTTTAGGAACTGTTTTAGCAAACGAGGAAGTTATTGATGGTAAGTCTGAGCGTGGAAGCCATCCAGTTTACCGTGTTCCGATGAAACAATGGATGCTAAAAATTACAGCCTATGCAGATCGCTTAATTGATGATTTAGAGACTATTGATTGGCCAGAAAGCGTTAAAGAAATGCAACGTAATTGGATTGGTCGTTCTGAAGGAGCTAACGTTACATTTAAAATTAAAGACACAGATAAAGAATTTACAGTCTTTACAACACGTCCTGATACGTTATTTGGCTCAACATATGCTGTTCTTGCTCCTGAATTAAAATTGGTTCAAGAAATTACAACACCAGAGCAAAAAGAAAAAATTGATGCGTATATTAAAGAAGTAGAAAAGAAAACAGACTTAGATCGCACAGAACTTTCTAAAGAAAAAACAGGTGTCTTTACAGGTGCTTTTGCAATTAATCCAGCCAACGGAAAAGAAATGCCAATTTGGATTGCAGATTATGTTTTATCAACCTATGGTACGGGAGCAATTATGGCAGTTCCAGGTCACGATGAACGTGATCATGAATTTGCTAAAGTCTTTGATTTAGATATTGTCTCAGTCATTGAAGGTGGAGACATTGAAGAAACAGCATACACAGAAGATGGCGTTCATGTTAATTCGGAATTTTTAGATGGTCTTCAAAAAGAAGAAGCAATTGGAAAAATGATTGCATGGCTAGAAGAAAACGGTGTTGGTAAAAAAGAAACAAGTTATCGTTTACGTGATTGGTTATTCTCTCGTCAACGCTATTGGGGTGAGCCAATTCCAATCATACATTGGGAAGATGGAAGTATGACCGCTATTCCAGAAGATGAATTACCATTGGTCTTACCAAAATCAACAGACATTAAACCTAGTGGAACAGGTGAATCACCACTAGCAAATATGGAAGACTGGATTAATGTAGTAGATGAAAAAACTGGAATGAAGGGTCGTCGTGAGACAAATACGATGCCGCAATGGGCAGGAAGCTCATGGTATTATCTACGTTTTATTGATCCACATAATACGGAGCAATTAGCAGATCCAGAAAAATTAAAAGAATGGTTACCAGTTGATGTATATTTAGGAGGAGCAGAACACGCTGTTCTTCATTTACTTTATGCTCGTTTCTGGCATAAATTCTTGTACGATATCGGTGTTGTTTCAACAATCGAACCATTCCAAACATTGTACAATCAAGGAATGATTTTAGGTGAAGGTAACGAAAAAATGTCTAAGTCTAAAGGAAATGTAGTTAATCCTGATGATGTAGTTAATGAGTTTGGTGCAGATACACTAAGACTTTATGAAATGTTTATGGGACCACTTGATGCGTCTGTTGCTTGGAGTGAAAAAGGGCTAGAGGGTAGCCGTAAATTCCTAGATCGTGTATGGCGTCTTTATATTGATGAGAATGCTGTATTACGTGATAGAATTACGACTCATAATGATGGGAAATTAACAAAAGTATATCATCAAACAGTGAAAAAAGTAACAGATGACTTAGAGCATCTACGTTTTAATACGGCTATTTCACAATTAATGATTTTTGTAAATGAAGCTTATAAAGCAGAGGCTCTTCCAGTCGAATACATGAATGGTTTCCTTCAATTGCTTGCACCAATTGCGCCATTTATTTCCGAAGAATTATGGGAACGTATGGGACATAGCGAAAGTATTAGTTATGAAGCGTGGCCAACTTATGATGAAAAAGAGTTAGTAGAAGATGAAATCGAAGTTATTTTCCAAGTTAATGGTAAAGTAAAAGCTAAAGCGGTTGTGGTGCGTGATTTAAGTAAAGAAGACCTTGAAAAAACAGCGTTAGATCACGAACAAGTGAAAGCAAACATTGATGGAAAAACAATTCGAAAAGTGATTGTTGTTCCGAATAAATTAGTTAATATTGTTGCCAACTAAAAAGAGTTGTCAAAATTGTTAAATATTCTTAAAAGAGTTTGCATAATCCTTTCGAAATCGCTACAATTATAGCAGTATAGATGAAGAAAGTTGGATAGAAGCATGTCGAATCAAGATACCTCTTTTGAAGATAATTCTAAAGAGCTAAACGCTAAGGAAAAAATGGTTCGTGGCTCCCTTTGGATGACTGTAGGTAATGTGTTGTCTAGATTGTTAGGGGCAGTTTATATCATCCCGTGGTATGCGTGGATGGGTGAGCATGGTAAGGTTGCGAATAGTTTATTCAATAAAGGCTACAATGTGTATGCATTATTCTTAATGATTGCTACAGCTGGTATTCCAGGGGCAATTGCAAAACAAATTTCCTATTATAATTCATTAAATGAATATAAAATTAGTCAAAGATTATTTAAACGAACCTTGGTTATTATGGCAGGTTTTGGCATATTATGTGCTGGTGTTATGTACTTAATATCGCCAATCCTGGCAGCCGGGGATCCAAATCTAGTACCAGTTATGAGAGCACTTAGTATAGCAGTATTGATTTTCCCAAGTATGAGTGTTATTCGCGGGTACTTCCAGGGAAATCAAGATATGATGCCGTCTGCTGTGTCTCAAATTGTGGAACAAATTGCTCGTGTATTTTATATGTTACTTGCTACCTTTATTATTATTAAGGTAGTGAAAGGTGACTATGTAACGGCAGTTATTCACTCAACTTTTGCTGCATTTATTGGTATGTTGGGAGCATATGGTGCTTTAATCTGGTTTTATAAAAAACAAAAACCTGAGATGGATCGTTTAATTGCTGGAAGTAATAATACTGTCGAAGTATCTGAGAATAGTTTAGTTAAAGAAATGATTACAGAAGCTATTCCATTTATTATCGTGGGCTCAGCTATAACTTTCTTTAAATTAGTTGACCAATTCACATTTGAAAAAATCATGGCAGGTTTTACAAACTTTTCAAAAGATCAACTGTCATCACTTTTTAGTGTTTTTAGTGCCAACCCAGATAAATTGGTTATGATTACAATTTCTCTAGCAACAGGCATGGCAATGACTAGTTTACCGCTAATTACAGAAGCATTTACCAAAAAAGATGAAGCAGGACTAGCTAAGTTAGTTAGTGATAATATTCAATTGTTGTTTTTAATCATGATGCCAGCAACTTTTGGTATGGTCGTTTTAGCTAAGCCGATGTATGTTTTATTTTATGAACCAGATGTTCTAGGAATTAATGTGTTAATAGAAGCTAGTTACATTGGTTTAATCATGGGATTTTTTATTTTAATTTCAACGACACTGCAAGGACTTTATAAAAATAGTGATGCTATTTTTAATTTAGGTGTAGGTCTGCTTATTAAATTAGTACTACAATATCCGATGATTCGAATTTTTGAAGTTTATGGTCCATTAATAGCATCAGGTATTGGCTTTACTGTTGCAGCCTACTTAATGACTAAAAAAGTTCATGAGATTACGAAATTTAATTATTCATTAACTATTCGTCGAACCATACTAATTACTATTTTTAGTTTAATTATGTCAGGAACAACAACCTTGGTTCGTTCGTTTTTATATCTATTTCTAAATCCAGAACGAAAATTCCAAGCGTTGATTATTATTTTAATTTCTGTTGCAGCTGGTGTTGCAGTTTATGGTTGGTTGGCTCTTAAAACACGATTAGCAGATAAGTTAATGGGAGACAAGGTAGCAAAATTACGTATTAAATTTAAAATTAAATAAGTTATAGGAGAGGGAAGCGTAATGTATGTTTCTTTCTCTTTTTATTTAGGAGGATAGTATGCGATTAGATAAATTTTTGAGTCATACAGGATTTGGTTCCAGAAAAGAAGTGAAAGAAATTTTAAAGAAAAAGGTAGTTTGTGTTAATGGAAAACCTGAAAAAAATGGTAAGAAATCGATTGACGAAAACAAAGATGCCGTTAGTGTTTATGGAGAAGTTGTGAATTATAAAAAATTTGTTTACTATATGCTAAATAAACCTAAAGGAGTTATTTCGGCAACAGAAGATAATCTTCATCGAACGGTGATAGATTTAATTTCAGAAGTAGATCAAGTTCCAGGCTTATTTCCAGTTGGTAGACTAGATAAAGATACAACGGGGTTGTTAATAATTACTAATGACGGTGAATTGAGTCATCAGTTGCTTTCACCTAAGAAAAAAGTACCAAAGTTGTACCAGGCAAAAGTAGCTGGTTTGATGACAGCAGAGGATGTCTTAGTTTTTTCAACAGGAGTTACAATTAGTGGCAATGAACACTGCTTACCAGCTAAGCTAATGATTCTTGAAACAGATGTAGAGAGTGAGACTACACTAATTAATTTAGAAATAGTTGAGGGGAAATTTCATCAAGTCAAACGAATGGTAGAAGCTGTTGGGAAGAAAGTAGTGACTTTAGATAGACAGAGTATGGGAGGATTATTTTTAGATTCTCAGCTAAAGAAAGGGAGTTACCGTGAATTGACAGATGAAGAGTTGGCCAGCTTGCGAAATTGAAATTTTATTATTCAAAACATTAAAAAAGTGTTATGATAACAACATAATAAGTAAAAATGGAGGGATTTTAGGATGACAATCGATTGGAGAAAAGAAGTTGAGGCTCGTCGTGAAGATTTAATGAAAGATTTATTCGACTTATTACGCGTGCCAAGTGTTCGAGAAGACGATAAAGCAACAGAAGATGCCCCAGTTGGACCTGGTCCAAAAGCAGCACTTCTTAAGTTTTTAGAAATTGGCGAAAGAGATGGATTTACAACAAAAAATGTAGATAACTATGCAGGTCATATTGAATATGGTGCAGGAGACGAAACCTTAGGTGTGTTTGGTCATGTGGATGTCGTTCCTGTTGGTTCTGGTTGGGATTCAGAACCGTTTGAACCAGAAATTCGTGATAATAGAATTTATGCTCGTGGAGCAAGTGATGATAAAGGGCCAACAGTGGCTGCGTACTATGCTTTAAAAATTATTAAAGAATTGGAATTACCAGTTTCAAAACGTACACGTGTTATCATTGGTACGGATGAAGAAAGTGAATGGAAATGTATGGATCACTACTTAGAAGTAGAAGAAACACCAGATTTTGGTTTTTCTCCAGATGCTGAATTTCCAATCATTAATGGTGAAAAGGGAAATACAACTATTTTAGTTCAAGTTGCTGGAAAAAATGACGGAACATTACGTTTAGTTCGTTTTGATTCAGGTCAAAGAGCTAACATGGTTCCAGATTTAGCAGAAGCAGTAGTAGAAGTTTCAGGTGATGTCTCAGCCTTTTCTAAAGAGTATGAAGATTATTTAAAAGATGCTCCTGTAACAGGTGATATCTCAGTAGATGGCACAACTGTAACAATCAAATTATACGGAACAGCCGCTCATGGCGCGATGCCAGCAAAAGGAATTAATGCCGGTACTTACTTAGCAAACTTCTTAAGCTACTATGATTTTTCAGGACCAGCTAAGGACTTTGTTACTATTGTTGCTGATTTCATTCATGAAGATACTGAAGGTAAAAAATTTGGTGTTAACTATGTAGATGATATTATGGGAGATGTAACAATGAATGCTGGGGTGTTTGCTTTTGACGAAACAAAAGATAATAACACAATTACATTAAACTTCCGTTATCCTAAAGGAATGTCTGAAGAAAAAATTACAAAAGCTATTGAAGAAAAAGTAGCTGGAACAAGCGCAAAAGTTATTTTAACAGCAGGTGGTAAAGCACCACACTACGTATCTCCAGAAGATCCATTGGTTAAGACTTTGTTAGCTGTTTATGAAGATCATACAGGACTTAAAGGACATGAACAAGTTATCGGCGGCGGAACATTTGGCCGTTTATTGGAACGTGGTGTAGCTTATGGTGCGATGTTCCCAGATAGTATCGACACAATGCATCAAAAAAATGAGTTCATCTCAGTAGATGATTTAATCAATGCAACAGTTATTTACGCAGATGCAATTTATCGTTTGATTAAATAAAAAAATAGTAAGGGCCAAGGTATGAAAATATCTTGGCTTTTTTTGTGCAAAAAAACCACTAGCAATTGAACTAGTGGTAAAAAAGGAGTTATTATTTACTTTGGAGGAGCAAATAAATGAAAAAAATTTGTTAGGTTTGTTTTGTTAGTATATTTATATAATAGTTTGAAAATATGATA
>NZ_JAVWHO010000038.1:0-7814 GCF_036639995.1 Vagococcus sp. | reverse complement strand
TGATAAAAAATTTAAAAATAATGAACTATTTTTTACTAAAATTAGTTATCTTAGTTCAACTAAAAGGAGTTAAGTTTTTCTTGAAGTATGAAACCTCTTTAGTAGAGTGAAGAGTAATAAAATTAGTATGCTTCTTATACATTGTCTCCAAATTTTTAATTTGAGGTGATGTTTTTTTGTTAAATTGCCAAACAAATTTAATAAATGACCAACTTATGGTGTCGGGATTTCCATGAGAATTAACTTTATGATGGTTGGTTATGTAGCGTTTAATGATTCTGAATAAGCATACCTGTTTTGGTAAATCTAGCCAAATAACAGTATCAGCATGAGTTATTCTTTTTTCGAGAGTTCGATTGTAGTTACCATCAATGAGCCACTCTTTTTTCATTAGCTCATTAGTTAGTTGATTATTAAATTTATCTCTCGATAAATATTCTTGATTGTTTAACCAGTTTATTTTATCTAAATGAACTAGTGGTAAAGATAACTCTTTTGAAAGCCAAACAGCAAGTGTTGATTTTCCAGAGCCAGGACAGCCAATAATTAGTATTTTTTTCATAGTATCACCTTCTATATAAGGAGTTATTATATCTATTATACACGGTGGATAAGTGAAATTAAATCTAATTTCAGAAGTTATCAACAAAACCTGTGGACAAGTGTGGATAACTTTAATATTTCAATGCTTTTTTTGAGTAATAAGTCAATAAGAACAGAGGTTTGTTTGAAATAATGATTAAGAGAAACCTTGTTATATCAACATTTTTTGGTGTTTATTTCTATTGTATTAAATTAAAGTATTTTTTTAAGGTAAGTTTATAAAAGCAAATAAAAGAAATTGTTTCTGTTAGTTCTTTTTTTATGAAAGTGGTAAATGTGGGTAAAAATGGCAAAAATTGTGGATAACTCTGTGGATAGTGTTAATAACTTTGTGGAAAGCTGATATATCAAGGGTGGAAATGTGAAAAACTCTGTGTGTATAACAAATAGTTATGCACAGGATAAATTGGTTAGAAAATCCAAGTAGTATTTCAAAATAAATAATATATAAGTGTTATTTTATTTATGCTAACTGATTAAATATTGAACGAAAAAAACCGATAGTAACATTGAAGGGAAGGGATGTTGCGGATGAGATTTCAATTTAAAAAATTAGCTTTAGAAATTGTTAGTATAGTTATACCGATGGTTATTTTGTTATTAATTATTATATCAGGTACAGGATACTTTTTTTCAAAGTCTATGGTGGAAGATGAAATTGGCAAAGTGATGGATTTAGTCGTAAGTGATTCTACAACGACGATCAATAATATGTTAACAGTACAAGAATCTATTGCTAAAACGACAGCAAAAATGATTGAAGAAAATAGTCAAAAAATTACGGAAAAAGATTATCAAACATTGTTAACAAAACAAGTATCTCTCCAGTCTGAAACCTTTGCCATGGGAGTTTGGTTCGAACCTAAAGATTATGAGGAACATAAAAAATTTGCTCCTTATGTTTTTAAAAACTCAGATGAAGTGATGTTTGAACGTAGTTACCAAGAAGAAAATTCAACGAATTGGGAAACTGAATGGTACAAATTGGGTAAAAATGAAAAAGATGGTGGCTGGACAGCTCCCTATCTTGATAAAAAAGCTAATAAATCAATGGTAACTTTTGCTTACCCTATGTATAAAAATGAAAAAGAGTTTTTGGGTGTTGTTACAATAGACGTAGATTTATCAAGTATTCAAAAATTAGTGAGTGATATGAAGATTGGTTATAATGGTAAGGCTATGTTGGTTTCTGATGATGGTACTTATCTTGGTGGTGTTGCTAGTGATCAATTATTAGTATCCAAAATTAGTGATAGTAAAGAATCTTCATTTGTTAATCAAGTATCACAAATGTTGACGAAAAACAAAGGAACGACAAAGTATACCAAAAATCATAAAAAATATGATTTTTATTTTGATAGTATCAAAGGAACCGATTGGAAATTAGGAATTAGTGTAGAAAATAGGTTGTTAGCTGAGAGTCCACGTAAATTATTAATTTTATTTTGTAGTGTCAGTTTGATAGGAATTATCATAGTTTCCTTATTAATTGTCCTATTTTCAAAAAGAATTACCAAAGTTCTTAAAGAGTATAGTGAGGCAGTTCAACAATTTTCTGAAGGGAATCTGACCAATAACCTTGAAAGCGATTTGTTTATTCGAAAAGATGAGTTAGGGTCAATAGGAGACTCTATCAAAGTAGCTCAAAATGAGTTGCATAATATTGTGTCTAGTTTCCAAATAACTGCAGTTAAGGTTGGTGATGATTCTCAAAATCTTTCTGCATTTTCAGAGGAATTGGCAGCAACGTCTGAAACAGTTGCTCAATCAGCCAGTGACATTGCGTTAGATATTGGAGAGCAATATGGAAAATTAGCAAGTACTGAAAAAACAGTGATTGATTTTAGTAAAAAAGTTAATACAATGGCTACAGTAATTGAAGAACTAAAAGAAGAATCTCAACTAATAAATAATCGTTCAACAAGAAGTCAAGAAGATATTAATCAGTTAGTGTTATCATCAGAAGTATTAGATGTGTCAGTGAAAGAGCTCATAAAACGTGCAGCTATTGTAGGAGAGTATATTCATAAAGTAGATAATATGGCGTTATTAATCAACAATATCTCGGAACAAACGAATTTATTAGCTCTAAATGCAGCAATAGAAGCCGCTAGAGCTGGAGAAGCAGGAAAAGGATTTTCTGTAGTAGCAGAAGAGATTAGAAAATTAGCAGAACAAAGCAATCGTTCGGCAGGGGATATTCAAGAAATACTACAAACTATTTTAGAAGAAAACAATTTAATGTTAGATGCCACACAAAATGTGGAACAAGAAATTGTTAATCAAGGGTCCCACATTTCGACAACTTTATCGAGTTTTGATACTATCATTTCTTCAATTGGGAATGTAGATAAAAAAATTGTGATGACAACAGATTTAGCAATGACCATTAATTCAGATATTGAGTTAGTTAATCAAGATGTTTTAAATATTAAGTTACTTTCAGAAAGGCTATCTGAGACGTCTGAAGAGATAGCTGCCTCAGCAGAAGAAATGTCAGCTTCAACCGAAGAAGTTTCATCAGCAGCTATTCGTTTAAGCGAATTAACTATAACTATGAATGGTAAATTAACTTATTTTAAATTAGACTAAAAAAAGCAAGTGGATTTTGTTTTCCACTTGCTTCTTTTTATATCAAATTTTCTTTGAATCATTGAGTGTCCTGTTTAATTATCAATGATACGTTGTAAAAATTCTTTTGTTCTTTCTTCTGTTGGGTGATTAAAGATCTTATCAGGAGCGCCTTCTTCTGCGACAACCCCTTTATCCATAAAAATGACACGATCAGACACTTCTTCAGCGAATTTCATTTCATGAGTAACAATAATCATTGTTAAGCCAGTTTCTGTTAATTCACGCATAATTTTTAATACTTCACCGACCATTTCAGGGTCAAGTGCAGATGTTGGTTCATCAAAAAGCATGACTTCTGGATCCATTGAGATCGCACGGGCAATAGCCACTCGTTGTTTTTGACCACCGGATAACTGAGAAGGTTTAGCATGAGCAAACTGTTTCATCCCAACTTTATCTAAATTTTCAATGGCGATTCTTTCGGCTTCTTCCTTGGAGCGATTTAGAACCTTCATTTGGCCAACCATACAGTTGCTTAAAATATCGTGATTATCAAATAAATTAAATTGTTGGAAAACCATTCCTACATGAGTTCTAAAATGCGGTAAGTCATAGCCAGGAGACAAAATATTTTTATCTTGATACAAAATCTCGCCACCTGTAGGTTTTTCTAAAAGGTTAATGCAGCGTAGTAGTGTTGATTTACCAGAACCAGATGGGCCAATAATCGTAACGATTTCCCCTTTTTCGATGGAAACATGAACATCTTTTAATACATTATTGTCGCCGTAGCTTTTTTGTAAATGGTTGATTTCGATAAGAGCAGTCATTAGCGATCATCCTTTCTTTCTAGTTTTGATGTTTGCATTTGATTAGCATATGGTGCGTAACTACCATCACCATCTAAACGTCTTTCTAAGTAACGCAAGATACGTGTTACTGTAAATGTCATGACAAAGTAAATCACACATGTAATTGTAAATGTTTCGAAGAATCTAAAGTTTGCCCCTGCAGCAGTTTTTGAAGCAAAGAATAATTCAGAAACTGCGATAACATTTAATACGGAGGTATCTTTAATATTAATAACAAATTCATTCCCAATTGCAGGTAAAGTGTTTCTAAAAACTTGAGGAATGACAACGTTCGTCATTGTTTGCCAGTGAGTCATACCAATAGCAGCTGCTGCCTCGAATTGACCTTTGTCTACTGAGAAAATACCGCCACGAACGATTTCAGTCATGTAAGCACCTGTGTTAATTGAAACAATAATAAGAGCTGCTGTTAATGGGTTCATATCAATGCCGTATAATTGTGATGAACCGTAAAAAATAACCATAGATTGAACAATCATCGGTGTTCCTCTAAAGATTTCAATATAAATTGAGAAGAAACCATTTAGAACTTTATAAGCAAAACGTAAACCAGCTTTTTCCGGTGTAGGAACTGTTCTAAAAATACCAATTCCTAGACCAATAGATGTACCAACAACTGTACCAACTAAGGCAATTAAAAGAGTTGTTCCAGCGCCACGAAGAAACATTTTCCAATTATCTTTAGCAATATTCATTACCCAAACATACCAAGGAGCATCTTCTTTAACGTCAGGTTGTTGATTAATAGATGCATCCATAATATCATCACGTTCTTTTTGAGAGATGCCTGCTAAGGTTTGATTCACTTTTTCTAAATCAGGAGCATTTTTTTTCATTCCAATGGCAATGGCGTTGTCTTCTTCGGATGTTTTAAAGCCGTTACCTTCTTTAAACTGAATCATTTTAAATTTCGGGTTAAGTTTTTCTGCGGTAATTCCTTCAGGTACTTCTGTCACATAACCATCAATTTTTCCAGATTCTAATGCAACACGCATAGCTGAGAAATCACTCATAGCAGTTTGTTTATCAACATTTGGAATTTGATCGATAACGTTATAATGTAGCGTATTTAACTGACCCGTTACTTTAGCTCCTGCAAAATCTTTTAAAGAACTTGCTTCGCTAAAAGTACCGTCTTTTTTTACTAACATGGTTAACTGAGAACTGTAATAGAAATCAGAAAAATCTAGAGTTTCTTTACGTTCGGCAGTTGGAGACATCCCAGCAATGATAGCATCTGCTTTTCCAGAAGTGACAGCTGGAGGAAGGCCATCCCAATCTGTTTTGAAGATGACTAATTCTTTTCCTAAACCATCAGCTATTTTTTTGGCAATTTCAACATCATAACCACCAGCAAATTCTTTAGAACCCTTAATTGGAACGGCTCCATTACTATCATCTTGTTGTGTCCAGTTGAACGGTGGGTAGCCAGCCTCCATTCCTACTGTAAATGTCTCTTTATCAGCAAAAGCTGTACTTCCCATTAATACAAAACTACCTAATAAGAGTGCCAGAGAATAAAAAATATTTCTGACATGATAATTATTTTTCAACATATTCATTTTCCTTTCTTATACAAAAAAGAAGCAACCTTTATCTTAAGGTTGCTTCTGAATAGTTGATAAATAAAAATAGTTTATCGAATCATATCATAGCTCACCTCAGATTAACTGAGACAGTGCTATAGTTATTCACTATAGCCCCAACACTAAAGAATTAAGGAGTTCAGTAGTATTTCGGCGAAAATTCCTTGTATCAATGTCGTGGCATCCTCATGCTCAATTGATAGTCATAATTTTTCGCAACCTCTAGATTATTATATTTAGTTGTTCTCTTTCTTACTTGTGTTTCACTATAACATACTATTTTTGAAAAGTCATGAAAAAAAGCAAAAAAATTTCAATTGTACATGTTGCTTGTGTTAATGATATTGTATAATGTCTGAACTAAAAATATTCTTTCAAAACATGCTACAATAATATAAAAGAAAATAAGGTAGTGAGTAAAATGAATCAAGAGGCATTAGATCTGATAAAAAATAGTCAGCATATTGTTTTTATGACAGGAGCCGGTGTATCTACTCCATCTGGTATTCCAGATTATCGTTCGATGACAGGAATTTATCAGGGCATAGACAATCCAGAATATTTATTAAGTCACACGTGCTTGATAAGTGAGCCTGATAAATTCTATGAATTTGTTAAGCAGTTGTATCATGAGGAAGCCAGTCCAAATATTATCCATCAAAAAATGAAAGAGCTAGAAAAGAATCATGATGTCAGTATTATTTCTCAAAATATTGATGGATTACATGACAAAGTAGGAAGCAAAAAAGTAGTAAATTTTCATGGTAATTTAAACGATTGCTACTGTTTAAAATGTCATGAGAACATTTCGGTTTCAACTTATTTAAACTCTAATAGACACGAAAATTGTGGAGGTTTAATTCGACCAAATGTAGTACTTTATGAGGAAGGCTTGTCAGAAGAAGCAATTGAAATGTCGATCCATTGGTTAGAAAAGGCTGATTTAGTTGTTATTGTGGGAACGTCATTTAAAGTGTATCCTTTCAGTGGGTTAATTAATTATCGTAATCCTCAAAGTAGTATTTTAGTGGTAAATAATGAACCTATCAGCTTAAGCGATACCTATATGTTTGTTCAGGAACCTGCAGAATATTTTTTTAAGGCAGTGCTCAACTAAAGGAGAGAAAGATAAATTATGTTAGAAAAAGTAAGAGATGAAATTAATCAAATTGATCAAGAGTTAGCAGTGCTACTTGAAAAACGTTATAAATGTGTGGATGAAGTTGTACGTATAAAAAAAGAAAATCAAATACCAATTCTCGATAGTAACAGAGAAGAATTAGTTTTAAAAAGAATAGCTAATTTGATTAAAGAAGAAAAATATAAGGACAGTATTTTGGAAACATTTCAGAATATGATGGATATTTCTAAAGAATACCAAAGTAAGTAATAACGATTAGTTTTTAAAGCAAGAATACAATTCTTGTTTTAAAGACTATTTTTTTATAAATGATTATAAATGATGAGAAAAATAATTTGTGAAAAACAAGAGAAAGAGAACACTTGAGGGTTTGTTGATGATTATACAAAGAATAAAACGTATACAAAAACATTTGTTTTAATATGTTATGTAAAATATTTTAAATAAATAAGAGTCATTACTTGACTATTTTTTGATATCTCGATAAATTATATGTATATTTTTATTTGTCACAATAGATTTGATGGCTATAATTTAATATCATATTACAAACGTTAAGTATGTATTTTTAAAATAAACTGTATAAAATAAGGGATTATGAAGTTTTTTATACATAATATGGGGTTAGAGAAATAGCAATACTAAAGTAAATAGACATGTTTAAACTTATTTTTTTTCACGGATGTTTAAAAAACGTCCTAAAAAACCAAAAAATACATAATGTTCGAAAATACGTTTTTTATATCTTAGAATAGAACGTTTTTGCGCTTTGTGTAAATGACCTTTCGAGGTGTGTGGTAAGTAAAAATGTAAAAATAAAATATAAAAGTAAAAGGGGATTATTTTTATGAGAAAGAAAGATATTCAAAAAAACATTCAAAATGTTGATTACAAAACAAAGTACGTTGGCAGAGGGAAATTAATTAAAAAAAATAAGGTACTAATTAGCGTACTAACAACCTCTGCATTTTTATTTCCAGCATTTTCTGCATCAGCAGAATCAATCAGCATTGATGGAAACAACTCAAATCCGTTACA
>NZ_JAVWHO010000037.1:0-23560 GCF_036639995.1 Vagococcus sp. | reverse complement strand
TTTTTGCTCTTGTTTTTTCTTACTTACTGTTTCGTATGATAAAGGTTTCAATCACTTTTACATTTTTATTTTTGGCTATTAGTTTACTATTCTTGTTCGTTATTTTGACTGTATATCCTGAGTATGAAATAGTGGATGAAGCTGATTATCCTGAAGCGTCAATAGTTGAATCTCTTTTTCTATTCATTATTGGTTTTTTTTCAATCTTTATTATTAAAGCAGATAAACGACTAGGGACTGCACATTCATTACCTTTTTTCTTTCTGTTCCTATTAATAGTGGTAATAATTTATTTAGTGCTTCTGTATAAAACCAAACCGGAACGTCGCTATTCCAAATCACTTACACAAAAGGTTATTTTTAAAGGAATGCTGACAAATTTTATTTTGGTCTTTTGTCCATTTTATCAATTAATTGAGCATGGTGGTCAAGCGATTTATCAAGTTTACGGAGTTTATTTAGCAGGAATCATCGTCTCACCAACTATTTTTAGTTTATTAGGTAAACAGGTTAAAAGAACGCAGTTGGTTTTCTGGGGAATTCTATTGGGGTTGGTCCTTCTTCTTTTTAATTCAACTTTTTTTATTGGAATATTTGTTGTAACACTTTTTAATTCGCATTTAAATCAATTACTAAATCAATGGGTGTATAAAAATGGTGATTTGCCACAAGACTACCGATTGTATGCAAAATATCGGTTAAACAACCTTGGAAGTATTATTCATCAAATAGTTATGATGCTTTTAATTTATTTGATCACCTTAATAACAAGAAGTGCTTCAATAGGAGAGATATTCATGTCCTATAGTAATAAAGTAGTTGATGAATCAGCCTTTTTTACTTTGGATATAACCAAATATTTTTTAATTTTAGTGTTTACTATTTATTTGTTTGTTTTAAGAAAGAATAGCCATAATAAAAAAGCTAGCAAAATCAACTCGTAAGTGAGCTGATTTTGCTAGCTTTATTGGTGCTCTTTCATAAAAAGAAAAAGGTTAGCTGTAGCAATAATTAAAAAGCAACCTAATGTAGTGCCTGCGCCGATGAAGCTAGAATAAAACGTTGTGTAATTTCCAATCGCACAAATTAAAACTAGACTATAACTGATTACATATGGATTAACCTTATAGTCTGATCCAGATTTTCTATCAAGAGCGTATTTTACGTAAGGGATTGAGTCAAGTAACATCCACATAGAAGTGAAGATTAACAAGAATTGATGATTCGTAAAAATATTAAGAATCAAAACAACACCCATGATAATATTTAAAATAGCTCCGACAATAAAAATATTTTTATTTTTGTAATGTCTAAATTTTGAGTCAACAATAAAAAAATTATTAAAATTTAGGAATCCCTTTAGAATTGAAAATAAGCCAATAACAATTATCAATTGATTGATAGTAGCAGAGTAGTTAAATAATAAACCGACTCCTGTAACTAGCATAATTATCCCCATTACTGTGTTAATCCATTCATGATTATCTAAAAAATAGACCACAGATTTAACCTTTTCAGGCATAAAATAACTCACTCCCCATTTAAATCGAACTTAGTTATTCTACCATGAAATGAATATATTTCAAACATCAAAAAATATTAATCTAAGTAACTTGTTTCATTCCATTTGATTAACTTGTAATTCATAGTTTGAGAAGTGCAATCTAGAATAGTTAAACTTGTATTATCTAGGAGTTTTCCTTTTCTGATATCAGAAATAGGAGAGCCGTCTAAATGTTTCAAAATAGTTTGAAGTGTTAAACCGTGGGAAACGATGAGAATCGTGTCGTTTGGGTACTGTTGGCTTAAATTATTAAAAACAGTCATACCACGGTCAATAAGTTCTTGAAATGATTCCCCATTAAATAAAGAAGGATTATACAAGTGGGGTGAATGAACTAAATGTTGAAATTCTTCGAACTGATGATAATCCTCTTCAGGTTTACCATCCCAACTTCCAAACTCCATTTCTCTTAAATCTTGAATGGTCGTTAATTCAATGGGAGAAGAAAGTTGAGAGATGAGATTTTCCGCTGTATCCACCGCTCTTTTTTGCGGGCTACAAAAAGCGCGACTAAATGAAATATCTTTTAAATATGTTCCAGCATTTTTGGCATTTTGAATTCCTTCTGGTAATAAGGGGGAGTCAACTAAGCCACCTTGAAAAATGCGTTTTTGATTATACTCTGTTTTCCCGTGTCTGACACAGTAAAATGTTGTCATAATTACTCACTCCTTTAAGATAATAAACTATCTCATATTATAGAAGAAAAAGAGACTAAAGTAAAAAAATACTATGATTTTGTTTGCGCTTAAAAATGTGAGTAGTAATAAATAGAATGATTTTCGTTTCCGTGGTAAAATTACGAACTGAAAAGATATCTCTGAAGGAGAATGAAAAAATGAAAATTGGTGTGATTGGATTAGGAAATATTTTTCAGAAGGCTTACTTGCCAGTAATTTCTGAAAATAGAGATGGAATAGAGTATTACTTTGCAACTAAAAATAATGAAACAAAAATAAAATTAAGAGAGCGATATGGCTTTACTCATTTTTGCTCGACTCTAGATGAGTTAATCGAAGAAGGGATAGAAGCGTGTTTTATTCACTCAGCTACAGTTGCGCACTTTAATGTTGCTAAAAAGTGTTTGGAGCTAGGTATTCATGTTTTTATGGATAAACCATTAAGTGAAAGTTTTAGTGAAGCAAGTCAGTTGCTTGAATTAGCAAGAGATAAACAACTAGTCTTGATGACCGGTTTAAACCGACGTTTTGCGCCAAGTGTTGGAAAGTTGAAATCACTTGAAGGAAAGCGAGTGATTTACTTAGAAAAAAATCGTGAGTTTGCTGAATTTACACCAAAGTTTGCCATAAATGACATGTTTTTGCATTTGGTTGATACTGCAGTCTATCTTTTAGATAGTCCAAACGTGACAATTTCTTATTCAAAATTAATAGGTGATGATGTCTTAGAATACGCGGTCGTTCATCTTGAAACAGATAAAACAATGGCAATTGTTTCAATGGACATGAAAAGTGGCGCTCATACAGAAACTTTTAGAGCAACAAGTCCTTCAGGTGTGATGACAGTGACAAATTTAAGTCAAGTTAGCTTAGAAACACCAATGAGCGTTAATAATCTGTCTGTTTCTGATTGGACACCTACTTTAGCAACTAGAGGTTTTGATACGATGGTAACCTCCTTTTTAGAATTTTTAAAAACTGGAGATAAGAATAATTTAAAGCAGGAAAATATTTTATTAAGTCATTTTATTTGTGAAAAAATACTACTTGCACAAAGTTAAAAATACAAAATTTTAATTACCGTCAATATACCATCTCTTTTTCGTGATATAATTGAAAAGAGGAGTGTGGTTAAGATGTTAGATCTTGTCTTAGGGAAAGGCTACTTGTTACTTTTTGGAGCTATTTATTTATGGATTCTTCATAAATTGACTCTAAACACCCGTTTCACAAAATTTTTTATGATTTATGGTAGTGTAGTTCAACTTGTCTTTTTGGTTTACTATTTCTATACGGCAAATCATTTGATGAATTACCCGAATTTACCTATTACAATGTCTGTATTTAATACATTTGGTGATCGGCTTGCCATTTGTTATGTGGCATTAATATTGCCAATATATGGACTGATTTTATTTAAACTATATAAAAAAATGAGTAAACTGCTATTAACTGTTATTGCTATAGCTCTTTTACCAATATGTTATATTTTATTAATTATTTTTATTTTATTGACCTATGGATTTGCACCGTAGTACAAAAAAAGTAAAAATAACTTGTTTTTGATAAAAAATTAAGTTACAATGTTTAAGGTGTGTTATGGGAGTAACCTGTAAGACATAAATCCACATCAATTGCGATTTTAATAGTGGTGCTAAAATTTATTTTAGTTCTATTGAAAGATGACACAGTTGAGAGGAAAATACAAAACCAATTGGAGGAAACAAAAATGGCAGTAATTTCAATGAAACAATTGCTAGAAGCCGGTGTACATTTTGGTCACCAAACACGTCGCTGGAACCCTAAAATGAAGAAATATATCTTCACAGAAAGAAACGGAATCTACATTATCGACTTACAAAAAACAGTTCGTTTAGTAGATGACGCTTATAACTACATGAGAAATGTAGCTGAAGAAGGCGGAATCGCTTTATTCGTAGGTACTAAAAAACAAGCTCAAGAAGCTATTAAAGATGAAGCTATCCGCTCTGGTCAATACTATGTAAACCACAGATGGTTAGGTGGAACATTAACTAACTGGGATACAATCCAAAAACGTATCACTCGTTTAAAACTTATCAACAAAATGGAAGAAGAAGGAACTTTTGAAGTACTTCCTAAAAAAGAAGTTGCTGGTTTAAACAAAGAACGTGAACGTTTAGAAAAATTCTTAGGCGGTATCGCTGATATGCCTAGAATTCCTGATGTTATGTTTATCGTTGACCCTCGTAAAGAACGTATTGCTGTTCAAGAAGCTCATAAATTAAACATTCCAATCGTTGCTATGGTTGATACAAACTGTGATCCTGATGAAATCGATGTAGTTATTCCATCTAATGATGATGCTATTCGTGCCGTTAAATTAATCTCAGCTAAAATGGCTGATGCATTTATCGAAGGCCGTCAAGGTGAAGATGAAGTAACTGAAGAATCTTTTGCTTCTGAAGAAGTAACTGAAACTCCTTCAATTGAAGAAATCGTTGAAGCTGTTGAAGGAAAAAACGCTTAATATAAAAGATAATTGGCTGTCTTAGGCTGCGGAGTCAAGGTGAACAAAGTAGCCTACGTTCTGTTAGTTTAAGGCAGTTTTTTAGTGAACATACAAACAAATTGGAGGAAAATCATATGTCTAAAATTACAGCTGCAATGGTTAAAGAATTACGTGACTTAACTGGTGTTGGTATGATGGATGCTAAACGCGCATTAGTTGAAGTTGAGGGAGAACTAGAAAAAGCTATTGACTTATTAAGAGAAAAAGGAATGGCTAAAGCTGGTAAGAAAAATGATCGTATTGCTGCAGAAGGTTTAGCTAACGTTTTTGTTAGTGGAAATACAGCTGCAATCGTTGAAATTAACTCTGAAACAGATTTTGTTGCTAAAAATGAAATGTTCCAAAATTTAGTAAAAGATGTTGCTAGATTAATAGCTGAAAATAAACCAGCTAACATGGAAGAAGCTTTAGCTCTTAAAACTGATAAAGGTACTATCGAAAGCGAAATTATCGAAGCAACAACAGTTATCGGTGAAAAAATTAGTTTCCGCCGTTTTGAAATTGTTGAAAAAGACGACAATGGCGCATTTGGTGGATATTTACATATGGGTGGTAAAATTGCCGTTCTTGCTACTTTAGAAGGTACAACTGATGAAGAAGCTGCAAAAGATGTTGCTATGCACGTAGCTGCTATTAACCCTCGTTATGTAACAAAAGATCAAGTTTCTGCTGAAGAACTTGAACATGAGAAAAAAGTTTTAACTGAACAAGCATTAAATGAAGGCAAACCAGCTAATATTGTTGAAAAAATGGTTATGGGCCGTATGAGCAAATTCTTAGCAGAAGTTTGTTTAGTAGACCAACCGTTTGTTAAAGATCCAGACATGACTGTTGAAAAATTTGTAGCATCAAAAGGTGGGACTGTTAAAGGTTTCGTACGTTTTGAAGTTGGCGAAGGAATCGAAAAACGTGAAGAAGATTTCGCTGCAGAAGTTGCTAGTCAAATGAAATAAGCAGTAAATCGATTGGGAACGCATTTATTATTTATGATGATATATGCGCTCCCTTTTTTTAGACAAAAACGTATTAATAATTCGTTTTAGTTATGATAAAATTAAGGTATGGATATTAAACGGAGGGAATTATTATGGCAGAACCAAAATATCGCAGAATATTACTAAAAGTTAGTGGAGAAGCACTTGCAGGAGAAAAAGGCTTTGGAATTAACCCACCAGTTGTTAACGAGTTAATTAAAGAAATTAAAGAAGTACATAGTTTAGGTATTGAAGTAGCAATTGTTGTTGGTGGAGGTAATATTTGGCGTGGAAATATCGGCGCTGAAATGGGTATGGAAAGAGCACAAGCTGATTATATGGGCATGCTTGCAACTGTAATGAATGGTCTTGCTTTACAAGATACATTAGAAAATCAAGGTGTACCAACACGTGTTCAAACATCGATTGAAATGAGACAAATTGCTGAACCTTATATTAGACGTCGTGCAGTTAGACATTTAGAAAAAGGTCGTGTGGTTATTTTTGCTGGTGGAACTGGAAATCCTTATTTTACAACAGATACAACAGCAGCTCTAAGAGCAGTAGAAATTGATGCCGATGTCATTTTGATGGCTAAAAATAATGTGGATGGTGTTTACTCAGCGGATCCTAAATTAGATGCTTCAGCAACTAAATTTGAAGAGTTGACACATTTAGATGTGATTTCAAAAGGATTGTCAGTAATGGATTCTACAGCAAGTAGCTTAAGTATGGACAATGATATTCCGTTAGTAGTATTTAATATCAATGAACCAGGTAACATAAAACGAGTTTGTTTAGGTGAACAAATCGGAACGACAGTTAGGGGGAAATAAAATGCATAACGTAATTTTAAATGATGCAAAAGAAAAAATGACAAAATCTGAAGAAAGTTTACAACGTGAACTTGGTCAAATCAGAGCAGGACGAGCAAATGCTAGTCTTTTAGATAGAATCACTGTGGACTATTATGGTGCACAAACACCTTTAAATCAAATTGCTGGTATTTCAATTCCAGAAGCACGTATTTTAATGATTACACCATTTGATAAATCAGCTTTGGAAAATATTGAAAAAGCATTAATGATGAGTGATATTGGTATTAGCCCAACAAATGATGGAACTGTTATTCGTTTAGTGATTCCACAATTAACGGAAGAACGCCGTAAAGAATTAGCTAAAGAAGTAGGGAAATACGGAGAAAATGCTAAAGTAGCTGTAAGAAATATTCGTCGTGATTCTTTAGATGAATTGAAAAAACTTGAAAAATCTAAAGATATCTCTGAGGATGAATTACGCACATTAGAAAAAGATGTTCAAACTATTACAGATAGCAGTACAAAAAATATTGATAAAATTGTTGCTGATAAAGAAGAAGAACTTTTAGAAGTTTAGATAATCAAAGTCGTGGAATGTTATCTTAATCCAAAAATAGGACCATTTTTTTTGGATGAGCTTAATTTTCCACGATTTTTATTATTTAGAGTTATTATTTTATTAAATAATACCTTTATTTTCTTTTTGTGTAGGCTTTTTAGATAGGTTTTGCTACAATAGAAAAGGTAGTTTAAGTAACTCAAGTCTTTTTAGGGGGCTTTTATATGTTAAATTTTTTAAAAAAGAAAAGTGACAATCAAGAAAAAACAGAGCAATGCTTTGATTCGAGTAAACCTGTAGCAGATCATATTGCAGTTATTATGGATGGTAATGGTAGATGGGCGCAAAAAAGAATGTTGCCTAGAATTGCTGGACATAAGGAAGGTATGAACAATGTTAAGGTAATTACAAAACATGCGAGTAAATTAGGTGTAAAAGTGTTAACGCTTTATGCTTTTTCAACAGAAAATTGGAAAAGACCGACGGATGAGGTTAATTTTTTAATGAAGTTACCAGTTGATTTCTTTGATGTGTTTGTGCCTGAGTTAATTGAAGAAAATGTTAAGGTTAATGTAATGGGATACAAAGAATTTCTTCCAGCTCATACTCAAAAGGCTGTTGAAAATGCGATGGAGCAAACAAAGGAGAATACTGGATTAATTTTAAATTTTGCACTAAATTATGGTAGTCGAGCTGAAATATTAACAGCAGTTAATGACATTGTTGCTTTGGCTAAAAGTGGTGATTTGCCAGATGAAGTTGATGAAAAAACATTCTCAAGTCATTTAATGACAGCAAGTTTAGGAGAGGCGTTACAAGATCCTGATTTGCTTATTCGAACAAGTGGAGAAGAAAGGATTAGCAATTTTCTTTTATGGCAAATTGCATACAGTGAATTGTTTTTCACAGATAAATATTGGCCAGATTTTACAACAACAGATTTAGAGGAAGCTATTGGCTCTTATCAATTAAGAAACCGTCGCTTTGGCGGTTTGAAAGATACAACAGAAGGAGATGCATAACATGAAACAACGCATAATTACGGCGGTTGTTGCTTTAATATTTTTTATTCCACTAATTATTTTAGGTGGAATTCCACTTCAAGTTTTGGCTGCGTTAATGGCTGGGGTTGGTGTGTATGAATTATTTAATATGAGAGGATTAGAGGTAAAAAGTTTTGAAGGCGTACTTGCTATCCTAGGAGCGGTCTTACTCGTTTTACCAAAAGAAACATGGTTTAGTTTTTTACCAGAGAATATCGACAATCTTGCACTTTATTATTTGATTGTGATGATTATTTTAATGGTTCCTGTCTTTTCAAAAAATAGTTACACGTTTGATGATGCGGCATTTCCAGTACTAGTTAGCTTATATGTTGGAATTGGATTTCAAAACTTTATTGCGGCTAGAGAAGCTGGTATTCCTGTGTTAATGTTTGCTCTACTGGTTGTTTGGTCAACTGACATTGGTGCTTATTTCTGCGGTATGAATTTTGGTAAAAACAAATTAGCCCCACATATTTCGCCAAATAAAACAATTGAAGGAGCGGTGGGAGCTGTTATCTGTGCAATTGTTGTTGCAGCAGTCTATTTAATGTTCTGGCCATTGTCTTATAATATGATTATAATGTTAGTATTAACTGCTGTATTTTCTATAGTTGGTCAAATGGGAGATTTGGTTCAATCGGCATATAAAAGACATTACGGTGTGAAAGATTCTGGGAAAATTTTACCAGGACATGGTGGAATCTTAGACAGATTTGATAGTTTGTTATTTGTCTTTCCATTAATGCATTTAGTTGGTTTGTTTTAATTTGAGTTGGTAAAGAAAGGAATCACTTATGATAGGAACAATCGTAACATTTATATTTGTTTTTGGTTTAATCGTTTTAGTCCATGAATTTGGCCATTTTATTTTTGCAAAACGTGGTGGGATTTTAGTTCGCGAGTTTGCAATCGGGATGGGACCTAAACTGTTTCATCACCGAAAGAATGGCACAACTTACACGCTTAGAATGCTTCCAATCGGAGGCTATGTGCGTATGGCCGGTGAAGGGGATGAGGAAGTAGAACTAGCACCAGGAATGCCTCTTTCTATTGTATTAGATGGTAATGGGGACGTTATAAAAATTAACCCCAATAAAAAAGTACAATTACCAAACAGTATTCCTTTAGAATTAATCTCTTATGATTTAGAAGATGAGTTATTCATTAAGGGATATGAGAATGGTGACGAATCAAAAGAAGTTCGTTTTAACGTAATACATGATGCGACAATTATTGAAGAAGATGGACTTGAAACGCAAATAGCGCCAAGAGATGTTCAATTTCAATCAGCTTCATTAGGTCGACGCATGATGACTAATTTTGCTGGTCCAATGAATAATTTTATTTTATCGTTTGTCTTGTTCACTATTGTGGCATTTATGATTGGTGGCATTTATGAAGCTGATAAATCTAATGTAATTGGTGGTGTCTTGGAAGATGGGGTTGCTGATAAGGCAGGCATTAAACCGGGAGATCGTATCGTTGAGGTTAACGGTAAAAAAACAAATAGTTTTGAAGATTTATCAACTGAAATTTCTCCTAATTCAGGAAAAAAAGTAACATTGGTTGTCGAAAATGATAAAGGTAAAACTAGAAATGTTGAAGTCACACCAACTGAAAATGAAGAGAGCAAACAAGGTATGATTGGGATTCAACAAGATAAGACATTTAAAGAGTTGTCTTTTGTTGGTAAATTCAAGTATGGTATTATGAAGACACTTAGTGACTCGTTATTGATATTTAAAACACTAGGTAATTTGATTACAGATTTTAGTTTGAATAAACTTGGCGGTCCGGTTATGATTTTTAAAGCATCAGAGGCAGTATCAAACAGTGGTATTGTATCCATTCTTTCTTTTACAGCAATGCTGTCAGTTAACTTAGGTATCATGAATTTGATCCCAATTCCGGGACTCGATGGTGGAAAGTTAGCGCTAAATATTTTTGAAGGAGTTCGCGGCAAACCGCTAAGTCAAGAAAAAGAAATAATGATAACCATGGTTGGAGTTGGTATATTGTTACTTTTAATGGTTGCAGTGACGTGGAATGATATTCATCGTTTCTTTATTCAATAAAAAAGGTTTAAGGGAAAAGGAGTTAATAAAATGAAACAGTCAAAATTTTTTATGCCAACATTACGTGAGGTTCCAAGTGATGCTGAAGTCATAAGTCATCAGGTCTTGCTAAGAGGTGGCTATATCCGTCAGGTATCAAGTGGTTATTATAGCTATTTACCATTAGCAGATCGAGTAATTAAAAAATTAGAAAAAATTATGCGTGAAGAGTTTGAGGCTATTAACGCAAATGAAATGCTTTTACCAGCAGTTATTCCTGCTGAATTGTGGAAAGAATCTGGCCGTTATGCAACTTACGGAGATGCTTTGATGAAGTTAAATGATTCAAATGGGAAAGATTTCATTTTAGGTCCAACCCATGAAGAAACATTTACTGATTTAATTCGTAACGATATTAGTTCATATAAAAAGTTACCAATGTATCTGTATCAAATTCAACCTAAATATCGTGATGAAAAACGTCCTCGCTTTGGCTTGTTACGAGGTAGAGAGTTTATTATGAAAGATGCGTATTCTTTCCATGCAACAACTGAAAGCTTGGATGAAGGCTTTAGAGATTTTGAACGTGCTTATACAAATATTTTCAATCGTTGTGGACTTGATTTTAGAATTATCATTGGTGATGGTGGTGCGATGGGTAGTCATGATTCTAAGGAATTTATGGCAGTTTCTGAAATTGGAGAAGATACGATTGTTTACTCTGATAACAGCGATTACTCAGCAAATTTAGAGATGGCAACAAGTCTTTATACAGGTAAAAAATCGCATGAGCCTCTTTTAGAAGCTGAAAAAATTGAAACACCTAATATTGGCACCATTCAAGAATTATGTGAGTTCCTTGATGTTGACGCAACTAAAACGATTAAATCATTATTCTTTATTGCAGATGATGAACCTGTTATGGTTTTAGTACGTGGTGACCATGAAGTAAATGATATTAAATTAAAAAATTACTTAAAAGCTGATTTTATGGAACCAGCAACCGAAGAGGATGCTCTCAAGTACTTAGGTGCTAACTTTGGATCACTTGGACCTATTGGTTTACCAGAAGAAGTAAAAGTATTAGCAGACTTTTACGTTCAAGATGTGACAAATGGTGGCGTTGGTGCTAATGAAACAGGCTACCACATTATCAACGTTACACCTGGACGCGATTTTGAACCAGAAGCATATGCTGATTTTATTGTTGCTAAAGAAGGCGAGGCTTCACCAGATGGACAAGGTACCTTAAAATATGCTAAAGGTATTGAATTAGGTCACATTTTTAAATTAGGAACATTCTATAGTGAAAAAATGGGAGCTAATGTTTTAGATGAAAATGGCCGTGAAATCCCAGTGCAAATGGGTAGTTACGGAATTGGTGTAAGTCGCTTGTTAGCTGCGATTGCTGAACAAAATGCAGATGAGTCAGGTATTAACTGGCCAAAAGGAATTGCTCCGTTTGACATGCATATTATCCCAATTAATCCAAAAGATGAAACACAGTGGGATTTAGCGATTGACATTGAAAAAGAAATGACTGAAAAAGGTCTTGATTGTTTACTTGATGATCGTAAAGAACGTCCTGGTGTTAAATTTAAGGACGCTGATTTAGTTGGCGCACCATTTAGAATTACGGTTGGTAAAAAAGCAGAAGAAGGTATTGTTGAAGTTAAAATTAAACGCACGGATGAAATGTTAGAAATTAGACGTGAAGAATTGTACGATACTTTAAGTATTCTAAACAAATAAACGAATAGAAAAGAGGATTCTTAGCAGGTCTTTTGTGCTAAGGCCTTTTTTCGTGTAAAATGATTTAGAAAGTGAGGCGTGAGAGATGACAATGAATCCAAAAGAATTGTTTGAACAATTATTAAATCAGATTGAAATGAACCCATCTGATTCTGGTTCAACTATCTTGAACACAGGGGAAATCAAGGAAGTGACAGTCCATAAAAAAAGTAGAATTTGGGAATTTCATTTTCTGTTTTCTGATATCTTACCCTTTTCTTTATACCAGGAATTTTTAAATAAACTTAATTTAGCGTTTCAATCAATAGCTAATGTCAAGATGACTATTTCAACAACTAATAACGCCTATGATAATCAACTGCTACAAGATTACTGGTTAGAAGTTTTGAAGGATGAAAATTGTGTTACTCCTGTCGTTAGACAAAAATTAGCTAAACAGCTTCCTTTTATTGAAGAACAGCGAGTCATGTTACTTGTTGAAAATGAAGGAATGATTGACTATATTAATCAACAGTATGCAGCAACGATTATTAATAGTTATCAAAAATTTGGCTTTCCAAAATTCCAGTTCCAACCTAAAATGGATACAAAAAAAGCAGAAGAGATAAAGAAAGCATTCGAATTAAGACAGCAAGAGCAAACAGAACAGTTAATGAAACAAGCTGCTCAAGCTATTGAAAAGAATGAACAACAACAAAAGCAAAAAAGTGATGTGGCTCCTTTATCAGGACCAATTCAATTAGGCCGTTCGATACCTGCAGATGAAGTGATAACTCCAATGGGGAATATTTTCGAAGAAGAACGCCGAGTAACTCTAGAAGGATTTGTTTTTTCTAAGGAAGTTAGAGATTTAAGATCCGGAAGAAAAATTTTAATTATAAAAATGACAGACTACACATCATCGTTTTCAATTAAAAAGTTTTCAAATAATGAAAAAGATGTGGCTGTTTTTGAGGCTATCAAAGAAAAATCATGGCTTAAAGTTCGCGGAAGTATTCAGGAAGACACGTTTATGCGTGATTTGGTGATGAATTGTCAGGACTTAGTTGAAGTGAAACACGCTCCAAGAAAAGATACAGCTGAAAAGGATCAAAAAAGAGTGGAACTTCACACTCATACGAACATGAGTATGATGGATGCTACCAACAATGTTAGTGATATTGTTTCACAAGCAGCTAAATGGGGCATGCCAGCTATTGCTATTACAGACCATTCGGGAGCACAGGCTTTTCCAGATGCTTATCATGCAGGAGAAGCTAACGGTATAAAGGTGCTGTTTGGTATTGAAGCTAATGTGGTTGATGACGGAGTTCCTATTGCATACAATCCTAGTCATTTATTGTTAACTGACTCTACGTATGTCGTGTTTGACGTTGAGACCACAGGACTTTCTGCAGTTTATGATACAATTATTGAACTTTCTGCTGTTAAAATGCATAAAGGTAACGTGATTGATACTTTCGAGCAATTTATTGATCCAGGCCATCCGTTATCTCAAACAACGATTAATTTAACAGGAATTACGGATGAAATGGTTCGAGGGTCTAAATCTGAAAAAGAAGTCTTAACACTATTTCATGAGTTTTGTGGAGACACGATTCTGGTAGCCCATAATGCAAGTTTTGATATGGGATTTCTTAATACAAGTTACGAAAAATATGACATGCCTGAAACACATAACCCAGTAATTGATACGTTAGAACTTTCTAGATTGTTACATCCTGAAATGAAATCGCATCGTTTAAATACGTTGGCTAAGAAGTATAATATTAATTTGGAACAACATCACCGGGCTATTTATGATTCTGAAGCAACCGGTCATTTGTGTTGGATTTTTGTTAAGAAAGCAAAAGAAGACTTTGGTGTTGAATACCATGATGAATTTAACCAGCATATTGGTGAGGGAGATGCTTATAAAAGAGCTCGACCGTTTCATGTGACCATTTTAGCTAAAACTCAAGATGGACTTAAAAATTTATTTAAATTAATTTCAATGTCCAATATCAATTATTATTACCGGGTACCGAGAATTCCAAGGTCGTTGTTATCAGAATTAAGAGAAGGTTTAATCATTGGCTCAGCTTGTAGTAAAGGTGAAATTTTTGAGGCGATGATGCAAAAAGGTGTGGAAGAAGCTAAGAAACGAGCAAAATTCTATGACTATATTGAAATTATGCCAAAACCTGTTTATGCTCCCCTTATTGAAGCGGAACTTGTAAAAAATGAAGCAGATATGGAAGATATTATTAAAAATCTTGTCAAAATTGGTGATGAATTGAAAAAACCTGTTGTTGCAACAGGAAATGTTCATTACATAAATGAAGAAGACGGCATTTATAGAAAAATATTAATTAATTCCATGGGAGGAGCTAATCCTTTAAATCGATATTCGCTACCTAAAGTCCATTTTAGAACAACTGATGAAATGCTTTCTGAATTTAGTTTTTTAGGAAAAGAAGTTGCTAAAAAAGTAGTGGTTGAAAACTCTCAATTAATCGTTGATTGGTGTGACAAGGTTATTCCTGTGAAAACAGACCTTTATACACCAAAAATTGAAGGGTCAGAAGATGAAATTACTAATTTGAGTTACACAGAAGCTCATCGTTTATACGGAGAAAATTTGCCTGAGATTGTTGAAAAACGAATTGAGAAAGAACTAAAGAGTATTAACGGAAACGGATTCTCAGTTATTTACTTAATTTCTCAAAAGTTAGTTCATAAGAGTTTGCAAGATGGTTATTTAGTTGGTTCTAGGGGGTCAGTTGGTTCTAGTTTTGTTGCCACAATGACCGGAATCACAGAAGTAAATCCATTACCGCCTCATTACCGATGTTCAGAATGCCAGTATTCTGAGTTTTTTGAAGATGGTTCTTATGGTTCTGGCTTTGATTTACCAGAAAAAGAGTGTCCAAATTGTGGGGCCCGTCTGTTTAAAGATGGTCACGACATTCCATTTGAAACGTTTCTTGGTTTCCATGGTGATAAAGTTCCCGATATTGATTTAAACTTTTCTGGAGTTTATCAATCAACGGCTCATAATTATACAAAAGTTCTTTTTGGTGAGGACTATGTTTATAAAGCTGGAACAATTGGTACTGTAGCTGATAAAACAGCTTATGGGTTTGTAAAAGGCTATGAACGTGATAATAATTATAACTTTAGAGCAGCTGAAATTGATCGATTAGCAAAAGGTTCGACTGGTGTTAAGCGAACAACAGGTCAGCATCCGGGAGGAATTATTGTTATCCCAGATTACATGGATGTTTATGATTTTACGCCAATCCAGTACCCAGCAGATGATCAAAACGCAGAATGGCGCACCACTCATTTTGACTTTCACTCAATTCATGATAATGTACTAAAGCTTGATATACTTGGTCATGATGATCCGACTGTTATTAGAATGTTACAAGATTTATCTGGAATTGATCCAAAGACAATTCCAACAGATGATCCAGAAGTTATGAAGATTTTTGCTGGACCACAAGTTTTAAATGTTGAACCAGAGCAAATATTTTCTAAAACGGGAACTCTTGGTATTCCAGAGTTTGGAACGAAATTTGTACGAGGAATGTTAGAGCAAACACACCCAACTACTTTTTCTGAACTACTTCAAATTTCAGGACTTTCTCATGGAACTGATGTGTGGTTAGGAAATGCTGAAGAGTTAATAAAAAAAGGGGAAGCAAGTTTAGCTAAAGTAATCGGATGTCGTGATGATATTATGGTTTATTTAATGCATGCGGGGCTTGAAGATGGAATTGCCTTTAAAATTATGGAAAGTGTTCGTAAAGGAAAAGGAATTCCTGATGATTGGCAAGCAGAAATGAGAAGTAACGATGTGCCTGAGTGGTACATTGACTCTTGTTTGAAAATTAAGTATATGTTCCCAAAAGCCCATGCGGCTGCTTATGTATTAATGGCTTTACGCGTTGCTTATTTCAAAGTTCATTACCCAATTCTTTATTATGCGGCATATTTTAGTGTTCGTGCAGATGATTTTGATATTGCAGCTATGTCACAAGGTAAGGAAGCGACAAAAGCTCGTATGAAGGAAATCATGGATAAAGGGATGGATGCCTCAACTAAAGAAAAGAATTTATTAACAGTGCTCGAAATAGCAAACGAGATGCTTGAGCGTGGCTTTAATTTTAGTATGATTGATTTGTATAAATCAGATGCAGAAAATTTTGTGATTGAAGGGGATACTTTAATTGCACCATTTCGTTCAGTACCAAGTTTGGGTACAAACGTAGCTAAACAAATTGTGATTGCTAGAGAGGAAAGTAAATTCTTATCTAAAGAAGACTTATCTAATCGAGGTAAAGTATCAAAAACATTAATTGAATACATGACAGAAAACGGCGTATTAAAAGATTTACCCGATGAAAACCAGCTATCTTTATTTGATATGTTATAAGAAAAAGCCAGTTACCATGGAAAATTATTTTCAAGGTAACTGGCTTTTTTTAATTGGTTTTATTTTCAATATCAACAAAAATTAAATGAGGGTAGTTGTTTATTCTAGAAGGAAATGAACTATTTGCTAACCCTCGACTGACAAAGAGATGTTTGTTGTTATCAAACTCATAATGGCCATCTGTATACTGGGGTAAAAATCCCTGATCAGGTGAATACAGCCCACCTAAACCAGGTAAGATAATTTGTCCGCCATGAGCATGACCACTAAATACAGAGACATTCATTTTATCAAAATGTTGAATATAAGACTCGATATCTTCTGGATGATGTGCAAGAATAAATGTTTCTAGTTCTGTATTAAGTTGAGCTGCTTTATTATTAGAAAGTTTTGTTTTTCGATTACTCAAACCAACAATATTAATTGTTTGTTGATTAATGGTAGTTTCAACAAAATCATTTTCTAGTAAAACTGCTTTACTTTGTTTTACAATATCAAGCCACTTTTGATATTCAGTATTGGTTTCTTCATGGTTACCTGTAACGATGAAGGTTGGTGCAATTTTAGTTAATTGATCTAAAAAAAAGCGTAAATTTGAATCATCAAGCTGTTCTGTTCGATCGATGGTGTCACCTGTAAAGAAGATAACATCTGGTTTTTCGTTAGAAATAGCAGCTAGAAGTTTTTTTGTTGGAACTCGGAGCCTTGGAAATTGTGTGTCTGAAAGATGAGCAATTCTAATTTTTTGGTTAGATTGTTTGATTTTAGAGCTTTTTATTGTAAAGAATTCTTTTTCAAGTTGTCTGTTTTCCCTGTAGCCTTCAATAAACAATGTGCTACCTACTAACAGTGTTAATATGGAAAGTGATTTTATTATTTTCATTTTGATTACACCTCTTAAGAAGACACTCTACCAAAAAAATATTAAGGAATATTAAAAAATAGCAGTCTTAACAAAAGCTTAAACAACAAGTGTTTTCAGATTTGTTTTTTATGTGAAAACATGATAGAATGTTTCTGTAAGATATGTGTGGGAGGAGTGAGCGTTTAGGCGCTCACTCTTTTTGATGAAATTCTTAAAACTTTAAAGGAGGCGAATATTAATTGGCAAACGTTGTTGATATCGTTACAGACTTAGTTAATCCAATTCTAGGTGAGTTATCATTTGAATTAGTTGATATTGAGTATGTAAAAGAAGGGAAAAATTGGTTTTTACGTGTTTTTATTGATAAAGAAGGTGGCATTGATATTAATGAATGTGCCCTTGTTAGTGAAAAACTAGGTGAAAAATTAGATACAATTGAACCAGACCCAATTCCACAAGCGTATTTTCTAGAAGTCTCTTCTCCAGGAGCAGAGCGCCCTTTAAAGAAAGAAGAAGATTACGAAAAAGCCATCGGTGAATATATTAATGTTTCTTTCTATCAAGCAGTCGAAGGTGAAAAGCAATACCAAGGCTTCTTAGAAGCATATGATAAAGAAACACTGACATTACGTGTGAAAATTAAGACACGAGAAAAAACAATGGTATTTGAACGTAAGAACATAGCCAAAGCTAGATTGGCCATTCAATTTTAATAACGGAGGTTAAGAAAGAATCATGAACAAGGAAATGTTAGGCGCATTAGACGCTCTTGAGCGGGAAAAAGGCATTTCAAAAGCTATCGTTATCGAAGCTTTAGAAGCGGCAATGATTTCAGCATATAAACGTCATTATGGACAAGCACAAAATGTCGAAGTAGAATTCGATGAAAAAAAAGGGGACGTACATATTTTTTCAGTAAAAGAAGTGACTGAAGAAGTAATGGACTCTCAACTAGAAGTTAGTTTAGAAGAAGCACAAAAAGTTAATCCAGCGTATGAAATAGGCGATATGATTCGTTTTGAAGTAACACCAAAAGACTTTGGTCGAATTGCTGCTCAAACAGCAAAACAAGTTATTTTACAGCGAGTAAGAGAAGCTGAGCGCTCAATTATCTATAATGAATTTAGTGCGTATGAAAATGAAATTATGCAAGGAATTGTTGAAAGACAAGACAATCGCTATATTTATGTTAACTTAGGAAAAATTGAAGCCGTATTATCAAAACACGACCAAATTCCAAATGAAGTATACCAACCACACGATCGCATCAAAGTGTATATTCATAAAGTTGAAAATACCTCAAAAGGCCCACAAGTTTATGTAAGCCGTAGTCATCCAGACTTGTTAAAACGTTTGTTTGAACAAGAAATCCCTGAAGTATACGACGGGGAAGTAGAAATCGTGAGCATCGCTCGTGAAGCTGGTGACCGTGCGAAAGTTGCAGTTAAAGCAGAAAATCCTGATATCGACCCAGTTGGAACATGTGTTGGACCTAAAGGACAACGTGTGCAAGCGATTGTTAACGAATTGAAGGGTGAGAATATGGATATTGTTGAGTGGAATGAAGACCCAGCAATCTTTATCTCAAATGCGTTAAATCCAGCGCAAGTTGTTAATGTTGTTTTTGATGATACACAACGAGCTTGTACAGTGGTTGTGCCTGATTTCCAATTATCATTAGCTATTGGTAAACGTGGACAAAATGCCCGTTTAGCAGCGAAATTAACAGGATTTAAAATTGATATTAAACCGGAATCTGAAATGGAAGCTTTAGCAGATGTTGAAGAAGAAGTTGTTGAGGAAATTTTAGAAGAAGGCGTAGAGTTAGTTTCTGAAGTAGAAGAAGTAGAAGTAGAAACTGAAAATAATTCAGAAGAATAAGTATCGGAGGCGAAAATAGATGAAAACAAGAAAAATTCCCATGAGAAAATGTGTTGTCTCAAATGAGATGAAACCTAAGAAAGAAATGATTCGAATCGTTCGTTCAAAAGAGGGAGACGTTTCAATTGACCCAACAGGTAAATTATCTGGAAGAGGAGCTTATCTTTCTATTGAGCCTGAAGTGGTTCAGTTAAGTTGGGATAATAAAATATTAGACCGTGTCTTAGAAACAAACTTAACTGACGACTTTTACAAAGAGTTACTTGATTACGTAACTCATCAAAAAGCAAGAAGAGAGCTATTTGCAAATGACAAATCAAGATAAATTTTTAAATCTTCTTGGATTAGCAACCAAAGCTGGTAAATTAGTATCTGGTGATGATACAACAGTGAATGCCGTTCGTAAACAGAATGTGAGTTTAGTAATTGTTGCGACAGATGCTAGTGAAGCGACTATTAAAAAAATGAGAGATAAATGCAGTTATTACAATACAGCGATTATTGTTGCTTTTACCAAGGCTGAATTAAGCCATGCAATTGGCAAAAGTCGAGCAATTATCGGGGTTTGTGACCGTGGATTCTCCAGGAAGATGCGTGAACTAATGACAGAAGAATAGGATGGTGATTAAATGAGTAAAAAACGTGTGCATGAACTTGCAAAAGAACTTGAAATTTCAAGTAAAAATATCGTCGAAAAAGCTCATTCAATCGGAATTGATGTTAAAAACCATATGAGCAGTTTAACAGATTCTGATATTACTAAAATTAAACAATCAATGTCTGAGACACAACATAAAGTTAAAGAAAAAGTTGCGCCTAAAAAAGAAGCACCTAAACAAGGCTCAACTCATTCTACAAAAGTAGAAAATAAACCCAATAGTAAGGAAAATCGAGTGAATAAACCAGAACAAAATCGCCCAAACAATCAACCAAATAAGGCTCAATCAAAGCCAAACACTAATCAATCAAAACCAAATAATCAACAATCTCAACAACATTCTAATCAAAAGAGTGGCCAAAATAAACCAAGTACAACTCAAGGACAAGGACAACAGTCTAATCAAAAGAGCGGACAAAATAAACCGCAAACACCAGGTAATAACAATTACAAAGGTGGTAACAAAGGACGTGGAACAGGTTTCCAAAATCCTAATAATCGTTACAATAAGAGAAATAAAAAAGGTAAAAAAGGTAAATATCAAACATCAAATAAACCTGCTGTTCCACCACGTAAGTTTAAAGAATTACCAGAAGTGTTAATTTACACTGAAGGGATGAACGTGGCTGATATTGCTAAAAAAATCTACCGTGAACCAGCAGAAATTATCAAAAAATTATTTATGCTTGGTGTAATGGTTAATCAAAATCAACCTTTAGATAAAGACACAATTGAAATTTTAGCAGCTGATTATGGTATTAACGCTGAGGAAAAAGTTCAAGAAGATGTGGCTGATATCGATAAATTCTTTGAATTAGATGCAGTTGACCCAGATAAATTAGTTAACCGTCCGCCCGTAGTGACTATTATGGGACACGTTGACCACGGTAAAACAACGCTTTTAGATACATTACGACATACAAAAGTATCTTTAGGTGAAGCTGGTGGGATTACTCAACATATTGGTGCTTACCAAATTGAAGCTGGTGGTAAAACAATCACTTTCTTAGATACACCGGGACATGCGGCCTTTACAAGTATGCGTGCTCGTGGTGCAAGTATTACAGATATCACTATTTTAGTTGTTGCAGCTGATGATGGTGTTATGCCTCAAACCGTTGAAGCAATCAACCATGCTAAAGCTGCTGATGTACCAATCATCGTAGCTGTTAATAAGATTGATAAACCTTCAGCTAATCCAGACCGTGTTATGCAAGAATTAAGTGAACATGGTTTAATTCCTGAAGATTGGGGCGGAGACACAATCTTTGTACCTATTTCAGCTAAATTTGGTGACAACATTGATGACTTATTAGAAATGGTATTACTTGTTTCAGAAGTTGAAGATTTAAAAGCTGACCCAACGCAACGCGCGATTGGTACAGTAATTGAAGCTCGTCTTGATAAGAGTAAAGGACCAATTGTTACATTATTAGTACAACAAGGAACGTTACATGTAGGAGACCCAATTGTTGTTGGTAATACACATGGACGTGTTCGTGTGATGACTAACGATATTGGTCGCCGTGATAAAGAAGCTGGCCCTGCTACTCCAGTGGAAATCACAGGATTAAATGATGTGCCTCAAGCAGGAGATCGTTTTGTTACCTTTGAAGACGAAAAAACTGCTCGTTCTGCAGGTGAAGAAAGAGCAAAACGTGCTTTATTAGAGCAACGTTCAGTAAGCTCTCGTGTAACATTAGACAATCTTTTTGAAAGTCTTAAAGATGGTGAGATGAAAGAAGTTAATGTTATCATCAAGGCTGACGTTCAAGGTTCAGCTGAAGCATTAGCAGCAAGTTTAAATAAAATTGATGTTGAAGGCGTTCGTGTGAAAATTGTCCATTCAGCTGTTGGAGCAATTAACGAAAGTGATATCACTTTAGCATCAGCAAGTAATGCTATTATCGTTGGATTTAACGTTCGTCCAACAACACAAGCAAGAACGCAAGCAGAACAAGAAGAAGTGGATATTCGTTTACATAGAATCATCTACAAAGTAATCGAAGAAATCGAAACAGCAATGAAAGGTATGCTTGATCCTGAATTTGTTGAAAAAATTACTGGTCAAATGGTTGTACGTGAAACAATCAATGTTTCTAAAGTTGGAACAATTGCTGGTTGTTATGTTACAGAAGGCTTTATTCGCCGCGAAAGTGGTATTCGTTTAATCAGAGATGGTATTGTTATTCATGAAGGAACATTAGCTAGTTTGAAACGCTTCAAAGATGATGCTAAGGAAGTTAAACTTGGCTTTGAATGTGGTGCAACATTAGAAGGCTACAATGACGTGAAAGTTGACGACGTGATTGAAGGATTCATCATGGAAGAATTAGAAAGAAAATAAACGTATCAAAAGAGGAGTGTTATCGATGGCAAACTATCGTGACCGCCGAGTAGCGCAAGAAATCCTTAGAGAAGTGAATGATATCTTGCAAAAAAAAGTAAGAGATCCTCGAGTTGAAAATGTGACAATTACGGAAGTAAGAGTGACAGGTGATTTACAACAAGCAACTATTTATTATAGTTCGCTAGGAGACAAAGCTTCAGAAAAAGAAAAAGTGCAACAAGGCTTAGAAAAAGCAAGTGGTTTAGTTCGACGTGAACTAGGGCATCGTTTGCAAATCTATAAAACACCTGAGTTGATTTTTGAGTTAGATAGCTCAGTGGCTTATGGTAACCATATAGATGATTTACTTAGAAACTTAAATAAGAGTGACTACTAAATCAAAATACTATTAAGAGAAATTGAACCTTTCCTATTTGGTTCAGTTTCTCTTTTTTGGTATGATGATATGTAAAGTGAGGCGATACCATAGTATGATAAATAAAATAGGCGTTGTTGGGACAGGTGAAATTGCTAATCAGTTTGTTTCCCAACTAGATAAAGAAAATTATTCAGTTATCTCAGTGTATAATCACAGGAAAGTTACGTTGAAAGCTTTTGTTGAAAAATTTGGTATAAAAGAATATCATACAAATTATGATGAGTTTTTAATGAATGAGTCAATGGATTGTGTGTATATAGCAACACCTAATCAAACACATTATGACTTTGTTTTAAAGGCGTTAAATAGTGGAAAACATGTTTTATGTGAGAAGGTTATGGTATTAGAGGGACAGCAAGCAGAGGAATTATTTAACCTAGCAGAGCAAAAAGGCTTAGTGTTAATTGAAGCCGTTACTTTGTTTTTTATGCCCATGTACCAACAAATATTAACGTATCTTAATAATGAAAAATTAGGCAAACTTAGTGGAGTTAATGTTACGTTTGGTAGTTGTAAAGAATATGACCCAGAAAACCGTTTTTTCTCTCCTGAAAAAGGAGGCGGCGCTTTATCTGATATTGGAACATATGCTTTGTCAGCTGCTGTGTACTTATTAGGAACGGACTTAAAGATGATTGCGACGGATGTTGAATTTTCTAAAAGTGGTGTGGATGAAAAATCTGTTACTTTATTAAAAAATGCGGAAGGTCTCCAAGCCAGTGTAATGATTTCATTTAGAGGGAAGATGCCTAAGCAAATTATTTTAGCAGGAGATAAAGGTTATTTAATGATTAATGATTTTCCAAGAGCAGAAAAAGCCACTATTTTTTATAATGATGGTGAAAAAGAAATCATAGAACTAGGAAATGGAAGAGACGTCTTCACCTATGAAATGGATTTATTGAATCAATACAACAAAGGTAATATTAAAGGTTGTGACGTTCGTCAAGTTACAAAACAGGTTATATCC
>NZ_JAVWHO010000036.1:0-25664 GCF_036639995.1 Vagococcus sp. | reverse complement strand
CCCAGAAGTTTTAACTGGTAATGTAGGTGATTCATATGTGTCGGAAGAAAAAGAAATACCAGGTTATACGATTAAAGAAATCATTGGAGAACCTAGTGGTTTAATATCAGAAACGGCAGTGGATGTAATATACGTATATACTGATAATTCTGCTAAATTAATAATACAATTTGTAGATAAGTATAGTTTATTACCAGTTAATTCAATCGATCTTCTAACGTACAGTGATGGTTCACTTATTAATAATAACCCTAATATTATTGACTATTACTATGTAAGAGATATAAATGGACAGACAGAACGTATAGAGCAAAATATACCTCTGGATGAAATTATATACGATGTTAAAATGGGTGATCCTATAAATGTTCCTAATAAAATTGCTTTTAAACTATATAATGATAAAGATGAATTATTATCAAAAATTGATAATGGAAATCCGGATTATTTAAAATATGTAGGCTTTACTGATTATCGTGCAGAGTTGATGCCTTATGATAACGACACCATTATGGACAAGGTTACTGTCATAAAATATGGAGTTACTGTGACACCTATAGCTATACCTTTTTAAAGAAATGAAAATAGATATGTGTAGATAAAATAACTGGAATTTTAAAAGTTTAAAATATTGCTTTAAATAATGAAGTGGAAGTTAAAAAAAGTCTTTATTTCTTCTAAATTCCACTTTACTTACTTGTATTAAAATACTATCAATGAGTAAAAGAGTATGAATCAATATTAAAAGAATAATTAAAACCTTAAAAATTTTATAGACAAAAAGAAGATAGAAAAAGTAATTTAACTATTGTTTTGTTAGTTTATATTCATTATTTCACAAAACAACTATTAATGTATTTGACACATTTGTTATATTTTGAATAATTAGAAACAGATGTGTACAATATATTATAAATTTCAATATATGACCTAGAGTAATATAGGCGTGTAGATAAATATATCCTAATGAAAAGACTAAAACTTAATGAGAATACATCCGATTTATTAATAAGGAGTGTATTCACTCCCATTCGCTAAGAAGTCATTTCTAAAGTTTGATGTAGTTAAATTTCTATTAGACTTTTTATAAAAATTGAAAGAGGTTTGAATAAAAATGAATGAAGTAAAAGATAATAATCAACTAGTAGTAATTAGCCAAGATGTTTTAAATAAACAATCAGAAAAATTTGTTACATCTTTTGATTCAAGTTTTCTAAATATAAAGTTGATGAGTACAAACATTTTTGAAGATGAAAAAGAACTGGATAAGCTAAAAAAAATTAAAGCAATTTTATTGATTGTTGATACAGAAAAAGAATCAACAATCGAAACATGTTCGACTATATTAAGAATAAGAAATATTACAGATTTACCAATATGGCTTTATTCAAAACCTTATTTAGCAATTGAAAGAGAAGTTTTTTTAAATATTGGAATCGACGGTTTTTTTGATGAAAATCAAAGTATGCGTGAAGTAGAGTTAACTATTTTAAACTTATTAAGACGAACAAATAGTCTAAAAGGACATGTGAAACAAACAAGTATTTCTAAAGATGTACTGTTTATGTCTGATAAAAATAAAACAAAAGTATCAGTAGAAACTCTAGATGAAGATAAAATGCCTATTCTTGAAGAAATAAAAGAAAAAAAAGAATATAAAAAGAGTGTAGCAATGATTTTAGATGATGAAGATGAACATATTTGGATAAACAACATAGAAATCCCATTATCAAATAAACAATTTATATTAGCTGAACTATTAATTTCTAATAAAAATAAGATTGTGGATTATGAAACAATTTACACAACTATTTGGGATGAAGAATATGATAAAGAAAAGCGAAATATGGTCGGAGCTGTTGTAGCTCAGCTTAGAAGTAAATTTGAAAGAAATAAAATAAACACTAAATTTATTTATAATGTACCAAATACTGGTTATAAACTTGCAATTGCATAGAATTAAAGATGATCAAGCTTTTATTGATTATAACAAACAATATTTTTATTGCTTATTTTTAACAATTGACTAACCATATGTTAATAAAATCACATAAACACTTAATTATTATATAATTAAGAGCTGGAAGAGGCAGACTTTCAAAGTCGGCCTCCTTTTTTTTTAAAAAAATCATTTTACATTGGATAGATAAATATTTTTATGAAAATATATTAATTTTATTTTGCTATTTAAATAATTGTTCACAAAGAGCTTAGTGTTATATAAACACATAAAAATCAAATAATAGCGAAAAGCTGAAACTTAAATAAAAGTGTTTTGTTTATTAAAAGCGAATTGTTATCTCCATTCGTCGAGTAAGTCGTTTTACCTGTCTAGTAAAGAGTCTCTACATTAGACTTAAAAAAATTGAAAGAGGTTATGACAAATGAAAACAGAAAAAATAAATAATCAATTAGTAGTGATCAGTCAAGACGTTTTAAATAAACAATCTGAAAAATTTGTAACGTCTTTTGATTCAAGTTTTTTAACAATTCAATTGATGAGCACAATTATTTTTGATGATGAAAATGAATTAAATAAGTTAAAAAAAGTAAAAGGTATTATATTAGTTGTGGATACTGATAAAGAAACAACTATAGAAACGTGTTCCTTAATTTTAAAAATTAGAGATATAACGAAAGCACCGATATGGCTTTACTCAAAACCATATTTAGCTATTGAAAGAGAAGTTTTCTTGAACATTGGTATTGATGGTTTTTTCAGTGATGATCAATCGATGAGAGAAATTGAATTAATTATATTAAACCTTTTAAAACGAGCAAAGGAGAAGGATGTAGAGATTAATAAGACAAAAAATATTTTGGATTTGCCTGAAATGACTTCAAAAAACAAACGAAATAATTATCAAAACAGAAAAAATAATAATGTATATAATGAAAAATTGGAAGAAAAAAGAAAAGTAGAAATTGTTTTAGACAGTGAATTGGAAAATATTTGGGTAAACGATTTAGAAGTATTATTATCAAGTAAACAATTTGTTTTAGCAGAGTTGCTTATTTCCAATAAAAATAAGGTTGTTGATTATGCCACAATTTATGTGACAATTTGGGGTGGCGAATATGATAAGGATAAACGAAATATGGTTGGAGCTATTGTTGCTCAACTTAGAAGTAAATTTGAACGTAATAAGATAAGTACAAAATTTATTTACAATGTACCAAATACTGGCTATAAGTTTGTTCTTTAAAATGTAAAGAACGAAGTCAAATAAAAATAGTGAGTAACTACTCATATCTAAGATATTGTATTAAATTAAGAGTATACTTAGGATAGGTGCTATGACACTTGTTATGTACAAGGAGGAAAATATTATGAAGTTAGGATTTATTAAATCAAATTTTCCAAATGAACAAAGAGTGCCACTGCTCCCTGGACATATCGATAACTTTAAAAATGACATTTTTATTGAGTCCGGTTTTGGCGAACATCTAAATATTACTGATCGAGATTATGAAAAAAAAGGTGCAGTAATTTTAGCGCGTAGCGAAATTTTTAAAACATGCAGAGGGATTTTTTCTTTAAAATTATTACAACCTGATGATTATAAGTATATTCAAGAAAATCAAATAATTATAGGGTGGACACATCCAAAGGGATCAGGCAAACAGTTTATGATTGATCAGGCTATTCCTAAAAACTTGATTGTAGTAGATTTAGATAATAAAAGACCAACAGTTTTTTTCAAAAACGAAGAATATAGTCCGAATTGGGTTCCAGAAGATTTTGTTTATCAAAATAGTTTTTACGCAGGGTACGCAGGGACAATTCATGCGCTGTTAAATTATGGGATTTTGCCAACAAATACTGTCAAGATTGCTATACTAGGATCTGGGAACGTTTCTCAAGGAGCGTTTCATGCTATATCAAAATTTTCGGATAACGTAAGGATGTTTTATAGAAAAACAATGTTTGAGTTTAAAACGGAGATAAGTCAGTTTGATGTTGTAATTAATGGGATAGACGTTGGAAATACTGGAAAATCAATTATCTCAAAAAATGAGCAGAAAAAAATGAAGGAAAATTGTTTAATTATTGATGTGGCTGCAGACGTTGGAAATACTATTGAGGGAACCGATTTTACAAGTATTGAAAAGCCTATACGTTATGAATCAGAAACAAAACTCTATTTTTATGCTGTTCCGAATACACCGACGTTGGCTTATCGAAATACTAGTGAGGTTATTAGTGAACAATTTAGCAAGTATGTATATTCTAAGGATATCAGTTTATTTTTAGATTTAGTAGGTGCTTAAAATTTATTATGTAAAAGGTTCATAAAATTAAAGATAGTGTAGTAAAAGCTTTTGATTATTTTAAGGTGATTTATTTACGTTTAAAAGATAATTAATACTAGAAGCATAAAATGCAATGTGATTTATTCACATTGTTTTTTTATTTATTCTATTGCTTGTAACCTTACGTCATGTTTTATAATTTATATAGGAGGTATTAAATACGATAAATAAAAAAGTGTTACCAATTCAAGGAAAGTTATTTCCTGCTACATGGATTTATATCATTTTTTTAGAGAAAGGTAACAATTTGATTCCTTTATTAATTATACTACTTTTAATATTGTTCTTAATGTTCTTGCTATTAAAGACAAAATAGAATTAATTTCTGTATATCACTAATACGAAAAGCTTAAAGAATAGTCCTTAGGCTTTTTTTTATTTATCAAGCAGTTAATTTTATATTGTTTAGCAACTGTTTTTTGCAAAAGAATATAAAATTTGGAGCAATATTTAGCGTAATATAAGCACATAAAGATTAGTTTGTAATGAAATGCTAAAACTTAATGAAAATATTTCTATTTACTGCATGCGAATTATTGTCTCCCATTCGTTGAGTAAGTCATTTCAACTGTCTAGTGAAGATTTATTCTACATTAGACTTTTTTTATTTAAAAATTGAAAGAGGTTATGACAAATGAGAGAAGAACAAAAAAATAATCAACTAGTAGTGATCAGCCAAGATGCTTTAAATGAACAATCTGAAAAATTTGTAACGTCTTTCAATTCGACTTTTTTAGTGATTAAACTGTTGAGTACAGCTATTTTTAATGATGAGAAAGAATTAAAAAAGTTGAAATCAGTTAAAGGGATTTTGCTAGTTGTAGATACAGACAAAGAAACAACGATTGAGACATGTTCCTTAATATTAAAGATAAGAAATATAACAGATGTGCCGATTTGGATTTATTCAAAACCGTATATTGCAATTGAGAGGGAAGTTTTTCTGAATATTGGGATTGATGGCTTTTTCGATGATAAGCAATCAATGAGAGAGATTGAATTAGTTATATTTAATCTCTTAAGGAGGATAAAAGATATTAAAGAAGAGAAGGTTGAGGTTATTCCTTCAAAAGATAGTGTAAAGTTTCCTGAAAGGTCTCGAAAAAATAAGCAAAGTAGTTACCAAAATAAGAAAAAATCAGATATATCTGAAGAAAAAAGAAAAATTGAAATTATTCTAGAGAGTGAATTAGAAAAAATGTGGGTCGATAATCTAGAAGTTTCTCTATCGAGTAAGCAATTCATTTTAGCTAAATTACTTATTTCAAATAAGAATAAGGTTGTTGATTATGAAACTATTTATGCCACAATTTGGGGTGGTAGGTATGATAAAGAGAAAAGAAATATGGTTGGCGCTATTGTGGCACAACTTAGAAGTAAATTTGAGCGCAACAAGATAAACATAAAATTTATTTATAACGTACCAAATACCGGTTATAAGTTTGTTTTTTAAAAAAAATAGAGATTAAAAATTTTAAGCAGATAATCTAGATCATTAGTTATGATTTATAAATAACATTGAAAGATTTATTTGCTTGTTTTTTGAGTTTATATAAAACATTTTTATCTTGTTTTTTAATTATTTTATATTTTCATGCTTTTTTTTATCTCAATCTAATATAAATACTTGTGAAGTTTTTCTGATACGATGCATTGAGAAGTGTAGTTGTAACAATTTTTTACTTTTTTAAGTGAAAATAGGCCTAGCGTTGAGGCTGTTTGTTATAACTAGAAAACATGCATTGTTATGAGAAACACTTCACTTTTTTTATGATTTTAGAAAGGAGGAGAAAGTTGAAAAGACCAATAATAATTAATAAATTAGCGATTTATCTAATGTTTATTTTTTTGATTGGCTGTGTTAGTTTACCCCGTATAGTTGAAGCAGCTAATGATACATTTACTGAGCCCATTGATTCAGTAGATGTATTTAAAGATATGGAAGTATCATTATCCGTTTTAGATAATGATGAACATGTCTTGATAGTTAATTACCCCACCAACTTTAAAGTCAATGAGCAACAGATAAAACAGAAAAATGCTTCCATATTAGAAAAATTTGTTATTAAAAGTAATGAACAGCAACTTGTACTTACCATAAAAGAAAACATGATGAGCCAGTCCGTTATTATTGTGGGTCAGTTTTTAGCTATAGGTGAATATTCTTTTTCTGCTGAAAATGAAAAAAATGAGTCATCTGAAATAACCGTTCAAGTTGTAGAGAATGAAGATGAAACTTTTGCAACAAGAAGCAGTTTTCAAAATGTTGTCTCACATAATACTTCTAGTTTAACTAGAATGATGTCCTTACCTGATGATCCTGATATTTTACCTATTAATAAAATTTTTCAAGCCCCGATTGGTACGAGTACAAGTATTTTAGAAAATGGAAAATTACTGCAATTAAATCCAGCTAAGAAAACCCAAAGAGGAGCCATTTGGTCAAAAGAACAGATTAGTTTACTTTCAGATTTTACGTTTAAAAGCTATTTGTATCTTGGTGATCAATATGCTAATGCTGCTGATGGGATGACGTTTACTTTGACTAATGATCCTAGGATGACTGTTTATCCAACGAATGTTATTGGTTCAACTGGGGTAGGAATTGGTGCGTATTCATCTGGATATAATCAACCCTATATTAGAAATGCGTTATCAATAGAGTTTGATACGTACAAAAACCAAGGAAATTCCGATCGAATGGACAGAGAAATTACGACAGATAACAAGGGGTATGGTCATGTGGCATTTGTTACACCAAAAATTAATAATCAAAGTTATACAGGAGAGCATTCTGGTGTAACGGTTGCACCTACGTACCTTTCTAATAACAGCTGGCGAACATTAATTGTTAAATGGAATGCTAAGGAGCAGAAGCTGACCTATGATTTAGAAGGCATTGGAAGTAAGTCTTATGTTGTTAGTAATTTGTTGTCTCAATTTGGTTCAACAAGTGTGTATTGGGGATTTACTTCATCAACAGGTGCTTTCTTTGAAGAAAATTCTTTGGCAATTACTGAGATACCTTCAAATGTGACATCAAAGGCAGAAATTAGACGTACTGATGGTGAGTATATGACTGAAGTTGAAGCTGGAAAAGGTGACAAACTTTTCATCAAAAATAAGTTAAATGTGGAAAATGACTTTATTGATGATAAAAATTCCCAAGTTACTTTGGAAATTCCTCAAGAGCTGACATATATTGATAACTCACTCACCATTGATGGGAAACTATTAGATTCAAACGAATTTTCTCTTATTGATAATTTGTTAACAGTAAATATAAAAAAATATTTAGCTTCTAAACAGGAATTAGTGATTGAATTAGAAACTAATGTAGAAGACGCTTCTGTTGAAAGAGAAGTTTCGACCAGTTTTGGTTATTTGGAAGACTCGGTGATGTTCTTACGTTCTAATAAAGTGAGTGTTAATATTACAAAACCAAAAGTCCAAACGCTTAATGTGTTTTATAAAGAATTAGAGACGGATATTGATGTGGCTCCTACCAAAAAAATAACAGGTGAACTAGGTGTGCCATATCAAGAAGATGCACTAAAAATTAATGGTTATGTATTAGATCATGATTCAGGAAATACAAGTGGTATTTATTCTGAGGGTTCTTCAGATATTTATTTTTACTACAAAAAAGGCGAGTTGGTGTTTGTTTCTGCCCCAGAAGTTTTAAATTTTGGTGACAACTTAACTATTGAAACAACGGATAAAACTTATCCAATCTTGTCACAGAAAAGTCAGTTAGTTGTTCAAGATTTTAGAGGTGATCATAAAAAATGGCGTATGACCGCAACACTACTTAAAGAGCTAACCAATCAAGATGACTATGTTTTAAAAAATAGTTTGTATTACAAACAAAATAATCAAGAAGACGAGTTTAGTATAGGTAATGCCATTAATATTATGGAAAACGAAACAATTAATACACAACCAGTTGATATTTCATCCTTTTGGTCAGGTCTTGAGAAGGGGCCTATTCTAAAAGTGAAGGCAGGAAAAGCTGCTGCTGGTAATTATTCTGGAACGATTCAATGGGCACTGGAGGATGTGCCTTTGAATGGAGGTTAGGAGAAGCGCATGAAAATAAAACGTAATATGTATCACTTTACCTTTTTACTTCTTGCTAGCCTCTTAATAATGGGTAGTTCTATGACATATGCTGAGGAGAGTAAGGAGTATGACTCCCGAGGAAGTATTGGTTTTTATGGGTCCTATGAGTATCCTAAAGAATCAAGTGACACGTCGTCAAGCAGTGATATACCTAAAACAGGCAAGGTCATTATAAATGCTCCTGCCAACAGTACGGCTAGCTTTAGAAAACGTCTACTTCCTAAGACAGGAGAAAAACAGCAACGTAATGATGTGATTTTAGAAATAATTCCTATTTTGGGGTTCTTTCTATGGTTAATAAAGAAAAAAGGGGATATGAAAAATGAAATCAAAAATAATTAAAAGTATGGCATTAGTAGCTGTAGTGCTACCAATCACTGCTACAGTAACATTTGCTGAGGAGGAAGATTACTTAAGAAATTATGAAAGTGGTGGAATGATTCAGTTTACACCAGATAGTAACCCAACTGATCCAACAGATCCGGAAAATCCTGATCCAGATAAACCTGTATTTCCATGGGATCCAACAACACCAGATCATAAACCAAATCCAGGTACAGATGGACCATTAAGTATTGATTTTGCTTCAAGTTTAGATTTTGGAAATAATAAAATTACAAATAAGGACATGGTTTATTTCGCAGAACCACAATTTTTATGGAATGAAGATAAAACAGATTTTGATCCTGCTTCTGCAAGACCTCATTATGTCCAAATTACAGATAAAAGAGGAACTAATGCAGGATGGTCATTGTCATTAAAACAAGAAGATCAATTTAAAAATGATAGTACGTTAAATAAAAAATTGACAGGTTCAAAATTATCTTTTAAAAATGGTGTGGCTGTTTCTAATATGGAAAACGTTGTGGCTCCTGAAACCTTTGATATGCTTGATATTGTTCCCGGTGAATCAGTGAAAGTTATGTCAGCAGCTATTGATTCTGGTGCTGGTACGTGGGTAGATCGTTTTGGTTCGTTAAGTATGGTAGAAGTAGAAGGCAAACAAGTTCAAAAGAATACTAATATTTCTTTATCTATTCCAGGTAAAACACCAAAAGATGCGGTGAAATACGAAACTAAATTGCTTTGGACACTTACTGATGTTCCAAATAATGATAAATAACGGTAACTAAAAAAGGAGAATACAGAATGAAATCAAATATCACAATCGCTTTAATTAGTACAACGCTTTTAATAGGTGCAACTCAAGCAGTCGCGGCACCTGGATTATTACCAGCAAATCGTAAAACAGATGCACAAGTTAAATTTATTGAAGATGAATCTCCAACAGATCCAACAAACCCAACAGATCCTGATCCAGAAAAACCGGTTAAACCAGTAGATCCAACAGATCCAGAAAAACCAATTGAACCAGGAACAAACGGTCCGCTAAGTTTAGACTATGCCTCTATCTTAGATTTTGGTGAACAATTGATTTCTGTTAAAGACAAAGTGTACTACGCAAAACCACAATTGTTATTTGGCGAAGATGGCATAGTGGATGAAGCCAATCCTGTTCCTAATTACGCTCAAGTGACAGACAAACGTGGTGGTGAAAAAGGTTGGGCTTTGAGTGTTAAACAAAATGGTCAATTTAAAGCAGAAAAAAGTGGTAGAGAGTTAACCGGTGCTGAAATTACGTTTAAAAAAGCGGTAGTTGATTCAGTGTCGACATCTAAAGCTCCAAGTATTGTTAAGTCAAGTTTTTCACTAAAATCTGATGGGACAGGCGTAGCTGAAAATGTTATGTCCGCAGCTAAAGGTGAAGGTTTTGGAACATGGGTTTACCGATTTGGAAATGATGTGACTAAAGCTGAAAGTATTGAATTAAGTGTTCCAGGTGCAACAGCTAAGGACACGGATACATACAAAACAACATTGACTTGGACACTCACTGATATACCAGAAAATGAAGAGAAATAGTTAAAAGTAAAAGAAATAAACTGCTTTTAGTTGAAGAGAAGAGTCTGTAGTAGTTCTGCTACAGTCTCTTTCTTCTTGTTTCAACTGGTATCTATTATTTTTTAGAAAGAGGATTTAATTAAATGAGAAAAAATAAGAAATCGCTGATTTTGATACTAGTTGTGTTAATAAGTGTCTTGATTGGGAAAACAAGTGAGGCATCTGAATTAAAATTTAGCGTAGAGCCGGTATTGCCTGAGAATCAATTCGACAAAGAAAATACTTATTTTGATTTAAAAGTATCTCCAAATCAAAAACAAACGTTGAAAATTCATATGCGTAATGAGACAAACCAGGAAGTAATCGTAGAGCCAGTTATAAAACCTGCCACAACAAACTTAAATGGGGTGGTTGAATATGGGGTTTCAAATAATAAATTAGATCAAACAGCTCCGTATGATATATCAACACTGTTAAAAATAAAAGAAAAAGAAGTGGCAATTCCAGCTAAAAAAGCTATTGATTTAGAATTGGAACTTCATATGCCAAAGGAATCATTTGATGGAATTTTGGCAGGTGGTATCACGTTACAAGAAAAAGAGAAGGAAAAAACAAAGAAAAAAGAAACCAAGAAACAAGGATTGGCAATAGAAAATAGGTATGCTTATGTTGTCGCCGTTGTCTTACGAGAAAATGAAAAAGAACTTAAACCAGCTCTTGAGTTAGATAAAGTTGAAGCTAGTCAAGTGAATGCTAGAAATGTGATTAATGTTACTTTAAAGAATCCAGAGGCCCGTTATCTGAATCGTTTATCTGTTGAGTCGACGATTACCAAAAAAGGCAGTAAAGAAAAGTTATATACGTCAAAAAAAGAAAATATGCAAATGGCCCCTAATAGTTCTTTTGCATATCCAGTTTCTTTGAATGGTGAAAGGTTAGAATCTGGAAATTATACGTTAAATATGATGGCAAAATCAGGTGACAAATCTTGGAAGTTTACGAAAGATTTTGAAATAGGATCAAAAGAAGCTAAAGAGTTAAATAAAAAAGATGTCACTATTGAGGTAGAATCATCTCTTTGGTTATATCTAATAGTTTCTGTATTAGTGGCAATAGTTATAGGCTTGTTATTTACCGTTTTTTTAATGAAAAAGAAAAAGAAAAAAAGAAAGAGCAAGAAAAAGAAAAGTAAGAAAAAAACTAAAAAGAAATAAGTTAAGAGGTTGTATGAAAAGTCAAAAAAAGTTAGAAAATAACGTGTTAGATTTACTGATTCGAGAAAATAGACCCATTGATTTAGATGAAATTTTAGAGGCAACGGCATTAGAAAAAACGAATTATCATAAATTGATGATTGTCAGCATGCTTCAAGATGTTTCCTTCATTGAGAAAGAATACTTGATAATTGATAAGAAAACTAGAACTTTTTTTAAGTTTAAGGATGTAGCGGATAAATCTTAAATTATTATTTTTTAGGTAAAAATTAGCCAGTTTATTATAAATAAAGTAAGCTGATTAATGATATCCTTTAATTGTAAGGGAAATCTGATTTTTTTAGAGTACTAATATTCTTCCTGAAAAAGAGATTACGTCAGTCTGGGTAACTTCAAAAAATAAACCATTTATCATGAAAATGACTTAAATTTTTTGTGATAAGTGGTTTATTTTTATTGGTGAAAATTATTCAAATGTTTTTTTGTATAAGTAGCTGGAAATAAAAGAAATAAGATTTGTCCAAGTATCTTGGTTAAAGACATTCTCGAAATAAAAGGACTTTTTTGATGTGGAGCTACTTTCATGGGCATCAGAAACAATGATGTCTGCTTCTTCAATATCGTCACAAAAACTAATTAAATTCTTGTTGAAAAACTGAAGTAGGATGCTTTTGACATATGCAGTATTTAAGATGCCAGATGTGTGCATAATGTAGATGGAAACAGGTTTTGTTTGACGATTCATTTCGTAAATAATATATAGTAGAGAAATAAATTTATCTTTTTCTAATGAATTAATCGGAAAATTTAAAGGCAAGTGAAGAAGTAATTCTTCGAGTTTTGGTAATATTTTTTTATATTCCTTTTTGGATTGAAATGAGTCTAAACTTCGATCAAGTGAAACGTTTAAAAATTGATCGACTTTGAATCCTATATGTTTCTCATAAATATAAGTGAATATAAGTAAATAGTACGACTCAATGTAATTTCGGTAACCATAATCAAAGGATAGATAAGTTTTGAATAGTTCTAAAAATCGTTCGATATCAGTTGCAACAGATAGATTTGAAGTTAAATAGCGTTTAACTATTTTTTCTTTTTCTTCAAAAGAGTCTAAATCTGAAATCAGACCACGAGCGAGAAAACTAAGTAATATAGATTCATCTTCAATTATTTGGGGACAAACATTGAATTTTGATAGATTTAAACAGGGTTTCCCGCCATAAAAAAGCAGAATATCTTTTTTGAAATTATCGCTCATTTCATATGTTCTCTTGTAATATACTAAACGATAAGACACAATGCCAGTCATCATAGTTAATCGTGTTCGTTGTGTGTTTGAGAGAGCTTTTTTTATTTTAAAGCTGTCAATTAAATAATCAATGTCGGTAAATTCAAGTGGTAATTGCTTTGAGAAAGGGTTATCATCAACAACATTAAAAAAATTCCAATAGGTAAGATAAAGAAAATAACGAACACCAAGTTCGTTGCCGTCAAAATTAAAATTTGTTTTAAGGTTAATTTCTCCTTCAAAACGTAAAAGTAAACTTTTGATTTGAGAGAGCGTTTTATAAATAGTAGGTTCGCTAAAATTTAAATCATAAGCAATTTCTGAAATGGAGTAATATCTTTTCTTTAGTAGCGCAAACATGGTGATATAAAGAGAGCTTTTTTTGACGTAATCTAAGCGGAGAACTGTAATAATATAATTGATTGTAATGTCTGCTTGAATAAAAATTTGTAATTTTTTTTTGGAGTTTTCTTTTAATACAACTTTCTTTTTAAAAAGAAACTTTAAATCATCCTGCAGCTCTTTTATATAACGGCGATAGGTTTCATTCTTTAAATCAAAGGTATCCATTAGATCTTTTGCAACTCGACCTTGGTCTGAGTATAAAATACGTTTAAAAATATCTAGTTTTTGTTGTTCTTTTGGATTAATGTAATATTCTAACATCAAATGCTCCCCTTTCATGATTTTTAATCCTTTACTATACAGTTTCCCACGCAACACTTTTTTATAATTATTTACTTTTGAGAGTATTTGATATAAATAAATATAATTTTTTTTGTAAGTGATTTTAAAATAACTAGTAGCGTAATGAGGTTAAAAAAAACTTCTTATTTTTATTAAAAAAAAGAGATAAGTCTGTTTTTTTTTGAATTTCTATCACACTAAAAAAAGATAAATGTATCAGTTCATTTATTTTTCTTGATAAGAACGGTGTGATAAAAAAACAAGAGGTTTTGAATTCTAGCAGAGGTTTTAATTCGTTACAAGGCAAAAAAATTTAAAATATTTTTTTTTAGCAACGTTTAATGTTTTAAGGTTAATTGAAAATGGTGCTATAAGTGGTTTAGTCGTTTCATATTAAAAGTTGCCTATACAACTGTTTGTAACTAAATTAAAATTTTGATGAATATTTATCTTAAAAAACTATTGTTTTTCTTAGTAAGAAACATCTAATGTAATAACGTCTGTGTTAGTAAATAGTTAAAACAGATAATAGGCATAATTCAGAAAAAAAAAGAAAACGAATGGTTACCTCTATTTTTACGATTATTATAGTAATGAACTTGAAAGAAAGTTGTGAAGACGCTATCATGTAATTAAATAACTAATGTTAGGAGTTAGGAAAATGGAAGAGTATTTAGGGATGGTATCTCATTATGAGGCTCAAAAAAAATATGAAAAGAAAACAATCATTTTTTCAATTGCCTTAATAGTGGGAGCAAGTTTATTTGTATGGATAGATAGTATTCGAGTGAATCCTTTGGTCATTTTTGCTTTAGCAATGGGACTGGCTTTTTTTTATGCTATAAAAGGAAAAGTAGTTAGTAAAAATTATGACAAAGTTTATGATTACTTGAAAAAATCAGAACCTGAAATCATTAAAAACAAAGAACTTGTGTGTTTTATTGATTATAAACTATCTCAAGAATTTAAAGATGAGCCTGATAAGTTAATAAATTTTTTAAAGGCTAAAGAAGTGGATAACAGTTTTAAAGAGAGTATTAATCAAATAAAACAAAGGTATGACTTGTTAGTCAGTGAAGGTGAACAATAATGAAATTAAGACAAACGTTATTAGGGATTGCTTTATCTTTTTCAACGATTGGTGTTATAGCAACTTCTGTTGATAATCAAGCGTATCAAGAAATATACGATCAACAAAAACAACAAGAAGTTAAAGTGAAACAGGCTCTTGATTCAGAATTTATTTCAACTAAAGATGAAGAAACTTTAGAAAACATGCTAGTTTCATTTGATAAGGCTAAAAATAAAGATAACAGAGAGTCTCTAAACGGCATCATAAGCCAAGAAAAGAAAGTATTAGATAAGGTTGAAACTAACTTAGTTTCAGAAGAATCAAATGTAGCAAAAGAAGAACATGCGACACTTTCAGGTGATGTTAAAAAATTAATAAAAAAATTAGATGAACCATTCATTTTAAAAGCAGATAAACAAGAAGCAAAAGAACTTGAAACACAATTAACTAAAGTAAAAGAAGCAAAAAAAGTTAAACCAGTTAGAGAGGTGGCTGATGCAGCAAAAACACTCTCTTTAAAAATTCATGGAAACCAAAAAGAAGCCAAAGAGCTTTCCTTAGCGTTAAAGACTATTAATGAGGAATCAGCTAAACTATCTGAAAAAAAATATGTTTTTGAATCTGATAAAAAATCTTTAGAAAAGGATAGAAAAGAAAATACGCAATTTTTTAAAGACGCAGATGACTTAGCGGTTATAAAAAAACGGAAAAGTGATTCGGATAGTCTTTTAAGTAGTGTTTCAGATAAACGAGATAAAACAGAAACAGACTTTAAAGATAATGAAGAAAAATCTCGTGATTTAGCAACTTCCATTGAAAAATTAGTAGCTGATGGAAAATTAACAACGGAAGAAAAGACAGGTTTAACGAATCATCTTAATCAGTTGAATGATTCTTTAGCGTTAAAAGAGTATCAACCAGGTGATTTGAAAACAAATTACGATGGACAAAAATCTGATTATGACAGTTTTTTAAAGAATAGTAATAAAAAAATTGCAGAAGAAAAAGCACAGGCTGAAAAAGAAGCTAAAGAACAAGCACAGAAAGCTCAAGAAGAAGCAAGACGAGCAGCCGAAAATAGTCAAAAAGAATCCAGTGTTTCATCAGATGGGTGGCACCAAGCTCCAGCTGGTTATAAATATTTAAAAGTAACAAGTGGCTTAACATATGGGCAAGTGAAAATACCAGGGAATTTTAGTTTGATTTCAGAAGCCGAAGCTAGTAATTATCGACCAGGTCATGGGAATGGCTCTGCTAAGCAGTAAAAGAAAGAGTTGATTAAATGTTGCCTTAAAGAGCAATTCTTAATCAGCTCTTTTTTAGTTATGTTGTTAATTATAATTAATATTGTTAAATATATTTACATGATATAAGAATTTTGCTAGGATACTTTTTGAGGAGGTATTTTATGAATCTAACGAATATTTCAAGTAAAGTTGTGTCTTATCGGCAAAAAAATCAGTTAACCATTGCTCAAATGGCTCAAGAAACAGGCTTGAGTACAGCGCTAATCAGTCAAATTGAGCGTAATTTAGCTAATCCCACATTGTCTGTTTTAGAAAATTTAGCTAAGACGCTTGGTATGTCACTCTCTGAGTTTTTATCAGAAGAAATTGATGAGGAGTCTTTGGTTTTAAGAGCCTGTCAACGAGAGAATGTTTTTTATAATGAGGTAGATAAACAAACGTATCATAACATTTTGACACCTGAGGTCATGAAATCAAGCATTCGTCTTGCTCTTGTTCATATTGAACCTAAAACTAAAACGTTGAACGGTGAGTTTTTTTGTCATAAAAATGATGAAATTGTTTTTATTCTTTCTGGTACAGTATTAACTCAATATGACCATACTCATATTGAACTACAAAAAGGAGATACCTTGCGTATACCAGCAAATAAAAAGCACTACTATCAAAATGAGTCAGATGATGTAGTTGAGATGTTAACAATAAAAACAGCTCGTAATTTTTAAAAAAGAAAGAAGTGGTTAAGTGGAACAAGAAGAAAATAAAATGTATCGCTATTTATTGATGTTTGGTCATTTGTTTACAGATATTAATCAAGGGGCACTACCAGCAATTATCCCGTTTTTAATTGCTCAACAAAATTTAAGTTACGCTTCAGCTGCTAGTTTAGTCTTAGCTGCCAATCTTGTCTCTTCATTTATTCAACCGTTAATTGGTTATTTAGGAGATAAAAAATCACGACCTTGGTTTATGAGTCTAGGCATTTTACTTGCCGGAAGCGGAGTTGCTCTACTTGGCTTTAGTTCATCATATATTATTAGTTGTTTATTGGCATCACTTTCTGGAGTTGGGATTGCGATGTTTCATCCTGAAGGTGGCAAAATTGCCAATTATGTGGCAGGTGCTAAAAAGGGGAGTGGTATGAGTATTTTTGCTGTAGGAGGAAATTTAGGTTTTGCTATTGGCCCTATTATCACGTCACTTGCTTTATCTATTTGGGGAATTAAGGGAACCATTGTTTTATTAATACCAGCAGTTATTATGTCGGTAATTATGCTAGGGTTTAATCAAAAATTAAAAGCATTCACACCGAAAAAAACAGCTGATGAATTAAATCAAGAAAAAGCAGTGACACAAAGAGATGATTGGGTGTCTTTTTCAAAAGTTTCAAGTTTGGTGTTTTGTCGTTCCATTCTTTTGTATGCGTTAATGACGTTTATTCCACTGTTTTTGATTAGTCAATTTAGCATGAGCGAACCACGTGCTAATATGAACTTAACGGTTTACTCTCTTGTTGGTGTTGTTGCCACATTAGTCGGTGGACGTTTAGCAGATCGGTTTGGATTGGGAAGACTTATCAAATTTGGTTTTTCTTTGTTAGCTCCGTTAATGTTAGTAATGATCTATGCAAGTACGCCATTAATTTTTACCATATTGATTATTCCAATTAGTTTTGCGATGAACTGTACTTACGGCTCGTTAATTGCGTTAGGTCAGTCGTTTGTTCCTAATCGAATAGGCTTAGCTTCTGGAATATCTCTTGGGCTATCAGTCAGTGTCGGTGGGTTATTTGCGCCAATTATTGGTTTTACTGGAGATAAATTTGGTTTAATGAGTGCGATGTATGTCATATTTGGTTTTTCTGTTCTTGCGCTCTTATTAACTTTTATTATGCCAAAGAATCAAAAAACATCTTAAAACAGACTTCGAGTTAGTCTGTTTTTTTGTTTGCTTATGTTCAAATATCTTCTTAAATAACACACATATTGTGATTGACAGTCAAATACTATATAATTAAAATTGTCACAAGAAAATACTTTAATTATTGAAAAATTAGTTTGTTTTTCAATTTTTTTATAAAAGAATGGGTTAAAATATTGTGAAAAAGAAGAAGTGAAAAAGGGGAAGTATATTATGACGAAACGTCATCCAGAGTTAGTTGTGATGTTAACACATAACGACGAAACAGTTGAGAATGCCTATGAGATTTTTGATCAATGTAAACACTCAAAAGCTGAATTTTGGGGATTTAAAGATACGGGACTTCCGATTAGCCAGATGAAGGAACTTTTTTCTTATATGAAAGAAAACGGTAAGAAAACAGTACTAGAAGTTGTTGCCTATACGGAAGAAGAATGTATGAAGGGCGCCAAAATGGCTGTAGAGTGCGGATGTGATATTTTAATGGGGACGTTATTTTTTGATTCAATTAATGATTTTTGTCAAAAAAGTCAGTTAAAATATATGCCGTTTGTTGGTAAAGTAACAGAACACCCATCTGTTTTAGAAGGTTCAGTGGAAGAGATGGTCGCTGAGGCGAATGAATATCTTCAAAAAGGCGTTTACGGGGTTGATTTATTAGCCTATCGCTATACAGGAGATAAAGGTCGTTTAATTGAGAAGTTGGTAGCTCAAGTGGATGCCCCTGTTTGTGTGGCTGGTAGTATCAATAGTTATCAACGAATCGACACGGTAAAAACAGCTGATTCGTGGGGTTTTACTATTGGCGGCGCTTTTTTTGAAAATAAATTTGAAGGTGCTTTTAGTGAGCAAGTTGATTTAGTTTGTGATTACTTAAAGACCAGTTGTTAAAATTTTTGGAGGAAATGACTTATGTTTAAATTATTTTATCCGTACGAATATGTGGATAGTGTTTTTGCAATAGATTATGAAAAATTACAAAATAAGGGATACAAAGGTATTATTTTTGATATTGATAATACCTTAGTTCATCACGGAGAAGAGTCGACAAAAGAGGTGGACGCTTTGTTTCAAGAGATTCATGGCCTAGGTCTAAAAACCTTGCTGTTATCTAATAATTCTGATGAACGAATTATTAGTTTTCTTGAGAACATTGACGCTCCTTTCATTAGCTTGGCTGATAAACCTAAAACAGATAATTATTTTAAAGCTGTTGAGATGTTAGGCATTGAAAAGAACGAAGCTGTCATGGTGGGAGATCAATTGTTTACGGATATTTATGGGGCAAATTTAAGTGGAATGGCTAACATTTTAGTTAAATATATGCGTTATGAAGATGAAGTGAAAATTGGTATTAGACGAAACATTGAAAAAGTATTACTAAATTTTTATCAACGGAATAAAACCTATCAAAATCGAATTGGCGATATTGTCAGAAAGGGGCAAGACTAAATGGTATTTTGGAATAAGGACTTACTATTTTGCGATATTAACCCAACGTGTTATGCAATCTCCCTTCAAAAAGAAATTGCTAAACGTCATTTGCAAGATATGAAAAGAAAAGACGTATTTGCCTCGAATTTTCAAAGTGATGTCTTGCCCAATATTGTATCTGAGCACCATTCTAATATGATAAAACGCGCAAAAGGCGTGAATCTGGAGTCCCAATTAAATAAAGCTAACAATATTGACATTGCGTGTAAAAAACTCAACGGGCTATTAATTAAACCAGGAGAAGTGTTCTCGTTTTGGAAACCTGTTGGTAGAATTACAGAAAAAAGAGGGTATAAAGCAGGACGTGTCATTGAAAAAAATCAATTAGTTTTAGGCATTGGCGGTGGTATTTGTAACTTGGCTAATACCATTCATTTATTAATTGTTCACAGTCCTCTAGAAATTACAGAGTTTCATACCCATTCGGATGCTCTAGCCCCAGATGAAGGAAAAAGAGTACCGCTAAGTGCTGGTACATCAGTAAGTTATAATAATGTGGATTATCGATTTAAAAATACCACAGATCAAACATTCCAATTAATGTTATGGTGTGAAGGAGAAGAGCTCCATGCAGAACTTAGAAGCGAGAAGGAATTTCCTTGGACGTATCAATTAGTGGAAGAAGATCATCACTTCAAACCAGAAGGGGATAAATTCTTCCGTGTTTCAAAAATATACCGAGAAACATTGGATAGAGAAACAAAAGAAGTTTTAGACCAAACCTTAATTTGGGATAATCATTCAGAAGTGATGTTTGATTACGAGTTAATACCAAAAGACCAAATAAGGGATTAAAAATAAACAATCGAGAGCTTTTTATAAAAGTGTTTCGGTTGTTTTTTTAGTAAAATAATTGGAGGAAATTAGATGGAAACTAAAAGATTACAGATTCTTGATGCCAATGCAAGTGATATTGATACTATTATTGAGATTGAATCCCACAAAGATAATCGGGATTACCTATGGATTGGTACTTACGAAGAACACTTAGCAGAAATAACTGATCCGAATCATGTTTTATGGGTGTTTAAAACAAAAGAGACAGCAAAAATTATTGGGTATGCTTTAGGTAGATTAGATAAAGCCTCTGAAATTTTTGAATTAAGGCGCATTGCTATCGTTGAAAAAGGTTTAGGATACGGGCGAGAAGTCATGCAAGAGATATTAAGATATGCTTTTGAAACATTGAAGATGAACCGATTTTGGTTAGATGTTTATCCAGACAATGAAGTAGGAATAAAGCTCTATGAGTCTTTAGGTATGACAAGAGAAGGTGTTTTAAGACAAAATTATAAATCAGAACGCGGGTTTTTAGACCAAATTATTTATGCCATGTTGTTGGAAGAATATCAACAAATGTCGAACTTGTTTTATTAGTCACATATAAAAGTAATTTCTCCTATGCCATTTTAGAATGGTACTTTTGTTGCATATATTTTGTTTGTTTATCAGAAAGAGGCTATACTCAGTTTAAAGGGCTTTATTCTAATCAGGAGGTTTATTTATGGAAACAAACCGTTTATTTATCACGCCTGCTACAAAGGATGACATTGAAACTATCATTTCGTTTGAACAACATCCTGATAACCGTCTATTTATTTTTAGAGGAACATATGAGGAGCACTTAGCAGAAATAGCTAATCCTCTAAAGGGATTGTTTATCATTAAAACAAAAGAAGAGTTGAAGCGTATAGGTTTTGTTTTATATGTTTTAGACCCTGAGTCAGAACGATTTGAGTTAAGACGAATTGCGATTGATTCAAAAAATAAAGGGTATGGTCGTGAGGTTTTTCAACGTATTTTTGAGTTAGCATTTGAAGAATTAAATGTGAATAAAGTTTGGCTAGATGTTTATCATGACAATGAAGTTGGGATTCATTTTTATGAAAGTCTAGGTATGGTTCGTGAAGGAGTATTAAGAGAGAACCATAAGGAAGAACGAGGTTTACTAGATCAGATTATTTATTCGATGTTAAAAAGAGAATATGAGGCGCTAAAAAAATAATTTAAGGGATGGGGAATAAAAGAATGAAAACAAACAAAGAAATGCAAGCAACACTTAAAAGTATCACGAAACGATTAGATGGTTCAGTGCATGAAATGTGCTCAACTAGACGCAGAGCATTAACAGAGGCTGCTAAAAGAGATGTTGAAAAAGCGTTGAAAGAAACAGAAACAGTGGAGACTGATTCAGAAGAGATGAGTATTTATTTAACAGCATTAAAGGATACAAAAACAGCCCTATCATCGATTTCTAAAGACCAAATTGATGTATCAGTGGATAACGCAAGAACGAAATTAAATATTGGGTTTTATGAGTTAAAAGATTTATTATAAAAATAATATAACAAAGTCACTATTCCGTTTTGGAATAGTGACTTTTTATTGTTTAAATATGATATGTCTTATTTTTAAAGTAAATAGTTGTGCTAACGTTCATTTTTATTTATAAAAGACTATTAAAAAGCACTGATTTTGTGTCATTTTTTTTATTTACGTAACATTTTAGTTGTTAATTTGCTGATTGGCGGATAAAGAATGGATACAATAATAATCGCAGCAAAAGCATTAATAACCGTAATATAAAGTGTTCCAATACTTGCTGTGACAGAAACTCCAAATGAAGCTCCCATTAATAGTTGAACCATTAAATTTTTTAAAAAGGTCATTGTAATTTTGGCAATGGCAGCAAAAGCCATAATTGTTGGAATGAACCAAACTTTGTTTTTAAAGTGTTTAAATTGGAAGTAAGCAAGAGTTAGCGCACCACCAACAACGAAACTTTCTAAGATAAAGTAAGGTGCTTCAGGTGCAAAACCATTAAGTACATCAAAAATGGCAAAACCAATCCCACCAGCTAATGACCCTTTAACAAAGCCAAGTGTTAAAACTGCTAAGCATAAAATAGGCATCCCGAAATGGAAAAATGGGTTACCAACTAAAGCCGGTAAAGGTACTCTAATGCTTGTTCCTACCACTGTGAGTGAAGCAAATAACCCCATTAAGACAATTTCAGATAGCGTCCACTTATTTGTTTTTACATGAATCATAATTAATCCTCTCCTTTTGTCATTCTTTTTTCTGCTTGATTGTAAGCTCCGTGCCAAACGTATCCTGTAAAATTATTTAAAAAGAGACCGTTTTCAATTGCACTTGTAACATATTCTTTTGCTAAACATACGGCGTCATATGGTGACAAACCTTTAGCGATACCTGCAGTGATAGCTGCTGCAAAAGAACATCCAGCTCCGTGATTTGTTGATGTGTCAATTTTTTTATTGTGAACCAATTTAAACTCTTGACCATCATAAAATAAATCAGTTGCAACACTACCAGGAAAACGAGAACCACCTTTTATAACGACAGATTTGGCACCTAATTGATAAATTTTTTGTGCAGCTTCTTTTAGCTGATCTTGTGTTTCAATAACAGACATCTGAGCCAGTATTCTAGCTTCTACCAAATTAGGTGTCACTATATCAGCGAGTGGGACAAGACGTTGAATCATGGCATTAACCAATTCAGGTTGCAGTACATCATCATTTACTTTGACTGCCATAACTGGATCAAGAACAATTTTTTTTTGTTTATTTTCCTTAAAAAATTTCTCAATAACACTGATTACTTCAAGACTTCCTAATAGGCCAATCTTAACAGCATCAAGGGCGCCTCCTGAAAAGGCAGTTTGAATTTGTTTTTCTAAAATATCAATTGGCATAGGGAATATCGTAGGAAGCTGAGTACTTGGATCAACTGTTAAAATACTTGTAATCGAGCTTAATCCAAAGGTACCATATTCCTCAAATGTTTTTAAATCAGCTTGAATACCAGCACCACCACCAGCATCTGAGCCTGCAATTGTTAAGACTTTTTTAACCATAAATAACACCCCTAACTTCTTATGATTTTAGTTTATCACGAATTAGTTTTAATCCTACATCCAATTATAAAAAATTGGACCCATCCACTTTTATGCTATAATTAAGTTAGAGGTGATGACATGGAAATTAGAATAGATAAACGTAGAAAAATTCCATTGTATCGACAAATTATGAATCAAATCATCAAACAAATGGATGAAGGCCTATTACTTAAGGGAGATAGACTACCATCAGAAAGAGCTTTAGCTATTGAGTCAGGAGTCAATAGAAGCACTATTGTTCGAGCGTACGACGAACTTTATGCTCAAGGTTTTGTTGAAAGAAAATCAAGTAGTGGAACCTATGTTTTAGGGACAACGAAGGAGTCTTTCAGTGGTCATCATCATGGACCTCTTTTTTTTATGAAAGACAAACGATTAACAAAAGACCCGTATGTCAAAAAGTTGGACGAATTAATTAAACGAGACAACCCACGTTTGATAAATGTTTACACAGGGGAGCTGCCTTTTGATTTAGTGCCAAATATCAGTTTACCTAGTTTTCATTGGAAAGAATTTTTACAAGAAGAAGTCTCTGCTTTGGGGTATTTGGAATTAAGACAAACCATCCAAAACTTAATGATCAAAACCTATGAATACCAGCCGAAGGAAGATGAAATTATGCTGACTGCTGGTGGTCAACAAAGTCTAGTTTTATTGATGCAAAGTTTGTTAAAACCAGGAGATGTTGTGGCCATAGAAGACCCTTCCTTTTTTAATGGGATGTCATTGTTTAAGTCGATGTCTATCAAAGTCATTAAAATTCCAGTTGATGCAAATGGTTTATGTGTGGAAGAATTAGAAAAAGTCCTACAAACTGAAAGTATTCAAATGGTTTTAACTAATCCCAATTTTCAAAATCCAACAGGAAGTTCCATGTCATTGAAGCGGCGAAAGAAATTAGTGGAGATTTGCCGCACTTTTAGAATCCCGATTATAGAAGATGATGTGTTTGGACAACTTTCTTATGATGTCCCACATGCTTTACCGTTATTAAAAGAATTAGCTCCTGAAACTGTTATTTATATAGGGTCTTTATCCAAAATATTAGGAAAAAGAATGCAACTTGGTTGGATAGACGCGCCAAGTCTTGTCTTAAATGAAGTTATTAAATTAAGAGACGAATACGAAAGTGAATTAAGCATTTTTCCACAAGTATTAGCGACACATGCTTTAAAAGATGACACATTTTTAAAGCAATTGGCAGATTTAAGACATCAATTAAAGGAAAAAAAAGATTTTTTAGAAGAAGAGTTGAACGCTAATTTAGAAATGAAATTGACATGTTCATTTCCTGATGGAGGTTATTATGCTTGGTTAACGTATGAAGGACGGAAGCTGGTGAGAGAAGATTGGAACTTATTATTAAAGCATCAGATGGCCGTTTATCCAAGTTTTTTAAATGCTGAAAATGCACAAAGCTGTCGTATCAACTTAGCTCGTTTAACAAACAGCCAAACAAAAATGCTTGTGAGCCGTTTTAAAATAATTTGTCAGCTGTGGGAGACGGATTCATTGAATGATTGATATAACTTATTTATAATAAGTGTAATAAGAAGAAGGAGTGAGAATTCATGGTTTTAAGTAAAGTATTTGGCTTTAATCAATACGGCAATGTGGATGTGTTTCAGGAAAAAGAGTTAGATGTCACGTTAACTGAAAAAAAGACAGTCCTGATACGTGTTGAAAGAACTAGTGTTAATCCTTTTGATATTGCTGCTAGAAGTGGTCAATTTGCTAAAAATAAACCCTTAGAAACATTTAAAGTTCTTGGGAATGAAGTTCAAGGAGAAGTTGTTGAGCTGGGAGAGATTTCGAGTAATTTAAACGTTGGTGATAAAGTGATAGCCTTACTGCCAAGTGGGGGAGATGCAGAATATGTTGCAACAGCTAAAAAAAATGTCTTTAAAATTCCTAAGGGGATGTGTCTTGATGTTGCGGCAAGTTTTCCTATGGTATCAGAGGCGGCATTATGGACACTTGACCCTCATTTTTATGAGTTGAAAGACGGAGATACTTTAGGAATTGTTGGTGCCTCAGGAAGTGTTGGAAGTGTCATTTTACAATTAGCTAGAGAGAAAAACATAAAAATTATTGCCGTTGGTAGTCAAAAGAACGCAGAATATCTAAAAGAATTGGGAGCAGATAGTGTGGTTGATTATCGAAATGAAAAAGATATCCTCACCCACCAAAACGAAGCAGATTATGTTATTAATGCCTCTTTATTTAATCAGGGAGAAGATGTAGCGATTGCCTTAGTGAAAGATAAAGGAACTATTCTTGGCTTAAATAGTGTGCCAGACGTTAGTTCTAAACCAGGAGTTACAGGGATGGTGCTGAATCGAACAAAAGACATGACTAATCAACGAGCAATGCCAAGATTACTTGCATTTTATGAAAAATATGGTATTCAAGTTAAAATCGGGTATCAATTGCCTTTAAGTTTAGATGGTGTAAAACAAGCTCATGAGTTATTTGAGGG
>NZ_JAVWHO010000035.1:9876-26073 GCF_036639995.1 Vagococcus sp. | reverse complement strand
TCCATATTACTCACAGCTTCTTCAGCAACCATGGTAACAGAGCCATAAGTTCGGTTAATAACAGAAGCTTGTTCACTTAAATTATCAACTGGTAAATTGCTATAAAGAGCTTCTTCTTGTTCAAAACCTGTATTCATGTAAAGAACTAAGGAATCATAGTTGTTATGGATAATATTTAAGCTACTGCTAATTAATTTTAGTTTATCATTATCGACGTCGACTGCTTCTTTATCACTAATTCGTTTGAATTCTTTTTGATATTGCTTGATTTGTTTTTGACCTTTAGAAAGTTCTTTAAGTAACTCTTGGCGTTTATTAAAGTTTTTAAACAAATCTCCCTCTTCTTTTTGGAAAAGGCCAGTTTCTGGTGCGATATCCATATCTTTTTCAAAAGATGGTTGAATTTTTTCTACAGTTTTTAATAAGTCGTTAATAAGTGCTTCTTGTTGTCCTATCACAGAAGTTAAATCTTTTGCTGAGGCAAGAGACTCGTCTAGTTCTTGTGTGATACCACAGGATGTAAAAATTAATAAAGTAGATAAAAAAAGAAAAATGGCAGACCATTTGTGTTTCATAGTAGATTCCTCCCGTAAGTTATATGATATACGAAAGTGCTCATTTCTGCTAGTATTTGACGTAAATCTATTTATGTTTTTTAATAGAAGTAAGAAAGAGGTGAAAAAAGTGAGAATAGGCTTAAGAACCATTAAGACAGTCATTGCTGCTACTTTAGCTATTATCATAGCTAATTACCTTGGATTGACCTATCCATCCACTGCAGGTATTATTGCGATTTTAAGTGTTACAAATTCTAAAAAATCGTCCTTTAAAGTAGGTATAGGTAGAATTATCGCTCTTTTTGTTGCCATTATTATTGCCTATGGTTGCTATCAATTACTAGGTTATACACCACTTGCTTTTGGTTTATATTTATTGATTTACATTCCAATTGCAGCAAGAGCTGACATGTCAGAAGCCATTCCCGTTAATTCAGTGTTAATCACTCACTTTTTAAATGAAAAGTCTATGCGACCAGAGTTAGTAAAAAATGCTATCTTACTGTTACTTGTGGGTGTTGGTTTAGCGTTGATAGCCAATTTATACATGCCAAACGTTAGAGATGATATTAAATCAAGCAAAGAAAAAGTAGATACATACATTAAGTTGTTGCTATTAAAAATGTCAGAAGCATTTGATACAACCTCTATTACGACTGATTGCCAATTAATTTGTGAGGGTGCTGCTAAAAGTATTTCACAAGGTGAGGACTATGCTAGAAGACATTTGGATAATCATTTATTAGCCAGTGATGGTTATGAGATTAGTTATTTCCAAATGAGACGTGTTCAATTAAACGTCTTAGAAGATATGGTAAAGTTGATGGCGCATATTGAAGTTGAAGAAGAAGTGTCTGAAGAAATTAAGCATTTGCTTGTTCGTATCTACGAAACTTATGGTGAAGAAAATGATGGTATGTCACTTAAGAAAGATGTGGAGAAAGTCTACAAACATTATGAAACCAAGCCATTACCTAAAACGCGAGAAGAATTTGAAAACAGAGCAAGGCTGTATCAATTTTTAACAGAAATTCAAACATTTATCGATATTAAAGTAGACTTTAGAGGCTAGCTAACAAGCTGGCTTTTATTTGTTACTAATGAAATGTTTTCATAGTCGCTTGTTCAGAACAAAATGCTTTTATGCCTTCCTGTTTTTTATCTCAAAGATATTAAGTTTTCATTTCTATCTTACTCAAAAAGGTGCTTTTTTTTAAAGAAAAGGGTAAAATAGCGGTAAGTGTTTTAAAATACAAATGTAAAAGGTGTGAGAGGTATGCATCAAGCAATTGTTAATATTATGTTAGATCGTATTCAGGATCAATTTGTTAGTGAAAAAATATTTTGTGATCATTTTTTAGTTATCTCATTAGAAGAATGGGAAGAGTGGAAAAAAGGAAAAGTCTCCCTTTCTAGTGAAAAAATGCAAAAAATGAAAAGCCTTTTTTCTGATTACGAGTGGATGTTGATTCAAAAAATAGCGAGACAAACAATTCTTTTTCCAGAGAAAAGAAACTATGTTGTCGCTGAATACAAACGATTAAAATCAATTATTGCCAAAGAATGGATTAATACAGGAAGGGCAAAAGTTGAATTAATCACAGAGCAACGCGTGGCAGATGATATTTTGAGTGCGTATCCTAAAAAGCATATTGTTAATTTAAGAATCTTTATGAGTTATGGTGAATGGGGTTATGATGATATTTTAGAATTTTGTATGCCTGGTGTGATCCAACAACAAATTCAAGATTCTCAAGTAGATTTATTAGAGTGGGTGGATGAGAACCTAATCGAAACATATACATAAAAATATTAAATATAAGAGTAAGGGGAATTATAAGTTTTTATGGCAAAAAAAATATTTATTACAATAACTTGCTTATTTATTGGTTTGTCGATAGTATTTTATGCCAACGAATATAAAAAGATAAAAGCAGAAACAGGACAATCTACTAAAGAAACAACGCAAGTAAAGAAAAAAGAAGAACCAAAAAAAGTAAGTTATCCAGGTAAATTGGATGACTGGGAGCTTTTATTAGTGAATGAGCAACACAAAATAAAAGAAGAACCAACGAACTTAAAAGATTTACCAGATGGGCATAAAATAGATAGCCGAATTTATGATAATTTTACGGCTTTTGTTGATGGTGCCAAAAAAGCGGGATTTGATTTAACGGTTATTTCGGCATATCGGTCAGTAAAAGAGCAAGAAGATATTGTTGAAAGAGATACTGAAACGAATATTTATCAAGGATTGCCTGAAAATGAAGCAAAAGACAAAGCCATGGAATATTTAACTGTTCCAGGCTTAAGTGAACATCATACAGGACTTGCTATTGATGTTTTAGATGTCGCCTGGTATGAAGAAGGAAAAACCCTTGAAGAAGATTTTGGTAAAACAGATGCTGGTAAATGGATAGCTGAAAATGCTTGCCATTACGGTTTTGTTATCAGATATCAAAAAGGTAAAGAGAAAATAACAGGAATAAATTATGAACCGTGGCATATTCGCTATGTTGGCAAAGAAAATGCAGAATACATGAATAAAAATAATCTTGTCTTAGAGGAATATGTCGATCAATTAAAAAAAGTAGGTAAATAATGGCAAAACGAAAAAAAAAGAACTATGCATCGCCTAGTTTTAAAAAGGTTCCTGTTATTTTGAGTGTGACAATCGTCTTAATTGGTATTTTTGTTTTAATGTCGAGCTTAAAAAAAATAACAGATCTTCCGATACAAGGAAATAACCAGGAAACAACAGATACAAAAAATGAAGAGTTTATTAATAAACTTGTACCAGTAGCTAAAGAACTTCATCAAACATACGGCATTTTACCAAGTATTATTATTGGCCAAGCGATTTTAGAGTCGGATTGGGGACAAAGCGAGCTTAGTGCCAAATATAATAATTTATTTGGGATTAAGTCCTTTAGTCCTAATGATGACTCTATTAAGCTGAAAACTAAAGAGTATAAAGATGGTAAATGGATTGAAATTAGTGCTAATTTTAAAGTATATGCTAGTTGGGAAGACTGTATGAGAGATCATACGTTGTTGTTTGTTAATGGTGTGGATTGGGACCCATATCTATATCAGGGCGTTCTTTTGGCTTCTGATTATAAAACGGCAGCTAAGGCATTACAAGCTTCAGGATATGCTACAGACCCTGACTATGCGTATAAAGTAACTAGCGTCATTGAGAAAAACGAGTTGTATCAATATGATAAATAAAAGCCAAAAAGCCTAAATTGGGTGGATGGCTTTTTATATAGGGGGAATAAGTGATGAAAAAAAATAAAGGGAATATACCAGAAATCATGACAAATTTACGAAAAGATACTATTCATGTGCCAAATGTTATTCGAGACTGCACAGGAATTAAAATTTTTGGCAAGCGGATTAAATCAATTTGTTATTCAACAGATATTTCAATTATTAGAAATATTGATGCAGATGCAGTCATTGCTGTTTATCCATTTACACCGCATCCAACGATTACAAAATGTATCATAGAAGCAGCTGATATTCCTGTTTTTTCAGGTGTTGGAGGCGGATTAACGCAAGGCAATCGTTCAGTTAATATGAGTATGTTTGCTGAAGCGAACGGGTCATTGGGTGTAGTTGTTAATGCCCCAACATCAAAAGAAACCATTTATGATATCTCTCAAATGATTGATATACCAATTGTTGGGACGATTACGTCTGAGTTTACAGATGTGAAAGAAAAAATAGAAGCAGGTGTTAAAATATTAAACGTGAGTGGTGGAAAAGACACAGCTCATATTGTAAGATTAATTCGCCAGGACTATCCTGATTTTCCAATTATGGCAACAGGTGGTCCAACAGATGAGGCTATTCTTGAAACGATAGAAGCAGGCGCTAATGCAATTACTTATACACCACCGACAAACGGTGAGTTGTTTAGCAAAAAAATGGATGTGTACCGAGCAAAAGAAAAAGAAGAATATGAAGAATAAAAAGATGTATCGTTAATGGTAAGGAGGTGGCTAATCTTTCGTGAGTAAAAAAAATAAGAAAAAAGCGTTACCTAAACTGGATATGAATGACAATCCTGTTTGGGATGTTATAACGGCAAAAGAAGTTGTTAGGAAAAACAAAGGAAAGAAAAAAAAACGCAAAGCAAGTGAATCAAGAATTGATGAAGAGTTACAAATAATTTTTGATGAGCTTGAAGAAAAAAAAGAATTTGAAAAAGCTGTAAAGCAAAAACAGAAAAAGAAACGATCGAAAAAAGTTGAATTCTCTTTATTTAAAATTTTAGTTATTATTTTAGTCACACTTATTATTGGTATTATTGGCTTTATTTCTTATAAATATGACCGTTACGCGGTAGGGACTAATTCGATGTCAAATGAAGTGACAAAAGGTAATCAAATCTTGTATCAAAAAGAATTACCAATTAGTCGCTTTAATGTGGTACTTGTTGAAAGAGATGGTCAGAAAGATTTACTACGTGTCATTGGAACACCTGGTGATGAGATTAAGATGACAAATGATGTCCTAACAGTTAATGGTTCAGAATTTGATGAACCTTATTTGAAAGATAATTTTGTTAATTTTAAATATGTGGAAGAAAATGCGAAAAAGAACTATACAACCAATTTTGATTCAAAACATATCGTTGGCATGAAAAAAGGTTCAGAAAATATCCCAGAAAGAAAATATTTTTTATTGGGAGATAATAGACAAAAAGCAATAGACAGTCGACGAGTTGGTCTATATGATGAATCAATGATTAAAGGTGTGGCAGTTATGCGTTTAACGCCTCTTAACAATATCGGATCAATTCAATAGAAAATATGCTAAAATGAGATGGAAACGATTGTGATGTGTTTCTATCTTTTTTGTTACCTATAATATGGAAGTAATGGAGTTAATTATGAAAAAAGTATTAACAATTGCAGGTTCTGATTCTTTAAGTGGGGGCGGATTACAGGCAGATTTAAGAACCTTTAGTGAATATCGCCTTGTAGCAGAAAATGTGGTGACTTGTATCGTAAGTGTGAAGCCGGAAACAGATAAGGTATCAATACAGGAAGTTTTCCCTTTGAACATCGAAAAACAGTTAATGTCGATTGATAATGATCTTTTAGCAATCAAAATAGGCATGCTTGGAAGTATTGAAACAGGAAAGTTAGTGGCATCCTTTTTAAAAGAAAGAGAAAACATACCTGTTGTTCTTGATCCTGTTCTTGCTTTAAAGGAATCAGGATTTGAGTCCAATCAAAAAATAATTGATTTTTTTAAGCAAGAATTACTACCACAAGCGACTATTACAACACCAAACTTAAAAGAAGCAGAGCTTTTATCTGGCATGAATTCAATTAATAATCTGGAAGACATGAAAGTAGCTGCAGTGAAAATATATCAAACAGGTGTCAAAAATGTGGTGATTAAAGGTGGCCAACGACTCGAAGGCAATATCGCCTATGATGTGTTGTATAATGGAAGAGAACATGTTGTGTTAGAGCAAGAAAAGTTATTTAACGGATTTAATAATGGGGCAGGTTGTACGTTTGCCTCAGCAATCTGTGGGGGAATAGCTAATGGCATGAGTGTTGAAATGGCTGTAAAAAAAGCTAAAATATTTGTTTATGAGTCCATAAAGTATGGTATTCCATTTTTACCTGAATTAGGAAATGTTTATCAAGGTGGGATAAATAGACGAAATGACGTTCATAATGAATACTAATTGTAAATTTAGATTTATTTTGTGCGAGTTATACGGTAGAATATAGAAGTGTAGATAATAAATAAATGAAAATAAATTAAAAATAGTTCGTTGAGAAAGAGGTATATAATAATGGAATTAATTAGACAACAGGAATTTGTTCAAAGCTTTCACTATGATGCATTACCAGAGGAACATTCAGAAGAAACAGCAATCAATGTTAGCTTAAATCCTTTTGAGATAAAAGAAGAAATGGAAATTGATGCAGAAAATAATTCAATTATGGGATTACGAATCGAGTACAAAATTATTTTGGATAAAGTGATGTTAACAGGAGACGTTGCACAATTTGTTCAAATAGTTAATAGAAAAGTTGATAAAATAGAAGATTTAACAACTGAAGAAGTGAATGAACTAGTAAGACCTTTATTCGTATTGATTGAACGCATGGCCTATGAAATTACAGAAATTGCATTGGACGCACCAGGTGTACAATTGAATTTCTCTCAAGAATAAAAAAGTGTTGCTACGAGCAACACTTTTTGTTTAGGAGAGATCAAAGTGAAAAAATATTTATTTGTCATTGGTGATATTCATGGAGAAATAGAGCTATTTTTATCGCTTTTACAGGATTTTGACAAAAGTGAGCATCAACTTGTTTTAATTGGTGATCTATTGGATAGAGGGAGAAAATCAAAAGAGTGTTTACTTCTAGGGATGAAGTTAGTTAAAGAGATGGAAGCTATTTATTTACGTGGCAACCACGAACAACTTTTTTTAGATTTTTTAAGAGACCCGGAGAATAGATATTCAAATTACCTCTTAAATGGTGGTGGGGAAACCATAGAGTGTTTATTGCACCAAGGTGCACTTGACGAGTATTCACCAACAGAAATGTCTTTAATGATTCAAACAAGATACAAAGAATTAATTCTTTTTTTAGAAACATTGCCTTATTATTTTGAGTGGGAACAATATATTTGTGTCCATGCGGGAGTTAATTTATCACTTCCATCATGGAAAAATACATCAAAACGAGATTTTTTATGGATTAGAAATGAGTTTCATACTATGTCTAATAAAACGGGTAAGGTGATTATTTTTGGTCATACACCAACGATGTATCTTTATAAGGAAATGGATGCGACGAAACTTTGGCTTTCAGATGATAAGATTGGTTTGGATGGCGGCGGTGTCTATGGCGGTTCGATTCATGGCGTTATTTTAGATAAAAAAAGAATTATTCAAGATATTGAGTATTTCAGTGAATACAAGTGGGAGCCTCAATTTTAAAATTACCGTTGAAGAAGAGAGAGGAAATAAAATGGGCGGCAATCAATTTAATATAAAATACCGAATATTTAAAAGAGAACGTGTTAGGGAATCGAAAGAGAGTACCTCGATTATCTCGAAGCAAAAAAGTAATTTAGATAAAAATCAATTGGAATTAGGTTGGGATAACTCATTATTAGATACATCTTATGTCTCAATTATTGGCCGTGTAATGTTAAAAGAATGGGAACGTGTGTTGAGTGATTTTCCTATTTATAGAGCCTTTTATCACACTAAAAATGATGGAGAAGTTAAATTATTTATTACATTTAACGTGACAGGAGATTTATCTGGTGAGGAAATAAAACAAGTTGTCTTTACAGCAACAGATATTCTTAACGAGTGCTTGGAAAAAGTGGCTAAAAAAGTTTTAGGTAAAGAGGTATTTGAGGCTAAGGCCAAAGAAAACATGAATGTACCAGAAGCACCAGTGAGTCAGAGCCCTGAAATTCAAGTAAATCAACCAGCCAAAACAAAACCTGTGATGAATGATTATGAAAAACAATTAAGAGAGCAAGACGCACTAATTAAACAGTTAACATTAGAAGTAGAACAACAAGAGTCTATTTTAAAAGGTTTTACTAGTATTGAATCGACAGAAACACAGTTAAACTCAGTGACGAATCATGACATGCTTGCTGATATCAATGAGTTACACGGTAAAATTAGCTCTTATGAAACGCAATTTAGTTTATTAAAATCAAGAGAAGTTAATTTAATAGAAATTAATAACAAATTAGCAGAAGAAAAAGCAAATCAAGCTGATCTTTTCCAACAAAAATTAGCGAAATTAGAACAAGCAAGTCAACAAAAAATTTATCAGTTGGAACAATTAGCGAATCAAAAAAATCAACAACTAGAACAACTAAATGGTCAAATGAAAGACATTGTTCGTGATAACCAAGCTCTCACAACAAAACTAAATACCAATGATGAAATTAATCGTCAATTGGATAAAGCAAATTTAAAACTTAATGATATGCTTGAGCAAAATAAAGTTGATGCTAAACGAATGGCTCATATGGCAAAATTAGAAGAAAAAATCAAAGAGCTAGAAAAAGAGAAGAGCTATTTCAAAGTTCAATATTTGGATAGTCAACGATTAAGTAAGCAATTTGAAAATACTAATCGCCGCTTAAATGAATCTTTGGAACGTCTACAATCAAGTCAATCTGATTTAGTAGGTAAAGCACGCGATGATTATAATGCGTTGGATGAAACCTTACAGGAATCAGAAAAATCGTTGAAACTAGAAGTTAACGAGCGCCAAAAATTAGAGATTCAGCTAACTAAACTTAATAAAAATCTAGCAGCTGAAAAACTAAAAAATGAAGAGAAAAATGATAAATTTAAAACGCTTGAAAAAGATTTCATCAATAGACAAGAAGAAAAAGATGCTTTGTTAGTTACTCAAAAAGAACTAGAAAAAGCATTAGAACAAAAAGAATTACAAGTTAAAAACGTGAAAGCAACTAATGAAATTCTAAATGAAAAGCTTGATGAATTAGAAATCAAGAAAGAAAAATGGAATTTGATGGATGAATGGCAAGAAAAATACAGTCTATTAGAAACCCGTTACCGTGAATTAGATAAAGAAGGGTATTCATATAGACAAGAAATTAACTTATTAACAGCTCAAATTAGTAAACTTGAAGGAAAAATTAAAGGCATGCCTGAAGAAGTTTATATTAAACCATCTGAGCCAGTTGAAGTGAGTAAACCAGTTTTCGTTGAGCGCATGCTAGCTAATAATGTTGAGAAAAAAGCGGTACAGTCAAAAGACGAAGATGATGAGTACTACTATGAAGACGATTATGATTACGATTATGAATATGAGTATTTCACTTATGAAGCTGATCCTTATGTTGAAGATGTTGTAACAGAGGAATTAATGAATATTCGTAAAAAGGATCAAGTCAAAGATGAGCGGAAAATCAAAGCCTTTCTTGAAGCTTCCAATGAAAGAACTTATACAGATGTAAAAATTGATGCAACTGATTATAAACAATTAATTTTATCATTCAAATTTTTAAGTTTTAGATGGGATCAAGTTTATATAATGGATGACGCAGATAAAAATTCAGCCTTTTTAGAATGGTGCGCGCCATATATTGATGAAATTGATGAATTCCAGGAAGAGCTATCATATGATGTGAAAAAATCACTCTTTAAGAAAAAATATGTTACGATAGATGAATCGGCTCTAAACTTACTTAAAGGGTATAGCCAATTATCAAATTATTTGGATACTTATTATTTACGCGTTTCTTATTATATTGATAAGTATTTTTTGAATGAGGGGAAAAAATAAATTATGCAAGAACAACAAGCTTTCAAATTACTACAAAAAGAATTAAAACAATATAAAAGTGGTCAACTTCAAACGGTCTTAAAACTTTTAGAAGAAGGTAATACTGTTCCTTTTATTGCCCGTTACCGTAAAGAGATGACAGGTAGCTTAGACGAAGTGGAGATTCGAGAAATCGAAGAGAGATACGCTTATATAGTAGGGTTGGTTAAACGAAAAGAAGAAGTTATTCGTTTAATTGATGAACAAGGAAAGCTGACAGAGGCATTGGAAAAGAAAATCAATGCGTCTGAAAAAATGCAACAAGTAGAAGATTTATACCGACCATATAAACAAAAACGTCGGACTAAAGCAACTATTGCGAAAGAAAATGGTTTAGAACCTTTTGCCCATTGGTTAATGACTTTTCCTGAAAATGAAAATATTGAAGAAAAAGCAATTACTTTTTTAAATCCAGAAAAAGAAATTAAGGAAGTAGAAGACGTTTTAGCAGGTGCTCATGAAATTATTGCTGAGATGATTAGTGACGAACCAACCTATCGTGAATGGTTACGTGATTTTGTTTGGCAGAATGGTATTTTTAAAACAACGGAAAAAGATACTAGCCTAGATGAAACGGCTGTTTACGAAATGTATTATGACTTTAATGAACCAGTGAAAAAAATTGCGTCACACCGTGTGTTAGCTAGTAACCGTGGTGAAAAAGAAGGCGTTATAAAAGTCGAGTTAGACATTGATGAAACGCGAGTATTTAATTATCTTGAGAAAAAAATCATAAAAAAAGACGCAAGTTCTGCAAGTTCTGTTGTTAGAGCAGCATATGAAGATAGCTATAAACGGTTTATTGGACCTGCGATTGAACGAGAAATTCGTGGCGAATTGACGGAAAAAGCAGACGAGCAAGCTATTTCAATTTTTGGTGAAAACTTAAGAAACTTACTATTACAATCACCATTAAAAGGAAAAGTTGTTTTAGGATTTGATCCAGCTTATCGTACAGGTTGTAAATTAGCGGTGGTTGATGAAACTGGTAAATTACTTGCAGTTAAAGTAATTTACCCACATAAACCAGCTTCATCTGCTAAAAGAGCAGCAGCCTCTGGTGAGTTTATTTCATTTATTGAGGAATATAAAGTAGAGATGATTGCTATTGGTAATGGGACAGCAAGTCGTGAGTCAGAATTGTTTGTTTCTGAGAACCTAAAACAAATCAAACGTGAAGTATTTTATGTCATTGTAAACGAAGCGGGTGCTTCTGTTTATTCAGCAAGTGCGGTAGCTAGAGAAGAGTTCCCTGATTTGCAGGTGGAAGAAAGAAGTGCTGCAAGTATTGCCAGACGTTTACAAGATCCGCTAGCAGAGTTGGTGAAAATTGAACCAAAAGCAGTTGGAGTAGGACAATATCAACATGATGTGGCACAAAAACGCTTAACTGAACAATTAGACTTTGTTGTCGAAACAGCTGTGAACCAGGTAGGCGTTAATGTTAACACAGCAAGTGCGCAACTATTGCAACACGTATCTGGGTTAAATAAAACAACAGCTAAAAATGTTGTCTTGTACCGTGAAGAAAATGGGGTCTTCAATAGCCGAGCACAACTTAAAAAAGTCCCACGCTTAGGACCAAAAGCGTACGAACAAGCTGTTGGCTTCTTGAGAATACCTGATGGTAAAAATATTTTAGATAATACAGGAATTCACCCAGAAAGTTACGCAATCGTTAAGGAACTATTGAAAGAAATTAACCTAAAAGCAGAAAATTTAGGAACAGAAGAAGCAAAAGCCGCATTAGAAAAACTATCAGCAAGTGAGTTAAGTCAAACTCTTAATATTGGTAAAGAAACACTTGATGATGTTTTAAAAGCACTGCTTCAACCTGGAAGAGATATGCGTGAAGAAATGCCGGCACCACTTCTTAGACAAGATGTGTTAAGTATGGAAGATTTAAAAGCAGGGATGGAACTTCAAGGCACAGTTAGAAATGTGGTTGATTTTGGAGCCTTTGTTGATATCGGTGTAAAACAAGATGGCATGGTTCATATTTCTAAATTAAGCACGCGCTTTATTAAGCATCCAACTGATGCTGTAGCAGTTGGGGATGTTGTGACTGTATGGGTCGAAGACGTAGATCTTAAAAAGAAACGTATCGCCCTAACAATGATACCCATAGCTAAGAGTGAATTAAATTAATGACAAATGATGAGTTACAATGTTTAGTTGAAGAGATTTCTAAAAAGGACTTCAAGCGACCATTTAGACATCAAGCAACATTTAACAAGCGGTTAAGAACAACTGGTGGCAGATATCATTTATCAAGCCACCGGTTAGATTTTAACCCTCGAGTGGTTGAAGTATATGGTAAAAAAGAATTAGTTGGTGTGATTAAGCACGAACTATGCCATTATCATCTACATTTAGAAGGAAAAGGGTATCAACATAAAGACTCAGACTTTAAGCAATTACTTAAAGAAACTGGTGGTAGTCGTTTTGTTAAAGCTTTAGGCGACAAGACTACTTTAACCTATCGTTACTATGAGTGTGCTTCTTGTCACAGTACAATAATTAGACGTCGACGAATTAATACAGAAAAATATGTTTGCCAGTGTGGCGGAAAACTAAAAAATTTGGTAAAATAGCAATAGCCAGCGAGAATGGCGGAATTGGCAGACGCGCAAGACTAAGGATCTTGTAAAGAATATTCTTTGTGAGGGTTCGAGTCCCTTTTCTCGCATTTTTATTGAAACTTATCAGGATAAGGTACATCAAAAAATAATTTTGGTGTATTTTTTTAATACAAAAAAATTTAAAATTTATTTAAAGACTGATTATAACTTATAAAAAGCTCGTTTTTTATTTTGTTGTATGATAGGATTATTTTTTAGGGAATAATTTTGGAGGGAGCAAACTTGAATATTCTAGACCTTTTAGACAAGCCCGAAATGACACAAGTTAAGATTGTTCAAAACTTGTTGGATAACGGTGGAAAGATGAGTGTTAAAGAATTAGAAAAACAAGTTAGGGTATCTTCAGCGTCGTTAAATAAATACCTTAATATTATGGATGAATTACTGAATGAACTAGATAAAGGGATACATATTGTACTTGAAAATAAGAAAGTCTTTTTAGAAATCCCGTATTATTTTAACTTACAACATATCTTAATCCACTATTTAAATGAATCGATAAACTGTCGAATTATTATGTATTTGAGTAAACATGATGGTTTTTCAATTCCTAGACTATGCCAGGAATTAATGATTAGTGAAGCCACACTTTTTAGAAGATTAAAAGATATCAATCAACTAATTGCTGAGTTTGATATTCAAATTAAAAATGCTAAATTTTCTGGAGATGAACTACAAATAAGGTACTTTTTATTTGAATTTTATAACCATACGTTACCAATTGATGTGATTAGCTATCATCCATTAGATCCTGTCATTGTGTTACTTATTGAAAATCTATCCGAAGAGCTTAAATTACCAATAGAAGAGAAAAATTTTTATCATCTTTATTTATGGCTGTTAATTAGTAAAAGAAGAGAGCTTCATGGTTCGACATTGGAAATTTCACAACAAGAAATTTACCGCCAAATGATAGGAGAAAAATTTACACGGGCAGTTAAGCAAACCAATAGTAGATTACCTAATTCTGTACCAGCTATTCAAACAGAAACGGATCTTATTTGTTTGTATGTGTTTTTTTTATCAACCTACATCTATGATAGTCCAATGGCTAAAAATCCATATATGATGGACTTTTTTAAAAATGATTTCTTTAGAGACGTCATTAATCTAAGTGAGAATACATTGGAGACAATTGGGAAACATTTTAATTTAAGTTATTTATCAGAGAATTTACTTTGGTATATTGAATGTAATTTATATCAACTTCATTTTCGAATGACGCAATTTAATAGTTACATGAGCTACTTTGAATCAAACTATTTAGTCTCAAAACGAATGGACGATTCAATTAGTACCATCGTTAACCATGTGATTTATGAACATTTATCATTGTTTCCTTTGGAGTTATCACCAGCAATTTATGACCATGTATTCTTAAATTATCGTTTTATTTTACAGATTATTGAAAGTGAATGTGTTAAATCGATTTCTGTTGGTATCGCTATTCAGGTAAATTACTTGGCACAGCAAGATATATTGAAAAACTTAGAAACAACATTTTCAAAGGAGTTTAATGTATCCTTTGAAATTGCGCACAATGAAAAAATTTATGATTTACTAATTACTGATATATTTTTAACGGATACACCGTATAAATACAAACAAATCTACGTTATCAACGAAATCATTAATACATATGATGAAAATATGATTCGTGAGTTACTGTTAAATAGTCATTAAAATAGTGAAGAGAATGGACTTTTAATTAGTTTATTCTCTTTTTTTGTGTCTAAAATAAAATTAAAAGAGGTTAACAGAGTATTTTGTAGTCATTAATATCATTTAATGTCATTTTTTTATAGGATATTGAAAAAAGTCGATAGTTTTAATTAAAGATAGGCTGATATATTATTATGTGTACAGTTCAGTTAATAATAATTGTTATCTAAAGACAGTTATTACGACTAATTAATTTTATGTGATGCTTTGTATTTTTTGAGAGGAGGAGTGTCTGATTAGTAAAAAGATTGTGAGAATATTTGTTGTTGTTATCGCCTTAGTAGGACTTGCTTGCCCAATGGTTTTAAAAGCAGTTAATAATAATCCGTTTAAGTATGCCCAAGGTCAAAAAAAAGAAAAGACTAAGGCAACAATCGATGAAAGTCCAATAGAGACACTAACAACTGATGTTAAAAACAGTAAGAAAAAAGAAGTAGAGGACAAAATCAAAGAAACAAAACAAAAAGAACTACAAGAAGAATACTCTGAATATCTTGAAAAGATTCCGTTTGGTAATTTTATCGAACTTAAAACAGAAGATGAGGGAAGAGTATCTCTAAGTATCGCAAAAGCTACACGACTTAAAGAATCGGATGACCGTGTGAAAACAGTCAAGCAAGAAATTAGTGATGTCGGTCAATTAGTTGAATTTGAGTATGATGTCTATGTCTCAAAAGGTAGTTTTTTATTTAACGGAACTATCTTTCAGTACTTCGATAAGGATGATGAACAAGGGGCAGTTATTCAAGATGAGCTAGAGCAAGGAGCAACACTTGAAAAAGGGGAAAGAAAAACAGCGAAAGTCTTAGTTGCTTTTAAAGGAACAGGAGATAAAATTTCTGCAAAAATAGGTAATGCAACTTTCACTGGAAACATTGAATAATGAGGTGGTAAATTGATTTACTGCATAGGAAATAATTTAGGGAAAAAGTTACCAGGAATTGAACATAGTCAAATAAAAAGAGTGAAGTTATTTTTACAAATGGGGGAGAAAGCAAAAATAGTTACACTTTCTCATGGCGTTGATTTATATGAGAACGCCTCATTGTTTTCAATATCAGATAATATCTTTTCAATATATGATTATTTCCAAGAGGCAATGGGGGACAATCGTTATTCACAAAAAAATTATTATGATATGTGGCAAAAGGATCCAAAATATCGTTTGGAACCTGTCAAACATACAACAGATGTCAGAGTGTTTTATCAAGAAGATTATATCTGCTATGCACATTTTTATGATGAAACATACCAACGAATTAGTTATATTAATTATTTTGATGGTCCTTACGAAAAACGTCGCAAGATAAAGAGAGAGATTTTTGATTCACGTGGTTTTTTAAGTAATGTAAAAATACTAGGGGAAAACCAACGAGTAATAGTAGATAGTTACTTAAATCCAAGTGGGGATGAAAAAATAGTTTGCTACTACAATGAAGGAAAAGAGATATCACGCATTCAGCTAACAGACTATAAAAATGAAACCTATTATTTTAAAAATAAAAATGAATGGCACGCGTTCTTTCTAGATGAGCTTAACCAAGAGAAAACTATTTTTCTATCAGATAGGACACAATCAATGATTTCTAGTGTTCCGTTGATGGAAACAAGAGCGACGTTTATTCCGATTATACATAATGTGCATCTAAGAGCACCTTATGAAACGAAAATATCAGAAATTACGTCACCTTATCAATCCATTTTTTCAAACTTGGATAGCGTATCAGCGATTGTAGCGTCCACAACACATCAAGCACAAGAGTTAAATGAGCGATTGCCAGAAACGATAAAAGCTTATCCAATACCTGTTGGTTACTTAGAATCAACGACAGTCAAAAAGATAGATTTTGAAAAAAGAAATCCGTTTAAAATAGTTTGTATGGCTAGGTATTACACTGAAAA
>NZ_JAVWHO010000035.1:0-9776 GCF_036639995.1 Vagococcus sp. | reverse complement strand
GGGTTTTGTTTATCACTATTAGAAGCAATGGAGCACGGAGTACCAGTTATTTCGTATGACATTCGGTACGGGCCAAGTGAGATGATTGAAGATGGTAAGAATGGTTACTTGATTGAGCCTAATAATATGGATGAAATGAAAGAAAAACTTGCTTATTTATTAAGCCATCCAGAGCAACATAAAGAAATGTCTCAAAATGCTTATGATATAGCAAATAAATTCGATAAACAATGCACGATAAAAAAGTGGCAAAATTTAATAGCCAACAATAGATAAAAAAGTAGAATGTTAATTAAATCAAGGAGGATTTAAATGAGTAATAGAAATTATGATTATGTTGAAAAAATGAATAAGAATAAAAAAAGAAAAGAGAAGTCTTTAAAAGTATTCTATTCAACTGTTGCAGCTTATGGACTTGCAACTGTGGCAGTAGCACCAGATACAGCCGAAGCAGCTGAGGTGGATGCTGTTAATAATCAAAATAACAATGAAACACAAGCTGCACCAGTGGCGACGGCTGAAGAAACAGCAGCAGTTAATGAAGCTCAAAATGTAGAAGTTGTAGAAGCAAAAGAATATTTAGGTCAAGTTGCTGGGGAAATGGGCTTAAAACATGCTGGTATAGCAGAGGATTCGGAATTAAACCAAGCATTGAATGAATCTTACGATATGCTAGATAGCGGAGAATTAGGAGCAGAACAAGCTAAAGATCAAGTATCTAAATTAGAAGAAGCTGAAAACAAACATCAGACATCTGATTCAACTAAGACAAGTGGTACGCAAGAAAATAAAAAAGAAGTAGACACTACCGAATCTGCTGCAACAGACTCAACAACATCCACTTCTAAGGAAAATAATACTTCTAAACAAACAAATAGTAGCACATCTGAAACATCAGGTAAAGCAGTAAGTAAAACTTCTGAAACGCCTGCTATGTCAACTGGAAACAAAGAATTAGATAAAAAAGTATCTGATATTAAAAAGATGAAAGACCTTGAAGCTAATTACTCTAAAGAAAGCGTTGCTGCACTTAATAAAGCAATGAAAGAATTAGAAGATAAAGTAGCAAAAGGGGAGTTGTCTGAAGCTGAGATAGCACAATCTTTAAAAGAGTTAGAGGAAGCAACTGAGAATCTAACTGTGGATAAAGCTACTTTAGTTGATTTGACTAAACAATTGGAACATGACTTATTAACATTAGGTTCTGCTAATAAAGAAACAGCAGCAACTATTAAGAGTATTCTTGATGAAGTCAAAGTACTTCAAGCAAAAGAAGGGGCAACTCAAGCAGAAATTAATCAATTAATAGAAAAAATGGCACAACACGCAGATGATTTAGATATTTCATCAGAAAAATTACAAGGTCATATCGATGATGTAATGAATGACTACAAACAATTAGATTACACTGCATTAAGTTATAAGCAATTAAATGATGCGATTCGTGACGCGTTATTGGTTGTAAATAATGAAGATGCGACACAAGCAGAACGTTATTTAGCTTATACGCAAATTGATAAAGCCTTAGATCAATTGGTTCAATTAAGAACAGCATCAGAGTTACAAAGTAAAATTGACGACGTTCTTAATTTAAACGCTAAAGATTACACATCAGAAAGTTATAAACATTTTTCAGAGATATTGAAAAAAGCACAAAAAGTAATGAATGCAACAGAAGTTTCAACAGATACTTACTCAAATATTTATCATGAATTAGCTAAATCAATTGATGATTTGGTATCAAAAGATAGTATTAATAGTGAGCTTCAAGTGACAATCAATGAAGCAAAACAACTACTTAACGATAATAAGAAAAAACAAGTTTATACTAATGAAACATTAGATATCGTTCTAAAACAATTAAAAATTGCTGAAACAGTTGATTTCAATATGGTTTCTGCAGATCGTTTGGTAGAAATTAATAATAATTTGAAAAAAGCTATGAATGATTTAATTGAAATTGAAAATCTAAAAGGTTTAGAAACGTTAATTAATGAAGGTAAAAAATTAGTTGGTTTAGGTAAAGGTAATTTCACTGAAGTATCGTGGAATAACTTAAATAAACAGCTTGCTTATGCTGAAGCTATTATTACTAACTCAAAATCAACAGTAGATGAAATTTCAAGAGCTTATCAAAAATTAAATAATGCGGTTGATGCTATGGTGGATCGTGAAACCTTATTAAAAGATTTAGATGGCCTTTTATTCCAAGCTGATGCTTATGAGAAAGAAAAAGATAAATTTACGACTGTTTCATGGCAAGCCTTTGAAAATGCGTTAATCAAAGCTCGAGCAGTTAATAGAGAGACAATTAATCCTGATACATTAAATGCAATTGTTAATGAGTTGAGTATGTCAATCAACCAACTATTTTTAACTAGTAATGAAGCAACTAATGCACTTCAAAAAGAATTTGAAAAATTAGTTACATTAGATAAAGAAACAGCTTATACAGCTGAGAGCTGGGCAAGATTACAACAAGTAGTTAAAGAAGCGTATGCTCTTGTTGATAGTATTGAAGCAGTTGAAACATCAGCTATTTTACGTGTGACAGAAGATTTAGCTAAAGCAATTAATGATTTATCCTATAGCGATACAGACCGTCAAACAGGGAAACAAAAATTACAAGATGGTATTGCTGCATTTGACAAAATGAGTGACGACGAACGAAAAGCTATTTTACACGGTTATGAAGAGTACGCACAAGCAGTTGAAGAAGGTCGTGAGCTATTAAATAACTTAAACTTAACAACAGCACAAATGAATGAATTAGCGACTAAGATTGGAAATGCGAAAAACAATTTAACTATTGATGATGGTAAGAAAACAATCGTTGTTAATACAAGTACAACTATTGGTAAGAAAACTGGTATTAAAGATGGCAAATTAAATATTGAAGTAAGTGCAAAACAACCAATTGCAAGCTTCTTTACGTATAGTCCAGCTTTTGAAACAACGATAAAAATTCCGCATAATTTATTACCGTTTTTTGAAAATGGTACTTGGCGAAAATATGTGAAAATTGCTTATAATAACTCAACTGGTTCAATTGGATTTGGTGATTATGTTGTTCAGTCAGGGGATAAAAAATCAGGTGGTATTTTTGGCTCATGGGACCCAACGTTAAATCTTTTATCATTAGATGATCCAAAAGTTCTTGAAGATTTAAAAATTTCATACAAAATTGTTAATGGGCAACCTGTTTTATATATTACGACTAATAAAATGGTTCCTGGCTGGGGACTTATGCCAGTTAACGAATTTAAATTAAATTATTTTATCAGTCTTGATTTAGAGACTTATATGAAAGACGGCAATGCATTACCTATTCAAGAAAAGGGTGATGATGTTGAAATTCAAGCAATCAGCAGAGTTATGCAAGAAGGTATTGCTGGTGCAACTAATTATGCTGATAAAAAAGAGGTTGCAAATCTTGAAGAGATGAATAAACTGGGCGTTCAGGATGATGTGGAACTTGGGGATATTTATACACATGTTGTGGATGGCACTAATACAATCGTTGGTAAAGCGACTCAATCAAAAGATAAACATTTAGATGGAGATATCTATCAAGCAGTCTTTGATTTGAATGGCAAAGAAATCGGAAGAGCAACTTTGGATAAAGATGGTAATTTTATTTATAACTACACAACGATTGATCCTCGAACAGGTAATATTGTAGCTCAAAACTTTAAACAAGGTGACCGAATTAAAGTAAGTATCGTTCGTGTGAATGATAAATATGATTTAACAACTGTTTCAAAAGATAAAGGGATTAATGTTGTTAAAGGAAAATCACCAAAAGTTAACGTGAATACAATTAAACAAAACGGAAAAGAAATTAGTGGTACCATTACGACATTTATGACCCAAGACGGTAAAAGTATGACCATTGATTCAACCGATAAAAATGTTTATACCGTGCGACTTGTTTATTACGCACCAGGTCAATCAACAGGGATTGAGCTTGCTGAGGTAAGAACAGATAAAAATGGTAACTTTACATATGTCACATCTATGCCTCTTCAATATGGTGGACGTGTTGAAGCAATTGCTTATGTTTACCAAGGTATGGTTAACAGCAATGGTGAATTGTCATCTACTGGCGTTCAATTAAATAACTCTGACGCGACAACAACTGTTAGAAACGTTGAGTGGAATATTGCTAAACCGTCAGTAAACCAAATTAAAGAAGGAAGCACGTCAGTTTCAGGACAAGCACCAATCAATGATGTTAAATTTAATGAAGCTAACTACAAAGTACAAGTGGTTATTGGAGATAAGACTTACTATGGCTCAATTGATGACAATGGTATGTTTACAGTAACTGTTCCTAAAGTTGAACGTGGTCAAGTAGTCAACGTGAATGTTGTTGGTTTTGTACCAGGTAAAAATGAAGCTGTTACAGGCTCTGATGTAGTTGAAAATATCGTTGTGGCAACTTCTGAAGTAAATGATAAATGGGTGGTTAATGAACCAACTATTAATAAACCAAAAGTAGGAGAATCGACTTTAACAGGTATCGTTTTATTAGATGATAGTAAAACAAGAAGCTACTACTTAACAGTAACTATCAATGGTGTTGAAATTGAAATTAATGAGGATGCTTTAAACCGTGAAAATGGTCGTATTCAAATTAATTTAGATCAAAAAATAAAAGCAACAGACGACATTATTGTGATACTTCACGGAACTGAAAAAGGTTACGACGGAGAAAAAACAGCTACAGCAGCAGTTGAAGTTGAAATGCAAGAATCGTTTGAAGACTGGGAAATTAGTCATCCAGTTGTGAAAGATCCACAAATTGGAGATAAATCAGTTTCAGGTTATGTCAAAGTTGATTCATCATATGACAGAACTTATTATGTTCAAGTAAAAATCAATGGCGGTAAAGTAATTACTGGTGAAGTTGATAAATATGGTAACTTTAATGTTGCGTTAGATAAAGGACTAGAAGCATACGATGATATTTCAGTTGTAATCGTTGGCCAACAAGGCGACGCTGGTAAAAAACAAAGTGCTGAAAACTTAAAACGTGTGCCTGCAAAAAATACAGAAGTTAACAAAAATGGGCTAGAAGCAGCGATTGATGTTGCTGATTACTATAATAATGATAACAAAACATATACTAAAGAAAGTTTTGATTCATTAAGTAAAGCCTTGGAAAGTGCTAAAGCTGTCTTTGAAAATGAAGCAGCAACACAAGCAGAAGTAAACAGTGCGCGTGATACATTAAATGGAACGATTAATAACTTAGTTACTATTAATAGTGTGAAGCCATCACAAGTGTCGCTTGATGCTCTTAAATCATTATTAAAAGAAGCAGATAGTTTAAGTCCATCAAAATACAGTGCCACAACATATAAAGTATTAGTTGATTCAATGGAAGAAGCTCAAAAAGCCTTAGTGGATGAAGCAGCGACTCAAGAAAGTATCGAAAAAATGATTACTTTAATGTCTTCTGCTATGAATCAATTAAAAGCACCAAGTGTAACAGACCCTTCAGCAGTTGACCAAAAACGTCTGGAAGAGTTGATTGCAGATGCTAAAAACTTTAAAGGTTCTGACTATACACAATATAGTTTTGCGGTTTTACAAGAAGCCATTAGAAAAGGGGACGAAGCGCTAGGAAACCCTAATGCAGCAACCTTAAATAATGCGTACAATGAAATTAAACGCGCTATGACTAATTTAGTACCAGTTGTGTCTGTTGGGGAAGAAGGACGTCAACAATTACTAGAAGAAATAACAGATGCTAAAGGATTGAAAGAGACGGATTATACAAAAGCTACTTACAATAAATTGCAAGAAGCTATTGCTCTTTCTGAAAAAACATACGATAACAAAAATTCGTCTGTTGAAGAATTATCCGCTGCAAGAAATCAGTTACTCCAAGCTAAAATGGCTCTTTCTGGGAAAAATGATGTTCGAAAACAATTATCAATTACTTATGTAGAAGCAAAAAATGCTATTGAAAAACAAAAGATGAGTTACTACACAACTAAGAGCTTTTCAATAATGAATGAAGCATACAAACATGCATTAGAATTAGATAAAAATCAAAAAGCAACAGCAAATGAATTAGATCAAGCGTTACAAGATTTAAAAAAAGCAATCGATTCATTAGTGATTTCAACTAATATTGAGACATTACAAAAATTAATCGATGACGCATCAGTTATTATTTCAAAACCAAATGAAAAATGGAAATACACAACACAAACATGGAATGAGCTTAACGTTCAACTTCATAATGCTAAGGATATTCTAGCAGCATCAGAATCATCAATGGAAGATATTTCCTTTGTAACGAATCATTTAAATAAAGCGTTAAACAACTTAGTGTCTAAGGATGATCTGTTAGCTAAGTTAGATGTTGCTTTAGAATCTGGGAAAACAGTTAATCCTGATGATTATAGTTTCTACGATGGTAAAGACACAGCATTAAATATGTCTTATCAAGAGTTTAAAAAAGTGTTTGAAAAAGCACTGAAAATTGATCGTGAAAAAATCGAAGCAGATGATTTAAGTAAACTAATTGGTTCATTAAATGAAAGTATCAGCTCTTTAGTGACAACAAAAGAAGAAGCATCGAAAAAATTAAATGAAACATTAGAAAAAGCTAAAACAACAGGCATTACATCAGATTCGAGTCACCCAAATGATTTGTATAAAAATGGCTTTATGATCAGACAAAGTATAAAAAATGCTGAAGCAGCATTAATTGATCCAAAAGCAACAGCAGATGATATTTATAATGCTGAAAAAACATTGCAAGAAGCATTAGATAAAGCAGAATATCAAGATGCTAAAGCAACAGAGATACGCCAAAAAATTGATAAGCATATTAATGAGTTTGGAAAAATCAATCCAAAAGATTATGTGATTGGTTATGACGATTACGAAAAAGTTATCAATGATTCAAAAGCTGAATTAGAAAGAAATTATGGTTTAACGTTAGATGAATTAACAGATATGTTACATGCAATCGAAACAACAAAAGAAAGCATGATTAAAGCAAGAGAGTTAAACTTCATAACAAGTGGAAGCACTAAGAGTGAGTTTAAAGATGTTTCTGTTAAAGATGGCAAATTAAATATTAAAGTTAAATCAAAAAATCCGTTACTTGGTATTGCTGCATACACACCTAGCTTTGATACACGTATCGAGTTACCTAAGAGTATGCGTGTGGTCTTTGAATCAAGTAATTGGCGTGATTATGTTTATATTGCAGCTGATGGTTCTGTTGGTGTATTAATTGGTGGAGCATCGGATGATTTCAATATCGATAGAGTTAGATTATCTGATTTACAACCAGGCGATATTACAGTTGAATACTATTTAACTGATAACGGTATTCCAACATTAAGAATTGTAACTAGAAAAATGGCTAATTCATGGTTAGATTTAGCACCACAAACATGGTTCACATTGGATTATGATTTTGAATTTGACCTAGCAGCTTGGTCAAGAGACCATAATGGGTATATTCCGTTAAATACAGAATCTGATAATACAATGAAATTAATCACTATGTTAAACAAAAAACCAATTGTATTTGTGGGTGATGAAGAAGAAGCTAAATCAACGGCTTTAAATAATGATTTCTCTAAAGGTAAATCAAATGGTTCTTCAACTGGTTTAGGTGGCGACAAAACAACAGCACAAAAACCAGTCGCACCAGCTGAATTAGGAAACGTATTAGTTAGTGGCGGAACAGTCATTAATGGTCGTGTACAACAAGATCACAATACTGATATTAAGGGCGACACATACAAAGTACGTATTTCTCTCAAACGAGCAGATGGTTCTATCGAGACCTTAGGATATACAGATTTAAGAGATGACAACACATTTATGTTTGTTTATGGTGAAAAAGACGAGTTCGGAAATATTACTGCCAGAGGATTCAAGGCAGGTGAAACGATTTTAGCGACAGTTATCCGTGAAAACAAAGACCGTGAATTTATTTCAGAATCAACCACACAAGAATGGCGTGTAGGAAAAGCAAAAGCACCAGAAGTAACATTAGATAAAATTAAAAATGGTAGTCAAGTGATTTCTGGTAATATCTCAGGCATGATGGATGAAAAAGGTAACTATGTTAACTTTAATCCAAATGACTTAAATGTTTACAAAGTCAAATTAACGTACTACTCTCCAGATGGTAAAGCAATTCAATTAACAGAAGTGAGTGTGGATCGTCAAACTGGAAACTTTGAATACTATGTGGGAACACCACTTGAATTTGGTGGTTATGTTGAAGCACAAGTCTTCGTTTATGCAGGTAAATTAAATAGTACAGGTACTTTAGTGGGTGTTGGTAAGCAATTACAAGATGTGACACCACAAATTACGCAAGCAGACGTTGAATGGGGCATTCCAGATCCATTAATTAACCAAGCAGGAGATGGGGATACATCAATTAGTGGCTTGGTGCCAAATATTGACAATGGCGAGTACAAAGTGCGCTTGACTGTTAATGGCAAAGTTGTAGGTGAGGCTTCAGTAACCAAAGACGGCTTATACAAATTAGATAAATTAGAAAATCCATTGCAACTTGGTGATGTTATTACCGCGCAATTAGTTGCTTATCGAGATGGTAAAGCTGTAATGGATAAAAATGGAAATGAGCTAGTATCAAATATTACAACAATCACGGTTAAAAGTGCCGATGAAATGTACGAAGATTGGGAAGTAACACAACCAACAATTGATGATTTATTTGAAGGAAAAGAGTACGTTACAGGGGTTGCGCCAAATGATAACTCTGCTGGCAGATCATATGATGTGATTGTGACAGTTAATGGTGCGAAAACATATCGTGGCAAACTTGATCCAAATGGTAAATTCATGATTAAAGTTAATACTCTTAAAGCAGGAGATAAAGTAGAAGTTCAAATCGTGGGTCATCAACCAAGCAAGAAAGATAAATTTAGTGATGTTTCAGAAACAACGGTTAAATTATCACAAGCTTGGGAAGATTGGAAATTACAACCAATTGAAGTGAAACAACCATCAGAAAATGATAATGTGATTATGGGTAAATCAATCAATAATGATTTTTCAAATGGTAGAACATATACTGTTGAAGTTCAAATTAATGATGGAAAAATTTACAAAGGAACTCTAAATAAAGATGGTACCTTCTCAATTGGTGTTGACACTCTATCTTATAAAGATAAAGTATCAGTTAAGCTAGTTGGTCATCAAGCAGGTTATGGTGATAAAATTGGAGATGAAACGATTGTAACTGTCTCTAAAGAAGACCAAGAAAACAAAGTTGATAAATCTAAATTACAAAATCTATATTCTAATCTTAAGAATACATCTAATGATACGCATGAGTATACAGCGATTAGTTTTAAAGAGTTTGATGATGCTAGACAAAATGCAAAATTTGTTTTAGAAGACTTAGAAGCAACACAAGCTCAAGTAGATGAAGCCTATCGTTTACTTAAAGATGCTTTTGAAAAACTTGAATTAAATGAGTCAACAGAAGTAGACAAATCTCGATTAGAAAAAGTTTACGAAGAAACTGATCCAGAAAATGTAGAAAATGATAATAAATATTTAAATGATGGTGAAAAATATCCAGAAGATATTTATAGTGAGTTTGAAGAAGCTAGAGAGAAAGCTAAAGAAGTTTTAGATGATTCTGAAGCAACTCAAGCAGATGTGGATCAAGCAACAAAAGAATTAGAAGATGCTAAAGAAAAATTAGATAACTATCGTGATAATGATAATGGCGGATCAGACATTGATAGTGACTCCGA